>CAYRSB010000015.1:0-49386 GCA_964426875.1 uncultured Atribacterota bacterium
AACCCTGGTCCAGCAGCCCTGCCTCTCCCAGTTCTCGAGCGTGTACGGGATGAAATGCTCAATTTTCGCGAAACGGGAATGTCTATCCTTGAGATGAGTCACCGCTCAAAGTCCTTTGAGAATATTCTCAACGATGCGGTAACACGGGTAAAACGGCTCTTGAAACTCGATGAGCATTTCCACGTGATTTTCCTCCAGGGTGGGGCAAGCCTGCAGTTTGCCATGGTTCCAATGAACCTTGCTCTTGAGAGGAAATCAGTAGGATACGTTGATACTGGATATTGGGCCTCTAAAGCGATTAAGGAAGCACAGATTCTGGGAAAAGACGTGAAGGTTCTCGCCTCATCCGCAGACAAAAACTACACCTATATTCCGAAGGACTTTGTCCTTGACGAAAACTTCTCGTACCTTCACTTTACTTCGAATAATACTATTGAAGGAACCCAATGGCAGAGCTTCCCAGACGCTCAGGGTATACCGCTTGTGAGCGACATGTCCTCAGATATCTTCAGCCGGGTCTTCGACCCGGATCTTTTTGGGCTCATCTACGCCGGGGCACAGAAAAATGCCGGTCCGGCCGGGGTGACTGTTGTCATAATCCGCGAAGATATGTTCCCCCGAACTCCCAAAAATCTTCCTACCATGCTCAACTACCTGACCTTTGTGGAATCAAACTCCCTATACAATACGCCCCCCTGCTTTGCAGTCTACATCGTAGACCTCGTGATGGAGTGGCTTGAGGAAACCATCGGGGGTCTTGAGAACATGGAGGCCATCAACCGCAAGAAGGCAAAGATCCTCTATGACTACATCGACAGCCAGGACTTCTACACGAGTCCTGTTGTACCTGAAGACCGTTCGCTCATGAACGTCGTCTTCCGCCTCCCTAATCCAGAACTTGAAGAGAAATTCGTCAAGGAAGCAGAGAAAGAAGGGCTGGTAGGTCTGAAAGGGCACCGTTCGGTCGGTGGATGTCGAGCTTCCCTATACAACGCCGTAACGGTGGAGGCAGTGGAGACCCTCGTGGACTTCATGAAAGAATTTGTCCGCAAGAATGCCTGAGGGGATTTCCCCTCAGGCAAGGTTGAATCCCACAAACTCCTGAAAGAGAGACGCATTCGTCTCGTATACCTTTTCCCAGAAGTGGAAAAGCTGTTCGTAGAAATCTCGAGCCTCTTTTTCAGGCACAATGGGGCCCTCAGTGGGGAAAAGCGAAGGAGGCAATTCTTCAAAGGAACGAATGTGTCCCATCGCTTTGAGGGCTACAAAGAAGGCTCCTTTCGCCGAAGAGGAAGGATAGGTACTCACCCCAAGGGGAACACCGAGAACATTTGAAAGGACTCTTTTCCCGGCTTCAGAAAGGGCAAACCCTCCCCCGATGATAACCTTCTTTGGCAAACCCATAACCCCGACAAGCATCTCAAAAACGGCGCGGATTGAGAAAGCCACGCTCTCATACGCCGCCTGGAGAAAGGCCTCAGGGGTGTGGAAAAAAGAAAGACCAAAGAGAATACCCCGAGCGTAGGGGTCCCAGTAGGGACTTCGTTCCCCGGTGAGGAAAGGAATCAAAAGGGGACGGCGGCGGAAAAGGTCAAGGGCCACCTCTTTCTCCTTCACAAGGTCTCTCATCCAGGAGAACACGATACCACCATTGTTGATGGCTCCTCCTCCTACCCAGACGTTCGAGGCAAGGTAGTAACACCAGGCACGTTTCCTGGGGTCGACGACCGGTTTTCGAGCACACATACGCACTGCACCTGAAGAACCGACGCTTATGACCATTTCCCCCTCCCGGAAGCACCCCTCTCCCAGATTGGCGAAGGGACCATCCCCTCCACCCCACACTACCGGAATTCCCAGGGGGAGTCCTGTGGCTTCAGAAAAATCTCTTCCGGTAAGGGGAGCAACAAAATCTGGTTCACAGAGAGGAGGGAGAAGTTTCAGGGGACACCCCAAGAGACTACATACCGCTTCACTCCATTCTTTCCTCTCAAGCTCCAGAAGTCCGGTCCCCGAAGCAGTGGAATAATCTGAAAAAAGCTCCCCTGTGAGGCGCCAGAGAACCCAATCCTTTATACCCAGAATTTTGTGTGTCCTTTCCCAGAGGTCCCTTTTGTGCTTCTGGACCCAGAGGATGCGGGGGAGATGATAAATGGTGTGCAGTGGTGTGGCAGTCAAACAGTAGATATTCTGAGAGTCGTAAACCTTTCGGAATTCTTCCATTTCTCTGAAAGACCTGGTATCCATCCAATTCCACAGGGGTGCAAGGGGTCTCCCCTCCCCATCCACCAAAAGAAAACTATGGAGCATGGTGTCAAAGGTAAGAGCGGAAAAAGAAGAAGGGCAAAAAGAGGACGTAGCCTCTTTGACGGCATCTACCAGAGCAGAAATGATGTCTTCCGGGTCTTGCTCGGCAAAGCCAGGGGAAGGAGAAAGGGTAGGATACTCTCTTTTGGTAGAAAACAGTACGTTCCCCGAAAAATCAAAAACGCAAACTTTCAAAGAAGAAGTCCCCAGATCCGCTGCAAGAAAGAGTTCCTCTGCCATCTCAACCCCCAAAGCGTCTTTTTCCTATTATATCCTCTTAAAGAAAAGGAGAAAGATGTTTGCCAAAACAGTACAGGACGGGCAAAACCTGTCCTCAAAGCAATATGCCATCTTCTTCGACCGCCGGCGGACAGGGCTACCCGATCCAAGGACAAAGTAGAGTCTACTTTGTCTTCTCGAGGAATCCCAGAGTTCTTTTTATCCGGGCAAGAACCCTATCCCTCCCAAGGACACTCAAGAGCTCAAAAAGCCCCGGGCCAACCTTCTTACCTGATACAGCCACCCGAAGAGGGTGAATGAATTGTGCTGCCTTGATTCCTCGACGCTCTGCTTCTCTTCGGATTGCCGCTTCAAGAGTTTTCACCTCGAAATCTTCAAGGCCCATCAGAAGCTCGTAGGACCAGGTGAGGAAATCCTTTACCCTTCCTTGGAAAAGGACACTCTCCACTGCCTGAGGATCGTACTCGTAGTTCTCCACAAAGAAGTACTCCGCGTCTTCAAGGACCTGCGCCACATAGTGAATACGTTCCTTCATGAGCTGCATGACCTTTTTGCAATACTCGAAAAATCCCGGAGTGACTTCCTCTCTAAGGATTCTCCCATTTTTCTCCAGAACATCGATGAGAATTCCGGCCAGGCGTTCATCGTCTGTAGACCGCAGATATACTCCGTTCATCCAGTTGAGCTTATCGAGATCAAACACTGCAGCGTGTTTCGTTACCTGCTCTAGAGAAAAACGTTCAACGATCTCTTCCCGGGTGAAAATTTCTTTCTCCTCCTCTCCGGTGGCCCAGCTCAGGCGAGCGAGGTAGTTCACCATGGCCTCCGGGAGATACCCCATGTCCCGGTAATAGGTAACAGAAGGTGAACCATGGCGCTTACTCAAGCGGGTTCGGTCCTTTCCCAAAATCATGGGAATGTGGGCAAATTCAGGACAAGAAAATCCCAGGGCTTTGTAGAGGAGTACCTGGCGAGGGGTGTTCGAGATGTGGTCGTCTCCCCGGATGACATGGGTGATACGCATGAAGGCATCGTCTACCACACAGGCAAAATTATAGGTGGGCATGCCATCGGATTTCATAATGACAAAATCGTCCAGTTCCTCGTTTTCAAAGGTTACCTCTCCCCGCAACATGTCGATGAAGGTGGTCGTTCCCTCCGGAATGCGGAAACGAAGTACCGGCTTCCTCCCTTCAACCCGAAAAACTCCTTTCTCCTTCTCACTCAAAGCAAGGCAACGCCGGTCATACCTCCAGCTCTTTCCTTCAGTGAGAGCCTTTTCTTTCCTTTCCTTAAGTTCCTCGGGAGTGCAGAAACACTCATAGGCCAGACCTTCTTTAAGAAGCCTTTCTGCCTCCTGACGGTAGAGATGTAAGCGCCGACTCTGAAAGTACGGACCATAAGATCCCCCAACCTCTGGACCCTCATCCCAAAAGAAGCCAAGCCACTTAAGACTTTCAAGAATCACCTGGACCGACTCTTCCGTTGAGCGGGTAAGGTCGGTATCCTCGATGCGCAGAATGAAAATACCCCCATGTTTGCGGGCAAAGGCCCAGTTAAAGAGTGCCGTTCGTGCTCCTCCCAGGTGCAGAAAACCAGTGGGACTGGGAGCAAAACGCACTCGAACAGTTTCACCCATTACCGCTCACTCCCTCGAGAATGACAAAAATACCCTTTCCTTCAGCCACTCTTTCTCCATCATAGAGGATTTCTCCCCAGGCTTCAACGATTCTCCCTTGCTTCCCCTTAATCTTCCCCCGCACTCGAAGCAATCGCTCCGTGGGGCAGGGCTTCTGGTACCGCACCTCAAGTGTCCCGGTTACCGCAAAAATGCCTGCCCTCTTCACACTATGGGACATAACCTCATCAAGCAAAGATGCTACAATACCCCCATGAGTCACTCCCTCAAACCCTTGGAGATACCAGGGAACCTGGACGTCTGTCTCTGTCCACTCACCGTTTTGGGTGAAACGCAGGGCCAATCCATAAGGATTCCGCTCCCCACAAAAAAAGCACTGCCTGTTGTCGACAAACGGCATCTTCATCGACCCCTTTCATCGATGATCTCAGAGAGAAAGGCAAGTTCGCAGTCCTCAGGAAGTTCATGAATGAATCGCCGGAGAGCCTCATAGGTCGCCTCTCTGGGGTGACCAATGGCGACTGCAAACCCTCTCTTACGGGCCAAGGCACACGTCTCATAAAGCCTTGCCAGTACGTACTCCACAGAAGCCTCGCCGTCTAAGAAAACGTCCCGCTGCAAGGCTGGAACACCACTCTCACGCATTACCCGACAGGCTGAAGAACGGGGGGTGGTGAGACTGTCCAGGAAATACAGGCCTTTTTCCCTCAAGAACAGAGCACACCACCGCATGAGACGATCGTTCTGTGTGGCCAAGGACCCCTTGTGGTTGTTGAAACCCCGAGCTTGGGGAATGCACCGCAGAGCCTCCTCAAGCATGTGCCTTGCCGTGTCCTCCGAGGCATTGTGGCGTAAGAGGAAGTGCTCTCCCGAGTTCTCCTGGGGGTCAACTGCCTCCATGGGAAGGTGGACGAGCACTTCTTTGCCCTGTGCTCTGGCCAAACGAGCCAGGGAAGGACTTTGCGAAAGATGAGGGAAAATGGCTACATTGAGCTTTACGGGGAGGGCAAGAAACTTTTCTGCCATGGAGTGGTTGTATCCTATATCATCGATAACAATAGCTATCAGGTGTCTCGGTTGTTCCCGAAGAAAGAAACGGAACCATTCTCTATCTCCCCAAAAGAGGCTGTAGAGATCCTCCTCAGAATACTTCTCCCGAAGGCCAAAGAGGCGAAAAGGGGCAACGAACGCTGCCATGCTGGCGAAAAAACGCTCTTTTTCTTTTCTTCCTCGAAAGAGGACCTCGATTTCAAAGTACGGCCTTTCGTGCGAGGGATGGGAAAGGATAGAGAAAGAAGAGGCGTGTTCTTTGACGGTTTGGAGGACCAGGAGAACAAGCCATTCTTCACTCCTAAGGAACGAGAAGGTCTGCAAAAGGAGCAAACGCCCCTCTCTGGCAAGCTCTCTTTCAATCCCCAGAGCAAAGAGCACTACCCCCCACCCGATGAAGAAAATAAGGATCAAGGGAACAATACTACGAGACCAACGCATTTTGTCTGAAGAGCTTTTTGAGCTCCTCTATGCCTTTCGCAAGTTGTTCGTCCTCGTTGCCCACTACCACATCGGGGACGATACCCCGACCGTTTATGTCTGTTCCATCAGCAAGGTAGTACTTGGAAACGGTGAAAACCACTCCTCCACCGTGAGGAAGAGGGGAAATTTCCTGAATAACTCCCTTTCCAAAAGTCTTCTCACCCACAAGGACGGCATGAGCACCGAGACGCAAGATACCGGCAAGGATTTCCGCTCCACTTGCTGTCCCCCGATTGACGAGAACCACCATGGGGGCTTCCACAATAGGATGTACAAAATTCGTCACCGTTTCCCTTTTGCCGTCCCGGTCCTCGACGATGAGAAGTTCCTCCCCGTAAGGAACAAAAAGCCCAGAGGTCAGAAGGGCGGCCGAAAGGAGTCCTCCAGGGTTGTTCCGCAAATCGAAGACAAATCCCAGGACTCCCTGGGCGAGTAAATCGTTGATGGCCTTTCGCACTTCCTCTCCCGTTCTTCCATGGAATTCGGAAATACGCACAAGACCGACTCTTTCCGGCAAAAGCTCATAGCTCACGCTCTGAATCTTCACGATGTCCCGGATAATCTCTACTGTAAAGCTTTCTGGAGCTCCCTCCCGACTGAGAGTGAGGATCACCTTCGTGCCTTTTGCACCCCGCATCTTTCGCACCGCCTGGTCAAGAGACATACCTGAAGTGGCTTCTCCATCAATGGCCACAATCACATCTCCTGCCTTAACCCCAGCACGGTCTGCCGGGGAACCCTCAATGGGTGAAATGACGGTCAATTTTTCGTCCTGGATGGCGATGACGATGCCAACTCCTGAGAACTCTCCCTCGATGGTGTCGCTGGTCTCAATTTTGTAATCCTCGGGGTTGAGATAGCGGGCGTAAGGGTCTGGCAGTGCCCGAAGCACTCCCCGGATCGCTTCCTCAAGAAGGGCCTCTTCATCAAGAGGCTTTTCTGAGTAGAACTTCTCCCGAATCAGAGAAATGGTCTCAAAGAGTGGTTCCCAGTTTTCGAAACCTCCATTCTTTCCCAACCCAAAAGCGGAAAACTCCCTCTGTACTAAAAAGAAAAGTATTCCGCAAAGAATAACTCCTCCCACAACAATGTGTAACCACTTTTTTCTTTCTCTCACACTCTTTCACCTCGAATTCAGCGAAGCCACAGGAGGGGGTTCTCCTCCCGAGCGCTTGTGCCCACTCGTACCTCAAAGTGTACCATTGGTCGGTCTGCAAGACCAGAGTCTCCACTCAGAGCAATGGTTTGTCCACCCCGTACTTCTTCTCCCGGCTTTACCCGGATTTCTCCCAAATGCGCGTACACGGTAATCACATCGTTCCCATGGTCAATGATGATCGTTTTCCCATATCCCCGAATGGTACTTGCCAAAATCACTACTCCGTCACCAGCAGCAAAGACTGCTGTCCCTACAGGACAGGCAATGTCAATACCAGGGTTGTAAAAGGTGATGCCGTAACGAGGGTCCTTACGTTCTCCAAATTCTCGAAAGACTGTACCCCCCTGAACCGGCCAGAAGAACCTGCCCCGCTTTACCGGCTGAAAAGAAGGGGAGGGGATGCGTTTTTTCTGAAGTTCCTCCCGGAGTTTGGCGATGGTACTCTCAAGACTGCGTTGTGCTTGGGTCAGTTCTTGGCGACTTTTCTCAAAGCGAGCCCTGTCCTGGCCGAGGCGCCTGAGCATTTCTTCTCGGGCCTTTCTAAGCTCTGCCAGGCGCTTGTTTTCTACAAGGAGTTTTTCTTTGAGCACCACCTCAAGCTTTATGCGCTGCTCAATTTCCTTGAGTTTCCCTTTGAGAGTACCCTCTCTCTCCAAGGCTTCCCGAATCTTTACGCTCTTAGAGCGGAGGCACTCCGCGGTGAGAAAATCCACACTTTCCTTTTCACTCTGGGGAACTCCAAAAAGAAGGCCTTCAAGGCGTCCGTCTCCACTATCAGTCGTGTACGCCCTTTTGAGTATTTTCTCCTGGCACTCTTGTTCTTTGTTGATAATCCAAGAAAGCTTTTCCGCTTCCTTCTGAAGATTTTTCCTTTGCCGTTCCAGAGTAAGAATCTTTTCCCGGGATTGAGCGATATCCTTCTCAAGACTTGCTATTTGTTGCTCAATTTTTGCCAATTCCCCGGTAAGGTCCTTTTCGCTCGAGAGGATACGCTTGAGTTCCCCCTCAAGGCGAGCTTGTTCCCTCTTGAGTTCTTCAAGCTTCTGTGTCTGCAAGGCAATCTCTTCCTCAAGAGGGTCCTGAGCCCAAAGGATTGGCCAAAAGAAAAAAACAAGAAAAAGCACTAAAGAGATTCCCCACCACTTCATTAGGTCTCCCTCCGTGCCTTCCAGAATCCTAGAGAAGCTCCCAGGATTCCCACTCCACACCCCCCCGTAAGGTCAAGAAGAAAAAGGGGGAGCAAGACCTCCTCCAAGTTCACCCGAACAAAGCCGGGAAAAGCACCTTCCACAAGGCGCAGAAAGGCGGCAAGAAAAAGAACGCTCACCACAAAAGCACCGATTCCACCGCAAAGGCCCGAGAGAAAACCCTCCCAGAGAAAGGGGGCTCGAGAAAACCCCTCTGTTGCCCCTACTAAGGAGAGAACACGAACCTCTCTACTCCGCAGGCGAACCCCAAAGGCGGTAACCACCACCACAACAAACACAGCAAACCCCAACACAAAAAGGAGAAATACCCCACCCACTCCAGTAAGAAGCCGCAAAAGGCGAAGAAAGCTTTCCACCTCTCTCCCTCCATAGAGGACTTCCTCAAAGGCATCGTTTTTTTGAAGCTCCCTCACAAAATCAGGAAGGTCCTCAATGTTCTTAAGGTAGATCTCCAGAGAGGCAGGAAGCAAGGTTTCGGGAAACTCTTCTTCCCCAAGCCCGAGACGATTCTGAAGGCGTTCTTTCGCTTCCTCAGGCGAAACAAAAACTACTCGCTCCACCAAGGGATGAGTCGCAAGGGAAAGACGCACTCCGTCCATAGACTCTGAAGACAAGGTTCCCCGAAAAAAGGCCCGCACCACAAATCGTTCTCGCCAGCTCCCTCTGAGTTTCACCGTCTCCACATAAGTAAAGGTCACTACATTCAAAAGAAGCTGAGAGAGAAAGATGCCCAGAAAGGCAAGCACAAAAAGACCAGGTTTCCGAAAAAGATATCGAGAAACATGCCCCATTTCAGGTTCCCTTTGTGTCCCCTTTAATCCTTCCCCGTTCCAGGAATATGACCCTTGAAGGGAAATGTTCAAGAAGAGCAGGATTGTGAGTAGCTACCATGACTGTAGCCTTCTCTCGCTGCGCAAAGTCCCAGAGAGTTTGAAGTATACTCTTTGAGGAAACCTCGTCTAAATCGCTTGTTGGTTCATCAGCTAAAATGAGCCTTGGCCGATGGACCAGCGCCCTGCCAATACAGAGTTTCTGTTTTTCCCCTCCCGAGAGCCACCGGGCACAAAACCAGCTCTTTCTCTCCAGCCCAAGGGTCTTAAGCATCTCCCGAACCGTTTTTGTAGCCTCTCTGCCGTTGATTCCAAGTATTAAGAGAGGAGCCATAAGGTGCTCATACACCGTCCAGTCAGGAATGATTTCAAGGTCCTGGAAGACCACTCCCAGGTGTTGCCGTAAAAAGGGAACAAAATGGGGATCGAGGTTGTCAATACGCCTTCCTAAGAACCACACTTCTCCTTTTGTGGGCTGCTCTTCCCGGGTGATGAGTCGAAAAAGGGTGGTCTTCCCTGCTCCTGTAGCTCCCTGAATGAAGACAAATTCTCCCCGTCCTATTGAAAAGGTCACATCCTCAAGGGCCCGAACACCTGGGGGGTATACCTTCGAAACACCACGAAACTCTAAGAACGCCATTTCAATCCCCCTTGTTCATCCCGTATTATATCACCCCCTCCACCACTTCTCCGAAAGAAGAGCAAAACCGAAGCGAAGGAAAGCCGGAACAACGCGGCGCAATCTCTTCGGCTCCTGCAGCACTCTCCACAACCACTCCAATCCCAGACGGCGAAACACCGTAGGAGCCCTCCTGAGCTCTCCCGCCCACACGTCGAAACTTCCTCCCACTCCCACAAAGACGGATACAGGAAGGGTATCCCGGTAACGGGCAATCCACATCTCTTGACGGGGTACCCCCATACCTACAAAGAGTACATTGGGACATTTCCTGTGTATGTCCTCCAAAACTTCCCCATCCTCCGTGAAATATCCGTGATGAAAGCCATAAACAAGAAGGTGAGGATAGCGGTAGCGAAGCCTTGAAACCGCCTCTTTCACCACCTCCTCCCTGGCTCCCAAGAAATAAAAAGACCAGCCGCGAACATTGCCTCTTTCCATTAAAGCCTCGGCAACCTCGATTCCCGCTAGGCGGTGAAGGGTACCACACCCCAAAAACCGCGACGCCCATACCACTCCGATACCATCGGGCAGGCGGATTTCCGCTTCCCTAAGGACCTTCCGAAATTGAGGGTCGGGAAAGACGAGCATCTCCGGATTGACCGTGACAATGTGAAGTTTCTTTCCCTCAACAATAGTTTTTTCGATACTTTCCAGAAGCTCCTCAAGGGTCCCCCCAAAAAAGGAATACCCCAAAAGACTTACTTCCCGCACCCTCTCACCCCAAAGATTCTGCCAGAAACTCTAAAAGCCTTTCCTTCCCCTCAAGGGCTCTGGCCAAAAAAACTCTTCGCAGAGCCAGGGTCTTCTCCCGGAGAAGAAGACACTTCTGCCAACAGTGGTAAAGCTCCACAGGGCTCAACTCTTCAAGAGAGAGAAGGTTTTCCTCTCCCCAATGACGACTGAAAGAGACGATTTTGGGGTCGACTCGAAAGGCGAGCCATGGCACCCCCAAAGATGTGGCCACAACGAGGGGGTGCAATCGCATGCTTATAACCCCAGAGAGTTCCAGAAAATACGGGAATACTTCAGAGAGGGAGAAAAAACACCTTGCCGGACACTGGAGGCTTTGGGCTAAACGCTCCGTCACTTCCCAGTCCTCATCCCGATGGAAGGCCACGAACTCAAGATCCCATCCCTCCCTCTTGAGTCTAAAAAGGGCCTCAAAAAGTGCGTTTTCTCTCTCTAAGGCTTGCTTTCTCAAGAACACTCCTACACGAGAGGAATCGCTTCTCGATGTCTCCCCTTCCCAGAGGAGAAAAACCGGATCGGCAGAGAGGTCGGAAGGAATAGCAAGGGATAATCTCTTGAGAAAAAGGAGAGTGTCTTCATCCCGGGCCAGAAAAAGAGAAGAACGACGAAGCAGAGAGAGAGCAATGCGTTCGCTCGCCCCACGTCTAAAAGGCCCGAGACCACAGCCGAAAAAAAGTATTTTTCCCCCGAAGAAGCGAGCCAAAGAGAGGAGGGAAACATAATACGCAAGGGAACGGAAACTCGTGGTGTCCTGAAGAAGGCTTCCTCCTCCCACTACAACATACTTTGCCCAAGAGAGAGTCTGGAAAAGCCTGAAAACTTCTGTTCGCTTCACCACTTCCACCCTTTCAGGAAGTGGAGGGAGAAAACGGGAATCCCCGACAAGTACCCGATAGGAAAAGGGGGAGGAGAGCTTCCTCTCGATGTCCTCGAGGACTTTCAAGGTAGCAAGAAGACTCAACTCATCCCCCCAATTCCCGAAACCGTAGTAACCGAAGAGGAAGAGAGGTATTCCCGGAACAGAGGTTACTCTCCCCATCGACCGACGGTTTTCCACAAAAAGAGCCCCAGGAGGATAAGGAGGTAGTACACCACAAAAACAGGGAAACTCAAGGCCAAAGCATTCACAAAGCGCAGAAGGACAAAGAGAAGAGGAGTGTGGAGGTGACAGAAAGAGTTGAGAAGGGTCACAAAGCCCACCGTTACCCCAAGCCAGAGAACGAGACGGTAAACCGGGCGCAAGGGTCTCCTGCTAAAACTTGCACAAAGCCAGAGGGCCGGGTACCCGATGAGGAATTCTTTGGTCCGAGGACGGGCAAAGAGTAACCGCTCCAAAAGCCCTCGCATTCTGCTCTCTAACTCGCCTGCTCCCAGAAGAGGAAAGTTCCCCGAGCGGGTAAGGTAGAGCATAAAGGCTACTCCCAGAAAAAGACACACTAAAAGCTCGAATCTTCGCAGGTTCTCAAGGAGAACTCCAGCGATACTCCCTTCAAGGAAGCGACGACGAAAGAGGTAAAGGAGAACAAGAAGGAGGGGCAAAGTAAGGGTTACCTTCACTCCGAAGTACTGCTCAATACGCAGGACAAAAAGCCAGTGATACAACCCTTGTGCCACTGCAAACGCCCCGGCCAGGGACACGAGAAAAGCAAGAACAATTCCCCATCCTCTTCTCCCTTTCGAAAATTCATCGATAAGGAGAAAAACCGAAAGAGTCGGTGCAGAAACCCCCATCCACAACCCCAGAATCTTCATACCCCACAGCCTATCCCAGGCTAAAAGTCCAAGAAGGAGAGCTATAAGGATAAAAACTACCCAAGAGGGTAACGAGAAAAAGCTGCGGAGAACAAAGAAGGAAAAGATGCCGGCGCCAATTGCAAAGATGCAAAGGAGAAAAAGAGGTGGAGCAAAAGAACCATGAGGAAGAGCGGGTACCCCAAAGCTCATTCCCTGAGAGAGAATGTCTCTCCGAAGCGCCCTGAGGTACTCGAGATTTCTTTCCCAACCCCGGAAAGAAGGTTCAGTAAAAAGCCGCAAATACAGAACTCGAACGGAACGCTCTCTCAGAGCCCTTATGAATCTCTCCCGAGCCGAAGAGGGAGTATAGTTCTTGAGCTCATCAGGAGGAATGCTGTGCACACGGACGGTCCACTCCGGGATAAAAGAGGCCAGGGCATCCTCCCCCTTTTGCCCTACGAACTCCACATAGCCGAAAAACATTTTGTGGACACGGAGAAATTGGGCAAGGCCCTTTAGAGCATTCCAATCCCCATAACCTAAAATACTGTCTCCCGAACAGATGACCCCTTCCCCCATGGACCAGGCTTTTTCCTCAAGAAGAGCAGAAAGTATCTCCTGAGAGATATCAAGATAATTATAGGGTCTCAAAATGAGGGAGAAACCTCTGCTTTTGAGAGCCTCAAGAAGCTCTTCGTCCCATCCCAGACCGATCTTTTCCTCTTCCTCGGGAAGAAGACTCACCCCTACCAGGTTATCGAAAATCTCTACCCTCTTGCCCACTTTTCGCAAGCGTTGCACCAAAGTGTTCAAAACCCGAGGAGAGGAAACGGCAAAGTACTGGAGGTAACGGGGAGCACTCTCCTTAGGGGCCGCAGGAACAAGAACACCTCGATTTTTCAAGGACTTCAAGGACCACTCACTCACCCCAAGAGTGGTAAAACCCTCTTTTTTGAGTTCCTCGACGAGGAACAGGGGGTCTGTGCCTTTTGTGCGGGCAAACCACTCTATGTCATCCCAATCAACCACTAAAAGCACGTTACTGTCGGCCTTTTCCCTCGCTACCCGCTCAAAGGCAAAGGGCAGAGCAAAGACAAGAACAACAAGACTTGCCACAAAAAGAAGAATTCTCTTCTGCATTAGGAACGTATCTCTTCGACTTCAAAAAGGGGATCACCGACATCGACCGTGTCGTTCTCCTCCACATAGACCTGGACGATGGTACCATCGTTTTCTACCGGGATTTCGTTTTCCATTTTCATGGCCTCTAAAATCACGGCTACTTGACCTGCTCGAACTGCATCACCTTTTCTCACGTTCAATGCCACAATCCGTCCCGGCATGGGAGCCCGGACAATCGTGGTTACACGGAAAAGACCCTCAGGAGTCTTGGCTTCACCAACCTTTTGCACTCCACCAAGGGCAAATTCCCGTCTCCCACCTTCGGTAACTTCCACCACTTCCACTTCGTACTCCTCACCATTGACCCGAACGAGGAATTTCCGCACCCCTTTTACCTCCCCAAACGTACCTGAAAGCGTCCTTCCCTTAGTGCCAGAGTCTTCCAGGCATGGCTTTTCCTTACTACATAGGGTCGAAAACGAGGTCCTCTTTCACCTTCTAAAAACTCAAAAACAGCAGCCATGATGGCTGCCAGAACTTCTTTTTTCACACCGATCCCCAAATCATACCGGGAAATTGCCATGCTTTTTTCCCTTCCTTTCCTCCCGTTTCGACCAGAAGACTTCCAGGGCCCGTCCTATTTTGAGTCTTGTAACCCGGGGGTCGATGACCTGATCGACGTAACCACGCCGTGCAGCCTGATAAGGGTTGTAGAACTCCTGGCGATAGGCCTCAAGAAGTCGTTCCCGTTCTTTCTGGGAGTCAAGGGCACTCTCTATCTCCCGGCGAAAAATGATTTCCACTGCTCCTTCAGCGCCCATGACGGCGATCTCCGCTGTCGGCCAGGCAAAGACAATATCCGCCCCCAGGTCCCTACTGCACATAGCAAGATATGCCCCACCGTAAGCTTTGCGAAGGATCACGGTGATTTTGGGAACGGTGGCCTCCGAGTAGGCGTAAAGCATCTTTGCCCCATGGCGGATGATACCCCCAAACTCCTGGTTGGTACCGGGCAGAAATCCCGGAACGTCGACCAGCGTCACCAGAGGAATATTAAAGCAATCGCAAAAGCGAATGAAACGAGACGCCTTGTCCGCCGAATCGATGTCAAGACACCCGGCCAGGTGATATGGTTGGCTTGCCACAATTCCCACCACATGTCCACCGATCCGGGCAAAACCTACTACCACATTTCGGGCAAAACTTTTGTGAACCTCGAAGAATTCTCCATAGTCCACAATATGCCGAATAACCTCTTTCACATCATAGGGCTTGTTGGGATTGGTGGGGACAGTCTGCAGGAGTTCCTCATCCTGTCGCTCCAGGGGATCCTCAGTCCCCACAAAGGGAGGATCTTCAACGTTATTGGAAGGAAGAAAGGAGAGGAGCTTCCGCACCATGGTAAAACATTCTTCCTCTGTCTTTGCTGTAAAATGCGCCACACCACTTTTTGTAGCATGAGTAAGGGCTCCCCCTAATTCTTCTGCCGAAACCTCTTCGCCCGTTGCCGCCTTCACCACCTGTGGGCCGGTCACAAACATACGGCTTGTACCCTCAATCATAAAAATGAAGTCCATGAGGGCCGGAGAGTACACTGCACCCCCAGCACAGGGTCCGGCAATGACAGCAATCTGAGGGATGACACCCGATGCCTGAGTGTTGCGGAAAAAGATTTGTCCGTATCCCGAGAGTGAGTCAATGCCCTCCTGAATCCTCGCCCCCCCTGAATCGTTGATGCCGACGACTGGTGCTCCCACTTTGAGAGCCATGTCCATGATTTTGCAGATTTTTTTAGCCTGCATTTCCCCCAAGGACCCACCCATGACGGTGAAGTCCTGAGAGTAGACGAAGACTACCCGACCATCGACGGTACCAAAACCGGTAACCACACCGTCCGCGGGGAGCTTCTTTTCAGGCATACCGAACTTCTCCGCTCGATGTTCTACAAAAAGGTCAACCTCTTCAAAACTCCCCTCATCGAGGAGGAGAGCAATCCTTTCCCGGGCAGTGAGCTTACCACTCTGATGTTGTTTTTCGACGGCTTTCTCCCCGCCGCCTTGCAAAAGCAAGGTCTCTTTTCCCTGGAGCTCTTTGAGAAGTTCTTCTATGGTTTTGCGAGCCATACCCACCATACCCCGCGGTTTTCGTATTTCCTACCAGATACACAGGGGAAAGTCAAGAGAGTGCGGAAGAGTGCGCCATGTCTCGCCCAAACTGTGGCAAGAGAATCCCTTCAACATCGACATGCACCGCTTTGACTTCCACCCCAGTGAGATACTCTATGCGCTCTTTGAGGTATTGCTGCAGAAAGCGGCAAACCTGGGCCAAAGAAGACCCGTTCTGCAAAACACAACCCAGCTCCACCTCAAGCCCCCCGCCGGCTCGATGAAAGGCAATCTCCTTCACCTGCTGCACCCAGGGAGTATGTACAAGGCACAGAAACACAAGGGTTTTCAAGGCGTTCTCGCTCACCACAAGCTTCCCTAGATAACTGAAAGGAGGACGCACCACGGTTTTCTCTCGAGAGGCATAGAACCACCGCCAGACCCCCACCGGGAGGGCCTCAGCCAGCGCTCCCCAGACGGTTCTCTTTACCTCCACCAGAGGTACAGGAATGGTGTGCTTTCCTCCCGACTCCCTTGCTACCAGAGCAGCCTGAATTTCATCCAAAGAGGCAAGGTCGAATATATCCCATGTCACTTCAGGCTTGGGTAAACCGAGACGTTCACAAATCTTTTCCACCATCGGGAGAGATATGCCAAGAACAAGAATCTTCTCCGGGCAAAGTTCTGCAAGAGCCCTCTTCACCTCTTCCCGATGCTCGGGGAAGTAGAAAACAGCTACTTTTGCTGCCCGAATTTTGCTGAGCTCCGCCTTAGCGGACTTCCCGGCTATGATTTTCCCCTGGGTAATGAGGAGCCCATCATCGATAATGCACTCAATGCCGTGCTCCTTGGCAATGTGAGGAGCTCGGTAGCTCTTCCCTGTGCCAGTGGGACCCACAAGGGCATAGACTTTCATAGGCTTCTTTCCTTTTTGAGAAAGGCCTCAATGAAATCGTCGATTTCACCGTCCATAACCCGCCCCACATTCCCCGTCTCATGACCAGTACGGTGATCCTTTACCAAATTGTAAGGGTGAAAGACGTAGGTTCTGATCTGGTTACCCCAAGCTATGTCCTTCCTCTCTCCCTTAAGCTCCTGAATCTTTTTCATCTGCTCTTGACGGTAGTGCTCATAGAGACGAGCTCGAAGAATTCGCATCGCCACGGCTTTGTTTTGATGCTGGGAACGCTCGTTCTGACACTGTACTATGATCCCCGTAGGAACGTGTATGATACGCACGGCTGAATCTGTAACGTTCACGTGCTGCCCTCCATGACCGCTTGCTCGAAAGGTTTCAATGCGAAGGTCCTGGGGGTTGATTTCCACGTCAACATCCTCGCCAATCTCCGGAATGACGTCAACCAGGGCGAAGGTGGTGTGACGGCGCTTGTTGGCATCAAAGGGAGAAATGCGAATTAAGCGGTGCACTCCGTGTTCAGAGCGGAGGTATCCATAGGCATATTCTCCCTGAACGAGAAGGGTCACATGTTTCAAGCCTGCTTCTTCTCCTTCCAGGATATCCGTGACCTGTACGTCAAAGCCCTTTCGCTCACAAAACCGCAAGTACATCCGAAAGAGCATCTCCACCCAATCCTGCGATTCCGTCCCTCCTGCCCCAGAGTGAATGGCCACAATGGCATTGTTGCGATCCTCCTCGTTTCGGAAGAGGAGACGGATGTCAAGGTCCTCAACCGCTTCCTTGAGTTTCCTGATCTCCCTCACCAACTCTCCATACTCGACCTCTTCTGGTGAGACGATGTGCAGGAGTTCCTCAGCATCCTCAAATCTTTCTTTGAGCTCAGTGTACTCGTCAAAAACCCGCCGGTACTTACGATAATCCTTGAGAAGACGTTCCTGGTCCTCCTTGTTCTCCCAGAAGCCTTCTTGACTCATTTCAAGCTCGATGATCTTTATCTTTTCCTGGACTTTCTCCTCTTCAAAGATACCCTCCAATCTCTTTAAGTTTCTCTCGAACAAGAGCAAGCTCCTGAGAAAGATCAACCTGCACTCCTTTTCCTCCTCTCTCCTACTTTTTCCCGCAACAGTATTTGTACTTGAGACCACTTCCACAGGGACAGGGGTCGTTTCGGCCAATTTTTCCCTCCCTTTGGACCTTCTTAGGGGAGGTCTCTTTCACCCTTTCTCTCCCCTTTGGCAAGGAAGGGGAAGGCTTTTGCACCACCCGTACATGGAAAAGGTATCGAAGAGCGTCCTCGCGGATTGAAGCCACCATGTCCTGGAACATATCGAAGGCTTCCAACTGATACTCCACGAAGGGGTCCTTCTGACCCACGGCCCGAAGACCGATTCCCTCCCGGAGGTGGTCCATGTTATGGAGGTGGTCCTTCCAGTGGTGATCGACAACTCTAAGAAGGACATAGCGTTCGATATCCCGAAAGATCTCCTCCCCAACTTCCTGTACCTTTCTCTCATAAAACCTTCTCAGCTCGTTATAAAGTGTGTCCTTGAGACCTGAAGAAGTCAAACGCAGGAGCTCTTCTCCTTTGGGCTTGAACTCCGCACCAAACAAAAACTGCAGACGCTGATTCAGTCCCTCAAGGTCCCATTCCTCTGGATACACACGCTCGTTGGCATGGGTCTCCACAAGCTCTTCAAGGACTTTCTCAAGCATATCGTAGACAAAGGGGCGGAGATTCTCCTCAAAAAGGACCCGCCGACGTTGGGCATAGATAACTTCCCTCTGCTTGTTCATAACGTCATCATACTGCAGAAGGGTCTTGCGAATGTTGAAGTGATAACCTTCTACTCGCTTCTGAGCCGCCTCGATAAGACGAGTCACCAGAGGATGTTCGATGGGTTCACCCTCTCCCATCCCCAAGCGTCCCATGATACCCGAGAGACGCTCTGAACCGAAAAGGCGTAGAAGATCGTCCTCCAAAGAGAGGAAAAACTGTGAGGAACCAGGGTCGCCCTGGCGCCCGGCTCTTCCCCGAAGCTGGTTGTCGATGCGACGGCTCTCATGGCGTTCTGTGCCGATGACGTGAAGACCCCCCAGGGTTTTGACCTCCTCAGCATCCCGGTCGGTTTCTTCCTTAAAGCGGACATAGAGATCCCGATAGACTTCCTTAGCCCTTTGAACTTCCGGGTCATCAGAGGGCATGCCCAGGCTCAAGCGTACAATGACATGCTCGGGGAATCCCATCTCCCGCAGCCGGCGCTTGGCCAAAAAGTCGGGGTTCCCTCCCAAAAGGATATCTGTTCCCCGACCGGCCATGTTCGTCGAAATCGTCACCGCTTTTTGGCGCCCTGCTTGAGCAATGATTTCCGCCTCTCTTTCATGGTGTTTGGCGTTGAGGACCTGATGGGGAATACCCCTTTTTCTCAGCATCTCACTCAAGCGCTCCGATTTTTCGATGGAGGTGGTTCCCACAAGGATAGGCCGCCCCATGGTGTGGAGCTCTTCTATCTCCTTCACCACCGCTTCAAACTTCTCTCTCTCCGTTCGATAGATGACGTCAGGAAGCGTGGTACGCCGAAGGGGCCTATTGGTGGGTATCACCACAACGGGCATACCATAGGTATAGATGAATTCCTCTTCTTCTGTCTTCGCCGTGCCAGTCATACCGCAAACTTTCTCGTACATGCGGAAGTAGTTCTGATAGGTGATGGAGGCCAGAGTCTGGTTTTCGCTTGCGACTTGAAGTCCTTCCTTGGCCTCGATAGCCTGATGGAGGCCATCACTGTAGCGCCTCCCATACATGAGCCTTCCGGTGAACTCGTCGACGATGATCACCTGACCCTCTTTGACGACGTAGTCCACGTCCTTCCGGTAGAGATGGTGAGCCCGCAAGGCCTGCCGGATAAGGTGTTCGAGTGTCCCTTTCCCTGTTTCTTCATAGAGGTTGTCCACGTGGAGCAACTTCTCTACTTTGGCAATCCCCCTTTCCGTCAACCAGACGGAACGGGTTTTCTCTTCAAAGTCGAAATCTTCCCGAGGAGCGAGCTTCCGCACTACCCGATCCACTTTGTAGTATATCTCGGTATTTTCTTCCGATGGTCCGGAAATGATGAGAGGAGTTCGAGCCTCATCGATGAGAATAGAATCCACCTCATCGACAATAGCATAGTGGAGCTCTCTCTGCACAACGTCTTCTCTGCGAAGAGCCATATTGTCTCGGAGGTAATCAAAGCCAAACTCCACATTGGTTCCGTAAGTGATGTCACACCGATAGGCTTTTTTGCGTTCCTCAGGGGTGGACTCATGTTGGATGAGACCTACCGAGAGTCCCAGAAACTCAAAGACCGGACCCATCCAGTAGCGGTCGCGCTTGGCCAGGTAGTCGTTCACCGTGACGATGTGGACGCCCTTCCCGGTGAGGGCATTGAGGTATGCCGGCATGGTGGCCACCAGAGTTTTCCCCTCACCTGTTTGCATTTCGGCAATCTTCCCTTGGTGGAGCACCACTGCTCCCATGAGTTGTACGTCGAAAGGACGCATACCCACAACCCTTCGAGCCACTTCCCGTACCACGGCAAAGGCCTCGATGAGAAGGTCGTCAAGGGTTTCACCCCGAGTCAAGCGCTCCCTGAACTCGTCGGTCTTCCGAGCAAGTTCCCCATCCGAGAGGGCACTCGTTGTCTTCTCTAAAGCATTGATAGGCTCAACGAACTTTTTCTGGAGCTCCCGGATAATGCGTTCCTGGGCTTTCTTCGCCCACATTTCCTTCAAAAGAGCAAGCATGATTACCCTCCTCAAACAAAGTCCCCCAAAGACAAGTACCATTATAACACAGGGAAATACCTGCTCCGAGGGAAAGGGGTTCCACAGAAAAACCCTGGAAATCCCGGTGATTCGACCGAGGGACATAACACCCCAAGAGGGGATAGAAAGTTTTCCTCGTCACTGTAGGTAACCCTTTTTCGACCTTTCCGTTGAGGCAATCGATCGGCACACGTCGAGGGCAGTATGTATCAAGGGCGATACACTTGGGAAGATTCGATTGCGAGGTTACCGCAAATGAACAAGAAAGGGTGCTAAGAAGACCATCTATGTTACTTATCGAAAGAAAAAATCCTGACAGGTGGGGAATTCTCCCCACCTGTTCTCTCCTTCTTTACTTCAGTACGCACACCGAACGAGGTTCCCGCAAAAGCAAGGCAAGACTCTCAGAAATCGAGAAACGATAGCCTTCCTCTTCCGGCCCGACGAATCCTACTTGCAGGTCCTGGCCGAGGATAATCTCCGCATACATGGGGTTCACCGCAAGAAGCACTCCTCCCTCCCGAAGAACCGGAGACTTCACCACCCGATCTCCCACAATGGAGCAGATATGAGAGAGCTCTGTATGGCCAGTACCGGGATAGTTACGGAAAAGGAGATTGTATCGCTCCACCGATAAAGCCAGGGCAAAGGGCCCGTGGAACCCCTCCCGATCGAGAATCGAGATGGCCCTTATGATGTCTTCAGCTGCTTTCCCCGGCTTGTCCCACTCGGAGAGCGACGAGGAGCCTGCCGAAGGATGAGTGCAGAGACCGCTCTGCCCTCCAAGACCTTCGAAAATGAGCTTCTCCTCGAGTTTTGCCACTTCTCTTGTGGCCTTCACGAGAGGCGCAAGATCCAGAGATACACTACCTCGCTCGAACTGGGCAACGTCCAGCTTCTTGAGATGAAACGAGCGTTCCAGGGCAACGAGGGATTTCCCCTCAAGGGTCGATATGCCCTCTTCGAGAGACCGCACTGAGAGGGGTACAAAGGCAAAGCCAAGACCAAAAGGACCCCGAAGGGGCAAAAACTTTCGACCCGAGAGCTCTTCTTTGGCCATGCTCACACAGGCCTCGTCGAGAACCTTCCACAATTCGCTTCCAAAGGGAGCCTCTTCTCGCGAGAGATACGGCGTACCCATCCTCACCCCTCCTCTCTGAGTGATCCCAGGGTGGGGTTATCCTGCCCAGCAGTCCTGGCCATGTCATCGACTTCTTTGGCTCCCTGGGCCATGAACTTTCCCTCATCCCCCGTGAGAATTTCAAGAAGGCGTAAGAACTCTCCGGCGTGCACTCGTTCCTCATTGGCGATATCGATGAGGACCTTCTTCGCCAGAGGGTGATCGGTGGCGTCGGCATGGGCAAGGTAGAGATGCACCGCTTCTTCTTCAGCAGCGAGGTTCAAACGAATGGCACGGATAAGCTCCTCCTTAGTCATCTTCCGTCCGGGGACTATCCCGCTGAAGGGATTGACAAATTCGGGCACCGTGACACCTCCTCAAGGGCTTTTTTCTATTGTATCTTCTCCACCCCCTCTTGAGAAGCCCTGTTTTTCAAAAGCATACACCTGCCTCCTGGGGAAGGATTTCTTTCTTCCCAGAGAGGAGAAGGCCAGATGTGTGTTCCCGATGTTTCCCATATAGCTACCACCCCAGAGAAGACAGCAGGGCGTTTCTCACCAACGATGCCCACTTACCCTTTCAGATTGAAAACTTGCAAGTGGTCCTGCTTCGTGACCTCCTCCAGGCCTCACCATGGGTTGAACTGTTTTTTGCTCTTCCCTGGTGATGAACCTCCTCTCCCCATTTTTCATTCTCGACATACGTCAGAAAGTCGGTGAGACGATAAGTATACCCGCAACCGAAGGGTAAAGTCACGAAGAAGCTCGCCAAAGACGCAAGACGAAAAAGGACATTGCCCTTTTGCTAAAAGACACCCTCTGGTCGCAAAGGGTCCTTCAATGGCCTCGTATACCTCAAGGAGGGTGATTTCCCCCGGTGGACGGGCGAGTACAAAGCCTCCCTTGGGTCCCCTTTCCGATACAACGAGTCCTGCTTTTCCAAGGCGCTGGAAAACTTTGGCCAGATGATGCACCGAGGCTTCAGTTTTCTCCGCAATTTCCTTGGTAGTAAGGGGGGAGGTACTCTGGCTCAAAAGGACCATGCTGTGGAGGGCCAGAGACACCGCTTCACTGAACTGAGGAAAAAGAGCCACCGTTTTTTGCTCCTATAGTGGTAAAGTAATACTATAATGCTTTTTCATTATACCACATCAAAGAACCCGGAGGATAAAGCACTTCAGATAGCGAGATTCAGGGTACCCCAGAAGAACCGGGTGGTCTTGGGCCTGCCCTCTGCGTTCAAGAACTTGCAAGCGTCTTCCTGCATCTGAGGCGGCTTCTTCAATCGTGGCAAGAAATTTTTCCTCAGAAAGATGATGAGAGCAGGACGAAGTTATAAGAATTCCTGAGGGGTTCAGGAGTTTCATGGCAAAGAGATTAATGTCCTTGTATCCCCGCAGTGCTCCTGCCAAGGTTTCCCGTTCCTTAACGAAAGCCGGAGGGTCCAGGATGACGAGGTCAAAGCGCTCCTTTTGCTTTGCAAACTCCCGCAAGGTTTCAAAGACGTCAGCCGCCAAAAAGGTAATTGCCCCTCCCACACCGTTCAGGCGGGCATTATCCCGGGCCAGAGCGAGGGCCCTTTCTGAAATGTCGACCGCCACAACCTCCCGGGCCCCAAAAACCAGCGCATGGATACCGAATCCCCCACTGTACGAAAAACAATCAAGGACTCTCGCTTCCTGCACATACCGGCGAAGGGCGAGGCGGTTCTCCCGCTGGTCGAGGAAATGTCCAGTTTTCTGTCCTTCCGCCACATCCACCACAAAAGACAACCCATTCTCCCGGATGATAATGCGAGGGTCGAAAGAACCCCACAGATACCCCGAGCGTAACTCAAGGCCTTCTTTTTTGCGTACCTCCACGTCACTCCGCTCGTAAACCCCAAGAGGACGAAGGATTGAGACAAGGGCTTCAAGAACTTCCCTTTTTCTCTTTTCCATACCCAGGGTGAGAACCTGTACCACAAGATAAGGACCAAACTTGTCCACAATGAGTCCCGGAAGGAAATCGGCTTCCCCAAAAACAACCCGAAAAGCATTGGTCTCTTCCTCCTTGAAAAGACGCAGACGGAAAAGGAGAGCCTCCTCCACACGGCGGGCAAAAAAGAGAGCATCGATGCGCTCTTTTGGGTCTTGGCTCAACATCCGTACTGCAATCGCCGAATGGGGGTTATAGTACCCAAGACCGAGGAATTTACCTCGATGGGTCTCCACCGCCACAACATCCCCGGGCTCAGCCGGTCCCCGCACTGCGTCGACTTCAGTGCGGTAAACCCAGGGGTGACCGGAAAGCAGACGCTTTTCCTTCCCCTTTTTCAGGCGGAGACGAGGATAATCCACTCCTTCTTCTCCTTGGGGGTAATTTTGGAGAGAGTTTACCACACCCCATTCCCTCTGTCATCTTTCCCCTCCCTTGTGCTACAATGACCCCAAAGGGAGAGGAGAAATATGCAGCTCCGATGGTTCGTAGCTTTTATGATACTTTTCCTTCTTGCTCTGCCCCTGAGGGCCTTAGGAGACGAGGAAGGCCTCCTCAATCGGTCCATTAAGGCCCTGTACGAGCTTGCACAGTCCCTTGACCAAAGCTTTTTGCGTTCTCTCTTCGAGAAAGCTAAGGGCATAGCCATTTTCCCAGAAGTCCAAAGGTTAGGGTTTCTCGTGGGCAAGACAAGCGGTGGGGGAGCGGTCTTCGCCCGCAGAGAAGGTGAGAGAACCTTTTTCGGTCCGGCCTTTTACACCATAGAAAGCCTAAGCCTCGGAGTCCAGGTTGGCGTTCAGTCCCAAGACATTATTTTCTTCATCATGCGCCGAGAGGGCCTTGAGGCCCTTTTTGAGGGAAGAGCAGTTCTGGGAGGAAGTCTCTCGATAAGTCTTGGTCCCAAAGGAAGAGGAATTGGTGCCGCCTTAGATTTTGACTCCTCTTCGGTTTTCTATGCCTATGCCCTCTCCCGGGGTGTGTTTCTCGGTGTAGCCCTTGAGGGGACGAAAATGCTTGAGGATAGAAAAGCGAACAGAAACTTCTGGAAGGAAGAGGTTTCTCCCGAAACCATACTCTCCGAGCTTCGACCCCAAGGCTTTGTCGCCCAAAACCTCGCCCGTCTCCTTGAAACCTTCCTTGAAGGAGGTGACAAGACGTGATTCGGCTTCTGTGGTCGATCGGAACAGCTATTCTCCTTGCACTCTTCGTCCTCTTTGCCCTCTACCTTTTGCCCATCTTCATTCCTCTGTTCTTTGCGGGAATCGCCCTTCTGGTTCTTTTTCTCCTGGGGCTTCTCCTTTTGAAATGGGCAATGTATCTACTCCTGCCACTCTTCGTTCTGGGAATTGTACTCTTTCTGCTCTCGTGGGTGCTCTTCTGAATGGATTCGGTGGGGTACTTCTGCAGCTACGTTCCTGAAGAACTCGTAAGGGCTTGTGGTTTTCAAGCTCTTCTCTTCGAGCCCAAGTTTTCTCCTTCCCGGGAGGCCCTTTTTCCTGTTCCTTTCTGTACCCTGTGCAAGGCCTTCGCCGATTGGACAAAAGAACACGATCCTCTTCTCCATATTATTCCCCTCTCCTGCGACGCTTCCCGGAGAACCTTTGAGCTCCTCTCCTTCCTGGGGAAGCCTGTGCTTCCTCTTGATGTTCCGGCCACGATCTCTGAAAGAGCGGTTCAACGTTTTGCCGAAAACCTTAAAGAACTGGCTCGGAGGCTCTCTGCACTCAGGGAGGAACCTTTCTCTCAGTGTGAGGAGAGACTCAAAGCAATGCTTCCAGAGAGTGCTAAAAAGAGAAAAGAATATTTGAAAAACCTCAAAGAAAGGGCTCAAGAGAAGGATCGCATCCCCATTCTCCTCGTGGGTTCTCACTTTGCACCCCTTCTTATACCTCTCCTTGAAGAAAAGGGATTTGCGGTCTTTGCTGACATCCACAAAAATCGCCCCCTCTGGGTGGAAGACTTTTCCCTCTCCTCCTCCCCTTTCGAGGACCTGGCGAGATTGTATCTTTCTGCTTGCCTCTCCTGTCCAAAGCTCTCGGGAAAGAAGAGAAGGACAACACTCAAGAAGATATGCCAGGACCTCAATCTGCAAGGTGTGGTGGTTTTCTTCTCCAAGTTCTGTGACTTTGCACTCTATGAAATCGGGCTTTTGAGGCAAGAATTCGCCCTCCCTGTGCTTCTTTTGGAACACGATGACACCCCTTCCTTCAGCCAGTGGGAGACCCGAGTTGAAGCTTTTCGAGAGGTGCTTGAGTGTGGATGAGTACTCTCCTTTCTTTCTTCGAGTCGCCCGCTTTCTCCTGCAAAGACCTCTCCTTTTCCGTTCTTTGCGCCCTTATGAGTTTTGGCTTCACCACAAATACCCCAATCCCTCTCTTCCTCAATTCTCCTATCAGGTGACGATACACTCCATCCGCACTCTCTACGGAAGAGCGGGAAAGATTGGCTGGGCAAGCCTTTTCTTTCCGTGCGAATTCCTCCATGCTGCCTCTCTCGTTCCTTTCTACCCAGAAATCGCTGCAGGCCTTGTGGCTGCCCTGGGCTTTCCCCTTTTACCCCTCAAAGCAGCAGAAAAAGCTTGGTTCTCCCAGGACCTCTGCAGCTACCACCGCTTGAGTGTGGGCATGAGCCTTCTTGGGTTTTTCCCTCAGCCTGATTTCCTCTTCGCTACCTCGAGTATTTGCCAGGGGACGGTACCCTTTTTTGAGACCCTCAGAGAGTTCTTTAGAGTTCCTCTTTTCGTGGTGGACGTCCCCAAAGCGTTTACCAGGGAAACCGCAGAGTATGTGGCAGAACAGCTCAAAGATATTGCCCGGGACCTGGAAAAAAACCATCATGTTCTTTTCTCCTGGGATAGGCCTTTTTCTCTCTCCAACCGCACCCGGGAGATTTTCTGGGAAATAGAGTGTCTGCGGAAAAGAAAAGACCACATGCTCTGCCCTCCCACCAAAAACCTTGACTACCTCCCCTACTACTACCAGTTCCTGGGAAGGGAAGAGTCTCTGTACTTCGCCGAAAAACTCCTCGAGGAGGTCAGGAATACCCAACGGCTTCTCCCTCACCGCCTCGTCTGGCTCCACCTCAAACCCTTTTATCGGAGTAACCTTGTTCCCCTTCTTGAGGAACTGGGTCTGGGAGTGGCCTTTGAAGAATTTGCCAGCCTCTTCCCCGAAGAGCTCAGTCCCCGGGAACCTTTTCTCTCTCTGAGCAGGAAGATCCTCTGGAGTAGTGAGACACTCTCAGACGGCAAAGGGCGTCTTAAGAACATTCTCCGGATTCTCCGAGAGTACGAGGCTCAGGGAGCCATACAGTTCAATCAGTGGGGATGTCGCCAGAGCCAGGGCATGAACGCGCTGCTTCGAGAAACTCTCAAGAAGGAGGGATATCCCGTACTTTTTCTTGATGGAGACCATCTCGACAAGCGACACAACTCTCAAGAACAGATTCGTACCCGCCTTGAGGCCTTCAGAGAGATGCTCTAATCCTCCCAAACAAACCTTCCTTTTCTAAAGAGAGCGCAACATGCATCGACCACTGCCTCATCGTACAGGATTCCCCGGTTCTTTGTGATTTCGAAAAGTGCTTCCTCAAGACTGTAGGGTGGACGGTACGGGCGGTGGTGCATCATAGCCTCCACAACGTCAACCACCGCAAGAATCCGGGCAGCGGGGAGAATTTCCCCGTTCCGGAGCCCCCTTGGGTATCCCGAGCCATCGAGGCGTTCATGGTGCTGAAGAATAACTTCAGCCACAGGACGGAGAACATCCACAGAGGAGACGACTTCGTAACCCTTTTCCGGGTGCTCCCTGACAATTGCCCGCTCAAGGGGAGTAAGTGTTGCTGGTTTATTCAGTATTTCCCCAGGAATGGCAATCTTTCCGATGTCATGGAGAAGACCGGCAACATACACTTTTTGAGTTTCCTCTTCCCCAAATCCCATGACACAGGCAATGTCCCGGGCGAGCTGGGCAACACGCCTTTGGTGACCCGCAGTATACGGATCTCTAATTTCCACAAGTCTTGAGAGAAGAAGGACAAGATTGTCGAAACTCTGTCCAAGCCTTGCAAGAGCTTCTTTGAGGCGTTCTTCATAAGCCACAAGCTCTGTAACGTCCTCAACACTTCCCTCGTAGTACAAAAGATTCCCTTCCCCATCAAGAACCTGCTGAATGTTCAAGGAAGCCCAGAAGACTTCTCCATCAAGTCGCCGCAAGAGGCACCGGAAATGAGTCACCCTCCCCTCCCTCTCCATCACATCCTGCCATGCTTTACGATCCTCAGGATTTACGTAAAACTCAAGGGCATTTCTACCAATGACGTCCTTTGGATCCGTAAGACCAAGCGCTCTTGCCAGCGTTGAATTGATGTCGAGAATGGTCCCCGTAGGAGACATCCAGTAAAGACCTAAAGGAACGTTTTCAAAAAGGCGCCGGTACTGGGTGTGAAGTTGAAGCGACAGACGTCGGATGGTACAGAGGACCTCAATTCTTGCCCGAAGTTCAACCCTCTCGATAGGAGTGGTGATGATTTCATCTACAGCCGTCCAGAGAAAGTGTTGGGCAAGGCCGAGGTCTTGCCGAGAGGTTACAAATGCAAAGGGAAGGAAAAGAGGGCGTTCCTTCTCTCGCCGTTTCTCTATAGCCACTCGCCAGGTTTGTAGAACTGGTCCATCAACAATGCCAAGGAAGAACTTTTCCTCAAGGAATGTCTCTTCAGATAACCTATCAGGAATGAAAAGGGGGTAATAGCTTTTCATGTATGCCTCAAGGAGTCTCCTGTTTGCTTTATGGTGGAGGGCAACAAGTATAGGTTCCACAAATTTCCTCCTTATCCCCGCTATTCCCGCTTTGGGAATTCCTGAAAAATCCCCTGGATATCACCAAGAGGAGGTCCCACATGAAGGCCTTCACTTGTTATAGAGAATTCTCGGGTTCTTTTCTCAAAATTCCCCAGCCGCTTTTTTAAAACCCCAATAACTCTCCGCAATTCCCCATCCATTTCAAGGTATCGAAGAAAAATGATGTTGTCAGCAAGGTAACTTAGACCTCGACCGGTCACCTGAAAATCACCTGCAACTTGCTCGACCTCATTCACCAGGAATACCATTTTTCCAAGAGAGGTAAGGTACTTAGCAAGGGAGTAGAGCTCTTTTTCAAGGCTTTGTCCTACAATCGAGAGTCTGTACCCAGAGATAGAATCGATAAGGACACAGAAGGTTTCCCTCTCCAGAACCTCTTCAACGACTCTTCTTGCAAAACTCTGGGAGGTATACCGGAGGGGCTCGATCCTTTGTACTGCAAGGAGTTCTCTACGTATCATATCCTGTACTGGAATTCCCACCTGCTCACAACGAAAGAGAATGGTTTCCACATCCTCTCCAAAAGAATACGCCACAGCACGCCTTCCTTTTTGAACCACACCCCAGAGAAATTGCAATGCAAGGGTTGTTTTACCCACACCAGTTGGTCCGGTTATGATTGTTATCGTCCCTTCCTCAATTCCTCCTCCGCAAAGCTCATCAAGTCCTGGGATTCCTGAAGGTACGAGTTCAAAAGAGCAAGATACACGTCTCTCATAAGGTACAAGCCGAGGGAAAACTCTTGCTCCTCCAAAAGCAAGCTCAAAAGCGTGTACCCCGGGCTCAAAAGAAGAACCCCGGAACTTTTTAACCTCAATGCTACGACTGTGACGAGCCCGGGAGAGGACAAATATACCATCAGCAAGGAATTGCAAGTCTTCGTCAGGAGCTTCAGGGCTTTTTTCTGAGGTTGTCAAAACCGTTATTCCCTGCTCTGTGAGAAAGCGGATAAAAGAAAGCACTTGTTTGCGATACTCGAAAGGATTCGGAGCAAGGTAGCGGAACTGACTCAAGGAATCAACGAAGACTCTTTGGGGTTTCACGCTGGCAACACTTTCAAGAATCTTTCGAGTTGTAGGAACTCGTTCCACATCCGCAGGAGAGAAAAGGTCATATGTTTCAACCTGAACAAAGAATTCCCGAGTGGGGGTAAGGTCGAGAAAATTGATGCCGGTTGTATCAATGCCAAAGGATGTGGCATTTTCAAGGAGGTTCGATACTGGTTCACCGAGCAAGATGCAGAGAACCTGTTCACCTTGGCGAACACCTTCCCGCAAAAAACACAACCCTACCGTGGTTTTCCCCGTTCCTGGGCCACCGCTGAGAAGGTACATTCTTCTGGGAATAAGCCCCCCTCGCAGAATTTCATCAAGGCCCGGAACACCACTTGGAATGCGAGAAAACACGTACATCTCTCCCTTTACCCTATTATAGTATGGTCGCAAAAGCCTTGCAAAGTGGGGATTTTTTCGCTACCATTCCCTTAAAAGGAGCAAAGGAGGCTACATCATGTACCGGGTGACTCTCATACCGGGCGATGGAACTGGACCAGAAATCATTGAGGTAGCCAAAAAGGTCATTGAGGCCACTGGAGTTGCCATCGAATGGGATATTCAGGAAGCCGGAGCCGAAGTGATGGAGAAATACGGTACTCCTCTCCCCTCCCAGGTCCTTGAATCCATAAAAAGAAACGGTGTAGCCTTAAAGGGCCCCATAACGACTCCGGTGGGGACAGGATTTCGCAGTGTCAATGTGGCTTTGCGGAAAGAGCTCGACCTCTATGCCTGTGTACGACCCTGCAAGACCTACCCGGGAGTACGCTCCCGCTACGAGAACATTGATCTTGTGGTTGTCCGGGAGAATACGGAGGACCTTTACGCTGGCATTGAATTTGAGAGGGGTAAACCTGAAACCCTGGAGTTCATCGCTACTGTGGAGCGACTGAGAAAGGGGAAAATCCGCGAAGATTCTGGCATTAGCATAAAGCCCATTTCTGTCTTTGGAACGCAGAGAATCGTGCGCTTTGCCTTCGAGTATGCTCGGAAAAACAGACGCCGCAAAGTCACCACCGTCCACAAAGCGAACATCATGAAGTACTCCGATGGGCTTTTCCTCGAGGTAGCCCGGGAAGTGGCCAAAGAATATCCTGATATTGAGTTTGAGGACCGCATCGTCGACAACATGTGCATGCAGCTCGTGCAAAAGCCGGAGCTCTACGATGTCCTTGTCCTTCCCAACCTCTACGGGGACATCGTTTCGGATCTTGCCGCTGGGCTTGTGGGAGGACTGGGAGTGGCTCCTGGGGGCAATATCGGCGACCACTACGCCGTCTTTGAGCCCACCCACGGAAGTGCTCCAAAGTACAAAGGCCTCAACAGGGTTAATCCTATCGCCACGATTCTCTCGGGAGTTATGATGCTCCGGCATCTTGGCGAAGAGGAAAAGGCCAACCTCTTAGAACGGGCAGTAGCTGCAGTCATCCGAGAAGGGAAAAAAGTTACCTATGACCTCAAGCCCGACCCCAACGACCCTCAAGCGGCGAAAACCTCCGATGTGGGAGAGGCCATTGTAGAGAAAATGGAGGAATTGCAAAGGCAGTGAGGGTACTTCTCGTTCAACCTCCTTCCATAGGAATCTACGAAACCATAGGGGTGAAACTTCCACCCCTGGGTTTAGCCTACATTGCCTCTACTTCTCTCAAGCGTCATGCCATCACCATTGTGGACCTCCAGGTAGAGGGAAAGGGTCGTTTTGAAGAAGAACTTAAAAAGTGTGACCTTGTGGGTATCACAGCCACCACTAACACTTTCCCCGAAGCACTGAGCATTGCCCAGAGAGCGAAGGATGAAGGCCGAATTGTGGTTATGGGAGGATACCACGTAACTTTCTGTGACGAAGAGGCCCTGCACAGTGGATACGTGGACTATGTAGTGCGAGGTGAGGGAGAATATGTATTTGCCAGACTTTTGGATGCCCTTGAGGAGGGATATCACCCCGAAAAGATCCCTGGCCTCTCTTTCATAAGGGAAGAAACACTCTTCCGTACCCCTCCCGCTTCACCTCCCGAAGACCTTGATGTCCTTCCTTTCCCGGCCCGAGAACTTCTCCCCCTTTCCAAGTATTGGATGACTCAGCTTGAGGGGGAACCCCTTGTTAACGTTCTCACCAGCCGTGGTTGTCCCTTTGCCTGCAAGTTCTGTGCCTCTTCCCGATTTTCGGGAACAAAGTGGCGGGCTCGCTCTCCGGAGAACATCGTGAGGGAGCTCGAGAGTATCTACTTCGACCTGGGGTTCAGAGCCATAGCCTTCGTGGACGACAACTTCACTCTCGTGCCAGAGCGGGTAGAACGTTTCTGCGAAGAAATAGAACGGAAGCGCCTGAAGATTCGATGGTGGTGCTTCTCGAGGGCCGACACCATCGTGCATCATGAATCCTTGGTGAAAAAGATGGCCAGGGCTGGTCTTCGCATGGTGTACCTGGGGCTGGAGAGTGCCGAAGAACTCATTCTCAAAGACTACGGAAAGCATCTCTCAGTCGAGATGGCTAAGAAAGCAGTGGAAATCCTCCGCCGGTACGGCGTGAAGAGCTGGGGGTCATTTATACTTGGAGGCCTAAGAGAAACAAAGACCACCATCCAAAAGACGGTCGAATTTGCCCGAAGGATTCGTCCGGATATCGTGCAATTTTCCCTCCTCACTCCCTTCCCCGGTACGGAACTCTTTGAAGAACTTAAGGCCAGCCAGAGAATCCTCAACCGGGAATGGAGGTTCTTCGATGGGGCACACCCGGTAGTGCGACTTGACCACCTTACTCCCCAGGAGCTCCAACGACTCTTTGTGGTTGCATACCTCAAGGTTTACCGAGGGTGGCACGCCCTGCCCCAGGTAATCCGATTTGCCAAAAAGCTCTGTACCATCAGAGTACCTCTTCTGGCAAGGCTTAAGGAATACTTTTACCTTAAGGAGCGGGTGCGCCGTGAAAATTCTTCGTTTTCCCCATCCTGAAAAACGCACTCTAAGCTGGGGAAGACTCGTCGATGAGGAAACAGTGGAAGAGACTTCTTCTCCTTTTGGAAAGGAAACGAAGACAAGAGGAGAGCGTTTTTCCCTTGCAGAGATTCGCCTTCTCCCCCCGGTACGCCCGAGCAAAATCGTAGCGGTGGGCCTGAATTACAAAGAACACATTTTAGAGCTCGGCCATTCCATTCCGGAAAACCCCATCATCTTCATCAAGCCCTCAACCTCGGTCATCGGCCCGGGAGAGCCCATTCTCCTCCCCTCTTCTTCCCAGAGGGTGGACTACGAAGCTGAGCTCGCCGTAGTAATAAAAAGGCGGGCCTACCGAATACGGAGGGAAGACGCCTGGAGCTATATCCTCGGGTATACCTGTTTCAATGATGTCACTGCCCGGGACCTCCAGAAAAAGGACGTCCAGTGGACTCGTTCGAAATCTTTTGATACCTTTGCTCCTCTCGGCCCCTGGATTGAAGAGAATCTCGACCCCACAAATTGTACGGTACGCTGTTTCGTGAACGGAGCCCTCAAGCAAGAAGGTAACACTCGCTCCCTTCTTTTCCCGGTGGACGAGCTTCTGGTTTTCGTCTCAGAAATTATGACCCTTCTCCCCGGAGACGTCATCGCCACCGGTACACCTCAGGGAGTGGGGCCCCTAAAGCCCAACGACGTAGTGGAAGTCGAAGTGGAAGGGGTCGGCATTCTCAAGAACCCCGTCCTTCCAAGATAGGTCTATGGAACAGGTCCTCGGGGTCATGTTCATCCTTATAGGTCTTGGGTTTCTCTTGCGCGTCCTTAGAATCTTCCCCAAAGAGACGCCACCTCTTTTGAATCGTTTCGTGCTCTACGTGACTTTCCCTTGCCTTGTTTTTCGCTCCCTGCAGCAAGCAACCCTGGACCGGAGGCTCTGGGGAATTCCACCGCTCGCTTACGGAGCAATAAGTGTGGTGTTTCTTGCGGCCTTCTTTCTGGGAGAGAGAGTCTTTCGCCTTCCCCCCAAAAAATCGGTGAGCTTTGCCATGGGGGCTGCTTTTGGAAACACCGCTTTTTTGGGCTATCCCTTCATTCTGGCCCTCCTTGGAGAAAAGGGTCTTCCCCCGGCAATTTTCTATGACCAGCTGGGAAACTTCCTCTCGGTCTACACTTTTGGGGTGACTTTCTGCATGTATGGGAAGACGGGGAGGTTCTCTACCCGGAATGTGGTGGAATTCTTGAAGCTACCACCCTTTGCAGCTTTTGTTCTCGCTCTCCTTCTCAACGGTATAACAGTGCCTCCCTTCCTCTGGGGGGCTATCAACCGCCTGGCCGATGCCACCGTACCCCTGACGATGGTAGCCATCGGCCTTTCCCTCTCTCCCACAAACCTCACTAAAGAAGCGAAGCTTCTTGGGGCTGCGGCGGTCTTGAAGCTCCTCTTCCTCCCCCTCCTTGCCCTGGAAGTTTCTTCCCTCTTTCCTCTACCTTTCCTCTACAGGCAGGTCCTTGTCCTGCAGTCGGCAACCCCGACTCTGGTGAGCTCTTACGTCTTTGCCTCGGTCTATGGGCTTGATACCGAGCTCTCCTCAAGCATCATCTGTGCCACAACCCTTTTGGCCCTGGTGAGCCTACCCCTGTGGAACCTTTTTCTGCACCCTTAAAGCCACCCGCATTGGGCCGACAACAAAAATATCTGCCTCAGCCACTGCTTCAAGGAGTACTTCTCCCTCGATTCTTTCGAGTTCCCGGGTAATCTCGGTAAGGTTCAAAGCCGAAATCACTCCCACTTTTCCCTCTTGAGGCAGCACTCCCCTTTCTACTCCGAGGACGTTGAGCTCTCGAAGTGTTTCGGCAAGGATGAGCTCAGGGTTTGTTTTACCTCTTTCAAGATGTATCGTCTTTTTCAAGATAACCTCGCCCTCCGAAAAGATTTTTCGATTTTCGTCAAGTACAAATCGGGCGATCACCGGTTCTCCCCGAAGGGTGTTCAAGGAGGCTACCAGACGCACCACGAATTCCCCATCTGCCTTGACAAGCTGTTCTACAGCCCGCCTGAAGTTTTCCTCCTGTACGAACACCGTTCCTCTCCCTTCCCGGTCCTGCCCCGCCCCCCGGGCCTGGGCGATGGTTGTGGCTCGTCTTATAAGGGAGAGAAGGAAATCCTCCACCCTTTGGGTTTCCATTCCCGGTTGTGCCACCACCCGGAGGATTTCCTCTTCATCCCGGAAGACGATTTCCCCCTGACGCACCGCCAAAAGATTCGCCCGAAGACGGGTTAGCTCCACCTGCAAGGACTGAATCTCGTCCTGCAAGGTTTTCCTCTGCTTCTCAAGCTCCTCGACATTCTGAGAGAGAGACTTGACCTGTTCCTCAAGGCCTGCTCTGGAAATAGAAAGCTCTCTCTCTTTTTGCGAAAGCTCGGCTACCTGCTTTTCATACGCAGCTACCGCCTCTTTCATGTGTTCAAGTTCTGCATTTCTTCTGATAACTTCTTCATTCAAAGACTCAAGCTTTTCCCGCAGCTCCTTCATGCCGAAGAGTGCCGTACGCACATCCTGGGAGGCAAGGCTCAAAATAGCTAAGGTCACAGCGGAAATGAGGATTCCTGTCGCAATGCTTACCAGAACTGCAGTGTAACGGGGTCGAAGTTTCAAAAGGGAGAGCTTTCGTTTCCCCACTCTCCGGCCCAAGAAATCTCCCACATAGGCAATGACACCACTCAAAAGGATGATGACCAAAATCAAAAGAAAACTACTGGCATTCATCCTGCATTCCCCCTACAATTGGTTCCGTCGCCAAAGGAGCACTCCTCCGCCTAATCCTCCCAGAATATTTGTTGTCCATGTCCCCCAGAAAGGAGAAAAGACTCCTCCCTCAGCAAGGGTACTCGTCACCGAAAAGAGAACATAATACCCGAAAACCACAAGAATACTCAAACCAATCCCCAGAGCTTTCCCCGAGCGAGGGGCAGAGACTCCCAAGACCACTCCCATAAGGGCAAAGACCAGTGCTGCAAAGGGAATAGCGGTCTTCTGCCAGAGAAGGACCTCAAGGCGCTCGGTAGCCTGCCCCCGAGCTTTCTCTTTGAGAATGTACGAACGAAGCTCGGAAAAACTCATTTCCTGGGGACGCTTTCTCGTTTTCAAAACCTCCTCAACCGTCTCCTTTGTGGCCACTTCCTCCCGTTTGAACCGAACCACCCGCTCCACTTCTCCTCTATCGTTTACTTCGTAGTAAGCCCCATTTTCAAAAACCCATCGATCTCCAGTATTCTGAGCTTTTTCGGCGTTGATGATGCGCCGAAGACGAGAGGTGTCGTACTCCTGTACCACCACTCCCCAAAGAAGGGCCTTTTGGGGATCTACCTCCCGCACGTAAAAGATTCGCTCTATCCCCTCTTCAGTGGTATCCTGAAAAAAGGTCCTCTCCTCCACAGGCAAAAACGAGGAGGTCTCCCCTTCCCAGATTTCCTTGAGCTTTGCCGCCGAAAAAGGCAGGGCAATCTCCTGTAACACCACAGTTCCAGCACAAATCCAGAGAGAAAAGAGAAAAAAGGGGGCAAAGAACCGAAACATGCTCACGCCGCAAGCCCGCAGGGCAACGATTTCACCGTCTCCACTCATGCGACCCACCACGAGGAGAATCCCCAAAAGGGAAGCCATGGGGAGAACGTACACCAAAAGCTGTGGGAGGCTAAAGAGAAAAATGTACACCACCTTCCATCCCGGAAGGCCTTGTTGCAACCACATCCGGGCCAGGCGAAAAAGGAGGTCTCCGGCGCTCAAAATGGCCACAAAGAGAGACACTCCAAAAAGAAAGGAGCCGCCCGTTTCCCGCACCACATATCGGTCAAGTACACGCATTTCAGAGGTTGAAACGCTCCCCTAAATAGTATTTCCGACTCAGCTCAGACTGGATAATCTCCTGAGAGGTGCCCGAAACGAGAATCTTTCCCTCAAAGATGATGTACGCCCGATCGGTAATGGCCAAGGTCTCCCGCACGGCGTGATCAGTGATCAAAACTCCAATGCCCTTTTGAGCGAGACTCTTGACGATGTTCTGGATGTCTTCCACCGCAATGGGGTCGATTCCCGTGAAAGGCTCATCGAGAAGGACAAAGGAAGGCGAAGTGGCCAAAGCCCGGGCAATTTCCAGGCGCCTTCTCTCCCCTCCGGAGAGGAGATTAGCATTGGATTCAGCAAGGTGGGCAATTCCAAACTCTTCGAGAAGCTCGTTGCGCCGCTGTACGATTTCTCTCCGAGAAAGTCCCTGCATCTCAAGGACAAGGTCAACGTTCTCCCGCACACTGAGTCGGCGAAAAACAGAAGGTTCCTGAGGCAGATACCCAATCCCCATCCGGGCTCGAACGTACATCGGGAGGTGATTGAGCTCGAGGGTATCAAGGAAAACGCGGCCCGATGTAGGACGGACAAGACCTACAAGCATGTAGAATGTGGTGGTCTTTCCCGCACCATTTGGACCGAGAAGTCCCACAATTTCCCCTCGACGGACGGTGACGGTAACCTCACTCACTACTCGCTTTTTGTTGTACTCCTTGGTGAGTTTTTCCCCAACGAGAGCGTTCCAGCTTCTCTCCACTACTCCTCTCCCTTTGGCGGAAGGAGAAAGATCTCCACGTTCCCTTCTACCTGTACCTTAAGAGTATCGAGGTTGATTGTGATTCGTTCCCCCCGGAGAAGGTTGCCCTCCCGATTGATTTCTGCTTCCCCCTCAAGAACAAAGAGATTACTCCCCTCGGTGTACAGGGCTCTCTTGGCCTTCCCCCTCCATCCCTCCCGGATGAGGGTGACATCATTCCCTTTCCAGACCCTTTGGGAGAAATCGTAGTCGATTTCTCCAAAACCCAGTTCAAATCCCCGAAGGGATAAACGAGGACTTCCCTCAAAGCGGGCCAGATTTTTCCCAAAATCGAAAAACCCAGTTTGAGAGGAAAAAGCAACGTCCTTGCCCGACCCAGAAAGAGAAGAGATAGAAAGAATGTTAGCCTTGCGAGAATAGACAAGGGATGTCACATGAGCCTCAAAGTCTTTCCACACCACCTTAATGTCACCACTTGTCCTTACTTCCTGAGCTTTGGTATCCACCTCAAGGGAGGGGCAAAAAATCTCAAGATCCCGCCAGGTGAGGGTGGAAGCCTGAGCTACGATTTTCCCACTTTTCTCGTCATACTCTGCCTGAGATGTACGCACGACAAGAACGTTCTCCTCTTCCCCAAGAGCAAAAAGAGGCCAGAATACCAAAACCACAAGGCACAAAAAAAGAGCTCTCCTCATCGTCCACCCATCCTCAAACGCAAAACCACGTCCCCTCTAAGGTATGCCTTTCTCTGAGCCACATTATAAACCAACTCCTTGCCCTCCGCCTCTACTTCCTTCCCGACAAAAGATGCTTTCTGTATCACAAACTCTCTCTTGTCTCCCGACCAGAAAAGCTCCTCTCCCAGGATGTTCTCTCGGGAAACCACGTGCACCAATCGTACCTGGGAAAGCCAGACACTGCTCTCCTCAAGGATGATTTTTCCTCTCTGGGCACTCACCTCATACAGCGGTGCACCATCGTCGAAAAAAGTCCCCGATACCGAAAAAAGCCAAACCTCTTCGCCTTTCTTCTCAATGCGTTCTGCCCTGAGTGCCCACTCTTTCCCCTTCTCAGCAACCCGACTGACCTCCGCCCCCTCAAGGAGCACCGAAGGAATTCTCTCAACTTTAATCTCGTTGGGAAAGAAAAACTCCCGGGGCAGGATGAAAAAATACACCACCACAAGACTTAAAACTCCCAGGGAAGTGAAAAAGAGCAAAAGCCCAGAAACGTCAACCCGGCGAAACATCAATCAGAAAGGAGGTAGTATACCTGCCTGAAACCTTGACGAACCATAGAGGAAGCGAATTCTTTTCCCTGTCCATTTGTGGAGGGAAGGAGAACATACACTCCTTGAGGATCCAGTTTCCCCACCTCTTCCAAGCTCCTTACGAACCGGTAAGAAACGCTCTGTTTCTCCGGGAAGGGATTGGCCCCATCCTCGCGCAGGTCCAGAAAGGTTACGTCATCGAGGACTTCAACGAGATTCTGTACCTCGGCCCACAAAAGACCCCGGAACCAAAGGATGTTTTCAAGTTTTCGTCGGATGACAGCCTCACTACTTCCTCCAAAGATTATATCGACCATCTGCCCCTCCGGGTTGATGAAAAAGAGTGTAGGAAAGCCAAAAACCCTATAGGCAAGGGTTGCCTCTCCTTTCGGGTCAAGGAGTACGGGGAAAGAAATCCCCAGCCGCTCGGTGAACCGTACCACGCGGTCCTTGGGTTCCTGAGGGTCGATCCCTAAAACCACCAAAGAGGCCTTCTCGTGGTATTCCCGATAAAGCTTCTCTAAAAGGGGGAGCTCCTGTGCACAATAGGGACACCAGGTGGTGAAAAAGGACAGGATGATCGGCTGTCCCCGGAAGTCAGCGAGACTGTACTCCTCTCCATCAATTCCCACAAGGCGGAAAGGAGGGGCCTCCTGGGCTTGAACATTCGCAAGGAGGAAAAGAAAAAGGACGGAAATTCCCAGAGAAAAGAGAAACCCGTGTGTCTTCATTAAGCTGTACCCCCTTTGTCTTCTCTGCAAAACACTCCGGAGAAGGAAAAATCCCCGGAGGACATGGGCAATCTCTCGGAGCAAAAATCGCTTCCCTTCTGTCCTGCCCAAGAAACCGATGGAATTTCCTTCGGTAAACACAGGCACATCAGGCAAAACCAAAACTTCCAAGTATACCTTTCCCCACCCAAAAGCGATGACCCCAGGCCGTCACCGACATGAATGCCCCGATGAACCGTCTCTTCCTTAAGGACACAGGGTGCAAGAACTCTGCCATTCATTCTCAAGGAGAAATTGCTCTTCTCCCGCTTTCGGAGTACAGTTTACCACAAGAGGGACTGGAAGGTTAACCCCTATTTCCTAAGGGAACAGGGGTTGGCGATGGCAAAACAACGACCTGTGATCTTCAAAAGAGACCACAAAGTACAAAAGCATCCTGCTTTCCAACAAGAACAATCCTAAACCTCAAGGAGGAATCTCCGAAAGCCTGGCTTCAGAGACGGTTCCCTCTCTGAAGCTCTCAAGGCAATATCCCGGTATTCACTCCGACTGGCCAGAGCCTTCCTCTTTACCGATGACAAAATCCACCAATGCCCGATAAAGCGTCTTCTTGGCTACTTCCATGCCACCGGGATGATACTGTCCCCTCTCAAGGTATTTTTGAATGGCTTCTACCAGTTCCTGCCTGGTGGTGGGAATCTTTCGCAGGCGTTTTTTAAGAACACCCATCCTCCGCGCTTTGGGAGAGGAAGCCGAGGAACCCTCTTGAGAGGAAGCTCCCTTCTTACACTCTTTCTCTCTCGTGAGGTACGCTTTTAAAATGTTCTCCACCTGGTTTCTGGAGAGTTTCACCCCTCATCCCTTCTTTCCTTTCTCTTCCCACCCCTTTATGTCGGCAGAGCTTCTTCTCTCCGGGGAGAGCCAGTGCCCTTTCTCCCTCCCGAACAAGTGTACCACCTTTTCTGGCAATTCCTGAGAGCTCGACTACTTACAACACCGACATTGAACTATTCAATTATAGTATACTCGAAAACTCCTCCGGGGGCTACTCCCAAAGAGGTACAAAAGATTCCCCTCCATCCTTTCGGGGTTCTGGGTTTGCAAGACTTACCATCCGCGACTTCCCCACAAACTCCCGAAAATCATTTACGGTATAATGGGGATAAAAATCCAGGAGGAAAGAAAGGTGGGCAAGAAGGCTTTTCTCATAGACATGGACGGAGTGCTTCTCCGCGGTGAGCGGGCCATCCCGGGCGCCAGAGAGTTCATTAAACGCCTGAAGGAGAAAGAGTACAAATTCCTCGTCCTCACCAACAACTCCCGCTACACTCCCTGGGACCTCAAGCATCGCATGAAACAAGCGGGTATCGACATCGAGGCAGAGCGTTTCTTCAGCAGCGCCATGGCAGCAGCCCACTTTGTAAGCCGACAGAAACCAAAGGGCTCGGCTTTTGTTCTCGGGGGAACCGGGCTTTATCAGGCTCTCAATGAGGTGGGATACTCCTTCACCGATTACCAGCCCGATTTTGTCATCCTGGGGGAGATGGAACACTATCCCTATGATAAAATTGTTCGAGCCTGTCAGCTTATCGCCCGAGGGGTGCCCTTCATCGCCACGAATCCCGATGCCTCCGGTCCTGGAGAAGACGGGATTGTTCCTGCCTGCGGAGCCGTGGCCGCCCTCATTGAAAAAGCTACCGGGTACGCACCCTACTTCGTGGGTAAGCCGAATCCGCTCATTCTGCGGGCCGCTCTGCGATACCTGGGAGAACACTCCGAAAACGCCGTGATGGTGGGAGATCGAATGGACACTGATGTTCGCGTGGGGCTGGAATCAGGCATGGAGACGATCCTTGTTCTCACCGGAGTGACAAAACTCGAAGACGTTTCTCGCTTTCCTTACCGCCCCACCCACGTCGTCAACTCGGTAGGAGAAATAGAGCTCGAAGATTAGAGAGAGTTCACAGGGGTCCTCGACCTGCCAGGCAAGCCTTTTTACCGTCTCCCGACCATTCCCTCCCCCCTGAGAGTACACCAAGGCAAGCTTTACCCCAAGGGAAGATACTCCCCCCACCCCGGGCTTAAAAAGACAAACAAATCAAAATATTCGTTGAGTCGAAAAACTTCGGTATCTGTACCCCTAGCGCATGCCCCGGAGAGCACCTGCCCCACAAGAATTTCAGTATCTTGCCCTTTTGGGGACTGCCAGCAATACCTACAACCTTCGCAGATTCCCCCTCCTCGATTATTTTTGATTGTGCCTTTCCTACAGACTGCAAAAGGCATAAACCACAATCAATCTTGGCAGAAAGCGAGGAAAACAGAGAAATTGAGCCACAAAAAACCACGGGCCCCAACGGACCTTCCAACCTCCCGCTCTCCAGGGACATTCATTGGCCACTAAACATCCCCGAAGCTTCAGACCCAGACTGCCATCCCCTTCCGGGGATTTCGAACCTCTCCCCTTGCAAGGAAAGATTCTTTTTTCTGAGCCTCCGGTTTTCCAATCCCTCGAAACCCGTGGCAACTATAAGATAACTCTCCAAAGAGAGATTGTCAAGGGGGGTAGTCAAAATTTTTTCAGAAGACACTCCCAAGGCCACATGAAACATCAAGAATAAACGCTCAAAACCTCCTCCGAAAGCCAAACCACACTTTAAACCCTGGCAAGAGGTGGAAAGGGTTTGCCTTTGGAAAGAATAAACTCATTGCTGGCAATCGCTCAAGAACAAGATATACCCCAACACAAACCTCTAAGCGAGACCTGAGGGAGTATCCAGGAACGCGGCTCACAACAATGAGAAAGTCTCAATCACCATCTGGACGAATCCCACCCCGAACACGGTTGCCACTTTCTCCTGAGCAATGGCCTTTGCCCTTAAAAGCCCCCCCCAAGCATTCTGCCCCGGGCTTAAGCATGCCAGAAAACCCTCTGATTACGCCTCGCCTTCTACTCGCTCCACCTCTTCGAAAAAACTCTTCGAAAATTCTCTAAAAGGGCTTCTTGGAAGTCACAAAGGTTCTCCCCTCGCAAATCAGCCAGAAACCGAGCTGTCTCCAAAAGAAAGGCTGGCTCGTTTCTCTTGCCTCGCCGTGTCTGAGGAGGAAGATAAGGGGCATCGGTCTCAAGAAGAAGGCGTTCAAGGGGAACTTTCTTCGCCATCTCCCGCAAGCGGTGGGCCTTGGGGTAAGTGACCACCCCTCCCAAGGAGATGTACCAATCACGGTTTACGATCTTCCCAAGTAAGGCTTCGTCTCCCGCAAAGCAGTGCCACACCACCGGAACGTTTCTGGCACGATCTTTAAGGATGGCAAAGACATCCTCCTCCGCTCTCCGGGAGTGCACAATCAGGGGAAGATTGAAACGCTCGGCAAGTTCCACCTGAGCAATAAAAGCCTCCTTCTGCTCTTTGATGTAACGCCTGTCCCAGTAATAATCAAGACCTACTTCTCCCACCGCACAGACCTTTTCTCTTTGAAGCATCTCCTCAAGAGGTGTAAGGTCGATTTTCTCTCCTTGTACCTCTTGAGGGTGCACTCCTAAACACCCAAAGACCTGAGGGTAGAGCTCCAAAAGACGGAGGACGTCTTGAGAAGAGGAAAGGGAAGTTGCTGCCGTAAGGACATACGTCACACCTTGGTGCGAAGCCCGCTCAAGGACTTCGGGGAGATCTCCTTGAAAGGCTTCATCATCGAGATGGGCATGGACATCCACCCAAAAGTTCATCGCACCCTGCTTCCGGGGGCAATGTCCCGGTCAACGGTCACAAGGCTTATGTTCCCCTGGCCATCATCGGCCGCCAGGAGCATCCCCTGGGATTTAATGCCCCGGATGACTGCCGGCTCAAGATTTACGACCACAACGACCTTCTTGCCCACGATCTCTTCCGCCCGGTAATAGGGAGCAAGACCCGCCACAAGCGTTCTTTCTTCCTCCCCCAGGTTCACACGGAGCAAAAGGAGTGCTCGGGTTCCTTCTACCCGCTCGGCACTCACCACCTCTCCTATCCGCAGGTCGACTTTCTGGAAGTCCTCAAGGTGAATCTCCGGTGTAGCCATAAAAATACCTCCTCTTTGCTCATCCCTCAAGACGAGGGAAAAGGGGTTCCGGTTGCGCCACCGAGAACACAAGAGGCCCTTTTGCCCAGTCAAGAACCTCAAGAAGGTTTTCCCGAAAGCTCTCTCCTATTCCCAGGCACCGCAAGAGCTTCTTGGAGGTCTCCGGCATGAAGGGAGCAACGAAAAATCCCAGAATTATCCCACAGTCAAGGAGCCTGTAGAGTACCCGATCAAGCTCTTCCTGCATCCCCGGGTCTTTGGCCATCCTCCAAGGGGCTCTTTGGTCAATATACCGGTTGCCGAAATGCACGAGGCGCCAGACCTGATCCAGGGCCTGGGAAAAAGCAAAGCGCTCCATAGAGGCCAAAAACTTCTCCCTGACCTCTTGAAGAAGGGTTTCCCACTCTCTATCCTCGTATCCTGAGGGTTTTCGAACCTCTCCGTTGCGGTATCTCCAGACCATGCTTAAAGTTCGATGCATGAGGTTCCCGAAATTGTCTGAGAGGTCTGCATTGCTCCGTTCGATGAAAGCCCGTTCGGAAAAATCTCCATCAAGGCCAAAGCTCACCTCCCGCATGAGGAAGTACCGGAAGCGGTCCACCCCAAAGCGGGCGATAACTGCCAGGGGGTCTACCACATTCCCCCGGGATTTGGACATCTTCTCACCGTTCACCGTCCACCAGCCATGGGCAAAAATCCTTCTGGGAAGGGGTAAACCCGCCGCTAAAAGCATGCTCGGCCAAAGAACTGCATGGAAGCGGAGGATGTCTTTCCCCACCAGATGATGCGCCGAAGGCCAGAAGGTGGCAAGGCGCTTTTCATCTTTCCCAAAACCCACCACAGTAAGGTAGTTGATGAGGGCATCAAACCAGACGTAAATCGTGTGGGAGGGGTCGCCAGGAACAGGAATCCCCCACTCTAATCCAGCCCTAGAGATACTCTGGTCCTTGAGACCGCCTTTCACAAAACTGTAGATCTCGTTGAAGCGACTCTCAGGCATGACAAACTCAGGATTTGCCTCAAGATGTCTTAAGAGAGGTCTGGCAAATTGAGAGAGGGCAAAAAAGTAGCCCTCTTCCCGGAGGCGTTCTAAGGGCCGGCCGCAGTCAGGGCACACCAAACGCCCATTGAGTTGACTCTCCGGCCAGAAGGTCTCACAGGGAACACAGTACCACCCCTCATACTCTCCCTTGTAGATATAACCCTTCTTTTGCAAGAGAAGGAAAAAGGACTGCACCGTCTCCTCATGCTCTTTGTCCGTCGTGCGGATAAAAACATCATAGGAGATATTCAGGATCTTCCAGAGGTCTTTAAATCGCACCACGACCCTGTCCACAAGCTCCTGCGGAGAGAGTCCAACATCCTGGGCAGCCTTAACGATTTTCTGACCATGCTCATCGGTACCGGTGGCAAAAAGCACTTTCTCCCCCAGCAGGCGGTGAAAGCGAGCCAGAATGTCGGCCGCACAGGTTGTATAGGCATGCCCGATGTGAGGTACATCGTTGACGTAGTAGATCGGTGTGGTGACATAGAAAGTTCCGCTCATCGTCGTCCCCTCGGTTTTTCTTTTTGCCCCTATTAGTACCGCACTTCCCCAACGCTGTCAAGAAAACCGAAAACAGAGAACCCCAGACATGAAAAAGGACTACCGTCCTCTCTCAAGCACCGGTTGCTCGAGAAAGCCTTCATCTCTTGGGGGCCCTCAGGATCGGTGCTCTGCGAACCTTGTAGTATTACTTCCTTCACGCCGTCGCAAACCCCAGGGTCTCGCCTGGCAAGGCAATCTCACTTTCACTCCCTTGGAAGGGGAAAGAAGCTACCACAAGAGGTGAAAGGTGATCCTTGCTCTGGTCCTACCGTCTTCCAGAAAGACCACCCTGCCACTTCAAAAGGGTGTGTTCATGAACTCAGCAAAATGTTGGGTCTTTTCGTTTTTCCCAAGATCAGGACTCGACCCCGGCTAACCCAGGGAATTCAACCTGCCCTCCCTTCTCACATAACCCCAGGACACAGAAGCCAGGAAGAGCATGGCAATCGTAGCAACGAGGGGAACCCAAAGGCCTACCTGCAATCCGGCATAGTCTGAAACCAGGCCCATACTGAGGGGCAAAAGCATCCCGCCAAGCCCACCGGCGGCGGTGAGAACCCCCGAAAGAGTACCACTGTATTGAGGAAAGACCGAGCCGGCCTGAGCCATGGCTGTGGGGTAGATTCCCGAAAAAAAGAGACCCAGGAGCACAAAAAGCAATATACTCAGACCGATTGCCTGCACGGCAAAGACGAGGAGAAACAAGACTGTGGAGCCCAGGCTTAAAAAGAAAAGTGTCTGCACGTATCCCACTTTCTCCGACACAAAACCGTTCAAAAGCCTTCCTACCGTCAGACCGACAAAAAAGAGAGAAAGGGCAAACGAGCCCGTAGCGTGAGGAACACCTCGGGTACCGATGAGGTAGGTGGGGAGCCAACTGGCAACCACCTGCTCTGCCCCCACATAGACGAAAAGAAGCAGGATGAACTGGAGGATAATTCTTCGCTTCAAGAGCACGGCAACATCTGAAAGCCGTATTACCTCTTCCCCGTTGGCTTTTGGAAGGCGAGTGGGAAAGAGGAGGACAAAAAAGAGAATCGGGATACAGGCAGTGAAAAGGAAAGCCGGCCTCCAGCTCGAAAAAGTAGCAGAAACCAGGTTGAAGAGTAATGGTCCACTTAAAGCTCCGACGCCAAAGAACATGTGCAACAACCCCAGGCCGATCCCCTTTTTGTCCCCAGAGATATCCATGAAAAGACCGTTCACCCCGCCATCCAATGTACCGACCCCCATCCCGATGAGGGCCACTGCTACAAAGAGGGCAACCTCGTTCCTCCCCAGAATGAAACCGATGAGGCCTGCCGTCATTGACGATGCACCGGCAAGGAGAAAGGGCTTCTTCCCGAAGAAATCCGACGCTACCCCTGCCGACACAACTGCCATGAAGTAGAAGACTCCTTGAACAAAGAGCAGCGCCCCCACCAGAGAAAAACTCATATTGTACTCTTTGATGAGATGCGGGATGGCGGGGCCGATCATCGCATTGGCAAGACCCAGGGAAATAAACCCCAGATATCCGACGAAGTGTGTTCTTGTGAACATCATGCCTCAACCCCTTCTGTATCCCCAAGGTGCATCGCGACCCAAAATCTCTCCGTTCTCTTCTTGTGTACCTTTTGCATCACCACTCGTTCCAACAATACTACCACAACCTCATAGCCTTCTCACCACTCAAAAAACCTTAGGACTTGGTTTCTTGCAGAGATTCCCACAGTACGTACAGCCACCGGGCACATGTAGCTTTATCGCCTCTTCCTCAAAAGGAGAGGAAGCCCCGGAAAGGCCTTGTCAAAAGAGAGAAGTTTCCGGATAATACATCTGTGTACAGAAAAGAAGAAACCCTCAATCCCCGAAAAATTCTCAGACAGTTTATCCTTGGAGTGGGTGGAAGTGTCGTTGCCCTCTTTTTTATCGTCCTCTCCCTGCTTCGACGCGAGGGTCCGGCGGACCTGTCCCTACCTTATCCTCACTATCTCCTCTTTGGGTTCCTCCTTCTCTTTCTGGGCTGGTCCTGCGATGCCCTGCGGGTGAAAGTCTCTGCCCGGCTGTGGCGAAAGAAAATCCGCCTCCGCGATGGCTTAACTGCCGTACTCTCCGGATATTTTCTGAGCGGGATCACCCCGGCCAATACCGGCGGAAACGTCGCCGAAATATATGTCCTCACCAGATCCGGCCTTTCCCTCAGCGAAGCAGCAAGCCTTACCTTGGTGGGAGGGGTCTTGTACTCCTTGAGTCTGGTTATCCTCTTTCTCCTTTTCACCCTCTTCTCTCCGGAGGATGTCCCCTCCCGCATATTCTCCATAGCGTCATACCTCCTTGGACTCTATGTCGTTCTCATCGGGATTGTGGCGTTCTTTCTCAAATTCCCGGCGCCTCTCCTTTTCCTTGCTGAACGCATCGGAAATTTCTTAGCCTCCCGCTTCCCCCGTCTTGAAAATGTGCAGGTTGAGATTCCTCTTCTCGTCAACAACTTCATCATCGACCTCCGAGAGAAATTCATTCTTTTTCTACGAAATCCCCACTACCTGGGATGGAACATAAGCATGTACTGTTTGCACTTCCTCTGCCTTTTTGGAACCACTTATTTTCTCTTCCTTGCCCTTTCTGAAACCCGACTCTCCCCATTGTCTGTCATTCGACTCCAGATTCCTCTCTTTTTTGCCCTGCGTTTCACACCGGTTCCCGGAGCAAGCGGTGTGGCAGAACTCTCTTTTGCTTCACTTTTTGGCACCCTTCTTGAAGGAGGAAAGGTGAGCATCCTTGTCTTTCTCTGGCGCCTCTATACCTACTACTCCGCCCTGGGAGCGGGAAGTATCGCCTTTTTCCGGACTCTTGCCCGTTGAGAACCCCATCTTTCTCCAAAAATCCTCTCGAAATAGAGACCTTGAAGCCAGTACACCTACAAGCCTTGGCGATTCACCCGGTATAATAACCCCAAAAGGTGAGACCGCTTTGTTACAAAGATAGCAACCTCAAAGGAGTCGGGCTCTTGAAATTCCGGAAAACTTTCGAGAAAATAAGAATATGGACCACCTCGTCTTAGGAATATTGGCCAGCATCCTTGCCGGAGCAGCCACAGGAATCGGAGCCATTCCCGTCCTTTTCCCTTCTTTACACCCTTTCTCTCACCGTTTCAAGGACGAGCTCTTGGGGTTTGCCGCCGGAGTGATGCTTGCTGCCACCGCCTTCAGTCTCCTTGTCCCCGCCATAAAGTGGGGAGGAACAGGAATAGCGGTTTTGGGTATCGCTTCTGGAGCTTTGCTCCTTGACCTTCTTGATCGAGTCATCCCCCATGAACACTTCGAAAAGGGGAAAGAGGGACTGGCCTCCAAACTCCGAAAGATATGGCTTTTCGTGCTGGCCATCACCCTTCACAATTTTCCCGAAGGACTTGCCGTGGGGGTGAGCTTTGGAAGTCGAAACATCGCCGACGGTATTACCGTGGCTTTCGCCATAGGTCTACAGAATATTCCCGAAGGCATGGCGGTGGCAATTTCTCTTCTTGGAGCGGGCTACGATCGGAAAAAGTCCTTCCTTTACGCCTTCTTTACCGGACTCGTAGAGCCCATCGGGGGGATTCTGGGGGTGGTATTAGTGTCCTTCATGCACCCTTTCCTTCCCTTCGGTATGGCTTTGGCGGCAGGAGCAATGCTTTTTGTCATCGGAGACGAGATCATTCCTGAAACACACCATGGCCCTTCGGCCCGCTTTTCCACCTATGCCCTCCTTGTGGGCTTTATCGTCATGATGATTCTCGACACCCTCTTCGGGTGAGGAATTTTTCTCTGTTGTTTGGGTTCTCAGGAAAAAATCTTGAAAGGGGGAAAGGATATGGACCGATACATCTGCCGTATTTGCGGATATGTGTACGACCCGGAAAAAGGTGACCCCGATTCCGGCATCGAGCCGGGGACACCTTTTGAAGCCCTCCCACCTGACTGGGTTTGTCCAATTTGTGGGGCCAGCAAGGACCAGTTTGAAAAAGAGTGAAACTTAAAGCCGGGGAAAAGCCACTCCCCGGCTCAATCCTCAACCTCTTCGGCTTCCCTCTACGAGTTCCACTCCCACTATAAGGCCTATAATCTCATCAGGGTTGGTCTCGTGGGTTAAGCGTTCTCCAACTTTTTCTCCCCGCCGCAAAACCACCAGACGATGGGCCACCTGGAAGACGTCGTAAAGCTGGTGGCTGATGATGATAACGGTTACTCCCTGAGAGCTTAAAGTCTTGACCAGATTCAAAACCTTCCGTTGCTCGGTAACTCCCAGGGCCGCTGTGGGCTCATCCATGATGAGGAGTTTGGCATTCCAGTAAATGGAGCGGGAAATGGCCACAGATTGCCTTTGCCCTCCGGAAAGGGTTTTGATTTTGTTTCGCAGAGAAGGAATCTCAATCCCCAGGCGGTCAAGAACCTTCCGTGACTCCTGCAACATGTATTCATGGTCTAAAACCGGGATGAGGTTGAGGAGCTTTTTGAGCCTCTCTCGCCCCAAGAAGATGTTCGAGTACACGTTGAGGTTCTCAGCGAGGGCCAGGTCCTGGTAAAGAGTCTCGATGCCCAGACGGATGGCATCCATGGGGCTTGTAATCTTGACTTCCCTTCCCTCAAAGAAAATCTGTCCCTCGTCCGGACGATAAACTCCAGAGACAACCTTAATGAGGGTGGATTTCCCTGCTCCGTTGTCTCCCAAAAGCCCCACCACTTCTCCCGGATAGACCTCCATGCTGACCCGATTGACCGCCACAAGGCCCCCGAATCGTTTGACGATATTCCGCACCTCAAGTAAAGGTTTGCGTTCCTTTTCCATTATCCTACTCCCCTTTTCTCACGAATTCCGGGAAGAACTGATCGATGAGCACCGCAAGAACAAGGATAATCCCCACGTACACGTACTTGTTGTAGGTGGGTAACCCGAGATTCACCATACCGGTTTCCAGCATGGCAATAATAAGGGTTCCAATAACAGATCCCACCATGCTCCCCGTTCCTCCGTAGAGACTTGCTCCACCAATGACCACGGCCACCACCGAATCGAGCATTCTTGCCGCTCCGGCGTCGGCCCTCCCAGTAACAAACCGCAGGGTGTACATCACGCCTCCCATAGCAGCAAAGAAGGAGGAAATCATGTACACCCTGATCAAGCGTCTTTCTATCGGAATTCCTGC
>CAYRSB010000015.1:49486-51789 GCA_964426875.1 uncultured Atribacterota bacterium
CCAGCGGCAAGAAGGAGCGCCGGAGCAGAGGTGAGAAGAATGTTATTGAGGGTCTTGAGGGAGAGAAACCCTCTTCCGGTAAAGCTGAAAAGAACACAGAGAAGGAAAAGGACTACCCAGTTTCGACCGACCCTTGCAAGAATTTGCTCTTGAGAAAGCACGCCTTCTTCCCCCAAAAGGAGGGGGACTTTGTATCCCCCTCCTTTTCAGTCTCAGTCTGCCCGGTAAACGTACTGCTGGGACTCGGGGTCGTCTACGTTGTCCCGGGTGAAGAAAAAGAACCCAGGAACCATCCGCTTTGGTATCTCTTTTCCTTCCACAAAGTACTGGTAAGCTGCCTCAACGGCGAGAGTTCCGATTTCGTAAGGTTTCTGGGCAAGAACAAGGTCTACTTTCCCCTCCCGGAGTGCCTTGATGAGGTCTTCGGTGGCATCCCAGGAAGCAATCTTCACCACTCCAGTCAGCCCGGCGTTCACCACTGCCTGGTACGCGCCCTGAGCACTGTAAAGGTTGGTGCCAAAAACGCCCACAATGTCCGGATGAGCAGCCAAAGCAGCGGCTACCTGTTGCTGGGCTTTTTCCTGAATGTCAAAACAGTATTCAACGCCCACGATCTCAATGTCCGGATACTCCGACATGCCCTTCTTGAATCCTTCTACCCGCTCAACCACGCTCGAGACGTCAGGGTTTGTAGTTTCTACAAAGACTTTCCCTTTCTTGCCGATCATTTCTGCCAGATGGTAGGCAACCTCGACACCACCCTGGAAGTTATCCGTACCGATGAACGTCAAGGAGAAGGAGTACTCGCTGGGTTTCGAATAATCACCGTCACCAATGTAGGTATCGACGGTGATGATTTCAATGCCGCCGTCGTGGATGCGCTTCAGGGGAGCAATGAGGGCCTCCTTGGATGTGGGGCGGTAATGATTACATCAATGTCACCACGGGCTGCCACTGCCTCAAGAATCGGCACCTGAACTTCAGGACCCCAGGCCTTTGGATACTCGGCCACGAAGAGTTCCAGTCCGAGTTCTTTGCACTTGTCAGCGATACCCTTTCCGATCATGTAGTAGAACGGGGCGCTGATGGCTGGACACCAGGCAATCTTGGGCTTTTTTCCCGCCGCATACACTCCGGTTGCCAAAAGACCCACAACCAGAGACACAACCAACACCAAAATCAGGACCTTCTTCATGACGGTTTCCTCCTATCGGTTTTTTGTTTTTTATCCCTTCTTCTACCACGTTGTTCTTTTGCGGTCTGTTCTCACCCCCTTTGTAATCGCATACCAAAAGATTCTACCCCACAGCCACAGGACTCTCGAAGGATGAGCTCCACAGGAAGAACAATCTTTTCCTCTCCCTGAGAACTTCCCTCCATCCGACGAAAAAGCAGTGAGGCAGCCTTCTGTCCCATGGCGTAGGCAGGTTGTGCCGCCACGGTAAGACGTGGTCGGAAAATATCAGCCATCTCGAAGTCATCGAAACCCACCACTGTCACATCCTGGGGGACGGAAAACCCTGCTTCCTCCACTGCCCGCAACACTCCTTGCAGCATAAGGTTATTAGCGGCAAAAATGGCCCTCGGCCGGCAGGTAAGGGCAAAAAGCTCACAAGTTGCCCTGTAGGCATCCCGAACGGTCTTGTTTCCGTCCTTCACAAACTCCCGAGGTACCTTCAGGTTCCTCTCTCGCAGAGCTCTCTGGAATCCCAAAAATCTCTCTTCAACAGTGGCAATTCTGAGATCAGAAGCCACGAAGGCGATGCTTTCAAATCCATGCTCAAGGAGATGGCGAACAAGGGCATAGGCTCCTTCCATGTTTTCTGCTTTCACTACCAGACCCTCAAAGTCACGGGGGGGCGGTCTACAAAAACAAGAGGAATACAGGAGGCAAGGTCCTTGAGATACTCCTGGGACCCAATAGCGGGGACAATGACGATGCCTTCAACTCGCTTTTCGGCAAAAACACGCACGTAGAGTTTTTCTTTCTCAAGGAGTTCGTCAGAATTGGCCACAAGGACGCTGTAGCTACGGGAAAAAGCCTCGTCCTCGATGCCCCGGACGATGGAACTGTAGAAGCTGTTCGTGATGTCAGCGATAACCACACCGATGGTGTAGGTCCTTTTAGCCTGCAGGCCTCGGGCTAAAGCATTCGGGCGATATCCTATGGCCTCAATAGCGGCAAGAACTTTTTCTCTTGTTTCCTTGCTGACACCCTTAGGTCCACACCCTAAACCCTGTCAAGAACTTACAGAGTGCAAGATTGAGGGTACAACAGAGCTCGGGCCATGGCGCTGCACGCT
>CAYRSB010000016.1:0-50858 GCA_964426875.1 uncultured Atribacterota bacterium
GCCGGGGTGACGGGGTAAGGGGTGGATTGCCGGGGTGACGAAGAGAGAGGGTCATTCCCGCAAGTTTCCCTCCATTCGTCATTCCCGCATGTATTAAGCGGGAATCTGAACCGTGAAAGAAAAATACCGAGATTCCTGATAGAAGCATTCAGGAATGACAGAAGGGTGTAGACCCCTGATAAAAACGTTCAGGGATGACGGAAGGGTGGATTGCGGGGGGTGACCCTCGATAGAAACATTCGAGGGCAGGCCCCTCGTAAAAACGTCCAGGGGCAAGCTGGGAAGAGAGAGTCATTCCTGCATGTTACCCATTTCGTCATTCCTGCAAGTTTTTAGCAGGAATCTTGGGCCATCGATAAATACATTCAGGGGTGACGGAGGAAAGGATTCCGGCTGAAAGATTACCAGGGTGACGGTTTAAAAGGAGGACGCCAGAACAGCGAGTTTTTGACAAAAAACTGCCAGAATAGCAGTGCGGTAGGGAAACAGGCAGAAGAGCGTTCCAGCCAGGGTGCTCTCCAGGGGGGAATTTTATAAACCAAGGAAATAGGTTATGTTCTTGAGAAAGAGGGTAAGGTCTCCCAGGTTATCCTGCAAGATTCTATAAAGGGTTTCGTCATCCACTTCCCAGTAAAGGTGTACCAGGCGATTTCTGAATCTGGCCATGGCCTTAAGTCGAAGAGTAAGACTTTCATCGAAGGCTCCTTGTTCCTTCAGGACTTCAAAGGTGTCGGCATAATCCTGCGGTGTTCGAAAACCATTGTAGGATATGAGGTGGTTACACAGGTCAATGGCCGATTCGATGGCGATAATCAGGTTGTACTTGGCGCTGTCAATTTTGTCAGGGTTTCCCAGGAAAGCTTCTTTTGGGAGTTGACCTACGGTTTTCAGGCGATTTGTGGCCTTGCGAATTTCTCCAATAAAGCGGGCAATGGTGTCAGGATTAAACCGGAGCATTCTTGACTTCCCTCAAGTATTCCTGTAAAAGGTGTCGAAAATCAAAGTACTCTCGTAAAACTAAGCTTTCGAATTTTGCCCTGCAGTCTGTGTCCCGGTCAAGCACAAGAATCTTTTTAGCCAGCACATGGTAGACAAAACCGAGGGGAGCATTGTTGATTACCCGAACATCAAAGGGAAAGTGCAATCTCCTTTCGAGTTCTTCTTCCAAGGCAAGTTCAAACCAGAGAGTGTCTATCCCCTGGGGGTCTTTGAGGTACAACGCCACATCAATGTCCCGATAGGTTTCCCGGTCTACGAAGGAACCAAAGATATAGGCAAAAAGGATTTCCTTTTTCTCTGTCAGGGTGTGCTGTAGGGCGTTCACGATTTGCGTTTTTTCGATACTCATGGCGGTATTATACCATGGCAGCTTGCCATAAAAGAATGGCCCAAAACATGGTTGACAGTTTTTCAAAATGTGGGAATGGTGATGATGAAACGTCACGAGAATCGTGTCTGAGTTTTCTGTGAGAGGTTCTGACACATCAGGGATGTAGACACCGTTGAGACGGCCGGAATAACCCTGATAAAAGCGTTCAGGGATGACGGGTAAAAAGGTCATGCCTGCGTGATACCCCTTCGTTGTTCCTACATGACACCCCCTTCGTCATTCTTGCATGTCTTCCTTTTTCGTCATTCCTGCAAGCTTTTAGCAGGAATCTGGATCGTGATAAGGGGAAAACACTGGATTTCGGCTAAAAGACATGCCGGAATGACAAAAAAGAAGAGAGATCCCTGACTAAAACTTTCAGGGATGACGAATGAGGGTAACGTCTTTTTCAATCGTCATGCCTGAATGTATCTATCAGGCATGACGATTCTGGAAGGAATAAAGACCCCGGCTTAAAGATGTGCCGGGGTGACCCCTGGTAAATACATCCAGGGGCAGGCCCCTGGTAAATACATCCAGGGGCAGGCTGAAAGGGAGACCCCGGCTGAAAAACGTGCCGGGGTGACGGAGTAAAGGGTGGATTGCCGGGATGACGAAAAGAAAGAGCGTCATTCCCGCAAGTTTCCCTCCATTCGTCATTCCCGCATGTATTAAGCGGGAATCTGAACCGTGAAAGAAAAATACCGAGATTCCTGATAGAAGCATTCAGGAATGACGATTTTTATTTATCCGTCATGCCTGAATGCATTTATAAGGCATCTTGGACCCCTGGTAAATACACTCAGGAGTGGGTCCCTAGTTAAGGCATCCAGGGTGACGGATTATTGCAGACTTTTGGCACAGATTTGCCTTGAACAGCCACTCGTTGCGTGGTCGATGGCAAAATCAAATTGACTGTTTGTTTGGTTCGTGAAACCACCAGTTGAAGAATGCTTCAGCTATGTTGAGAACAGTTTCTGCTTGCTCTTGGGCTTTTTGGGCGTTGTCGAGGGTGTACTCCTCATATGGAATCGAGAGATGCCCTCCACTGAGGATGGGGTATCGGCTTAAGGTGACTTCGGGTTCTATTGCTTCCCCGATGTCTGCCATGGTAGCAAGCTTTTCCTTCCATTCCTGGTCTATGGGCGATTGTTTTGCGATATTTCTGAGGTCCTGACTAACAAAGTGGCTTTTTTTGAATGCACCAAGGGCTATGAGAACAGATTTTATGGCCTTTTCTGTGGCTTGCTGGAAATGGTAGACCGCCTTTTCAAAATATCCTACTTTTGTCAGGATTATGCCAGAGGCAAGGTCCCTTTGTCCATCGCAAAGCATAGCTTGAGCAAAATCCCGGTTTGTAACCTGCGAAAGGAGAGTGGCTTCCCGGTAACGTACTGGAAATTGCCACCCGTCGGAAAGTCGCACAAGATTCCTTTCCCGGATATAGGCTCGTGTTTCGCTGATGAGGTTCTGGAGGAAACCATCAGGATCAAAGAGAATCACCCCTTCTGTGGCAATGTCAAGGAAAAGGGGATTGTGGCTGCGAAAATTGTCCTGGCACTCCCTCCGGGTCATAAGAAGAATATCAAGAGGAAGGTCCAGAGCAAGAGTTCTTTTGAGCCGTGTAATGTCTGGGATTCTTTTTCTTCTCTCTGGGTGTACGTTTTCTACCACAATGAGCAGGTCGACGTCCGAATCCTCTCTGGCATTTCCTTTCGCCCATGAACCAAAAAGGATGGCAGCAACAATCCCATGGGGGAGTTTCTGTATTTTTCTTGAGAGTACAGTTATCAGTTCTTTCTGGTCCATAGCTTTATTTTATCGGATATTGGTTCTCTTAACCAGGTCCTCGCCATCGGTTATACCTTTAATACGTACCGGGAGGACGCCTTTTTTAATCGTCATACCTGCAAATTTCAAGCAGGAATCCAAAGTCATGGAACAAGCTTGGATTTTGGCTAAAAAATTACCGGAGTGACGATTTGTGAGGATGCTCCTGGTGAAAACGTCCAGGGATGACGAATGAAAGAAGGTCCCGGCTAAAAAGATTGCCAGGATGACGAACGAGTGAGATTCCAGCTAAAATGCTCGCCGGAATGATGGAAAGAGGATAGATTCCTGACTAAAACATTCAGGAATGACGAAGGAGAGTGGCGTGCCGGGATGACAAATGAGAATGACATGCCGGGATGACGGAGGAGGGTGAATTGTCGGGATGACAAACGAGGAGGGTCGTTTCCGCGTGACACCCCCTTCCATCAATCCCCGCGAACTCTCCCTTTGTCATTCCCGCATGTCTCCCTTCGTCATTCCCGCGTGTTTTTAGCGGGAATCCAAGTACAGACCCCGGCTAAAAAATTGCCGGGGTGACGAGTAGAGAAACGTCATTCCTGCATGTTTCAAGCAGGAATCTGCGCCTCTTCTATCGTTCCTGCAAGCTTTGAGCAGGAATCCAAAATTTAGACTCCTGATAAAAGCATTCAGGAGTGACAAATGAGGGTGAGCATCCAGGGATACAAGTAAAGGGTGGCATTCAGGAGTGACGAAAAAGGTAGTGCACCGAAGTGACGTTTCCCCAACCGTCATGCCTGAATGTATCTATCAGGGTAGGAGTAGACTCATTGGCAAGCGTGCTTGGAGAGAACGCTCCTTTTGGGTTGGCAGAAAGTCAGCAATACAGTAAAGTTGACTTTGGAGGGTTGACCATGACCATATCAGAGGATCGGGTGCAAATTGGCAAACGGGGCACAGTCACCCTGCCAGCTCGACTTCGGAGGCGCTGTGGCTTGGATGCTGGGGATTTGCTGGCGGTTCTCGACCTGGGGGGCGTGTTTGTGCTTTCTCCAGAAGTCTCTATAGTTTCTAAGATTGCTCGGGAGATTGAGCGGCTCCGCGAAGAAGAGGATTTGTCCCTCGAAGAGCTCCTCAAGGGCCTCGATGAAGAGCGCCGACGGCTCTATCAGGAACGATACGGTTCCTCGGCCTAGGGTCTATATTGATTCTGATGTCCTTTTGGCGGCGGCTTTGTCCACTCGTGGCGCTAGTCATATTATCGTTAAGTTATCGGAGTTGACCCTTGTTGAGGGAGTGATTTCGGAGGCCGTCCAAATGGAAGTCGAGCGCAATTTGCGCGCGAAGCTCCCAGCTGCACTCCCTGCTTACCGAGCTTTGGTGCAGTCAGCTAAACTTCAGGTAGTTCCTTGGCCCACTGTGGAAAAGCTGGAAACCTATCGAGGACAGGCTGACAACAAGGGCCTGCCCTATCTGGCTGCGGCTTGCCTTGCAGGTTGTCAGTACCTGGTCACCCACAACGCTAAGGATTACGCTCCGAAGCCTGGCCTGATTGAAATCTTAAAGCTAGTGCATTCTTAGAGCGAGTCCGGGAGCAGCTTGCTCGGCTTGCTTGTTCTGCTCCTTCATAACCGGGGTTACGGAGTCCGCGCTTGCAGTCTCTTATAGCGAGGGTTTCCAGAGTCAAGGCTTTTTGGAACGATTGAAAAATCTTTTGCAGTTCCCTGGTAAGCGCGTCAAGCAGTGTTTCAATTCTGAGTGAGAGCAAAGAGAGTAAAAGAGAAGGAGGGCAAAAGGAGAGATTGAAAACAAAAAAACTTGGGATTTGCAGAAAGGAGAACAGAAGACTGCCATGTTTGGATGGGCCCATTGCTCAGATTTGGATGTATCTTTTTATCGCAGTTATAAAATCCTCTATATCTTTTAAGTTTGAGCAAATCACGGTATAGAGCTCCTCGTCGCCGACAAGGTTGTAGAAGAATGAGCCAGTCGATTTCTGTATCCTGCCACCCGAACCAGTTTTTTACTGAGCGCTTCATCGATGATTCCTGCCTCTTTGAGTCCCTGTGCTATTGCCTATACTCGGTAGCCATCTCCATATATCCGATTTTTGCTTAAGATGTGGCGACCTATATCGAATATAGCTTCTAATGCTCTTCGAAGAAAGCTTTCTCCTGCTGCTGGATTTCTTGTGTCCGAGAGAAAAGAGGCTTTATCGAGAGAGAAAGTTTGTGGAGTTCCTTAAGGAAGGAGTCTATAAGAACAGGTCTTTGAGCGATGAACTGTTTGTTGACCATTTAATACTTCTCCAGCACCTCTTCATAGAATTTTTCGAGTACATATCGAAAATCTGCTGACCTTCTCAGAATCATCATCTCATACTCTTCCCTGAATTCCTCTGATACGCTGTATACGCATATTCCCTTGAGGGCTTCAGCCTGGAAGACGGAGTGGCATTCCTGGAGGAATACCAAATCCAAGGATAGGGTTTAGATACATCTTCGAGGTCGTTATATATATCGGCATAGAGCTCATGTTTTTCTGTTATCTCTTCTATGTTCTTGAGGAAAACCACCCCCACGTCTATATCGGCAAGTGAATCGCCGATGCAGACATCCTGATCCTCTAAAACCTTTTGGCCATTCTCTTTTTGGGACCCAAAAAGATAGGCGAGGGCAATATTGTATTTTTGGCAAATCTTTTTGAACTCCTCTATCCTTTTGCCCATAGCTATGTTATACCCATAATCTGGGGCTGGTATCTTAGTATCTTAAAATCTCCGAGGCTCTTTCCTCCAACCTCTCATTGACGCACGGGTTCAAAGCGAAACGAAGCGCCTGAAACGACAAAAAAAGACAATAGGCCTGTACCCTATAAAATGAAAAACACCCAATAAAAAGGGTTCTGCATCCAGGCGAAGGGGAGAGATAAGAAACTGGCTCGTATTACCTGGTGCCTCAAGAAGGCAAAGCCCTGCCTGAGGTCCCTGAGTTTGCCGAAAACATTCTCCGGCGACCACTCGCCGAGGGTAAGGTATTGCCCGGGTAACTTCTATCGTTGATAGGGAAGTCTGGGAGTATAAAAGAGGATTATCTCAATGCCTCACAGTTGTTGAACCTGTGCACAGTTTTTTGCTCCCTGCGGGGATTATGGTATAATAAAAATGTGGGCGAATAGCTCAGGGGGAGAGCACTTGCCTTACAAGCAAGGGGTCAGAGGTTCAAATCCTCTTTCGCCCACCAGCTTTCTGGGCTTTGAGCGACTGGCCTTGTTTACCCCTCGATGTCGGCCACAATTCCCCGGGCTTGAGAAAAGCTTCCCTCGGGCACCAGAATCTCCACCGGGCCGGTGTCACCGAAGTAGGCTTCCCCACCGTAGGGCATGGTGGAGGGACGGAGGATGACTCGTATGCCTTCAGCTTCAAGGTAGCTTTTGATCATCTCGGCCTCAACACGGTTTTTGGCCACCTTCACCGTGCGGTACTTCAAGGAATTCCTCCTTTCTGGCCGTAGTAGGCCTTTTCGCCATGTTTGCGGAAGAAGTGTTTTTCACGAAGCGCCAGGGGAATATTGGGCACCCAGGGATTAAGAAGGAGAGTATAGTAGGCCATTTTGGCCACCTCTTCCAGGACAATGCTTGCTTCAACCGCGGCGTGAGGGTTCTTTCCCCAGGTGAACGGTCCGTGTCCAGCCACAAGTACTCCCGGGGTGGCGAGGTGGTCGAATTTTTTGAAGGTCTCAACAATGACTGTTCCGGTGGCCTTTTCGTAGTCTCCCTCGATTTCCTCTCGGGTGAGGTGACGAGTGCAGGGAATTTCCCCAAAGAAGGTGTCGGCGTGAGTGGTACCAAGACAGGGAATGGAGCGTTGTGCCTGGGCAAAGACACAGGCCCAGGGAGAGTGGGTGTGGGCTACCCCGCCAATTTTCTCAAAGTGGCGGTAGAGTTCAAGATGCGTCGAGGTATCGGAAGAGGGGTTGAGGTTGCCCTCTACCACTTTTCCCTCAAGGTCCACCACCACCATGTGTTGCCACTCCAGTCTCTCATAGGGGACACCACTTGGTTTTATCACCACAAGACCACGGGTGTGGTCTATTCCGCTGACATTCCCCCAGGTGAGGATGACAAGGCCGGAACGTTTGAGCTCTAAGTTTGCCTCCCATACTTCCTTTTTGAGTTCTTCGAGCACCTTTTCTCTCTCCTCCCCCCAAAATAGTAGGTACGTTGCACATCATGAGTATATCCTGTATCTCCCAAAGAGGAAAGTCAGGGTGAACGGAGTGGACGGGGAAAGAAAGGCTATCACCTCTTCCAGGGGAGGGATAAGCCCTGCTCGCGATGCCTGGTAAGGAGGTGTTCCTTCGGAGTGATATGGTTTCGGATATCGTCCCTTAAGAAACTAAATGCCTGAAGCGACCTCATCTTTCATGCCCTTCCCCAAGGGAGGAGCGAGATTGCTTCGCCCTTTTTGTCACTCCGAGGCACGTAGTGCTGAGGAATCTGGTAGGATTGCTTCGGAAACGAAAACACGACCTCGCAACGACCCTCTCCTTTGTCATTCCTGCACAATACCCACTTCGTCATTCCCGCATGCTTTTAGCGGGAATCCAAGCATAGACCCCGGCTAAAAAATTGTCGGGGTGACGAACGAAAGAGAGTGCAGGGATGACGGGTAAAAAGTGTCATTCCTGCATGACACCCTTTCCGTCATTCCTACACGTCTTCCTTTTCCGTCATTCCTGCAGGTTTCAAGCAGGAATCTTACGGCCCCTGATAGAAACGTTCAGGGGTGACGAGTAAAGGGTGGCCATTCAGGGGTGGCGAATAAGGGTGGGTATTCAGGGGCGACAAATGAAAGAAGCTCATTCCAAAGCACGTAACCCCGAGGAATCTCGATGGATTGCTTCGGGATACGATACTACGACCCTCGCAACGGCATTCGCCGGATTGCTTCACCCCTTCTCTGCTGTTGCAAGACGCTCCGGAGGAATCCTGTGGCGACCCGGCCGAAGGCCATCGCAAGGCGCACGTATTCTTGCACCGTGGCAATCCTCCGTCGCAAGGAGGCGTACAATGGGGGACAAAAGGGGTACAGAAGAAGCCTTAAGAGTACCCAAGAAGGGCTCTCCGGGTGCCTCACATGTGTTGAACCTATAAGGCAAATTCGCCAAAAAGATAAAATTGCGCTACAATATGATGGAGTTCGCAAGGGAGGGAAAAGAATTATGGAACCGGGGAAAACGCGTAAGTTCGTGCGTTGGCTCTACCCGGGGATGCGGGTCAAGCGCTGGTTGCTCCTTGCAGTTTTGGGGATTCTCCTCATATCCTTGGGGATGAGCCTGGTGCTCTATGTTCCCTCTTTTAGAGGCTTCTACGCCTTCTGGCGACGCTTTGTTTTTGCCTTTTTGGGACAGTACCACCTCCTTGTGCCCTTTGGGCTTTTCTGGATTGTGGGTGGAGCCGCTCTCATTGTCTGGGGTCTCCAGAGAATGAACCGCTCCATCATCGGAGCTCTTGCCCCGGAAAGAGAGAAGGACGCAGTGGAAGTCATATTCAAAAAGCGACAGCTTGCTAAGGGTCCTCACGTTGTAGCCCTTGGCGGGGGACACGGTCTCTATACTCTTCTTCACGGGCTTAAGGAGTATACGGCAAACATTACGGCCGTGGTGACTGTGTTTGATGACGGGGGAAGCTCAGGACGAATTCGTCAGGACATGGGGGTCCTTCCCCCCGGAGATATTCGAAATTGTCTCATTGCCTTAGCTGACACCGAGCCCCTCATGAGGGATCTTTTTCAATATCGTTTTGGGGAAGACAACGAACTCAAAGGGCACAGCTTCGGCAACCTTTTCATTGCCGCCCTGACGCGGGTGACGGGAGACTTTCAGCGAGCGATCCTGGAATCAAGCAAGGTCCTGGCCGTTCGGGGTCGGGTTCTCCCCACGACCTTGGAGAATGTCCTTCTGAAAGCCGAGTGCGAAGATGGAACGGTGGTCTGTGGAGAGTCCAATGTGGGGAGTTGTGGGAAAAGAATCAAGAGGATTTTTCTTGACCCGCCCTCAGTGACGACGACCCCTGAAGTGCTCCAGGCCCTTGAGGAAGCCGATCTCATCGTTCTTGGCCCAGGAAGCCTCTATACCAGTGTTCTCTGTAATCTGGCGGTGGAAGAGGTTCGCCAGGCCATTTTACGGTCTCAGGCACCCCTTGTTTTTGTGTGTAACGTAACCACACAACCCGGGGAGACTGACGGCTACACCTTCTTTGACCACCTTCAGGCAGTCTTTCAGTTTCTCCCTCCCGAGAGGGTCAACTATGTCCTGGTGAACGGGGAAAAGCCGGAGGAGGAAGTCCTGCAGGGGCTCCTTGCGTCCGGTGTTGAACCTGTTTTGGCGGAAGGAGTGGAGTGGGACTTTCCAGGTAAGGTCCTCGAGGCCCCTCTTCTCTCTCCAGAGTATCCCACCCGTCACGATCCGGAGAAGCTCGCCCAGGCCCTGGTGGGAATTCTTCTCGAGGAAAAATCCTCCTGGGGGTTGTACTTTGCCCTTCACACCAGGGATGGCTTCAAGAACCTGAAGATCGTACGCCTCGTAGGTCGATTGCGGCAGAAGGCTTTCACCACCGGAGAGTCAGGGAGCGTCGCTTCGAAAATGTGACCCAAAGGAGAGGGTATCTCTCAAGGCCGATTCCGTAATCGTGAGTGCCACAAGGACCATGTTCTCAAGCTCGAGGAGGGGAAAAGATAGCCCTTTAGTTCTTCGAAGAGAAGAAACTGTTTTTTGTACCTCCAAAAGAATCTCCAGAGCTTTGTAGAGCCCTGTCCTCGTCCTCTCGAGCCCTGCATGCTCCCACATCGTGTTCTGAATAACCTCTCGTAGAGTCTTCAGAGTCTCCGAAGGAGGGGTGTCTCCGGGGCTTTCAAAGAAGGGGGTAACGGGAGGTAGAGTGAGCGAGGGCTCCCTTTCGGTAATGGATTGAGCGGCTCGGAAGGCAAAAGTTAACCCCTCAAGGAGGCTTGTAGAGGCAAGGCGATTTGCTCCATGCACCCCGGTGCAGGCCACCTCTCCCACGGCGTAGAGGCGGCGGACTGAAGTTCTCCCAAAGGTGTCGGTGAGGACTCCGCCACAGGCAAAGTGTGCCCCCGGTACAACTGGAATGGGGTCTTTTTTGGGATTGAAACCCCGCCGGAGGAGCTCTCCGTAGATTTCCGGGAAAAGGGTGGAGAGTTTTTCTTCACCCACAGGACGAAGATCAAGGTACACATAGGGTGTACGGCTTTCTCGCATTTTTTGGAAGATAGCGCGGGCCACGACATCCCGAGGAGCCAAGTCCCTTAGGGGATGGAAACGGTCGAGAAAAGGCGATCCCGTTTCGTCGATGAGCTTTCCCCCTTCTCCGCGCACGGTTTCCGAGATCAAAAAGGCATGGACTTCTCCAGGACTGTAGAGGAGAGTGGGGTGAAACTGCACGTATTCCAGGTTGGTGAGGGTGGCTCCGGCTCGCAGGGCAAGGGCAAAGCCATCCCCGGTGCACCATGGACCTCCTGAGGAATGGCGAAAAAGAGCGTTGAGCCCCCCAGTGGCGAGAACGGTCGCCCGGGCGAAGATGGGGAAGACGGTATTCTTTTCGATGTCAAGGACATGAGCTCCAAAGCACTCGGGATGGCGGTACCGGGCTTGAAAATCCAGGGAATGACGGAACGAGGTGATGAGCTCGAGGGCGAAGGTATTTGGACAGAGGGTGATGTTTTCTTCCCTTTGCACGGCTTCGTTGAGGTATTTTTGGATGATCAACCCGGTACGGTCCTTCACGTGAAGAATACGTCGCAAAGAATGGACACCCTCTTTGAAGAGATCCCACTCGCCTTCTTGATCTCTCTCGAAGGGTATCCCCAGTTCCCGGATGAAAAAGCGGTCCACAAGGAGAGGCCCCAAGCGGGCCAGAAGCCGTGCACTTTTCCGAAACGACGTTTCTCCCGAGGCTCTCATGATATCTTCTACGAGCAATTCTGTTGAATCGCCCTTTCCCCGGAAGACGATTCCTCCCTGAGCCTTGGCAGTATTGGTCTCCTCCAAAGTCTTTCCTTTGGTGATGAGGCAGACCTTTTTCTCTCGGCGAGCAAGGAAAAGCGCAAGGCAGCTTCCGGCGATGCCATTGCCGATGATCAGAGCGTCATACACCATTTTTTCTCTCGATCTCAAGGCTCAAATCAATCCAGGGGGCGTGGTGGGTGATGTAGCCACTTGAGACGATGTCCACCCCTTGCTCGGCAACGAGGCGTACGTTGTGAGGCCCAATATTTCCCGAAGCCTCCACAATGGCCCTCTTTTTGGCCATTTTCACTGCCTGTCGTATATCTTCAAGGGACATGTTGTCGAGGAGTATTCCATCAACTCCCTCTTCCAGGGCCTCCCGGACCTCTTCGAGGTTTATACATTCTACAAGAATTTTGGTGGTGAAAGGAACCTTTGAGCGAACTCTTCGGATGGCTTCCCTGATAGAGTTACAGAGGGCAATGTGGTTGTCCTTTAAGAGGACACAATCGTAGAGCCCCATACGGTGATTAACTCCACCCCCACAGCGCACGGCGTACTTTTCGAGCAGGCGGAGCCCAGGGGTGGTTTTACGAGTGTCGGCAACCTGGACTGGAAGACCTTCGAGGAGATCCACTAATTCTCGGGTACGGGTAGCAATGCCACAGAGACGAGCCAGGACGTTGAGGGCTGTCCGTTCCCCCTGGAGTATAGCCCGTGCCGGACCGAAAACCTGAAGAAGAACCGTTCCTGGAGTGAAGCGGGACCCTTCCGGGACACAGAGCTCTCCCCGGACCTCTCCGTCAAGGAGGGTAAAGATCCTCAGGGCAAAGGGCCCTCCGGCCATCACTCCGTTTTGTTTGGCCACGACCTTTGCCTCTACTGGTATTGCTCCTGCTTCTCCGAGACCCTGGACGGTAAGGTCGAAGGGGCCGATGTCCTCTTCAAGGAAGTGGAGGAGCATCTCATCCAGATTCCAAGGAATCATGCCTGACAAGACGGATCACCCTCTCTTTTGCAAGAGGCGCAACTGGTGGGAAAGAGAAGGGTCCTCCACGATTCCCCAAAGGAGAAAAGAGGCAATTCGTTCCAAGGCACCCCTTTTCCCATACTGTGCGCCCATGGCCTGATTGTACTCAAAAAGGGAGACAGAATGGAAGAGCAGGGCAAGAGTTTCTTCAATCTTTCCCGACCGCACCGGCACCGCCGTTTTTTCAAGCCCTGCTGCCGTAACGAGCACGACTTGATCGGCGCTGGCCACATACTCTGCCTGAGCCAGGGCCTCGGAGGAAAATCGGGTGAGGTTGAGGTAGACCCTCCCTTTCACGAGATACCCCTCAATGATTTCTCCTTCGAGGCTCTCCCAAAAGGTCCAGCCCCTTGCGGAAGCTATTTCCTTCACAGCTCCAAGAGACGTTCCTCGGGGGAGAGCAAGGAGAAAGTACAGAGAGGATTTTTCGGCGATCCGTTCTGAAAGGTCGAGGCAAAACTCCACATCTTCTCGAAAGCTCTCTTTTCGAGGGAAAAAAGAAAAAACGGGCTTTTTCCCGTGATAGAAGCTGAAATCAGCAGTGTGGAGAAGGTCGGCAAGGATGTTTCCTACAAAGTAGGCAGGGATGTTTTGGCGTCTCAGGATTTCCACCAGGGAAGCGTCGTCAGAGAGCACCGTCCGGACAAAGCGGCGGATAAGGAAAAGATGCCAGAAAGAGGGCAAAAGGGGATGTACTCCTGCCAGGGGGATAAAGGTGACTTTCTTTCCTCCGAAAAGCACTGCCAGGGCAAGGAAAACCAGGTTTTGCCCGATGAAAATCCTTCTCTCTCGAAGACTCCGCCGCCTCCAGAAGGCCCGACAGATAGAGATCCAGTCCTTCAGGGTGCCCCTTCGGCGACTTCCAAGAATTTCGGCAAAGCCCCGTTCGGCAAAAACTCCAGGATTTCGGAAGGAGAAGAAAACAATCTTGCTTTTAGCACAGAGTCCCTTCATCTTCCGGCGGAGTTCCAGGGCTACTTCTTCTTCGTGCTTTCCTTCTGCTATAAGGAGGTAGCATCGCATAAAGACACCCTCTTTTATTATACACCGCGCCACGGTTACACGGTCCTTGGAGAGAAGCCCTTTCTTCGTGGAGAGGGATATAATAGGGATGGGGATTTTTGCTGGGAGGGCATATCGTTTGGCTGCTGTTTCTGGAAAATCGGAAAGGAGGTCACAGACCATGGCTTCTACAGTGTACTTTGTGCATCTGCGGGCAGAGAACGAACACCAGACGGTCCTTGGTCGCCTGAAATCCTGCACTAAGAGACTTCTTGGGGAGAGGCTTCTTGGGAATGAAACGGTAGCGGTGAAGCTCCATTTTGGGGAACGAGGAAACCACGGTTTCATTCGTCCGGTTTTTGTTCGCTCGGTAGTGGAAGCGGTGCGGGAAATGGGAGGAAAACCCTTCCTCACCGATACGAACACCCTCTACACTGGTTTCCGCCACAATGCCATCGACCACATAGAGACTGCCCTTTTTCATGGGTTTGGGTACCCCTCTGTTCCTGCTCCCATCATCATTGCTGATGGTCTGCGGGGGAGGAATCACTATGAAGTCGAGGTCAATCTGAAGCACTTCTCAAAAGTCTACGTAGCCTCGGCCATTCATGAGGCAGACTTTCTTCTTGTGGTAACCCATGTGAAGGGGCATGTCGAGGCAGGCCTTGGAGGAGCGCTCAAAAACGTGGGTATGGGGTGTGCCTCCCGGGTGGGGAAGCAGTACCAGCATGGAGGGACCTTTGTGCCTGAGCCCCAAGAGGAGAAGTGCATAGGGTGCCGGCGGTGCATTCTCCACTGTCCCACCCAAGCCCTCTTTCTTGATGAAAACAAGAAGGCAAAGGTACAGAAAAAACTCTGTATTGGGTGTGCCGAGTGTCTCCTTTTTTGTCCCACGGGAGCCATTGACGCTCTGTGGTCGGCAAAGAGCGAGCTCCTGCAGGAGCAGATGGTGGAGTACGTTTTCGGGGTCCTTAAGGATAAAAGAGGAAAGGCGGCTTTTCTGAATTTCCTTCTTGATATAAGTCCTGATTGTGACTGCGCTCCCTGGCACGATGCCAGTATTGTTCCCGATATCGGGATTCTGGGCTCTACGGACATTGTGGCCATTGACCAGGCTTCAGCCGACCTTGTCAATCGCTCCGAAGGCTTGAAGGACTCAGAACTTGACCAACCTCTCCCTCCCGGAGAGGACAAATTCCGAGCTGTTCATCCCACCGCTCTCTGGCAGGTGCAGATTGACTATGCTGCTTCTCTGGGGCTGGGAACGAAGGAGTATGTTCTGCAGGCCTTGTGAAAAGCCAAACCTCATCCTTTCACTGCTCCTGAGAGCAATCCTCCGATGATGTACTTCTGGAAGAAGAGGGCGATGAAGACCGGGGGCAGGGCGGCCAGCACTCCTCCGGTGGCCATCATGCCGAAGTCGATGGAATGTCGTCCGGAAAACTCGGCGATGGCCACGGGGATGGTTTTTGCCTGAGGGGTGGAGGTGAGGATTAAAGCGATGAAGAATTCTTCCCAGGACATGAGGAAGGCAAAAAGGAGGGTGGCAACGATACCTGGGAGGGAAAGGGGCAAAATAACTCGAAAGAGTGTGCCAAGATGAGTACATCCGTCGATTTTGGCGGCGTCTTCAAGGTCTTTGGGAATGGTGTCAAAGTAGGTGCGCATCATCCAGATGACGAAAGGCACAAGGATAGCCGAGTACACGAGAATGAGGGTTTCTTTTGTGTCGAGCATCTTGAGATTACTGAAAGTCTGGTAGAGAGGAATGATGACGGCAATGGGTGGGAGCATGTAGGAAAAAAGGAGAACGAAGAGGATTTTTTCCTTCCCCGAGAAGCGAAGGCGGGAGAAAGCATAAGCAGCAAGCACTCCCAGGACCACACAGATGACGGTGACGAAGGTGGCTACATATAGGCTGTTCCCCATGATTTTTCGAAATTCGCTCTCTGGACCATGCCCAAAGAGTATCCCTGCATACCTGGCAAAAGAAGGGTTTTCCGGAATCCAGCGCAGAGGGATACGTAAGAGGTCCTTCAAATCGGCAATGCTCGAGATGAAAAGCCAAAGGGGAGGCGCAAGGAGCACCCCTCCAAGAAGTATGGCCCCTATTCCGATTATGATACTTCGTAGCATTTTCTGTCTTCGCAGACCCATAGTTTTCACCTCAGTATTCGACCTGTTTTCTCATTGCCTGCATGTAGAGGTATGCCAGAAGGGCTACGATGAGGGTAATGAGGTACGAGAGTGCTGCTCCCCGACTAAAATGCAGGAATTTAAAGGCTTCCTGGTAGGTGAGAAAGGAGATGACTTTGGTGGCATTCGCCGGTCCCCCTTGGGTCATAACATAGACGATATCGAACACCCGAAAGGCGTCCAGGGTTCGCAAAACAAGTACCACGGTGAACGTGGGCCAGAGAAGGGGGATAATGATGGAGAAGAGAGTCCGAAACCACCCCGCTCCGTCCACATAAGCGGCCTCGTAGAGCTCTCGGGGGATAGTCTGGAGCCCGGCAAGGAGAAGCAGCGCCACAAGAGGAGTGACTTTCCAGACATCGGCCACGATGACACAATGCATGGCACTCCAGGGCCTGGTGAGCCAGGGTCGGTAGGCCGGGATAAGACCTATCTGGGTCAGGAGGGCGTTAAAAGCCCCGTAGTTGGCGTTGAAAATCCACTTCCACATAATGGCGTCAACGGTGATGGGGAGGGCCCAGGGAAGGAGGAGAAGGCTTCGCAGGATTCCCCTTCCTCGAAATTTTTCGTTGAGCAGGAGGGCGACAAAGAGTCCAAGGACCATTTCTATGGCTATGGAGACAACGGTAAAGTAGGTCGTTCTTCCCATCGAGCTCCAGAAGTAGTTGCTTTTGAGGATGTCAACATAGTTCTGTAGACCCACGAAGGGAGTACCGGCCCCCCTCCGGGTGTAGTCCACCTGGAAGAGGCTGAGCCAGAAGGAAAGCCCCATGGGGTAGAAAATAATAAGGCCTATGAAGACGAAGGAAGGGAGAACGAGTACCCAAGCAAAGGCGGTTTCTTTTTTACGGAGGGCTCTCCCCCTGGAAGTCACCCCAGGGGGAGAGAGAACCCGGAGGGCCTCATGGGGCATAACGGGCCATAACCTCCTTTGTTCTTGTCACCGCGTCGTCCATCGCCTGCTTGGGGGTTTTTGCCCCGGTAAGGGCTGCCTGGAGCTCTTCGCTCAGGATGAGCGAGAACTGAGAATACCAGGGGACCTGGGGGCGATCAAAGATATAGTGGACTTGCTCTTTGGCCACTTTGACGACCTCTGGTTGCTGGGCGATGAGCTCAGGATCGTCATAGAGCGACTTCCAGATGGGAAGGGCGTTCTGGCTGTACTTTTTCTGGACTTCTTTGCTTGCCAAATACCGGACGTACTTCCAGGCTTCGTCAGGGTGTTGGCTTGAGGTCAAAATGCTCAGACCCATGCCCCCGTTACAGGTGGCACTCCTTTTACCGTCGGGGAAGCCGGGGATAACGGCGATGACGGCATTCCCGGCAATTTGGGATTCGGCAGGGTCATTGGCCAGGTTGTACATGTAGGTCCAGTTGAGACCAAAAGCAGCCTGCCCAGCGGAGAAAACCCGACGTACTTCCTCGTAGAAGGACTCGATGCACGCGGGGTTGAAGAGGCCTTCATTCATGTGATTCACCATGAACTCCAGGGCCTCAAGGGGCTTTCCCTGATTCATAACGGGGTTGCCCTCCTCGTCAAAGAGCACACCCCCCATGGCATAGACATACTGGAGCCACTGGATAACCACCGCTTCTCCCTGTCCCCAGGCATCGATGATGGGGTACTCCACAACACCCTTTTCCTTAAGCTTTCGGGAGATATCGATAACTTCCGTCCAGTACATTGGAGGTTGGGCTCCCACATCTTCGAGCATTTTCTTGTTGTAGAAGAAATATTCCCAGTCGTTGAGCCAGGGCATGCCGTAGAGGCGACCTTTGTAGGCGACAGAGGAGAGAACCTCCGGGAAGATATCCGCCCTGTCCTCTTCCGAAAGCCGGTCGGTGACATCCAAAAGCCATCCGGCTTCGGCAAACTCTGCCGGCCAGATGCAGTCAAGGAGGATGACATCGTAGGTTCCGGCGCCGCTTGCAGCTGCTACGACGATTTTATCGTGGAGTTCTTCGTAAGCTACAAAGGAAAGCTGTACTTCAATATCCGGGTTCTCCTTCAAGAATTCCTCGGTCATGGCCCGGATGTCGCTTTCCTGGTATCCAGCCTGCTTCATGAAAAGACCACTTATGGTTATCTTGGCAAAGGCCCAAGTCCCAAAAAGAACAAGAAAAACCACCACAAAGATTCCCAGTGTCTTTTTCATACTCATTCCTCCCTCCTTTTTCTTCTCTCTATACCCGTACCGGTTTTCCCATAGCGCTTGAGCGGTACACCGCTTCCACCACCCGCATGTTCCGCAGTCCCACCTCATAACTTATGAGCGGTTTTTCGCCAAAGAGAATCCACCGACTGAAGGCATCGACTTCTTGGGCATAAAGGGGTTTTGGTTCCAGGGAGAGCATCTGCCAGCCGGTTTCTTCTCGCTTCTGGAGGGCATCATACCCTGAGACTTCTTCTTCAAAGAGATACCATACCATCCCCCCTTTCTCCTGGCCAATAGTATAGTGGGTCAAGACAGCTCCCTTTGTCCCGTAGATTTCGAGGGCGTTTTTGCTTGCCCGGTCGGGAACGTTGAAGTAGTTATCCACAAAGGCTTGGGCACCACTTGCGAATTTGAGGAGAACGGAACTCGTGTCTTCCACCTCGTAGTCGTGTATGAGGGTGTCCATAAAGGCGAAGACCTCCCGAGTTTCTCCGAAGAACCACTCCAGAAGATCCACGCAGTGGCACCCCATGTCCATGAAAGCCCCACCGCCTCCCTCCCCCTTTTTCTGGCGCCAGGCCGAGGGTATAGGGGGATAGAAGCAGGAAAGTTGTGCCCTTCCGGCGACAAGTTGCCCCAGGCGTCCTTCCTCGATCCACTCTTTGATTTTTTGGTGGTAGACGTTGTAGCGCATCATGAAAGCTACCCCGAGTTTCAGGCCTTCTTTCTCTGCTTTTTCGGTCATTTCTTCGGCTTCACAAAGCGTGAGGGCAAAGGGTTTCTCGCAGAGCACGTGTTTCCCGAAGGAGAGTGCTTGCATGGCCTGCTTGTAGTGGAAGGCGACAGGGGAGGCGATATACACCGCATCAATGTCTGCACCAAGAAGCTCTTCGAGGGAGGTTGTGGCCCGGGTGATGCCAAAGCTTTGGGAAATTTCCTCCAGAGCCTGGGGATTGACATCCATGCAGGCTACAATCTCACTGTGGCGGGCGAAGGCCAAAACCTCAGGGATGGTCCTTCGTCGGGCAACTCCCCCTGCTCCAATCACTCCAAAGCGAACCTTCATGGCCTTCACCGCCTGTAGTACTGATAGACTTTCTCAAAAGCCTCTATCATGAGGTCCACGTGGTGGTCTTCGTACACGGGATGGCAGGGGAAGGAAAAGGTTCGCTCTTCAAGCCAGGCCGCATTGGGGCAGAAAATTTGGTCGTACCGGACACTTTCCGGGTCGGTATACTCCTTGGAGCGGAAGGGAAATTTTACCCTTCCGAAGCCGTTGTGCTCTAAAAATGCTCGCTCCTTGTACATTTGAGGCCAGAGGACCGGGACTACAGGCACTCCCTCTGCCTCTATGGCCTGCCAGAACTCTTTGATGTTGGTGCGAATGCGCTCCAGGTCGAGGACAAGGGGAAAGAGCCAGAAGGAGATGTGTTTTCCCTCTTGTTTGTGGGGCGGGAGGTGAAGGATGGCCTCGTGGTCCTTGAAGCATGCAAGGAGCTTCTCTCCAATGGCCACCCGGCGGGGTTTGTTCCAGGTCTCAAAGCGCTCGAGTTCGCAAAGCCCGATGATGGACTGAATCTCGGTCATGCGGTAGTTGAAACCCACCCGCTCATGGATGTAGAAGAGTTTCTTTTCGAGCTCCAAAAGGCGCAAACGCTCCTTAACGTCAAAACCGTGGTCTCGGAAGGAGCGGGCTTTCCAGGCGATGTTCTCGTCATTGGTCACCACGCATCCTCCCTCGCCACCGGTGGTGAAGTGCTTCGACTGGCAGAAACTGAAAGCCCCTGCATGCCCAATGCTTCCCACCTTTTTGCCTTTGTACTCACTCCCGTGGGCTTGGGCACAGTCTTCGATGACAAAGAGGTTATGTCGCCTGGCGATGTCCATGATGGGGTCCATGTCGCAGGGAATACCGTAGAGGTGTACGGGAAGAATGGCTCGAGTGCGGGGGGTGATTTTCCGCTCGATGTCCTCCGGGTCGATGGTGTGGGTTTCCCGGCGAACGTCGGCAAAGACCGGAATAGCTCCGGCCTGGAGGACGCAGAAGGCCGAGGCGATGAAGGAGTACGAGGGAACGATGACCTCTTCTCCCGGGCCAATGTCACAGGCGGCTAAGGCGGTATGAAGGGCCGAGGTTCCACTAGTGGTGGAGACCCCAAAACGGCATCCACAGTACGCAGCCCACTTTTCCTCAAACTCCATTCCCTTGGTTCCCGTCCAGTAATTCACCAAGCCAGTTTCTAAGGGCTTGAGGGCCTCCTTTTTCGTTTTCTCCGAAAACGCCGGCCATATGGGGAAAGGGGTCTTGTTGACCGGTTCTCCTCCATGGAGCGCCAACTCTCCCATACCATCTCCCTCCTTACGCCATGTGGATTTCTACGTTCTCCGCCACGCCCCCAAGGAGCGTGTAGTCTCCAGGAAGCGTCTGGAGGATGGATGCCGGGACAAGAGTGTTTACCCTCCCATGGGCAGCCAAGCGGGCGATGAAACGCTGCCAGCTCACTCCTCCCCCAATGTACCCATCAAGCCAGAAACTCCGCCATCGGGCTTGTACAATCTGCGCCGGGCCGATGGTGGCTGCCTTGGGAGGAACCCAGGACCAATCGCCACTGAAGGAGTGCAAGGCGTTCTGCATGATGGTCATGGGGTGGAGTTCTACGATTCGGGGGCCGGCCTGTTTGAAGGCTTCAAGATCATCCCCAAACTCAAAGCCCAGATGAGCCTCCCAGAAGGCGATGTGTCCGCACCAGCCCACCCCGCCGTAGACACAGTCTGCTCCTCCCAGGTCCTCGATCATTTTGGCGTAGTCAGGGAGAACAGCTTTGGTGGGGAAATGAATCTGCTTTTGGGGAGGACGGAGTTTGGAGTCGATCTTTCCGAAGAAATTCTCCCACATGGCCCGCTGGAAGGAACCCGGCCACTCCGGTGGTGCCGTGTTACCCTCCTCATCGGCGTACTCGTCCATGTTGAAGGTATGCACATGGTCCATGGGGATACGGAGTTTGTTGATCATCTCGGCAGCCAGGGTATACTGGGGTACCGGGCCCACCGGGAGAATGAGGACGAGCTTCCCTCCCTGCTCCCGTGCCTCCATGATCCGGGTCACGATATCCAGGGCAAACTGAAAGTAGAACTCGTCTTTCTCTTCGATAATACGGATGTGGAAATCGGGGTTGGGGTGCCTTGTAATATCTTCTTTGGTAATCTTTCGTACCCTTTCACACTCGGCTCTGTCCCGGAAGGGAATGAACTTGGCTAAGGAATAGGTAAAAGTGCCCATGAAATCTCCTCCTTTCATCCTTTCACTGCCCCACCGGCCAGTCCACGCACGAGTTCTCGCTCAATGAAGAAAAAGAGAATAACCACAGGCAAAAGGGCCAGAAGTGCTGCAGCCATGAGATAGTGCCACTGGACTGTCCAACGACCGATGAAGTTGTAAAGCCCCAGGGTTAGGGGGCGTTTTTCCATGGAGGTGATAAAGGTCAAAGCGAACATAAACTCATTCCAGGCGGTGATAAAGGTATAGATGACGGTCGTTACCACTCCAGGCATGGCTACCGGCAGAAGCACTCGTACGATGCTTCCCAAACGTGAGCACCCATCGATAAGCGCTGCTTCCTCGATTTCTTTGGGGACATTCCGGAAGTATCCTCCAAGGAGCCATATGGAGAAGGTGAGCGTAAAGACACCGTTGGTGAGAATCAGGGATAAGAGGGTGTTCAAGAGCCCCAGACGGGCCACGATTTTAAAAAGCGATATGACCACGATGATGGGAGAAAACATTTGGACGACAAGGATGAGATACATGATGAAACTCTTGGCCCGAAAGCGGAGCCGAGCTACGGCATAGGCTGCAGGAATGCAAAAAGCCATGTTCACAAGGGTGGTCCCCAGGGCCACAATGAAGCTGTTTTTGAAGTATGCTCCCAAAGGATACTTCTCCCAGATGTCAGAAAAGTTTTCCCAACGGATACTTCGGGGAACCCAGTGAGGTGGGGTAGCGTAGACCTCTTCCAGGGGTTTCAAAGCGGTGGAGATCATGACCAAAAAGGGAAAGAGGAGAACAAGAAGAATAAAGGCGATGAGCGGATACACAAGGTAAAAAGTTTTCGTCTTTCGCACTCTCAGAGCACCCCTCCCTTAAAGTAGTTTCGGGCATAAAGTACACTTACCACCAGGAGTATGACGAAGGTTATGACTGCCATGGCTGCTGCCGGACCAAAGCGCAGGTACTGGAAGGCATATTTGTAGATGTAGGTAATGAGGATATCTGTCGAAGTTCCTGGACCTCCTCCGGTCAAAACATAGATGACGTTGAAGTCGTTGAAGGTCCAGAGAATGGAGAGAAGGGTAGCTACGGTGAGGATATTACTCAGAAGGGGCAGGGTCACGAAGCGAAACTTTGAAAACGATGTGGCGCCGTCAACTTCGGCGGCTTCGTAGAGCTCTTGAGGAATTGCCTGAAGCCCGGCTAAAAACACCAGGGCCATGAAGGGAATGCCACACCATATGTCCACCCAGAGGTTGGCCAGAAAAGCAGAGCGTGGTTCGGCAAGCCAGATGGGGGGATTCTCAAGGATTTTCAGGGTCCGCAGAGTATAGTTCAGAAGCCCGAAATCGTTGTTGTAGGTCCACTGCCAGATCATGGCGCTTATGGGGACAGAGCTTGCCCAGGGTATGATAACGAGGCTTCGAGCAATCTTTCTTCCCCGAAAGTCCACGTTGAGCAAAAGGGCAATGACAAGACCAATCCCCGTTTTCACCGCTACTGCCGAGGCTGTCCATATGCAAGACCGCACCACTACCTGCCAGAATTCTGGACGGTCGAACATGAAACGAAAGTTTCCCCACCCGAAGAATCCCACAAGGTCCCCCAATTTATTCACCCGGAAAAAGGACATGAGGATGACATAGATGATGGGATAGAACATGAAAAGGAGCAAGAAAGCACAGGCCGGAAGAAGAAAAAGATATGCCAGCCCCGACTCCGTTCTCCAGAATTTCCCTTTTTGCAATCTCTCCTTCCCCCCTCCAAAAGAAAACCGGGAGGGCAAAACCCTCCCGGTTTTCCCTCCTTACATTCCCCGCAGGGCGTCGATCTCCCGGGCGGCATCATTCATGGCCGTCTGTGGGTCCTTGTCTCCTAAGAAGGTGGCCACGATGTTGTCCCAGATGATGTCGTTGCATTCCGGCCACTCAGGTATTAAGGGCCAACCTTTGGCACCGGGAATCTGTTCGATCATGACTTTGTACACCGGTTTCTGGAAGAAGGGGTCGTTGGCCAAAGACTTTGTGACCGGTGGGAAACCCACAAGTTTATCGAACTGCAACCTCCAGGGGTCGGAGTAGAAGAAGTCGAGGAATTTTGCTGCTGCCTCTTTGGCCTGGGAATCCTTGAAGAGTACGATGGAATCGGTGATGATGATGGTACTCTGGGGTTTTCCTTCGAAGTGTGGCATAGGAGCTACATCCCACTTGAAGGTTGCTCCCCGGGACTCAAGGAGTGCAGCGGTGAAGCCACCACTCAGGAAGATTCCCAGGTTCCCGGCGATGAAGAGATCCTGGAGTTCATCTCTCCGATAGGCGGTGACTCCTGGCTGAGTCACCTTGTACTTGTTCACCAGGTCGTTCATGAAGGCTAAGGCTCCTACTCCTGCCTCATCGTTTACTGTGCATTTGCCGTAGCTCCCGTCAGGGAGCATCTCGAAGAAATATCCGCCGTTCCCAAAAAGGTAATAAGCATACTCGGTGAGCTCAACGTATTTTTTCCCACTCATCCCTACGGCATAGAACTTCTCTTCGGGTTTGTTGATTTTCTGGGCAATCTCGAGCATCTCCTCGAAGGTCTCAGGGGGCTTGTCGATGATGTCCGAGCGATAGTACATGAGACGGGTTCCGGCAGCCACAGGAAGACCGTAGAGGACTCCCTTGATCTTTCCCTCCATCAAGGCCGGGTCGATGTTGTTGAGAAGGTCTTTACTCAGCCACTTCTCAATGGGTTCTACGACGCCCATATCAAGAAGTTCCAGGAGCCAGCGGGTGCCGATAACTGCAAGGTCCGGTGGTCTTCCTCCGGCCACCAGGGATATGAGTCGGTCATGTCCCAGGTCCCATGGGGTAGAGATGATTTCAAGGTCCACACCAGGGTTGGCTTCCTCGAAGGCTTTCTCTAAGTTTAGAGCGTAATCGGGGGTGAGACCGTCATATTCCATCCATAGGACGCTCACCTTTTTCTGGGCCAGGGCAAAAGCCGAAAGTCCCAAAACCAGAACCATCATCAAGGAAACACCAAAAATCAGCCGCTTCATGCTCCTCCCTCCCTTAAAGATTTATTTATGTTATTTGGCACAGGAAGCACGCTCTCTCTTTAGGAGACATCACCTCCCTTGGCAAGATTTATAAGAACCTCGAGGTTTGCAGAGAGGTTAGCAAGGAGCGCTTCGGTGCTGTAACGGTATGGAGGAATGAATTCGGCGATGAGGTAGTCATCGTAGGGGATGTCCTTGAGGCTCTGCATGACCTCTGGCCAGTTGACGTCTCCTTCGAGAGGTAGACAAAAGCCCTCGAGGGTTCCTACCCTCTTTTTGAAGTCCTTTACGTGGACGGTGAAGATCCTCTTTTGGAGGATGGAGATCCACTGCTCCGGATACCCAAAAAGCACCACATTCCCCGTGTCAAAGTGGGCTCGTACGAACTCACTCTTGAAAGAATCGATGAAGGAGGCGAACTCAAGGGGCGAGAGGAAACACTCGTTCCAGACGTTCTCTACGGCCAGAAATACCCCGGCACTCTCTGCGTAAGGAAGAACCTCGCTTATGGTTTCTTGGGCCCTTCTTATGACATCCGGGTACGACACAAGCTCTGAGTTTGGGTCCCAGGGAACGTGGACATATCCCGGAATGACAAGGACAGAGGGTACCGAGAGTTCAAAGGCCAGGTCCACCAGGGACTTTATGACATTCTGAGCTTTCCTGCAGAGGGAAGGGTCAGGAGAAGCAAGATTGTACTTCCAGAAGAGTCCTGTGGCTAAGCTTCGCACCTCGATGTTTGTGTCTTCTCGGAGAGTGCGGATTTCCTCAAGGATTCCCTGTGTAGGCTTCAGAGGAAAGACCCCTTCTTCATCGGGACAGAGTTCCACACCCTGAAAGCCATATTTTGCCGCCGAGGTGAAGATTTCTTTGAGGGTTGCCCCCGGTGGGAAAGCCCATTGGTTAATGCCCTTTTTCACCTTCCCTCCCCCTCTCATAATACAGGTTTTCCGTTTCGAAGATTCACTCCACACCAGTCTTGAAAAATGCGAAATGAGCACGAGGGAAAATCGCTTGCGCCAAGGCTTGAAGCGCAAGGCATCCCCTCCCCCGTGGGGGCAGAAAGAGTCGGAAAAAGGTCGATACGCGTGTATCCGAATTCCCCGGCAACATGTTTATGCCCAGCACGAAACTCTCCATTAAAATTATACCTGACTCGGAGCCGCTTCCTGCAATGGGGTAGGTGAAATTCTCCGCTTCTTTCCCGCTTCCAGACCATTTTTGTCGGAGCTTGGGCGTTGGCCCATCCTCCCCAAAATGGGCCATTGGTAACCAGGGGAACGTTTTCCCACCCCAAGCTCATGACCTCTGGACCTTTTCTACTTCCCGGTCGATTATCCCCCGGGCAACAAACCTCCTTCTGAGGATCCAGAGACGAGTAACTTCGGCAAGAAGGGTGGAAACCATAGTGGCAATCTGGTGGGTGGCATTCCGGAGATTCTCTAAGGCCATTTCCCTCAACAAGATCCCCTCTTTGAGCTCTGGAACGATGCTTGTTACGGTGGCGGGACCCAAGTGGAGTTTTTGAGAAACAGTTGGACAACCTATCATCCCTACTCTATGGATATAGTGGGGGGACCCTTTTCAAATGCTCCCCTTTGTCCTCTTCCGGTGAAGTGTAGGCATAATTGTCGCTTCGTTTTGGTCCGAAAACCAACCCTGTCTCTTTTATACTCTAAACCCTTTTTAGTGTCAACTTCTGACATTCCTTGAAAGCAATCTCTTCAAGAGGGGATTGTTTCCTCGTGGTGGGTCCCTGTCTTGAAGTATGAAATAGCGGTCCCACGTGGGCGGATAGGTTCAAAGAGAAACGCCTGAAGCGGCCTTGTCTTTCCTGCCCCTCACGGTGACACCCTGGGGGATGCCATGGCCTCTTGCAAGGAGAAAAATTTTTGAACCCGTGGGTTCACTGTCTTTCCCCTGTATGCTATACTGTTTTTGGTTTCGTTTCAGGTGGACTTGGTCCTTAATAGGGAAACCGGTGAGAATCCGGTGCGGTCCCGCCACTGTGACCGGGGAGTAAGGTGCGTGGCGCCACTGGCGAAAGCCGGGAAGGCGCACCAGGCGATGATCCGGAAGTCAGGAGACCTGCCTGAAGCGTTTCCACCACTCTTCGCGGAAAGAGGAGGTGGGAAAAGTTGTCTGGACTCTGCCCCAGACAGTGAGGAATCCCTCCCTCTCCCCCCTCCTCTTCGCGACTTTGGGGAGGAGAGTGTATGAAAGTTCTGCGAAGTCTCTTTTTTCTCTTCTTTCTCTTTGGCTTTGCCCTGAGTGCTTCGGGGCTTGAGGTCACCGACGATGTGGGGAGAACAGTCATCCTTCCTCGCCCTGCCGAGCGGGTGGTATCCTTGACTCCTGCAAACACTGAAATTGTCTTTGCCCTGGGAGCGGAGGAGAAACTCGTAGGGGTGACGACCTATTGTAACTATCCTGAAGAGGCGCAGGAGAAAGAGAAAATCGGCAACATCATTGAGGTAGACCTTGAAGCGGTAGTTCGCTTACAACCAGACCTTGTCCTTGCTGGATCCCTGACACCTCCTGAAGTGGTAGAGAAGATCGAAAAACTCGGGTATCCGGTTTTTGTGTGCGACGCCAAAACCATTGCTCAGGTCATCGAAGATGTGAAGAAGGTTGCTCTGCTTCTTGGAATGGACAGGGAGGGCAAAGCACTCTCCAAGACTATGGAGAGGGGGGTCGAGGACATCGTGAATGCGATTTCTGCTCTTTCGCAGAAGGAGCGTCCAAAAGTTTTCCACCTCATTTGGCATGACCCCCTCTGGACGGCAGGAAAGGACACCTTTATCCACGAGTTCATTGCCTTGGCAGGTGGAGAAAACGTCGTTTCAGACCTTACGGGTTACGTAACCCTCGATCTTGAAGAGCTTCTGCGACGCGACCCGGATATCATAACGGTGGTGAGTACCCATGGAGGAGAGAACCTCCCCTACAACTTTGTCCTCTCGGATGAGCGACTCAAAAGCCTCAAGGCACTACAACATGGCAGAGTATTTGCGGTTGATGGGGATATGGTATCCCGGCCGGGGCCACGAGTGGTCGATGCCCTCAAGATCTTTGCCCAGATTATCCATCCTGAGGTTTTTGGGCCGTATCGTCCGGAGCATTAGGGGCTTCGGCCTCAAGGAGCTGCCATTCGGCATAGCCATCTTTCCGGAATGATACTCTCTGGCCTACAAGGACGACGCGCTCTTTCTGTGGGTGGGTTTTCAAAGTTATGTAAGCCCGAACAATATTCGCTACCGTGGCTTCCTGGAGGGTGAGGTAGGAACCGTTGGCAAGGACAAGAGTGGTGCGGAGATGTCTGTGTCCCTTGGGGACCTCGACGATGACAGCCTGTACATCCTCGTTGCGCAGAACGATCTCTTTTTCCTCTTTCATCCTTCTTCCCTTCCTCTCAGGAGAGTATAATCGTGGCCATGAAAAGAGGAAAGCGAAAAAAGACGATTTTTCTCCTCGCGAGCTTCGTGGCCTTCCTTGGACTTAGCGTGTTCTTTGCCCAGGGAGTGGGGCGAGGGCAGTACAGCGTTTGTGATTCTTTAGCACTTTTTGGCCTCCGAGGACTTTCTCCCACCGAGCGGACCATTCTCTTTGCCATCCGTTTACCTCGAATTCTCCTCTCTGCCCTTGTGGGAGGAGGGCTGGCCCTTTCAGGAACTGTTCTTCAGGGACTTTTTCAGAATCCCCTTGTCGACCCCTATGTTCTTGGGGTGAGCTCAGGGGCAGCCTTTGGAGCAGTTGTGGCCATGGTTTCCCATGTGTACTTTGGCCTTTTCACCGTGCCCCTCTCTGCCTTTTTGAGTGCCTTGGGAACAGCCTTTCTTGTTTTTCGCCTGGCTCAGGTGGGGCGGCGAATGCCTCTGGAGGTACTCTTGCTTTCGGGGCTCGCAGTGGGGTTCTTCTTTTCCGCTCTCATATCGCTGGTGATGTTCCTTTCCGGGGAAGACCTGCACCAGGTAGTCTTCTGGACCATGGGAGGGTTCTGGAACAGAGGCTGGCAGGAAGTACGCATGGTTTTGCCCTTTTTCGTCGTGGGGATTCCGGTTCTTCTGTCTTTTGGGCGGGAGCTCAACGCCTTCCTTCTGGGAGAAAAGGTGGCCGAAAGCCTGGGGATTGATGTGGAAAGCCTGAAGCGGTGGCTTCTTTTTGTGGTGTCTCTTCTTGTGGCCAGTTGTGTGGCCACAAGTGGTGTAGTGGGTTTTGTAGGGCTTGTAGTGCCACATCTTTTACGTCTTCTGGGTTTTCAAGACCACCGGCTTCTTCTTCCTCTCTCTTTCGTGGGTGGAGGGATAGTGCTTCTTTTTGCCGATACTTTGGCTCGGAGCATCATCCATCCAGTGGAGCTCCCGGTGGGAGTGGTGACCAGTCTTTTGGGGGCACCTTTTTTCCTCTACCTTTTGCGTCGAAAAAAAAGGGGTCTATGACGCCGTACCTTGAGCTCAGAAACGTTTCTTTCTCCTATCATCCGGGAGAGCAGGTGATAAGTGGGATGAGTTTTTCCCTCGAGCAAGGGGACTTTGTGGGCATTCTTGGGCCCAATGGGTCGGGAAAGACTACCCTCTTACACCTTATTGCTCGCCTGCTTCCCCCCGATGAAGGAGCAATTCTCCTTGAGGGGAAAAGGATAGAGAGTTTTTCCCGAAGGTCATTCGCTCAGAGGGTGGCTGTGGTCTTCCAGGAGGCTCCTGGACGTCTCGATCTTTCCTGTTTCGAAGTGGTCATGATGGGGAGAATTCCCTACCTCTCCCACTGGCAAAGGGAGACAAAGGTCGACGAGGAAGCCGTAGAGTGGGCCATGCAGGTGACTTCAACGCTTCCTTTTGCTGAAGAACCTTTCAGTGAGCTTTCGGGGGGAGAGAAACAGCGAGTACTCATTGCTCGAGCTCTGGCCCAAAAGCCGGAGCTTTTGCTTTTGGATGAGCCGACGAGTCATCTCGATGTGGTACACCAGATGGAAATTCTCTCCATTCTTCGGGAACTCGTCCGCATGGGCATAACCGTTCTGGGGGTATTCCACGACGTAAATCTTGTCTCGCAGTTCTGTGATAAGGCCCTCTTCTTAAAGGCGGGATTTCTTTTGCGTTTTGGCCTGATAGGGGAGGTAATGCAGGAAGAATTCCTTCAGGAACTCTTCGGGGTTTCTTTCTCGGAGACTACCCATCCCTATTCTTTCCGCCCTTTCTTCATGCCCCTCTGGGGGGAAAGGACAAAAAGAAGAAGAGCCACTATCCACGTCATCGGTGGAGGAGGGAGCGGAATTCCCATTATACGCCTGCTTCTTGAAGGGGGTTTTTCGGTGAGTGTAGGGGTGGTCAACGAGTTCGATTCCGATGAAGTGATGGCCACGCGTCTTGGCCTTCCAGTTATCAGGGAAAGGCCCTTTTCCCCTGTTGGGGAGGAGGCTTTTGAAAAAGCGCTTGAGCTTGTCCAGAGAGTTCAAGCGCTCGTTGTGACTCCGACTTTCTGGGGGTGGGGGAATGTGAGAAACCTCGACCTTGCTCTTTCCCTCTGCAAAGAGGGCAAGCCGGTTTTCCTCTTTCAGGAGTGTTTCCGGGAGGACCGGGACTACACGCAGGGGGAGGCAAAGAAAAAACTCGAGGAGCTCATAGGATGTGGAGCAGAAGTTCTCGACCATCCCCGTGCCCTCCTTTTGGCCCTTTCCAAGAAGGGTGTGATATAATGCTTGCAAAAGGTGAAGGAGGAGAGAGTGGTGAATAAAAAAATTTTGGTTCTTCTTGTTGCGCTTTCTGTATGGTGCTTTTGGGGTGTAGCTTCGGCGCAAATCCTTTTCCGCTTTACCCTTCATCCGCAGATTTACATCGAAATTCCTCGCTCGCCTGACATTATGATATCGGTGGACCGGGGGGAAGGAGCAACGTACAACATCGGTGACCCCATTGGTATTCGGTATCGGACGACGCGTGATGGCTATGTGAACATCGTCGATTACCTTCCCAGCGGTGATGTGCGGGTACTCGTGCGGAACCGTTTTGTCCGTTCGGGCATTACTGAGATATATTCAGGGACGGTTTCCGGTCCTGGTGGAACGGAACGCCTGGTAGCGCTCCTCACCGCCGACCGGGTATCCGATGTAGACCTGGAGCGTTTTATTCAGGCACCGCACCAGGTAGGGAGGATATTCCGGGGTCGGTATGCCACGGGCCGGACACACTTTGAGGTCATTGCCCGGATGGAGGGAACGGTTCTTGTAATAGAGCCTTCCACCGTCCAATTGGGGCCGAGGAGTTCCCTGGTCTTCACTGCTACCCTTACTACCTCCTTGGGGAGGCCTCTTGAGGGTCAGGAGCTCATCTGGTCTGCAACTAGTGGATCCCTGGCTACACCAAGGACAGTGACCGGGCCGGGTGGGACCAGCCGGAATACCTTCACCGCTCCTTCTTTCTCTGGAACGGTCACGGTGAGCGTACGTTTTGAGGGAGATGTACGTCTTGCTCCTTCTTCGGCCTCGGCGACAGTAGAAGTGGGAAGGAGGATTGTCGGGACCGTTTTGAGTCTTGAACCACAGTCGATTACAGTGGGTCCGGGAGAGAGAGTGAGAATTGTTGCCCGTCTACGGGATGAGGAAGGCAATCCACTTTCTGGGAGAACCATAGAATGGGAGGTACCTCAGGGTACTTTGAGCGCCTCCTCAAGTGTTACCGATACCTCTGGAAGGGCTTCGGTGTTCTATACTGCGCCGAGCGTGCGTACCACGACACAATTTGACCTCGTTGCCCGCTTCCCTGGAAGTGCCCAGTTTGCTCCTTCAGAGGCTTCGATGAGCATAACTGTGGAGAGAGCAAGGCCGACGCTCTCTCAGGCACTCTTTTTCGTCGATTTTTCGGGGGAAACCCCCAAGCACAACGGGGACCGGTTGCGTTATCAAGGGAGGGTTATCTCAGGGGGCTTTACGGTAAATAATGTCTCCCTTCTTGAGATGCGTCGAGGGGAGACCCTGGAGTTTCGTTTCACCCCGGGAGGAAGACCAGAAGAGGGAGCTTTATACTTTTGGGTTCAGGGTGACCGAAGAGGTTCTTTACGGGTAACCTTAAACGGCAGAGATTTTGGGACGGTAAAGGCCCGGGAAGGAATTCTTTCTCCCAGCATGGAACAGAAAATTGCAGTCTTTGCGGAGGATCTTGTGGAAGGGACGAACATCCTTGAAGTGGTTGCGGAAGGAGATGGAACATCCCGGGTTCGCCTCCAGCGAATCGTTATAGCCTTTTAGGGGAGGAGAAACTTTTTCAGTGGTGGTAAAGTCCTGGCCGGAGGTTGTTCGGAGGCTTGCCCGTCTTTTCCCGCTGGGAGGAGACCACGAAGGCAACGTCCGGCGGATTCTTGATTTTGCTCTAACTATTTGGGAAGTGGCGGGTCTTCTTTATGTGGAGGGAAGTACCCGCCTTTTTGTGTCTCGAGGTTCGTGGTGGTTTGGGGCTATCCCCGAGAATGGAGGGTTTCTCTCCTCCTCAAGGGGTGAGGTGCGAGGGGTACATTTTTTGAGGTTTCCGGTGGCCTTGGGGGTGTATCTTTTTGTCTTCTTTGAAAAGAAAGGACGAATCTTTCCTCCCTCCACTTTGCGCCTTGTTCTCGGTCTCTTAGCTTTGGAGGAGAATTGGGCCAGGAATAGGAAAGAAAGACTTTGGCTTTTTGAAGAGAGTTCCGACTTTCTCTTTCTTCTCGATAAAGAGGGGTGTATTCTGGAAGTAAATTCTCGAGCAGAGAGAGTTTTAGGGTATAAGAGGGGAGAGGTCTTGGGGAGAAAGATTTTCTCCCTCATTGGGGAGGAGCCGTGGTGGATTCTCAAGGAGGGAGAAGCTGGTCTTAGAGGGGGATTGGAGCTCACTCTTTCAGGCAGAGAAGGACAGCCCCTCCATGTGGAGGCCGTGCTTTTGGAAGATACCCAGAGAGGGTGTTCTCTTCTTTTGCTTCGGGACATAGGGGACCGGAAGAGATACGAAGCAGTTCTTTCGCGCCTTGCCCTCTACGATCAGCTCACCGAGGTCTACAATCGCCGGTTTTTGGAGGAATACCTGAAAAAGGAATTGGAGCGAGCCCGCCGGGAACAGTACCCCGTTGTTCTGGTCGTAGTGGATATTGATGCCCTCAAGTTGATCAATGACCGGTATGGACGTGTTTTTGGAGATGAAGTCCTACGGATGGTGGCTCGGGTGCTCCAGGGAATTCTCCGTTCGAGCGACGTGGTGGCTCGTTATGGAGAAGATGAGTTCGTCATCGTGCTTCCTGAAACGGAAGAGGGGGGTGTACTCCGAGTCATGGAAAGGGTGGTCCAAAGTCTTAGAGGCGGTCAAGTTATGGGTGAGCCCTTCCCGGTGCACATCTCGTATAAGGTGTGTGTTTGGGACGGCCAAAAGACGGTGAGTGAGCTTTTTCAAGAGATCGACCGGCATATGTATGAGATGAAGAGTAAAAGGAGTGAACAGAGGTGACTTTTCTGCAAGGAAGCGTTGTGCTCCCCGTAGACACTCCCTTCAACGAGTTAGAGTTTTGGGAGTACTTTGCCTCAGAGAACAAAGATGGGGTACCTTCCATCCCTGTTTCAGGGGCCAAAGTGGTTGTGACCCTTGGGGAGGGAAAGGGCATCGTTGCCCAGGCGGTGACAAATGAAGACGGAGAGTTCGTGGCCCGGGTTCCTTCCGGAGAACGATATTTTCTTGAGATTTACGTGGGAAAAGACCTTGTAGCCTTGGGTTTTACCGAGGTAGGTAGCGAAAAGCACCACGATGTGGGAGTTATTGACGAAAAAAGTACTGCCCTGGCCATTGCTAAAAAGCGAGAATTGCTGCTTTCCGAAGGTAAAGAAGCAACAGATACGCAAACCATTGAAGCTTGGAAAGAAGAGATTTTGCGATTCTGGAGAAAGGGAAAAAGCGTTACCCATTTTGCTCCCCTCAAGGAGATCAATAAAAAGGATATCACCGCTTCCTTAGACCCTCTGCGTCTTTTCTCCAAGGTGGAGTACTTTTTTGGGGAGGATGGTCACTATTTTGTAGTGCTCTGGGAAACACCCAGACCCTCGGAGACTACTCTCTATTTCCGCCCCTTTCATCTGCCGGTCTTTCAGAAGGAGGGCCCTCTTCAGGGAACAGAGGGAAGATTTGTGATGCCGGTAGAAGAATTCGAGGGATACCTCTTTTTCTTGGAAGCCAAAAACGAAGAGCACCTTCTCGGTCGAACCCCCACCCATGTAGTCAGGGCCCCCTTTGTGCCTCAACTGAGAGAAGTGAATCTTCTGGGATACCAGGAGGGACCGGTGACTGTCTTCCGACGGGAGACAAGAGGTAGAAAGGCCATCCACTTTCACTCCGAAAGGAATGGTATCATCATCCTTACGCTTCGTCGAGCCCAGGAACGGGGCTTTGAGCTGGAAATGGAGTTTGATCTTGCACGGAAGAGAGTACTCCCAAGGTGTTTCACCCAGGAGGGCTTTAAACATCTTACCCTCTCCATGTATTTTTCAGAGGACCGTTCCTTTTTCTGGGGTCCGGTGGGAAAGGGAGTCAAGGTCAAGGAGGAAGAATGGCAAAACCTCTTCGGCCTCTGGAAAAAGACCACCCCAGAAATCTCTCTCGAAGACCACTTTGTGGAGGTGGGTTTCGGTTTCCCCTTTGTGGAGATCGTAGGGTTTTTTAGGGATAAGGAATTTCGCCTTTTCGCCAACCATTACCTTGAAGACGGAGTATTGCTCCTTTCTTCCCGCCGCCTGGACTCCCTCAATGTGGAATCCACGGTGTACTATCGGGGAAGGGTGAGGCTGTGGGGTGAGGGAGCATTCGAGGGCTGTTTTGTGGACATGGACTTTGAGGGAAAATTCGTGGAGGATACGGAAAAAGGGGGAGAAGCCACCCTTTTCCTCTCTTCCCCCGATGCCGTTCGAGGTTCGGTGGATCTCTCGGCTCAGGTTCTTGTAGCCCAAGTCAGGGGTTTTTCTCTGGATACGCGCACCACTCGGTGATGGGGCAAGTGGTACAGCGGGGCTTTCGAGCCTGACAGAGGAACCTTCCCAAAAAGCCCAGAAGGTGTATGGCTCGAATCCAACGATTCTTAGGAATGGAACGCATCAGGTCTTCCTCAATTTTTTCCAGATTGGAGGAGGAAGAAAGGCCGATGCGTTGGGCTACCCTTCCTACATGAGTGTCCACCGGGATAGCCGGAATGTGGAAGGCATTGGCCAGGACAATGTTGGCCGTTTTTCGCCCCACCCCGGGGAGCTTGACGAGTTCTTCCAAGGAGGCCGGTACCTTTCCTTGGAATTCTTCCACAAGGACGCGGCTTATTTCTTTGATGAAGGTAGCCTTTTTTCGGGCGTAGTTGAGAGGGCGGACAATCCCCTCCACTTCCTCCTGGGGTGCCCGGGCCAGGTCTTGAGGGGTGGGGAAACGGGCGAAAAGCAACTTGGTGACCTCATTCACCCGTTCGTCGGGAGACTGGGCGGCTAAAACGGTGGCAATGAGAAGCTCAAAAGGATTGCAAAAGGCCAGAAGCAGTCGGGCATCGGGGAAACGTTCTTCGAGAAGGTCTAAGATGGCCGTCACTTTCTCTTCCATCGTCTTCCCTCCTTTCAAATGATATAATAGGAAAAGCTTTGGTCATAGGGAAGGGATGAGCGTGAAAAAATTCGGATTAGCTGTTGTTGTGCTCTTTGTTCTTTTTGGTGCGGTTGCCTTGGCACAGGAGGAGACCCCAAAGCCAAGAGAGGTCTTTTTAGAGAGCGCTGAGAGGATTACCTACGACTCGAAGAATGAGGTCTTCAATGCTTCGGGAAACGTGGTAGTCGTGCAGGGCAAAAACCGCATCGAGTGTGGGGAACTCGTCTTCAATCTCAGGGATAATCGGGGTTTGTTTCAGAAAGGCGTGAGAGTCACAAGGGAGAAGACTGAAATCCGAGCTCTCTCCATGGAAGGGGATTTCGATCGTGAAGTATACACCTTCCAGGGGGAAGTGGAGCTCAGAAAAGAACGGGAGGAGGAGGGCGAGGTTTCCACCATTCTTTGGAAGACCGCTTCGCTCTCTTATGACGGGACCAGCGAAGAGGCCTGGAGCGAGGGTAAAGCGGAGATCACCTGGAAGGAAGTACACCTTGTAGCTGACCAGGTGCACTACTTTCCCAAGGACGAAGACAAGGGAGAGAAAGAACGCATCGTCCTTGAAGGCAATGTGTTCATCACTGAAAAAGATCGGGAGATGCAAGTACTCAAGGCAGTGTACTTCCTCGATACTGAAACCCTGGAGGCGGAGGGCATAACTCGGGCGAGGTTCCTTATAAAGGGGAAGGAATGACCCTTTTGCAGCGCCTTTTTCCAGTTTTCGGAATTGTGCCTTTGATCGTTCTTTTTTTTGGCAGCGCCTTCCCAGAGGAGAAAGCCATGGAGCTTGAAGGGGAACGCCTTATATACCATCTCAGCAGTGAGGAGGTCCTGGTTTTGCAGGGCAAGGTTACCTATGAAGATATCGTTCTTTCTGCCTCCGAGATTTCTATATCCCTGAAAAAGGAAGAGCTTGTTGCCCGGGGGAATGTAAGGGTTACCCGAAAAGACGAAAGCTTTCAGGCTCAGGAAGTAGTATACAACTGGGGGAAAGAGTGGTGGCGTTTTAGGGAGGTCTCCTCAGACATCACGGGGAGTGGTATCCAAGGAAAGCTCTTTTTCCGGGGGAAAACGGTGGAAGAAGAGAAAGACACAATGACTATCGAGGGAGCCCGAGTGACGAGCTGCGATCTTAAAAAACCTCATTATTTCATCGAAGCCAGGAAAATTATCATCTATCCCAACAAGAAAGTCGTCCTTTATGGCCTCTCATACTGGGATTTTGGCCGGCGCCTCTTTTCCCTTCCTTCGTACGCCTTCTTTTTGAACCGCAAAGAGCAGCTTCCTTTTCTTCCCATGGTGGGCTACTCCAAGGGCACCGGATACTATCTGAACTACTTCTACAACTACTTTTCGAGTGACACTTCTTTTGGGACGGTGGAGCTTGGTTGGTGGGAAAAAATAGGGTGGAAGCTCGGAATCAAGCACTACATCGAGGATGAGGGAAGAAATGAGAAAGGGTGGGTAAGTGTGGAGTATCTTGACAAGAAGAACGTCCCTCCCACTGTTACCGCCAGAGGTGAGTACTCTCGAAAGTTCAGCGATGCCTTTGATCTCTCTTCAAGTCTTTCCTATTTTCGCACCCTTGGCCGAGATGATGAGATCCTATCTGCCCAAGCTCTTCTCACCTACGGGAAGGAGAAGGTGGCAAGCCGCTTGAGTGCAAGCTATGACAAGAACGCCTCTCAAAAAAGGGATACCCTTTCCGGTACTTGGGTAACTTCCTATGACCTGGGAGTAGCGAAGGCCGAAGCGCAAATCGTGTATCGAGAAGATAGCTCATGGGGATCTTACACCGATGGAGACCTGCAATACGTTTTGTCTCTTCGGAAAAGCGTGGGAAAGTATACATATACCCTCCGTTACAGCGGTCACGAGGATCTTGAGGGGGACACATACACGGGAGACTTTGTACGGTTTGTGCGGAAAATCCCGGAATTCGAGGTGGTGAGGCAGAAAGAGCGCATCGGAAAGTCGGATTTCTGGTACCAGACGAGTTTGGTCTTGGGGCATTACTTTGAGGAAGATACGGGGGTTTTAGAGAATCGCCTCAATCTCTCTTTGAGTGTTGAGGGGAAGAGCGTGCTCTCTCAAAGCACCACTCTCACCCCCAGAATCGGCCTTGAGCAGAACTTTTATGGGAATGGCTTTGCCCGTTACGTTCTTTCTGGAACGGTGACCCTTGAAGAACAATTGAGTCCCAATCTTTCCCTTCTTTTGGGATACAACCGGGCACAGTATGCTGGAGCTACCCCTTTTCGCTTTGATTACACCACTCCCAAGACAGAGTTTTGGAGTTTGGGGGTAACGTACGACAAGGACCCCTGGAGTGTAGCCCTTGAATCAGGGTATGATGCTATAGGCGGGGTTTTTCAAGAGGCGACACTGAAGCTGAGTTATGAGGAGAGTACGGCGAAGAACTTCGAAGTTCGAGGAAGTTATGATTTCAACGAGGGTAAGTGGATGGGTGTGGTTTTGAGCCTCTCCTGGCCCCTTTCTCGAGAATGGAACATCGGTCTTGATGGAGGATGGGACCTCCAAAATGGTGAACTCGAATCTTTGAGAGTTCGCCTGACACGGGATCTCCACTGTCGGGAGATAAGCCTTTTTTACGATCGAACTCAAAATACCTTCTGGGTGGAGTACGGTATCAAAGCCTTTCCTGGACAGACGGTGCGAATTGGGGGTGAATGAGGGCGCGCTATCTACTTTTATCTTTCCTTGCAGGGTGTCTTTTACTCTCAGGATGCGCGGCGGGAGAGCAGCCCTCCTGGGGTGAAGTGGGGAAAAGCATCACCTTTCGTGTGACCTGCCGGGAAGCCCTTGATCCAAGTTTTGTCTATCGCATCGCCATAGATACCGATGGCAACGTTCTTACCGGTCCCTCAAAGGATCCGGCGGACTGGCAAGGTTTGTATGTCGTAGAGTGGAAAAACGGAAATGCCTGGCTTTCCTTGCCAAGTGGAGCGAGTAAGTACATTCTTGAGAGTAGCTTTGGAACCACGGCAGAGGCTACGGTCAGTCTTGAGGATTTGGGAAGCCCCGATCAAGTCGAGGTAATGGTGGTGGTGGAAGACGGTGGAGGGAATGTCCTTGATACTCTCTCGAGTTTCTTCACCGTGCGTCTTAAGTACCAGCGGTTTGTTTCTAAGAGTGATTCTTCGGGGGATACGGATAACCCCAAAGCGGACTTGACCCAGGTGAGTGTTGAGGTGACTTTTTGAAAAGAAAGAAGGAAAGAAGGATGCGAAAAACAATCTGTGCAGGGGTGTTTCTCCTCCTCTCTCTTTTCTTCCTTACGGGTTGCCACTTGCCCACGATCGTAACCCCACAGAAGGGGGAGAGGCAGTGGACGGTCATGGTGTACATGGCAGCAGATAATGACCTCCAGGTTGAAGCCTTTCAAGACCTGAATTCTATGGAGCTCGTAGGTTCAACGGAAGACGTTGCGGTGGTGGTGGAACTCGACACAGGGGCGGGTGCCTTGCGATATTTGGTGACAAAGGATGGAAACCCCTCAGTTTTAGCCTCCCCGATTCTTGAGGATTTGGGAAGGGTGGACTCTGGAAGTGTGGAAGAACTCGTTTCTTTTCTTCATTTTGCCCGGGAGAAATATCCTGCCCAGCACTACGCCCTGGTTCTTTGGAACCATGGATCGGGGGTGAAAGGGAAGACCAGAGACATCTCCTTTGATTTCTCGAGCAGGCGATCTCTTACTATTCCCGAGCTTCGCTTTGCTTTAGCTCTCTCAGGAGGCAACATAGACCTTCTGGGGATGGATGCCTGCCTCATGCAAATGATTGAAGTGGCCTATGAAGTGAAAGATTATGCCCGCATCCTTGTGGCCTCTCAAGAGAACGTGCCTGGGGCGGGATGGGATTACGAGACGGTTCTCTCTGCCCTTGCTCGGAATCCTGCCTTGAGCCCCGAGAGCCTTGCCCGCATTGTGGTGTCAAGTTACATCGATTATTACCGACGAAGCGGTGTCCCAGGTAAATACACCCTCTCGGCTGTAGATTTGTCCTGTATTCCCGGACTTGTACAGACAGTGGACGACCTTGCAGGGGAAATTCTTGCCGATACCCGCACTCCCCCCCAGCTCTACCTTGCCCTGGGGGATTCGGTAACCTTCTTTGGAGATCCTGATTTTGTGGATTTGGGTGATTTTGCTCGACTTTTGATCCTCGATTGGCGAGTTGTTCCTCAAGTGCGAGAAAAGGCAAGAGCAGTCCAAGAGCGGCTCATCCGGTGTGTGCTTGCCTTTGAGAATATTGGTGTAGTAGAATCTACCGGGATTAGCATTTACTTTCCTTACACTGCGTATGAGCGGAAGTACGATGCTCTGCAGTTTGCTTCCGCCACGCGTTGGGATGACCTTGTACAGTACCTCATGCGGTGGCGCTAAGAGCCCAGAGAGGAGGTGGAGGTGTGTTTCGCTATGAAGCACAAATTCTCCGTTCACTCAAAGAGAGTCCAAAGAGTTTCTGGAAGTTGCTCGACGAACAGGATGAGCACATTAAAGGTTTTGTGGAACGTTTACAAAATCTCATCGACGAGGGTTTGGTACAGTACAACGACGGTAAGTTTTTCCTCACCCCCTTCGGGGAAAAAGGGGTGGCAAATCTTTTGCCACGGCGAGAAGTTCGTTGTGCGCACTGCCATGGGGGATATGAGTACCATGCCTTTGGAGAGGCCTTTGCGCTCTATTGTGAGGTCACCAAGGGGAGGCCTCTTCCCAATCTCGATTTTGATCAGGGTTTTATGCCCGAGGGTGACGTCTTTGCTCGAGTGGCGTTTTTGTATGAGCGCGGGGATTTAGAAGGACAGGATATCCTTATTTTGGGAGACGACGATCTTTTAAGCCTGGCCCTGGCAAGTACTCGTCTTCCAGCTTCTGTAACTGTCCTTGAGGTAGACAGGCGCATTGTGGATTTCATCACTCAAAGGTCTCAAGAACATAACCTTGGCATCAGCATTCTTGAATACAACGCCGTTAAACCTTATCCCCTCAAGGAGCACGCTTTTTCGGTTTTCATTACTGACCCTGTGGAGAGCGAAAAGGGCCTGCGTATTACCCTCTCCCGGGGAGCGCAGGCACTCAAAGAGGGTGGAGCACTCTATTTTGGTCTCACCACCATTGAGTCCTCCTGGAAAAAATGGTACAATGTAGAAAAGATGCTCCTTGACATGGGGTTTGTGATAACCGACATTCTTCGCCGCTTCAGCGTGTATCCTGATTCAGACAACCATTTTGACGAAGAGTTCTACGACCGGACCATGATGCGCAAGCTCATGGACTTTGAGTTTCCCCTTCCTGCCGACGCGGACTGGTTCCGCTCGAGTTTTATTCGCTGTGAAGCGGTAAAGGAACCGGAGCCACTGATTGTGGGTGGAGTGGACTTTGATGCTGACTTTTACCTTGACAGTGAAACTATGGCCACGCCAAAATTTGTGTGAGCTTTTTAGAAATTTTTGCAAAAAACTGTAGCTAAAGATGGACTTTTGACGTATATTATAGATGGAGGATGATTGGCTACAATCTCTCTTGCTCTCGGGTGAGAGAAAGGAGGTGAGGAAAAAACTTGGTGGCCTGGGAGAAGAGGTTTGTGGTGCCGGCCGGAAGTCCAAAGAATGGGGAAAGGAGAGGAAACGTGGAAACTCTCTATCCCTCCTTGGAAGGACAGAAGGCCGAAAATCCTAACGACCAAGGAGGTTGTGGTATGAGGAAGCTTGCGCTTGTTTTGGTTTTAGTGCTTGCCCTGGCGATTCCTGCTCTGGCGGCAAACCCGTTCGTGGATGTGCCTTTGAATCACTGGGCATATGACGCCGTTCAGAGCCTGGCGGCCAAGGGCATCATCATCGGGTATCCGGATGGGACCTTTGGTGGTAATCGTGCTCTCACCCGCTATGAATTCGCCATGGCCATTGCCCGTGCTGTGGGATACCTGGAGCAGAGAATCAACCAAGCAGGCTTTGCTACCCAGGAAGACATCGCTGCTTTGGAGAAACTCGTCCAGGAATTCGCCGATGAGCTGAAGCAGCTTGGCGTTACTGTTGAAGACCTCAAGAAAGCTCTGGGAGAAAATAGCGCTGCTATTAAGGCCTTAGAGGACCGGGTTGCGGCTTTGGAAAAGTACGCCGAGCCCGTCAAGGTCACTGGGGAATTTACTGCTACCTACACTGCTTACATGCCCACTGTTACCGGAAAGACTGATGCCAAAATTTCTGATGAAACCACGCTGAATATTGCTGCCACCATCAATGATTACACCACTGCGGGAGTAGAACTCATCATTACGGACACTCTCAACACCCCTTCGGTTTCGGCCGATAATTTCTACATCGATTACAAGAAGGACGACTGGTACATCCGGGTGGGTGACATCGACCAGCCCAAAGTCGACGTTGGCCTTGTGCTCGGTGGGTACCAGCCCGATGACGATGACAACGATCTGAGCTACGAGGGTGTCTACGTCGTCTACGCTCCTGAGGACAGTGACATCACTTGGAAAATGTACGCCGATGTCAACGAATTCTACACACTCCGCATGGAATGGGAAAAGGTTGCTCTTGGCGTCACCTGGATGCCTGAGGGCGCGTCGCTTTACAACGCTACCTCTGACCTTATTGTAAGCGCCAGCGGCTGGACCGATTTCGATGAATCAGACGTAAAACTTAGTCTCGAAGGTGCCTACGGAGTGCTCTCTGGAAGCTATGGCGTAGCTGGCCAGATTGACATCAAGGCAAGTGAAGATATCACTGTAACCCTTGATGGTCATTACATCACCGCTGGGTTCACACCGGCTACTTCCGCAGCTTCTCCAAGCTCTTTCAACGCTGATGAGATGGGCTTTGGTCTTGCAGCCACCTTTGACCTCTCCGGCGAAGAGAGTGCCGAGAAGTGGACACTTGATCTTGAATACGACTACGCTCAGGCCCTTTCAAGCGGTGCAGTAACCACCAACAAGGTGGCCGGTACGATAACCTACGTCCCCGAGGATGCGGCCAAAGATGAGAAAGGCATGGTGAAGGTGACCTACGATCTTCTTACCAGCGGCGTTACCATCTACGGTGCTTACCTGAACTACCCGCTTGATATCGAGAGCGAAAATAACGCTGCCTACCTCTCGGTCGGTGGACAGTACGATATGGCCACTGCTGGCATCACCGCTGCCGGTCAGTTCAAGTACATGTGGCTTGAGGAAAAGACCACTGCCACCCTTGAAGCTCGTTACGACAGCGTGACACCAGCGGGTGTTCCACCGTACAGCGTCCTGGCACAACTCGACTGGGAAATGGCGGAAAATACCACCCTTACTTTGAGCTATGAACTCAACACCTGGGATGCTGGCGACGACCTCGGTCAGGGCAACATTTTGGACGGTGCTGGCACAATTACGGCAGAGCTTAGTGTAACCTTCTGACAGAATCCGTGCAAAGCCCCCCGGGAATTCCCGGGGGGCTTTTTTGTTTCCCGATTTTTGCGGTATAATGCCTCCAAGATGTCGTTCCTTCGTCTTGCAGAGTGGAAGGATATTCTTTTCCGGAGGCTTTGGAGGAAGAGCCTTGACCCCTTTTTGGGACGGTATCCGGTTGAGGTTTTCTTTCCAGAGGATGTTTCTGTTGTAGGGGAGATTGAAAGCGATGGTATCGTCCGTGTGGAGGGGAATTTTCGGGGTAACCTGCAATGCCCCGTGGCCGTTTTAGCTTCGAGTTCTTGGGTTACCGCAGAGGTTCAAGCCCAGTGTCTCTACATTGAGGGCCGCTGTCGGGGCATATTTCGAGTAGAGATGCTGTACCTTGCCCCTCGGGGAGATGTGGAGGGGGAGGTGCATACCGAAACTCTCTATATAGAGGATGGAGCAAGAATGCGGGGAAGATTGTGTGTGGGAGGTCACAAAGAAAGTGAGCAGGGTAGGGAAGTTTCTACCACAGGATCTTGAGCGTCTTGTTCTACCTTTCAGGGGGAGAGAGCGGGAGGAAGTCCTTTTTGGTGCTCATATCGGTCGGGATAGCGGTGTTCTGAACCTTTCGAATACTTACCTTGCTTTGACCTGTGACCCGGTAACGGGAACAACTCGAGGGTCTGGCATTCTGGCACCGCACCTTGTGGCTAATGATCTTGTCTGTTCGGGGGCAGAACCGGTAGCACTTCTTGTGTGCCTTATTCTTCCCCAAGGTGTGGAACCCTCCCTTGCTCGAATTCTCATGGAGGACATAGACGAAGCCTCGCGGAAAATAGGATTTGCCATTCTTGGTGGGCATACCGAGGTTTCCGACGCGGTGCAACGCCCTATCATTTATTGCACCGGAATTGGAAAGATTACAGGCAGTACGATTCCCGATGTGACAAGGGTCGCGCCGGGTGATGCCATTGTGGTCACCAAGGGGGCCGGAATTGAGGGAACGGGGATTTTGGCCTTGGAGTGGGAGGGAGAGCTCTCCCGGGTTCTGCCGAAAGACGAAATCCAGAGGGCCCAGGAATTTTTGGACCGAGTGAGTGTCCTTGAAGAGGGGAGGATTGCCCTTTCCTTTTCACCACACTGTCTCCATGATGCTACCGAGGGTGGAGTTTTGGGAGCTGTTTTCGAGGTGTGCAGGGCAAGGGGTTTGGGATTCGAGGTGGAAAAATCCAAAGTCCTGGTTTTCCCTGAGACCCAAAAGATTGCTGCCTTTTTTGGTATCGACCCCTTGCGTCTTGTCTCAAGTGGAACGCTTCTTATCTTTACTCCAAACCCAGAACCTCTCCTTGAGGCCCTTGAAAGGGCAGGGATTCCTGCCTCATGTATCGGCCGGGTGGGCGAAGGAGGGTGTTTTCTCATTCATGAGAGTGGTTTTCGGGAGGAGATTTCTGAATGCCCCCAGGACGAGCTCTGGCGTATTCTCGAGGAATGGCCCAGATAGGGAAGCACCTTTTCCCCTACCGGGGAATAATCTGGGGATTTGTGGGGTTGGGAGTTTATCTTTTTTCCCACCCTTCCCCCTCCCTTTTTCGCCTGGGGATACTCTGTATTGGTCTTGGAGAGGTGCTGCGTCTTTGGGCTTCCGGGTACATCAAAACCTACCGTGGGCCAATGGAGGAGGTCGGGGAACTGGTTACCTCCGGTCCTTATGCCTATGTGCGGAACCCCCTTTATCTTGCTAACGGGTTGATAGGCCTGGGAATTGCCTTTCTTTCTGGTGTTCTCTGGACCCTGGTGCTCTTCGGCGGGATTTTTGTGGTTCTTTATGGACCCATCGTGCAGGCTGAGGAAGCTTTTCTTGAGGAGAAATTCGGAGAGGCCTACAGGGAATACGCCCGTTGTGTCTCCCGCTTTTTTCCTCGTCTTACCCCTTATCCCAAAAGAAGGGGAAGCTTTTCTTTTCCGGTACTCTGGGAGAAAGAAAGCATAACCCTTTGTACCCTTTCTCTGGTTGTTCTCCTTTTTTACTTGCGAGGGTTTGGGTTTTTGCGAGTTTTAGACCGCCTGTTCTTTGGGTTGTAGATCGACGACGAGTTTCACATCGTCGAGGGCAATCCCCGTTTGGCGCTCAATCCGTTCCCGCACCTTTGCCTGCACAATGCTGGAGAGCTCGGGGATGGAAGCATCAGTCCGCACCACAAGGTGCAAAAAGAGTCGAGTGTTGTGTCCTTTTTTCTCCACTTGAGGTGTGACGGAGACAATCTCCTCCATACCCCGCAGGGCTTCCTGGGCCAAGGAGTGCAGGGAGTCAAAAGAAACTTTGATTTCTCCCTCGTCGGTCCGGTAGACCAAAAAGCGCCCCCGAGGAAGGAGGGTGCGGAAAAGAGCCACTGCCCCCACGACGAGAAGAACAACCCCTATGATGCTCAGAACTTGGTTGAAAAGACTTCGGTGCAGAAGCGTGTAGCAATCAACAATCCATCTTTGAATGGCCAGAAGAGGAAAGACTTTAAAGGCCAGAATCCCCAATCCTAAGGCAAGAAGAAGCAAAATAGTCCCCAAAATCCCCACAAGGACCTTCCCCCAGATATACATGGTACTCCTCCTCTATGAACGTTTTGTAGTTTCCTCCCTCAGGGTATCGATGAGCCGTGAGGCCTCCTGAGATGAGAGGCGACCGAGTAGTTCTTCGTCCACTGTTTTCCCCTGGCTCCTTAAGAGGTCCCGGATGAAGCTCTTCTGGCGCTCGGTAGCCGGATGGAAAGCAGAAGCTTCTTCGCTTTCTTCCCCCTCATAAAGATACAGTCCCACACCAAGGAGGGTAGCGCACTTTTTCAAGGCATCGGAAGCTGCTGCCTTAAGATCGTCACCGAGATCTACAAAACTCCCATCAGGGTTGTAGGAGATGGCTTTAGAACCAAACTGCTCTTTGACTATTCCTCCACAACTCAAGCGTCCCAGAATCCAGACATATCCGCTTTGGGGGTCGATGTATTTGTCCTTGATTTCAAAGGACCAATCTCCGTCAAAGGCTTCGTTCAAACGTCGAATGACGGAGGACGTTTCTACATACAGAATGGTTCTCTCCCCTGGTCCTGGCCGGCTCTTGACCTCTTTTTTAGAAAACTTCTTTTCCAGTACTTCACGGTTCTTCATCGGCATCACCAATGGATACAACCAAATCGCTCTCTTTTTCTTCCAAGTTCACCGGGATGAAACCTTCCTCTGCCACAAGCCCTTGCCCCTCCTTGCTCAGAATGAACTCAAGGAAGTCTTGTACTTTTCCCTTAGGAGGGTGGGAGAGATAGAGGTGCAGGGCCCGGGCAAGGGGGTATTCCTTGAGACGCACGTTTTCCGGAGAGGGAAAAATACCGTTGAGGGACATAACCTTGACGTCCTTTTGCACATATCCCAGCCCTACGTAGCCGATGCATCCTGGAGAGGAGGAAACCTCCTGAAGGATAGCCAGGTTTGAGACAAGCATGAGAGCCGAGGGGACGAGTTCTTTTTGAGAAAGAACCACCCGGTTAAAGACCTCGAAGGTTCCAGAGGCAAAATCCCGGGAAATCGGAACAACGGGCATGTTCTGCCCTCCAATTTCAGCCCAGTTTTGGACCTCCCCGGTGTAGATCCTTCGTAAATCCTCAAGAGTAATGTCGTTGAGAGGATTTGAAGGATGGACGATGATGGCAATGGCATCGTGGGCGATGACGAAGGGAATGAGTTCTTTTCCCCGGTCTTGGGCATCCTTGATTTCGTTTTCTTTTGCCTCTCGTGAAGACATGGCGATATCGGTGATTCCGTCAAGAAGGGCGGTAATTCCCACTCCTGAGCCTCCACCACTCACGCTTATGTCGACCTTGGGGTCTCTTTCAAGATAGGCCTCGGCCAGAATCTGCATGATGGGTAGGACGGTGGTCGAGCCCTGGATGGTAATACGTTCCTGGGCAAAAAGGAGAGGAGAGAGAAAAAACACTATAAGGCCTAAGAGGAGAGCATTTTTTGGTAGAAACATACGTCAATCCACCGGCCGAATTTGAATCCTGCTTCTTTAAGCACTCCCCGAAGAACAAAACCCAGCTTCTCATGGAGCCTGATACTGGGGATGTTTTCGCTGGCGATGATGGCCACAACGGAGTGGTAGGAAAGCCTTCGGGCCTCTTCTAAGAGGGTGCTTAGAAGCTCATAGCCTATGTGCTGTCGGCGAAATTCTTTCCGTACATAGATAGAGTCGGTAACCGTGTGCTGGTATCCTTCCCGATCGGAGTAGGGGCTCAGGCAGGCCCAGGCTACCACAAGCCCCCCTTCTTCAGCCACCAAAAGGGGATACCGCTCGGTGTGGTTCTCAAACCACTTCTTTTGTTCTTCCAGGGAACGGGGATAGAGGTGAAAGGTAGAAATAGTTGTGGTGACTGCTTCGTTGTAGATCTCGGTGATAGAGGAAAGATCTTCCCAGCGCGCCCTTCGAATAACAAGGATTTTCTCTTTCATAGCGTTCATATTGTAGCAAAGAGAGTGGTATAATGAAAGAAACGCAAGGGAGGGGTGTTCAATGAAATATTTGGCTTTTGTGTTTCTTGTGGGGGGTCTCCTTCTTTTGACAGCTGTAGCCTCTGCTCAGGATGAAGTAGCGCTCTTACAGGAAGCAACCTCGCTCCTTCAGGAAGGGAAGATTGCGGAAGCCCAGGTGCTCCTTGACGAAGTGCGACTTGCCCTCTGGAATAAGGCACCCATGGTTTGTCCTGTGTATTGCTTCGTTGAAGAGGAACCCGAGAGCTTCGGCATGTACCGGAAAAGAATTTCGAGCTCTTTTGCTGCTGGTGAAACAATGTATGTTTACGCTGAGCCTAGGAATTACGCCATTCTCAAAGAGGATGGAATCTATCATACCTTCTTCAACATCAGTTACGCGGTTTATGATAAGGACGGGAATTACCTCGGTGGCCAGGATCTTTGGGAGAGTTTCCGCTACCTCGTGCAGAATCCTGTGTTTGAGATCTTTCTGTCGTTGTCCTTTGACTTCGACATCGCTCCCGGGGAATACATCCTTGAAATCAAGGTTAAAGACCGGCTCTCTGATAAGGAGACGAGTTTCCAGCTCCCCTTCAAGAGGCTTTAGAAATCTTGTTGCCTGGAGATGATGGCAGGGAATTCCCGTGCCGCCTCTTCGGGCTCTCTGGTTTCAAAATTTCCAAAACCCCCAGGAGAGGAAGTGGCTTTCGTTCCAGTTCTTTCAGTGCCTGCCAGACGATTTCTCGAAAGAGGGAGCCCTCAAAGAGTTCATCGGGGGTCTTACACACCCGGTCTTGGATACGGAGAATCGCCTCGCGGTCGAAGATGCGGAAGGCTTCTCGCTTCATGCCTCTTTTCTCCTCAAGATTTGGGGAAAGCATGCGGAGGCTGAGGGGGACATCAACAGGGAATTCGAAATTCTCGACCCTTGTGAGTTTTGGGGGTAAATTTGTGGAAAGCAATGCAAGGAGGTGGATTGACGATGCAGTACTTTCTGCTCTCGCTCCTTTTGATTTTCTCTCCATGCATAGTTGCCCTGAGTCGGGAGGTTGTTCTTCCTGTCCCTTTTATCCCCCAGCACAAGGACACCTGGGTTTTGTGTATCGATGGGTGTAGCGAGGAGGGTCCTGAAGCCTGGGATAGTCCCCAGCTTTCCGGGAAATTTTCAGAACACGGCCATAATTACTGTACCTTTGCTGCCCTGGCAATGATCACCCGGTATTTTGGTGGGGATCTGAGCCAGGATCGAATTGCTTATCAAATCTACGGCGGTGGTGGACCTGAGGGTGACCTCGGCCATGGGCTGGGTATACCCGGGAGAAGAGTGGCTGAGCTTCTCCAGTGGGCTCTCAATACCTCTGCTGCTCCCGAGGTATTCAATGTTTCACAGGATACGGCAGGATTCTTTAACACCTTTAAAACATATATCGACCAGGGAAGACCCTTTATTTTCGAGGTTCCCGGAAGCATAGAGGACCTGTTTCTCTTGGAGCGGCAAGCGAGTCATGCCATCGTGGTTATCGGTTACAACGATGACCCCCAAAACCCTGCTCTTATCGTTCACGACCCGGGCTTTGAGCCTCTCGACCTCTTTGGGGTGGAGCTGAGCCTTGGGGAAAGGGCTCGTTGGTCTTTGCAGAGTCTTTCCACAGGTGAGCAGGTTTTTTGGGCAAGTTGTGTCATTGTGCCTCCGGAGGGACCGTACTCCCCCGTAGGGACGAATACAACCTTGGTCGGGATCTTGAGCGCTCTTCAGGTATCATTCCGGGCCTTGGTTCTGATGGGGACGGGATCATCGACTTTGACGAGGTAGAGCGTTTTCACACTGACCCTCAAAATCCTGATAGCGACGGCGATGGAATAACGGACTTTTTAGAAATCAGGGAGTACGTCTTTAATGAGAGGGGAGACTATGAGCCAAGAGATGCTGATTGTGACCAGGATGGGAAACGGAAGGAGCTTGACATCAACAATGATAACGATTGTTACTTTGATGGGGAGGAGGACGCAGATCACAATGGCCGCAGGGACCTTGGAGAGAGCTCGAATTTTGAGTTTGACGAAGAGTGTCAGTGGTGTGGGCGGGAAGAGGCGACGGTACAGGTGATTGTTGCAGATAACGTGGTACAGGATCAGTACTATGGGACTGTTGAAATCCGGGAAGTTGCCACCGACGAAGGTGGCAAAGTTCTCCAGGGAACGGCAACACTTGACTTTTCCCGAGAATATCCTTCTCTTTTCCTGGCCGAATTACGGGAATAACTCCTGCGCCCCCTTTTGTCTTCAAAATTTCTGGGATTCAGGAAGAAACACTGGAGGGAAGATTTCTTCGTTTCAAGCGGGTGTTCGAGGGTAATCCCCTCGCCATAGTGACTTTGAACATTCGCGGAAGAAGCGCTTCTGCCCCTGACCCTGGAATCATCGGCACTCCTCTGGTGTTCTACGCCTATTCCCCCCAGGCAATGTTAACTGGATCTTTCCCCACCTTTCTGCAGGGGGTCAGAGGGATGGAAGAGATTGTCCTCGATCCCACAACTCAGGAAGTATGGCTGAAAGTCCCGGTGGCCGAAGACGGTCTCCACGCTGTACTCTCAAAGAGCCGGTCCTTTCAGGAGACTGTAAGAAGGGGAAGAAATACTGTTACTGTAGGTATGGACGTGAATTTCTCCCTGGAGCTTGAAAGAGGAGAGGGAGGAGAGGGACCGGTTATAATTTCTTTTCCTCCTCCCGCTCTCTGCTGCGCCAGTATCGGGAGGGTTCAGGTTCTGAGTGGTTACGGAGCGGTTTTGTTACCCCTATGTATGTTGCTGGCGTTCGGGTTCATGAAACATACAACTCTGGGTTTATCTATCTCATTCTCGCCCAGGGTACCTGGATAGGAAGAAATTGGCACCATGGAGCTTATCAGTATACGGTGGGGCTTTGAATCCTGGCAGGGTTTGGAAGAGCCTTTCTTCCAAACCCTGCCAGATGTTTTATCCCTCCTCTTGGGAATCCGCCACCAGGAAAATCAGGGAAACCGGACCTCTATTCTCCTTTGGGCTTCTTCCCCTGCCTCGAAGTATCCCCGCTTGGTGAAATTAAAAGCCCGGGCAAAAATTACTGCCGGGAACTTCTCGATAGTGGTGTTGTAGCGATAGACGGTATCGTTGTAAAACTGGCGGGCATAGGCGATTTTGTTTTCGGTCTCAGCCAGTTCCCCTTGGAGGCTTTGGAAGTTTTCGCTGGCCCGAAGCACAGGATAGGCCTCGGCAACTGCAAAGAGCTGTCGCAGAGCTTGGGTGAGCGTGTTCTCAGCCTGGCCCTTTTCCTGCGGCCCCTGAGCAGTGATGGCTGCCTGTCGTGCCTTGGCCACGGTTTCAAAGACCTCCCGCTCGTGAGCAGCGTATCCTTTGACCGTTTCCACAAGGTTAGGGATGAGGTCATACCGACGCTTGAGCTGTACTTCTACTTGGGCCCAGGCGTTGTCCACCCGGTTGCGGAAGGTTATGAGTCTGTTATAGAGAGCAACAAGATACGCCACGACGATTACAATGATAAGAAGAACAATCCACCCCACTTTTCTCACCTCCTCTTTTTCTCATACGATACCAGGGTTGTCGTCCTGCTTTAAAGGCGCATATCCTTATCTTGCATGGGCCGAAAAGGACGAGCCCGGTGGTCAATAAACTCGTTGAAGAAGGTCACAAAGGCGCAATATGAGTCGACATCAATGACCCTCATGGAAAGGGCGCGAACCTGGAGTAAGTCTTCCCGGAGCTCAGGAGAAAGAGTCACTTTCCGTAGTTCTTCCTTCGTTTCCTCGGGGAGGGGCAAAGGATTGGTACACCTCCTCCATTTCTAAGATACGAGCGTACTCCTCAATGAGCGACCAGTCAAGTCTTGAGCTCCAAAGAGAGACGAGGGCTTTTATGTCTGCAAAATCCTGCTCTCTGCGCGAAGAGTCGTTGCGCATGGCCTGGAGTTTTAAGCCTATGAGGTCCTCGGGGCAGGCCACTTTGATTTTTGTGGCGCCGCCAAAGATTTCCTTGTCTTCGGCGCGCTCTATCATGTTGAGACTGGCGATACGAAATGCGTGGAGGCAATCAATGTTGCCAAAAACCCTAAGGGGAGAAACGTATTGGGAGACGTTTTCACTCCGATAGCGACACTCGTAACCAAGGTTTTTCAAGATCTTGTCCACCTTGGGTATATCCTCTTTGGCAATGAGAAAGTCAAGGTCCACCGTGGCCCGTGGAACACCCCACAAGCCCAGGGCGAATCCCCCAATGAGGGCATAACGTATTTTGAGGTCGTGGAAGCCCTGTACTACTTTCTCGAAGACCATCCGAAAATCCACGCGAATCACCCGGACTCATTGTAGAGGACCGGGAATTTTCTGTCTACACTTCGCGATCACTCATCTAAAATCTTACCGAAGGGAGATTGGATCACTCACGGCGAAA
>CAYRSB010000017.1:0-46226 GCA_964426875.1 uncultured Atribacterota bacterium
CTATGTGTAAAATCCCCCTACAAGATTTACTGGTTACTAAAGCAGCGTTAAGCCACCTCTAGCTCATTCCTTCTCTGGTGTATCACCTCAGCTTCTTTCGGTTTGTCCATCCACGCCAGGTACTCCACCATGTCCAGATAACGGTGGCCGGTTGCCCAAGCCTCGTCTCTTTCCATGAGCAGGTGCCAATCAGCCTTGACGCAGCCTCTTCGCTGGAGAAGATACCCACCACCTTCTCCCTGTGTCGGATCTCCCAGTTCAGCTGCTCTGGGGAGTTCGTGGTGCACAGCCACGATCTAGTCGGCTCAGGTAGTGCCATTACCACCATCGCGCCCTCAAAACCGGCCTCTCCACCGCCTTTGGGGCCAGGGTCTCAAACTCCTGCACCACCAACTCCAGAATCCTCCTTGCTCTTTCTAGATCTGGTGTGTCGAACATGTGGCGCAGGCGAGCATGGATTTTCCCCTACAGCGACTTGAGACATGCTTCCAGTACCTTGCGGATAGAGTGCGCATGAGCTTGCTGCCAGATCACTCCCTGGAAGTGGGTCATAGCAGTGTTCACCAGTTCCTTGTGGTTGTCGGAAACCACCAGGTCAACACCCTTTAGCCTGGGGCCTTCAGTCAACCAAAACCCTGAACAACTGACCCCGGGTTCGCTATCGCCGATGGCTAGACCCAAAACCTCCTCCCCACCAGCCGGGCCGGACCATCGTCCCAACAAAACAGCCGTTGCAGAATGTTATCATTCACAGTGACCTGGTAATGGGCCATCCTTAATCCCTCCCGGTAGGCAACTTTTTTATCTACAGAGGGTGGGTGGGCCTTCCTGCTCCTAAACCTACCCCCTTACCCACTACGCCGGGTGCTACTTCCTGGTGGTCGCCTCATTTTTTGCGGTAGTTGCTGCTTGACAGAGAAAAAGGCTCTCCCTTATAATTCTACTAAAACGATAAATTTTATAGCTTTTGGAGGAATGGATGGTGCGCCTCTCCACTCGTGCCCGTTATGGTTTGAGGTTCATGATTGAACTTGCTCTTTCCCACGGTAAGGGCGGGTTTGTGTTCTTGCGGGACATTGCCAAAAGAGAGGCTATCTCGGAGAAGTACCTGGGGCAGCTCGTAATACCTTTGCGGTCTGCAGGACTCATATCCTCAAGACGTGGTGCGGAAGGGGGATATCAGCTCTCCCGACCTCCGGAGTGCGTCACCGTGTGGGAAGTGGTGGAGGCCTTAGAAGGGAAAATATCTCTTGTGGATTGCCTGTGGAACGAGGCAATATGTGAGAGGGTGGCTGGCTGTGTTGCCCGGGAGGTCTGGAAAAACCTCCAGGACAGCATTGTTTCTACCCTTAAGGGAATAACCCTGGCAGATGTTGTAAAGATGTATCAGGGGAAAACAGGGGCTTCCGATTACTCTATATGAGGGAGAGGCCATGAAGGCAATCGGCCTTGTTTCAGGAGGACTGGATAGCTCGATAGCGGTGGCGCTTTTGTGTTCCCAGGGGATTGAAGTCATAGCTGTGCACTTTGTCAGTCCCTTTTTTGGGGGGAGGGAGTTTCTCCGGGGAGTTATGGAGAGGCTGGGAGCGAGATTTCAAGAGGTGTATCTGGGGGAAGAGTACCTTGAGATTGTCCGAAGCCCCCGCTTTGGCTATGGGAAGAACCTCAATCCCTGCATCGACTGTAAGGTTCTCATGCTGCGAAAGGCCAAAGCCCTTATGGAGGAAGAAGGTGCTGGTTTCGTTTTCACGGGGGAGGTCTTGGGTCAGCGCCCTAAGTCGCAAATGCGCGAAACCCTGCGGCTTATCGAGAAGGAGAGTGGGCTTTCTGGACTTCTCCTCCGTCCCCTCTCGGCAAAGCTTCTCCCACCCACCATGCCCGAGCTTGAAGGGTGGGTGAGGCGGGAAGAACTCTTGGGTATTGCCGGAAGGGGACGAAAAGAACAGTTTGCCTTGGCGGAGCGTTTCGGCATTGAGGAGTACACAAGCCCTGCAGGGGGGTGTCTTTTGACGGATCCTCTCTTTTGTCGGAGGCTTTCAGACCTCATAAGATATGGTCCCTTTACATTGGAAGAGGTGGAACTTTTGAAGGTCGGCCGCCATTTCCGTCTTGCTCCTTCCTATAAGCTCATCGTGGGTCGGAACGAGAGCGAAAATAGAGTGCTCTTGCAGAAAGCTCGAGAGGAGGACATAATCTTTTTCCCGCAAGGAGGCAAGGGCCCGGTGGGCCTGGGACGGGGCACGAAGGATCTTGAGCTTCTTGCGATTTCTGCCCGGATCATCGCCTTTTACACTAAGAATGGGAAAGACAGGACGGGCGTTGTCGTTCGGGGCGCTCCTTGTGGTTCGTATATTCTTGAGGCGCCGAAGTGCAGCGAAGAGGATCTTGAGTCTTGGCGCATCCTTGGGAGGTGAACGGGATGTTGGGAATGGGAACCTGGTTGTGTGCCCCCAGTGTGCTTTGGTTCTCTGGGATGGGGGAGAAGCACTGATACTCTGTCCTCAGTGTGGTGAGGTTTTCGTCTCGGTGTTGACCTTGGAAAGGGGGGAGGACCAACGCGCATTGCCGATAACATCACCGAGCTTGTCGGAAACACTCCTCTTGTATACCTGAAAAAGATGGCCAGAGATCTTCCGGCCCAGGTAGTGGCGAAGCTTGAGTTCTTTAATCCCTGCGGGAGCGTCAAGGATAGAATCGCCCTCTCGATGATCGAGAGAGCCGAAAGAGAGGGAGTCCTTGGTGTTGACTCGGTGGTCGTTGAACCCACAAGCGGCAACACCGGAATAGGCCTGGCCTTTGTCTGTGCTCAGCGGGGTTATCGCCTTATTCTCACCATGCCCGAGACTGTCTCGGTGGAGCGAAGGAAAATCCTTGCCCGCTTTGGAGCAGAGGTAGTCCTCACCCCGGCAGAGAAGGGTATGCGAGGGGCGGTGGAAAAGGCGGAGGAGCTTTGTGCCCAGATTCCCCGTGCTTTCATGCCCCAGCAGTTTAAAAACCCCGCCAATCCTAAAATTCACCGGGAAACCACGGCGGAGGAGATCTGGCGGGATACCGATGGAACAGTGGATATCGTGGTGGCAGGGGTGGGCACGGGGGGTACCATCACCGGAGTGGCCGAGGTGATTAAAAAGCGAAAACCCACCTTCCAGGCTATTGCCGTTGAGCCGGCCCGTTCTCCAGTCCTCTCAGGAGGCCAGCCGGGGCAACACAAGATTCAGGGAATCGGAGCGGGCTTTGTGCCCGAGGTCCTCCGCCTGGAGCTTGTGGACGAAATCATACAGGTGCAGGATGAAGATGCTTTCGCTGCTGCAGAACGTCTGGCGAAGGAAGAAGGCATTCTGGTGGGGATTTCTTCTGGGGCCGCTGTCTGGGCAGCTTTGGAGGTAGCCAAAAGACCGGAGAATGCTGGGAAGCTCATCGTAGTCATTCTCCCTGATACCGGAGAGAGGTATCTCTCGATATGGTAGGGAAGCTTAAGAAGCTTGGAGAACGCCTCTTTTCTCTTGGGGAGGTTGTTGTGGCCTATTCGGGGGGAGTGGACTCTACCTTTCTTTTGTGGTTCGCTCAAAAGACCTTGGGGAGGAAGGCCTGCGGGGTGCTCCTTGATATGGCCTTGCTTCCCCGTCACAAAAAGCAAGAGGCCCTCCAGGTGGCGCAGAATCTGGGTCTTGGGGTGAGGGTTGTACCTTTCGATGTCTGGGAGAGAGAAGAAATTGTAGCCAATAGCCCAAAAAGGTGCTATTTCTGTAAGAAGTCGCTCTTTGGTTACCTCAGGGAAGAGGTGGGGGATATTCCCATCGCAGACGGCACAAACCTTACCGACACGGAGGAAGACCGCCCAGGTGTCTTGGCCCTGGAGGAACTGGGGATTCTCTCTCCCCTCCGGGACGTGGGGTTGACCAAGGAAGAGATTCGGAAGTTCTCTCGGGATTTTGGCCTTCCCACCTGGAACAGGCCCTCTTTTTCGTGTCTTGCCACCCGTGTTCCTTGGGGGGTAAGGTTAGACCCTGATGTCCTGGAGCGAATAGAGCACCTAGAACATTTCCTTGAGGAGCTGGGTTTTTCTGGTTTCCGGGTGCGCCATCATGGGAATGTGGCCCGTTTAGAGTTTGATGAAGGAGATTTTTCAAGGGTTATTGCCTCTCCGGTACGGGAGAGAATCGTGGCGGAGTTCCGTACTCGAGGGTACGATTTCGTTACTCTCGATCTTTCCGGATATCAGAGGGGGAGCGTGCATCGCTCCCATGCCTAAGCGAGTTCTTGTGGCCATGAGTGGAGGAGTGGACTCCTCTGTCGCCTGTCTTTTGCTCAAGAAGGCAGGTTTTGAGGTTGCCGGAGTCACCATGTGTTTGGGGGAGAAAGGTGGAGAGGCCCGCTGTTGTGGTGTGCATGCGGTAGAGGACGCCGCTTCGGTGTGCCTAAAGCTGGGGATACCGCACTTTGTTCTCGACTTTTCGCAAGAAATGGAGAACGTCGTTATTGCCAACTTCGTGGAGGAATACCGAAGGGGGAGGACCCCTAACCCCTGTGTTCTCTGTAATCGCCATCTTAAGTTTGGGAAACTCCTGACCCATGCCCTGAGTGCAGGCTTTGACTTTCTCGCCACTGGCCACTATGCCATCCTGGAAGGGACAGGGGATAAATACCGCATGAGACGCCCAAAGGATCGGGCGAAAGACCAAACGTATTTCCTCTGGGCAATTCCTCAAGAAGTGCTTCCTCGCCTTCTTTTTCCTCTTGGGGAATATACCAAAGAGGAGGTACGCCGAATGGCAAAAGAAGCGGGGCTCCTCGTAGCTGAAAAGCCCCAGAGTCAGGACCTCTGTTTCGTTCCCGGGGGGAAGTATCAGGAGTTTCTGAAGAAACACCTGGGGGAAGGAAGGTCTGGAAACATTGTGAATGGAAAGGGGCGAGTTTTAGGAAGGCATCAGGGGGTTTTTCGTTACACTGTGGGGCAGAGGAGGGGGCTCGGGATTTCATCTTCTCATCCTCTCTACGTCGTGGCCATCCGTCCCGAGAGCAACGAAGTTGTGGTTGGAGAACGAGAAGCTCTCTTAAGCCGGGGGCTGCGGGCCCGATACACCAATTGGTTCTCAGAAGAAGTTCCTCACAGAGCCCTGGCCCAGGTTCGTTACCGGCATCGCCCTCGGCCATGTCGTGTAAAGGTGGAAGGAGAGGGAACCGTGGAGGTGCTCTTTGAAGAGCCGGTGGAGATGGTTACCCCTGGACAGTCGGTGGTATTCTACCAAGGGGATGTCCTTTTGGGAGGGGGCATTATTGAGGAGGCCATAAGAGATGGACGTGAGGAAGAAAATCGAGGAGCTCAAGAAAAAGAAGAACGCTGTCATCCTTGCTCACAACTATGAGCTTCCCGAGATCCAGGAAGTAGCTGATTTTGTGGGCGATTCTCTGGGATTGAGCATGGCTGCAGCACAGACCCCTTGTGACATCATTGTCTTCTGTGGGGTGTACTTCATGGCCGAGACGGCCAAAATCCTCTCCCCCACGAAGAAGGTCCTTATTCCTGATCCCGAGGCTACCTGTCCTATGGCCGACATGCTCTCGGTGGAGGATTTGCGAAAGCTTAAGGGAGAGCACCCCCAAGCCCGGGTCCTCTGCTATGTGAATACCTATGCTTCGGTGAAAGCCGAATGTGACCTGGTCTGTACTTCGGCGAATGCCCAGAAGATAGTGGAGAGGGGATTCGGAGAAGACGAGGAGATCATCTTCGTCCCCGACCAGTACCTTGCTCGTTATGTAGCCTCCCTCACCAGGAGGTGCTTCGTTCTCTTTCCCGGGTACTGCCCGGTTCATGTGGCCATAACTGAAGACCACATTTTGCAGGCTAAAGAACTACACCCCCAAGCCCTTGTTTTGGCCCATCCGGAGTGTCGACCGGAGGTCTTGCGCCATGCCGATGCAGTGCTGTCGACTGAGGGAATGTGTCGCTACGTGCGATCTTCACCTCATCGGGAGTTTGTCATTGCTACCGAAGTGGGTATCATCGCCCGCATGAAGAAAGAGAACCCCGAGAAAGAGTTTTACCCGGCCTTTGAAGGAGCTCTCTGCGAAAACATGAAAAAGATTACCCTCGACAAGCTCCTCGCCTCCTTGGAGGAAGAGATCCACGAAGTCCTTCTCCCTGAGGAGGTCATTGAGAGAGCCCGACGCTCGGTGGAGCGAATGCTTGCCCTTTCAAGGTGAGAGCATCGAGAGACGGCGGAGGGCTGCTTCGAGGATGCGCCGGAGCATGTTGCTATAGGAGAGACCGGCGTATCGGGCCATAGAGGCCAGGTGTCCGTCCCAACACCATCCGGGATTGGGATTGACCTCAAGGAGATAGGGGTTGCCTTCCTCATCGAGACGCCAATCAAATCGGGCATAATCCCGACAAGCCAGACGCCTGAAGAGCTTTAGCGACCACTCCACAATTTTCCCCTTCACCTCTTCGGGAAGGCAAGCAGGGATAGATTTCACCACTCCGTAGGGGGATTGGGGCAGCCACTTTGCCTCAAACCCGCAGATGGGTGGAAGCCCGGGAGGAAGGGCGCTGTAGTCCTCCTCAGTTAGGGGAAGTACTTCATAGTGTTCGGGAGGGTTACCAATGATGCCGCAGCTTAGGTCTTTTCCGGGGAGGAACTTTTCCACGAGAACAGGCTTATCGTAGCCAAAGCGTGCCCGAACGTCTGCTATTGCCTCTATGAAGTCCTCCATGTTTGTAGCCACGCTTTTTTCGGTGATTCCAAAGCTCGAGTCCCCGAAGTTTGGCTTGACGATGACCGGAAAGGGGAAGGGTAACTGAAAAGCAAAGTCTCCTGGCTCTACAAGGAAGGCACAAGGGGTGGGAATGCCGAGTTCTCCGGCTACTCCCCGCACAAGGGACTTGTCAAAGCAGTGAGCAAGACACTGGGGACGAGCGCCGGTATAGGGAAGGCCAAGAATCTCAAGAAGGGCGGGAACGTGAAGCTCTTTCTGGGGGTCGTTGAATAATCCTTCGTCACAGAGATTGAAAACGAGGTCGACCTTCCCCCGCAACCTCATGAGTTCGGGAACCAGCTTTCGGTGGTCGTCAAGGTAGAGAAAAGAGAACCCCCGGAGCTCTTCCAGGGCCTTCTTGAGCTCGCTCAAGGTGTAGAAGTCATCCTCATCGAAAGAAGCTCCCGGCTTCACCGGGTCGGCAAGACGGGGGTCTCCAAGGACCACTGCCACACGAAACACCGATACCTTCCGAGGTTTCAAGGGAGAGAATTCCTTGAAGGCCTTGGCATATACCAGGAGGCGTTCTTCCATCATTCCCAGGTCCTGGGCACGCTTTGACTCGGTGCTCTCCTTGCCACAGAAGGTTATTTCCCCGAATCCCGCTTTTTTGAGGAGCCCTTCCAGGTCTTTTTGGGAATAGAGCCTTTCGGCGTAGAATTGGTCTACGATGACCCCCTTCTCCACGTGGGTAACGATTTCTCGGGAGACGAGGCGAGTACCGTCAGCAGAAAGAGACCTCTCCCGGACTACAAACTCTTTCTTGCTGATCCATTCCCAGGAGCGGGGCTTGTAGTGCTTTTGTACGTATTCCCCATCAGCGACGTCAATGAAAATTTTCCCCCCCGGCTTGAGGACCCTCAATGCCTCTTCGAGGACGCGGAGGTCGTCTTCCGGGCTCTCAAAGTATCCAAAGCTATTTCCTAAAATGAGAACGGCATCAAAGGTACAATTCTCATAGGGAAGTTTTCGGGCATCCCCCTCTTTGAACTGAACGGCAAGACCTTCTTTACGCGCTGAGGTTCTGGCTCTTTGGATGAGAGAGCGGGAGCGGTCGAGGCCAAAAACGCGGGTGAACCCCCTTCTTGCAAGTTCCAGAGAATGCCTTCCGTGCCCACAACAGAGGTCGAGAATGGTGTCTTGAGGGGTGAGGGAGAGGATCTTGGTGAAGAAATCTACCTCTTTTCTGGTGATTTCAAGGTCCTCCACCACATCTCCATCGGTCTTGAGGTAGAGGGAAGTGAAGAGACGTTGCCACCAGTCGGGCGGGACGTGCTTTTCAAGGTTTTCCACCGGTCCCAGGGAACGCAAAGGACGGGAATGGCCATTTCGAGAAGACTTCACCCGACTTCCACCAGGCTCCTCTTTCATCGAGAATCCCTCCAGGGATAACGTTTGAACACCATTATATCCCTGAAGGGAGAAAGAAGAGCCATGGGGGAGAAAAAAACTTAGAGAATTTCTCCGATATAAGTTTCGAGTTCTTCTTGGGAGAGCTCGCCTCTCTTTTCCTGAACAATTTTTCCCCGGCGGTCGAAGAAGACGTTGTGGGGGACCCAGGAAACGCCGTAAAGAGGCGAGGCGACGCTGTTGTTATTGTCTATAGCTACTGGGTAGGTTACCCCGGTATCCTCTACAAATACTCGGAGGGCTGCCCCACTTCCTATTCCTACCCCAAGAACCACAAGACCCTGGTCTTTGTATTTCTGATACGCTGCTTCAAGGCGTGGGGCCTCGTTATAGCAGTGACCGCATTGGGGGGTGAAAAAGCAAAGAACCACTGGCTTACCAAGGCATGATGAGAGCCTCATCGTTCCTCCTCCAAGGAGGGGCAGGGTAAAATCCTTTTTTTCCATGTCAGAAAGGGAGGAGACGGGGGTGCAACCCACGAGAACCAAAAGAACGAATCCTACCACAAGAGACCGAAGCGCCCTTTTCATCATAATTCCTCCTTTGGGACAGAATCCCCAGTTTCTGAAACCCTATCCCCCGTTATGGCCTCTGCTAGGGCAATAAGCTCAAGAATCCTCGGATCACGAAGGAAGACCCTTTTCATCTGCCCCTGCGTTTTCTCAACAACGACATCGGCCGCCCGTAGGGCCTTTACGTGGCGCGAGAGAGAAGTCTTGTCAATGGGAAAAAGATACGCCATCTCGCACTGGCAGAGGGGCCTCTTGGCTACCATCTTTATGATAATGATTCGCCAACGGCAGGAAAGAGCCTTAAAGAGTTCTTCAACGTTCATCTTCATCTCCACTTTCTTCTACGTGCTTCATACTTCAGGGTTTCACGAAGGCAGGGTTCGTCCAGATTCTGTTTTTCCGGTTCTCGCTCTCTCCTCCCGGAGCCTTTTGAGGGTGGCCATGAGTTCCTCTTTGGAGGGGAAAGTCAAGGGCTCCAGTAGGGCAAAAGATGCTACAGCGGTCGCACCCCACTACACAACTGAAAGGATTCTTGACTACAACTGTGTCTTTTTCTTGAGCGAAGACCCTGTTGGCACAGAAATTCAAGCATTCCCCACAGCCTATGCATTTCTCAGGATCGATGGTGGGAAACCAGGGGATAGCCTCTCTGGGGATACCGGGAAAAGGACTCTGGTTGGCCATTGTTTGCCTCCTCTCTATTCAGGGCCTTGCGAGGTTCTTCAAAGACCTGGTTGGTGTTTTTGAAACTCAGAGAGATGGGATGGAACGTGTCCTCGTTCATGAGGCCCTGCTCTCTGGTACCCGTCTCGAGGGAGTTTACGCTGTTTCTCCTCCTTGCAGGCAAGCACATAGTGCTTCGTTCCATTGTTTTTCAAAAGATTCTCCATGAGACATTCCCCGTTCTCCTCACAAAGGCGGGGATGCATGACTAAAAAGTCATGAGGGAGCTCAAGGCGTATTCTCTCAGAGAGCTCCCAGACGTTGATGTCCTTCATGCTGGGACAGGTGCCACTGCAGGTGCACATGAGAATGGCTTTCTTGGCCATGATTGTGCGACTCCCTTTGCTTTGTTGAATTGTTACGCAATGATACAACAAATGAACTGGAAAGCCTACCTTTTCTGGACTCATGTAGTTACAATTTTGGTTTCATTAGTGGGTATTATGTTTTTCAAAAGAGAGGTGAGTCAGAGAGATCAAAGAGGCTATTTAACGCACCTTGGAGGAAGGTCGAAAACCAGGGGAGTCCCAGCTTCGCCTTCCTCAAAGAGAAAGGTTATGGGTGCAGTGAAAACCGAATAATTCGATTGATGAAACAATGTGGGTATGCAATAAGGACCAAAAGACACTATCGGGTTACTACAAACCCAGCTCATTCCTTGAAAAAGGAATCCTCTCTTCTCCAGAGAGGATTCCAGGCTGGGGGACCAAACCCTTTCTTTTGTTCTGATATCACTTCTATTCTCACCACAGAAGGATAGCTGGGTCTTTGTAGTCATGGACCTCTACTCTCGGAAGGTTGTGAGATGAGGTGCTGGCGAAAGGTTCAACGAGAAACTCACTCTCTGAGCTCAGAAAGAAGGCCACAGAGGAGAAAACCTTCTTCTTCCCTTCTTCCTTACAATACAGTCACCCAGCATACGAGATTCTCCCTCTGTGAGCATGGTATGGGCTCAAAAGGAAATTGCATGATAATGCTGTGGTGGAATTGTCTTTCAAGACCGAAAACGGGAATTGAGGCAAAAAAGAAAATACGAAACCCAGAAGGAAGCAAAACTGAGGCTCTTTGCCTCCATTGAGAGATTCTATAACTCAGGGAGACTTCATTCTGTACCAGGGCATGAGAGTCCAAAGGAATTTGAAAGACTCTACGGCCTGGCGTAAAAGTGCCTCCATGAAACTGGGGGAAGTTCACACCTGACCACAGATCCTCTCAAAGAGAGCATGCTTTTCATATCCTTTATCTCTAGAAGAATCCTCTCTCTTCTTATGCGAAGAATCGCTCTCCAAGGATAACCTCTAGGGTGGAAGCTCTCCTGGCTTCCACCTATGATGATTTTTCTTCCCCAAGCATCCACTTCAAGGAGCGCCACAGCTCGTACATGAAAGCGAACTTTGCGCGGAATCAGCCTTCGAAGGAAGCGGAAGAAGAGGGCATCCCTTTCCTCGAATCCTGCACCATCAAAGGTATTCAGGACTTCCCGAGAGGAAAGACCTTTCTCGCGGAAGCAAAGGGTTCTGAAAGGAAAGGCGCAGGACGTGATAGAGAACGCCCTGCGGGAGCAGAGAGTGGATTTCATAATTCCCCAAAAAGTTTCCTCAAATACTGAGTGTTTCTCTTCAAACTTTCAGTGGGGGTATGTATAGTGGCGTCAAGTTCCACCACTATCCAACCATCGTATCCTTTTTCTCGGAGCAGCTTCACGAATGTCTGGAAATCAACAATACCATCTCCCAGTTCCAAGAAATTCCCACCCTTGTAATCTTTGAGATGGACGTAATTTATTCGTTCCCCAAAAAGGATAACCAGATCTTTAAGATCTATCCCTCCAGCAACCACATGGGCCGTATCAGGGCAAAGACCAATTGTAGTATGTTCCATGACTTTTTTCAGTTGAACCCAGTTTTCGCAGCATGTCCCAAGATGAGGATGGTAAGTTGACTGAAGACCATAGTCAGCAGCAATTTTTTGCACTTCATTAAGAGCCTCACCAAGCTTTCGATAATCCTCATCCCTGATTCCCCTGGAAGGAATCGCACCTCCACCAACCACGAGGAATTCTGCACCCACCTGAGAAGCTAATTTTGCAACCCTTTGAATCTTGAAGAGTTCCTCAGGCAAAATCTCTCCAAAGATGAAATTGCCCCCACTGTACACCCCACTTAACCTCAATCCAGTTTCTTTCATCAACTCCTGAAGTCCCTGAGGGTTTTTCTCGTAAATGAGCAGATCTCCATCAAACATCTCAAAACCCTCATACCCTGCTTGAGCAATTTCTCGCAAGACTAACCTAAGATCAGGCACTCGAGAAGAATAAACACAATCCTTAACACTGCCAACTCCCAAGGGGTGCGCCATCAAGCTTCCCCACGTTTGGATATTATACCCATAACGCACAGAAATACCTCCTCTCTATATTTACTCTTCCAAAGTCCTCTCGTAAGCCACGCTGCAAAGCTCTTCTCCCGATAACAATCTCACACAGTCTTAAGTTTATTTACCTCTGCTCCCCCCTTCAATCCGTACATAGAACTCAATGGTTTTAGAATTTAGAAGTAACCGATTCCCTTGGCTCAAAATTTTAATTGTGAACGATCACTTAGTCAAATATGCTTGCACCTGCTCTCAAAAACATACGTGGGTGCTCTCCTGAAAACATTCCCGAGTGATTTTTTCTCCGAAGACCAGAGTTGTGCTCTTCTCACCAAAAGAATGGTTGCTTATAATTAAATGTAAATAGTCGCTTATATTTACGAGCCAAAGAAAGGACTTTGTGGTAATGCGGATTCCAAACAAGGCTTCGGTAACAATGAAGGATATAGCTCGCCAACTGGGGCTCTCTCGAACGACTGTCTGGCGAGTGGTAAACAATAAAGGTTCGGTTAACCCCGAAACGCGGAAAAGGGTTGAAAGTTTCTTGGAAACCCATGCATACACAAAAAACCTTGTTGCAGCAAGTCTCAGAAAAAACCTCACCAACACAATAGGGGTTATCTTCTCGGACATTGAGAACCCCTTCTACGCTGAAGCTCTCAAGGGTATCGAGGCAGAATGTAAAAACCATGGGTATAATTTGATATTCTGTAATACTCACGAAAACTACAAAGAGGAAAGAGAAGCTATCAGGCTTCTCCTCGAAAAAAGGGTTGACGGGCTAATCCTCATTCCTGTAGAAGGGAGCGAGAAGAATATCCCCATCCTGAGCAAGCTCAGCATCCCCATCGTTTTCCTTGCTCGCCACCTCAAGGAATACGGTGGTAGTAGAGTCATCTTCGACGACATTAGCGCTGGATACATAGCGACTTCTTACCTCATCTCGAAGGGGCACAGGGTAATAGCTCACGTTGCCGGATCGCCCAATACATCGTGTACTAACGATCGCCTCGAGGGCTACAGAAAAGCTTTGCAGGAGCATGGTATTGGATTCGATCCTAGGCTTGTGTGCTACACAAACAGTATGATGAGCTCTGGAAAAGATGCGACCTTGAAACTTTTGGGGGAACGTCCAGACATCACAGCAATTTTTGGATATTCTGACTTCGTGGCCTTCGGGGTCATTGAGGCTCTTCAAGAGCTTGGTAAGAAAATACCCGATGACGTAGCTGTCATCGGCTGTGATGACACCTTCGTTGCTTCCTTAATCGGGCTAACTACCATCAGCTTCCCTAAGGAGAACATGGGAATGCTTGCCGCCCGAATTCTCCTCCGCCAAATCCAAAACTTGAAAGAGGGAACAGACCCTAAAGACATCAAGGTCCGCATCTCAAAACCGACTCTCGCTAAGCGTAGAACTGCGTAGTTGCATGGGAAAAAGCGGGTAAGAATTCAACCCCCTTGCGAAAGGTTTCCTTCGCAAGGGGGTTATTCTCATTTCAGGAGATTCAGAACTTCCTCAGGGAGAGGTCCAAGAGCCTCACGGTTCGTCTTATCGTATGCCTCCACCAAATTGGCACGAACGATAGGATACACACGGCTTACAAAGTATCCTTGCGCGACATCCTTGTTTCCAGTGAGATATTTGAGTATCGCTCTGATAGAGTTGATACCCATTTCGGTACAGTCAGCTTCTGCTGCCCCAATTATGGGGTGATTCGGGTCTGCAATGTACTTTGCACCCGTTACACCTCCAAGATCAGGAGCTGCTACGATGACTTCCCCAAGTTTATTGAGAGCGAGAACAGCTTCTGCAGCCCCCGTTCCAGGACCCATCATCCACGTTGCCCAAACCGCGTCGATCTCGGGATTCTTCTGAAGCATACCAACAGCAAGATCGTAACATTGACCCGGATCGGTGAAGCCGACTTTTGCAACAACCTTTATCCCAGGATATTTCGCAAAAGTATCTTCAGCTCCCTTCAGTCGCATGACATTTGTCCATTGTTCAAGGGCAAAGTAGATAATTCCAACTTCCCCTTGGTAACCCATAGCATATGCAAGTATTTCCGCCGAGGCTGCCCCCTGCGCATATCCATCAGCATCGATAAGCCCAACATAATTCTCCACCCCGAACAAACCCTTAGGTGTAGTCCAGTTGTGAGTTTGGGGAACACCTGCTTTTGCAAGTTCTACAAAGGAAGGACCAAGGGTAACCGCTTCCCAGGCTTGCGCTACAACAAAAGATATTTTACCTGCTTTTCCAGCTAGCGTACGAACTTGATCGATCTGTTCAGCAATAGAAGCTGAACCCATGAACTTTATCGGCCCAAATCCATACCGAGCCAGCTCTTGGTCCATTCCATACTTATTAAGAATCTCGGTAATGTCAAGACTTGCACCCATAAAGTAGTACTCGTTCAACTTCAGTTCCTTAACCTTTTCCTCTTCCTCTGGTGTCAATTCAAGATCCTTCGCGCCTCTGGGCTGCTCACCGTTCGGACCGTAAGGCGTCAGAATAACTGAGAACTGCTTCTCCATAACGCTGATGACTTCTGGTGGAATGTCGCGGAACTTTCCCTGTCCCAGCTTTGCCGGACCTTCAACAGCTAGGCAAAGAACCGGTACCATCAGCAAACCCAAACACACTGTCATAAACACAAACCTCCGGAACATACCTATACCACCTCCATTGAGATTTTGATACGTTCAGCGAGATTCTCCGCTGAACACTTTTTTACCTAACAGGCCGCCCTTCTCTATCGAAAATCCCAACCACCTCCGGAGCACCACTCTGAACACCACGAATAACCGCAACACAGGCACGAGAAACAAAGACTTGATTCCGTAGACCATACACCACGATGTCACCAACCTTCACATCCATGCCCCTTGGCAAACGCAGTTCACCGTAATAATCGATGTATCCAGTGGGAAATGCAGAAACTCTACGTTCCAAGATAGTATCTGGACTATTCCCTACGAGAGCAGATAGGCGGTGTACATGGTACAGATGACTCCATACCCCAAGGGGTGCGTCACCACTCATAAGCCCTCCACCAATGGTATAGGCCCGATCCCCGTCCACATGGGCTACTTCAGTAACGTAGACCCAGGCTGGAACCTCGGGTAAATTCTCGAACGCGTGCCATGGCGTTGTCCCCGTAAAGGCATGACCGGGCTCAGCATGAGTTGCTCCCGACTGGGCAATGAGTTCCATGGCAAGAGCCGAGTTGTCACCTGGGGCGTTAACCTGTTCTACATCTATACCCATTTTCCGTAAGCTCTCAGCAACCCTAAGGAGAGTCGCCAAATTCGGCAATGCTTCTAACCTTCTGGCTTTCAGATTGAAGCGAAAACAGGGAAAGGAGGTAACTCCTACGATTTTGAGGGAATCAAATCTGCGCATTTCTGAGGCTACCCTCCTTACTTCCTCCTCCCAAATACCTCCAAACTGGTTCGGATAAAAGAAATCCCCCTGCCCCACAACTCGAAGAAGAATTTTCTGGATTACTCCCCTCCTCCTTGCCTCTTCAGCTATGTGCCGAGCCTTCTCAAAATTGAAAACCGTGATGACTTCCGGTCGCACACACTCTAAAACGTAACCGACGTCATTTTTTGGAATCTGCACTAAATGTCCTACATGTCCTACAGGTACCCCATTCCTTACAAGACACTGTGCATCCTCCAAGTCCACCGCCACAGCGCTCCCGATACCCACCTTGCGGATAACGTTACACATTTCTGGGTTGCGACCAAACTGTTTGGTCATAAAGTAAAGCTTTAACCCATGCTTTCTTGCTGCCTCAACTATGATTTGTGCATTTCTCTCAACGGCATCCAAATCGACAACCACAGTATTTGCAGAGATTTTACCTCCTTGGTAAAGCTCAACTGCTGACTGGATAAGCGCTGGATTCCGCTCAACCACTACTTCGAGAAAGTCCATATTCTCCACCTTACTCCTGGCCAGCCAAAATCTGGAGTTGCCTGATAGAAAGGGCAACCACCAGAATCGTCCCCATCAAAATGTCCCGATAAGCAGGTTCCAGACCCAAGAGGCTCACACCATTTGTGACAATACTTAGCAGAAACACTGCCAGCACAGTCTTTGGAGCCGACCCACGACCCCCGGTAAGAGACGCACCAGCCATAATGGGCGCCGCTATAGCTGGCATAAGGTATCCTGAGCTCATAAGTGGACGGGCCGACATTGCGCGGCTACTAAGTATAAAGCCAGCTACACCTGCCAAGCAGCCATTCAAGACGAAGAGGAGAAGCTTAACCCTGTCAGTTGGAATACCCATTAATCTTGCTGCTTCTGCATTGCCTCCTGTAGCAAAGGCCCACCGCCCAAGCTTTGTCTTCATAAGAAAAAACCACAGGCAGAAAGCTATAACAAACATCCAGTAAACGCAGGCAGCTACCTTACCCACCGGCCTGCTATAAAAGAGATCGAGAAAGGTCTGGTCGCTAATGAGTACGGCTCGATAGTTGCACATGATGAGAACTGTTCCACCTACAATAACCTGGGAGGCAAGAGTAACTAGAAACGAAGGAATGCGTAACTTAAACGAAAATTGCCCCGAGTAAGGCCATAGTGATTGCAAGGGGTGTGGGAAAATGCCAGCCACTCAGGATAGCCACTATAGCTGCTGCAAATTCGAGAACGGAAGTAAAGGAGATGTCTATCTCACCCGCAATCAGGAGAAGGTTAAGACCCAGAGAGAGAATGGTAAGAACGCTCATGGTCTCAAGAATCACTCGAAGGTTCTCGAGAGAGAAAAATCGTGGCTCAAAAGCCGAAAATAAAAAGGTACATCCAATAATGCCACCAATAAGCACAATACCCTCTATGTCACTCGCTGTTCTTTTGGTTGATTTCCCAAGCACGCCTAGCTTTCCCCCTCACATTAGCGAGACAAGCTCTTGAACACTGAGTCCGTCATGGACATTACTCTCAAAGACTATTTCGCCAAGCTTCAGGATAATGATTCTGTCACATGCTTGTAACGCAGCATTGAGGTCGTGGGTCACAAGGACAATGGAATAATGCTTCTTGAGGAAGCTTACAAACTGGAAGACTTTCTGTTTCCCTTTTTCAGAGAGAGCCGATGTCGGTTCATCCATGAGGAGGATAAATGGTTCTGGCTTTGTAAAGACTGCACGTGCAATGGCCACAGCTTGACGCTGCCCGCCAGAAAGATCCGCCACCTGAGCGTTCAGAGGTATTTCTTCGTACCCTATCTGCCCCAGTGCATGCGCAACTTCTGCATACATGGTCTTTTCATCCAGTACAGGGAGAAAACCAAAAAGCTTACGCTCTATCTCCTTCCCTAGGAAAAAGTTGTCCTTGACTGAGAGCTCGTCCACAAGAGCGAGATCCTGGTAAACACACTGTATGCCACAATTCATAGCATCTCGAGGACTTTGAAAGGAAATTCGCCGGCCATTCAGGAAAATCTCTCCCGAAGTAGGGTGAACGGCTCCACGGAGAATCTTGATAAGCGTTGATTTTCCAGCTCCGTTGTCTCCCACGATACCCAGAACTTCATTTTTGTACAGCTTGAAACTTACACCCCGTAATGCACGTACTCCCCCATAATGCTTGGTGATATTCCGACACTCAAGAACAACCTCAGGCACTTACCTCCCCCCAATATAACGGGATATTTCTTCCTACTCAACCTTGACCCAGGAACTACTCTCTGCAGATTTCACAATCGCTTCACATACCAGAGCAATGTTGTACCCTTCTTCGAAAGAGGGGGAAACAGGTTCATCGTAGACTACCCCTCGGAGGAAATCGTAGCACTCAATAATCTTTGTCTCTCCATACCCTATACCCAATGCCGGAATAGGCCAAAGCCCCTCTCCATAGGGGTGAGCCGGGCCTGTGTAAATTGTCTTAAAACCTTTTTCGCCTTCTGGATCGTCGGCAAAACAGACCTGGAGTTCGTCATTTCTCTCGTAGTTGAAAAAGAGCGACCCCTTCTCACCATGAACTTCTACGGTTATAAAGTTATTTCGTCCCCAAGCGTTTCTTGTTGCCTCAAGAGACCCAATGGCTCCTCCCTCAAATTGGAGAAGGGCAACCACCTCATCATCGACATCCACCTTTCCCTTGCGAACCCCTTCCGCTTTCTTCACTGTACCGAGTTTATCAACCACATCCTCCTGGAGAGGTCTCTCGGGAATCCATGTCTTAACAAGAGCACAGACCTTCTCAATTTTCCCCACAAGATACAGAGCAAGGTCGATAATATGGCTTCCTATGTCCCCCAGGGTTCCTGACCCAGCAATTTCTTTTTGAAAACGCCAGGAAAGCGGAGCAAATGGGCTCGCCGACCAATCCTGAAGGTAAGTGGCTCTGAAATTCAAAATCTTTCCAAGGCGTCCTTTGTCAATAAGTTCCTTGGCATAAACAAGAGCAGGGGTGCGACGATAGTTGTAAGCAACCATGTGCTTCACGCCCACCCGCTTCACCGCCTCCAACATAACCTTTGCTTCCTGAGCATTCCTAGCAAGGGGCTTCTCACAAAGAATGTGCTTCTTCATCCGAGCAGCCTCCACAGCAATCTCGGCGTGAAGGTTATTAGGGACACAAATGTCAACAATATCAATTTCGGGAGAAGAAACGAGTTCCCTCCAATTCCCCGTATATTTCTCAAAACCAAAACGCTCTGCTGCTTCCTTCGCACGGTCCAGAGTGATATCAGCGATCATTTTTCTGACAGGGATTGCAGGAGCCGGCCAGAAGAACATTGGTATCGCTATCCAGGCAAAGGAATGCGCCTTTGCCATGAATCCCCCACCGATGAGTCCTATGTTCAGACGTTGCATGAACAACACCCCTTTTAGTGGTTTAGTGAACGGTTACTTTTTTGACAAATCAAAATTGGAATCGATTACTTTGTCAATACAAACAAAGGAGGTTATAGTTACAATTTTGAAATGTCACACATAGGATAGACTCCCCCTCAAGGGATCTTTGTCCTTTAAGGGGAAAAGGAAACGGCAAGATACCCTGTTACGGAGGTCGGGAGGAAGAGATACGCCGTGTTCCAGAGTTATTGACAGATCCATAACCTTGAAGGCTGCTTTAAAGCTTCCGGGGTTAAGCTACCACCAGGTTCTTCAGCTCAAGAAACCCCTTACAGCCCAGGGATTTGAGGGACCACTCAGGAAAACTTTCCCACACTCTCCCCATATCCGGGTGTCTCAGGAACTGGAGGAGGAGGAGACCATCCGGTTAGGGATTAACCTCTACTTTGATTTCAACATCCTCCACTTCCAAGAGAACTTTACCGAATGCAAGTGGTGGTAGAGGATGTATTTGGAGCAATAGAGACACCCCAGATGGCTCAAAAGTGAGTCTATCTTGAAGCGATAGCCTCCAACCTTAACTTACTACTGTGCCCCTTATTGAATTTGCTTTGGCCCAGATTTTTACCTCTGCCCATCTTTACACTCAGGCGTACTCTGAGCTCGGCTGGCTACTTGTAGGGCAAGTCTACCTTTTCTTCTGCGGTCTTTGATTGCCTTGGCGCTTTTTATGTGGTAGAAGTTAGAAAAGCCACGATTTTTGGAGGTGGGGTATGTTGCGCAGGACGGCTCAAGCAGTTTGGACGGGAGATCTCAAGACGGGCCGGGGGACGGTTGAGTTTGGGGGAGGGGCTTTCCGAGGAAATTACTCTTTTCTCTCCCGCTTCGCCAATGGAGAAGGAACGAACCCCGAAGAGCTCATCGCTGCCGCCCATGCGGGGTGTTTTGCCATGGCCCTCTCAAATATGCTCTCTGAAAGTGGCCACACCCCCGAGAGGGTGGAGGCCAAAGCCACCATTGTTCTTGAGAAGCTCGAAGGAGGCTTCAAAATCACGGCGAGTCACCTTGAGTGTGTGGCTAAGGTCTCAGGAATAAGCGAGGAAGAGTTCCAAAGCATAGCCCAAAAGGCCAAAGAGAGTTGCCCGGTTAGCGTACTCTTGGCCACCATTCCTATAAGTCTTGCGGCACGCTTAGAGCACCACTAAAGCGCCCTTACTCCACGGTAACGCTTTTGGCCAGGTTCCTGGGCTGATCCACGTCACACCCTTTCTCAGCGGCCACGTAATAGGCGAAAAGCTGCAGGGGTATTACCGCCAAGAGGGGAGCGAGGGCTTCAAGGGTTTTGGGGATCTCGATGACGTAGTCGGCCTTTTGGATCACTTCCTTGTCTCCTTCGTCGCAGAGGGCGATGACCTTGCCGCGGCGAGCCTTAATCTCTTCGATGTTTCCCAAAACCTTGAGGCGTCGTTCTCCCTGTCCCACAAGGACGAAACTGGCCACATCTGGTTCGATGAGGGCGATGGGTCCATGCTTCATTTCTCCGGCGGCAAGACCTTCGGCATGAATATAGGAAATCTCCTTGAGCTTTAAGGCGCCTTCCAGGGCCAGGGGGTAGTAGAAACCCCGTCCAAGATACAGGAAGTCCCTGAAGAGGTAGAATTCTCTGGCTAAGGTATGGATGGATTCCTGGTGCTCCAGAAGGGTGTGCATTTTCCGGGGTAAGGTGGGTATCTCCTCGAAGAGGGACTTGAGGGTGCTCTCGGGAAAAGTTCCCCGCTTTTTTCCAAAAAAGAGGGCTAAAAGAAGCAACACCGTCATCTGGGCCAGGAAGGCCTTGGTGGAGGCCACGCCGATTTCAAGACCAGCCCGGGTGTACACGGTCCAGTTGGAGATGCGGGTGAGAGAGCTTCCCAGAACGTTGCACACCGAAAGAACCCTGGCCCCTCTCTTTCGGGCCAATTCCACCGCCCGGAGGGTGTCGGCAGTTTCTCCGGATTGCGAGATGGCCACCACCAGGGTTTTCTCATCGATAAGCGGGTTGCGATAGCGGAATTCCGAGGCGTATTCTACTTCCCCCCGAACGCATCCGAATTCCTCAAAGTAGAGCTTTCCGAGTATTCCGGCGTGGCACGCCGTGCCGCAGGCCAGGAAAACCACCCGTTCGAAATCGAAGACTCCTCCCTCGAGTTCCTCAAAGTATATCTCACCCTTGGTAAAGTTTATTCTCCCGGCGATGGTGTCTTCGAAAACCCGAGGTTCCTCATAAATCTCCTTGAGCATGAAGTGCTTGAAACCGCCCCGCTCGGCACTCACCGGGTCCCAGGGGATGAAGGAAATTTCTCGGTTTTGCCCTTTCCCTTCTTTGAAAATTTCCCATCCGTTTTTACTCACCCGTACCACTTCTCCATCTTCCAGGAAAACCGCCTTGCGGGTGTACTCCAGGAAAGCCGGAACATCGGAAGCAAGAAAGTACTCTCCCTCCCCTATCCCGAGGATGAGAGGGCTTAAATGTCGTACTCCGTAGAGGACTTCGGGTTCTTCGGCGAAGAGAAGGCACAAGGCGTATGAGCCCTCAAGGAGGGGCAGAACGCGAAGGATTCGCTCCAAGGGCGTAACCTCACCCTCAAGAAGATGGGCTACCACCTCTGAATCGGTGTCGGATAAGAAACGATGCCCCTGAGAGAGCAATGTTTCTCGCAAGCCCCGATAGTTTTCGATGATGCCGTTATGTACCAGGGCAATCTTTTTAAGGCAATCGGTATGGGGGTGAGCATTGTAGTCCGCCGGAGCTCCGTGGGTTGCCCAGCGGGTGTGACCAACCCCACAGCGGGCCTGGAATGTCTTCCCGGAAAGCTCCCGTTGTAAGGCTTCTATTTTTCCAGCCTTTCGTACTACCTCGATTCGCTCCCCCTCAAGGAGGGCAACTCCTGCTGAATCATAACCCCGGTACTCAAGCCTTTTCAGGCCCAGAAGAAGAATCGGAAGGGCTTCTCGCTTGCCCACATAACCGATGATGCCGCACATGGCACTTTTCACCCCTTGCTTTCATACTAAAATTTCTGTCCCCGGTAGTGTCACCTCTGACAACGGGGACAGAAATAGGTGCTGCGGGAAGCAATCGTTTTGCGGATGATGGGACTACCGCAAACCACGCAGCAAGTTCTCCCATACACCAAAAGAGCATCCTGAAAGTCTCCCTCCTCTCCTCCGGGGAGCCGGAAATCCCGAATGGTTGTCCCTTTCCCCTCGATGGCTTCCTCAAGGACCTGGGGGATGAGAAGGAAGAGTCGCCCCTTCTCTTCCTCTGTGAGGTCTTTGCAGCGGCGTTCAGGGTGCAGACGAGCCCGAAAGAGAATCTCGCTGGCGTAAATGTTCCCAATACCACAGATTTTCCTCTGGTCGAGGAGAAGATCCTTGAGGCGCCTCTCTCCTCGACAGAGGGCACTAAAGTTCTCGGGGGTATAGGCTTCTGAGAAAGGATCGATACCTAAGGCGGAGATAAGGTTTTCTTTTCTCTCGTACACAAAGATTCTGCCAAACCGCCTCTGGTCGCAGAAAACCAGATGCCCGGAGGAGAGCTTAAGGCGTACCCGCTCATACTTTTTGGGGGTTTGGTCTTGCTCGAAGAGGAGTTGTCCAGTCATGCCCAGGTGAAGGACCAGGCATCCCCCCTCTTCGAACTCAAAGAGCAGGTACTTCCCCCAGCGGGAGACCTCAAGAATCCTTTTGCCCTGCACAGCCCCAGGCAGCAAAAGGATTCGGGGGTCTCGAACGTCAATTCCCTCTATTCTTGCTCCTTTGAGAAGGGGAGCAAGTTCTCGCCGTACAGCCTCGACCTCTGGAAGCTCTGGCATCTTAAGGATATTGTACCCCATTCTCAACGTAACCCGGTCGAGAGATGGAGGAACAATTTCCGGCCGCGTTACCTGTTTTAAAGGGAGCTCCTTGCCCGGAGAATCTTAAGGGGCTTTGTGGAATACCTCAGGGCTTGGGGGAGTTTGTTGACCGAAACATAACCTTGCAATATAATGTTACCACAGCACGGGTGAAAGAAAGGAGAAACAGAACTAATGAAGAGGACGTATCAGCCTCACCGTTTACGGGCCAAGAGAAAACACGGATTCCGGGTTCGTATGAAGACCAAAGGAGGACAAGAGGTTCTTCGCCGAAGACGCAAGAAGGGTCGGAAGCGCCTCACCGTATGATGGAGACCCTTGCAAGAGAGAGGGATTTTTCGCGTCTTTTCAAAGAGGGACAGAGATTCGTTTTAGGTCCTTTGCGTCTTTTTCTACTGCGACGAGAGACAGGACCGCTTCGGGTGTGCTTTGTGGGGCGCGGTAAAAAAGCGGTTTGTCGAAATCGTATCCGCCGGAGGCTTCGCGAGGCCTTTCGGGTGCACTACTATCCCCTCTGGAAGAATAGGCCCTGTGATCTTGCTTTTTTGGGCGGTGAGGAAATTGCCTCCTGGGAGTTTTCCTGCCTTGTTTCTCTGATGGGAAAACTTCTTGAGAGGGCGGAAGAAGAGGGAGAGGCTTGCGAAAGGGCGTGACGGTAGAGCGTTTCCTGGTACAGGGTGTCGATCGGTTGCTTGTCGGGTATAAAAAGTACATTTCTCCTCTCCTTCCCCAGAGTTGTCGTTTTGAGCCTACCTGCTCGGAGTATGCCCGTGAGGCACTCAGGAAATATGGCTTGAGGAAGGGACTCCTTTTGAGCCTCTGGCGAGTGCTCCGCTGTCATCCCTACTCCCGCGGTGGGTACGATCCAGTGAAATAGAAGAAAAGGTGATGCGGACATGTTCTCCCAGATCTGGGACGGTTTAGCCAAGGCTATGGAGTTCGTTCTCCGGTTTTTCTATGGCCTTACAGGGAACTACGGCATTTCCATTATTCTCCTTACGGCGGTTATTCGACTGGCATTGTATCCGGTGATCCACAAGCAAAATCTCTCCGCCAGGGCGATGCAGGAACTGCAGCCGGAGATCAAAAAGCTCCAGGAAAAGTATGGGAAGGACCCCCAACGACTGAACCAAGAGGTTATGAAGCTCTACAGGGAAAGGGGAGTGAGCCCCCTGGGGGGCTGTCTCCCTCTCCTCATTCAACTCCCCTTCCTTTTTGTGCTCTACCGGGTTCTGGTGACTTATGACTATGGCCAGGCAGGGTTTCTGTGGCTTCCCAGTCTCTCTCAGCGGGATCCCTACTACATCCTTCCTCTGGCGATGGGGGCAACGACTTTCTGGCAGCAGAAAATCAGTGCTCCTCCCTCAGGTGGGGATGCGGCGCAACAGAACCTCCTTCTTATGGTGGTTATGCCGGTTTTCCTCGTCTTTATCAGCTGGGGGCTTCCCTCGGGGGTTTTACTCTACTGGTTTGTATCAAACCTCTTTTACATCTTCCAGCAGTATATGTTAGAGCTGCAGCTGCGCCGGGCTAAATCTTCTTCCCCCGCGCCTTTGCCTTCCTCTCCTTCCCCAAAAGAGTTGGTCCCGAGTTCTCAAGAGAAAAAAGGGGGAAAGCACCGTGAGAAGAAGCGTTGAGGTTTCGGGAAAGAGCTTGGAAGAAGTTCTTGAGAGAGCATCGCGATACTTTGACGTACCCCCAGAAAGATTGGGGTACGAGGTCGTTTCCGAAAGTAAGGGCTTTTTGAGCGCCTTTGTCCCGCGTATGGTAAAGGTTAGGGTGTGGGTGGAGGATGCATCGGGGTGGCAGGAGGAAAATGGGACGGAACCCAGCGAAGGGCAAAGCAAAGAAGAGGCTCACAAGATCGTGAGGGATTTTTTGGAGGGGCTTGTGGCCAAGATGGGTCTTGAGGTTGCCTTGAAGGTGGAGGAAGAAGAGGGAGTCGTGCAGTGCATCTTGGACGGTAAAGATGCCGGAGTGCTCATCGGGCGGAAGGGGGGCACCTTAGAAGCTTTGGAAGTCCTTGTTCGAACCCTTTTGACTCGACGGGGCTTAGGGGGGATACCCCTTGAGGTGGACGTTTCCGGCTACCGGAAACGCCGGGAAGAAGCTCTTCGAAAGCTTGCCGAGCGGATGGCAAGAAGGGTGTTGCGGGAGAAAAAGAAGGTTCGCCTTGCTCCGATGAGCGCCAGAGAGCGACGCATCATCCACACTGCTTTGAAAGACCACCCCGAGGTTACAACCTATAGCATTGGGGAGGAACCGCATCGGCGGGTAGTCATAGACCTCAAGACCCAGACAAAAAGTGGGAGTAGAAACAGCGATGGGGACAAACGGCCCCGCAAGGGTAATCCAAGGCTTCGAGGGAGAGAGGGAAGAACGCCGAGGACCCGTGAAGGATGACACCATTGTGGCTCCGGCAACCCCTCTTGGGGTGGGAGCCATCGGCATTGTTCGCTTGAGTGGCCGGGAGGCGATATCCATTGCTTCCCGGCTTTTTCGTGCCCGCTCGGGCAAAAGAGTTGAGGAGTTCCAGAATTTTCGGATGTACCTGGGGGAGATGATCGACCCTCGAACGGACCGGGCCTTTGACGAGGCTCTCTGTGTGATCATGCGGGCTCCCAAAAGTTACACCCGGGAGGATGTGGTGGAGTTCCATCTCCACGGAGGGCCACTTGTTGTTCGTAAGGCTCTTGAGGCGTGTCTTAGGACAGGAGCGCGTCTTGCCCGTCCTGGAGAGTTTACCGAACGGGCCTTTCTGAACGGGCGTATCGACCTTACGCAGGCCGAGGCCGTGGCCTCAATTGTTCGAGCCTCTTCGGAAAAGGTCCTCGAGCTTTCTCTGTGCCATCTTGCTGGAGCCTTTGGAGGAAAAATACGGGCGTGGCAAGAGCGCCTCCTTCTTATTGAAGCTCACATCGAGGCTTCCTGCGATTTTCCCGATGTTTCCCTGGAGAACGTGGAGGAATTCGTGCAGAAGGAGCTTTTGACGCTATCTTCAGACATTGAGGAAGAATTGAGAAAGAGCGAACAGCTCAAGCCCCTGGAAGAAGGGACGCTTGTAGTCATCGTGGGAAAACCCAATGTGGGTAAATCGAGCCTCCTTAACCTCCTTGTGGGGAAAGAGCGGGCCATCGTCACTCCTTTCCCCGGTACTACCCGGGATGCCATCGAAGAATTTGTCCTTCTTGAGGGATTACCCTTCCGGTTTGTCGATACGGCCGGCATGCGAAAAAGTGACGACCCTGTGGAGAAAATCGGTGTGGAAAGGGCCAGGGCCTACCTTGAGCGGGCTGATTACGTCATCGCCGTTTTTGATCGGAGCCGTCCTCTGGAGGAGGAAGACATAGAGCTCGCTGAACTCGTTCGCTCCCGTCCTCACCTTGTGGTGCTCAACAAAAGCGACCTTCCTTCCAGGCTCTCCTTGGAAGAGCTCCAAAAGCTCTACCCCAAAGAACCAATTCTTGAGATCTCAGCTCTCACCGGGGAGGGGAGGGAGATACTCCTTGAGACCGTGGTACGCTACGTTCAGGATTGCCTTGGTCCGGAGGAAGACCTGTCCCTTCTCACTGCCCGACAGAAAGAAGAACTTCGAAGGATTCTCAAGATTTGTCGGGAAGCCCTCGAGGCTCTCGAGGGCGACGTGACTCTTGATGTAGTGAGCGTCCTTCTTTCAGAAGCTCTGGCAATAATGAAACGCTTAACAGGCGAGAATGTGGATGAAAAGCTTCTCGAGACCCTCTTTTCCCATTTTTGCGTTGGGAAGTGAATGTTCCACGTGGAACATTTTCAGGAATTAGGAAACCTCGTTTTCTGAGACAGCGATGAGACCGCGTTGAGGAAAATTCCGTAATCCGTTCCCAGGGTGAGGAAGTGCACTCCTTTCTGGTGGAAACGCCAGGCCTCCTCAGGGTTGGGTCCTGCCGCGATGCCTACCAGAACCCCCCTTGTGCGTGCCACGGCAATGATGGTGTCGATAGCCTCTTCGAGCCAGGGATGGTTCATCTGTCCCAGTATTCCTAAAGACCCCGACAGGTCCCAGGGCCCCACGAAAATGGCGTCGATGTGAGGAACGCCCAGGATGTCCTCGAGATTTTCTACGGCACGAACGTGCTCTATTTGAAGGATACAGAATACTTCCTCATCGGCCCTTTCGAGGTATGTGGTATTCTCCAGTCCATACCAGGAAGCCCGGCGGGGACCAAATCCCCGTACGCCCTTTGGGGGATAGAGACAGAAAGAGACGGCTCTCTCGGCATCTTCCCGGCTGAGGATCCAGGGAAACATGACTCCCGGGACTCCTATATCGAGTACCTGTTTGACGTAGAAGGGTTCGTTCCATAGAACCCGCACGATGGGAAAGGTCCTTTCTCCTTTGAGGGCCAGAAGGTGGGGGGTGATATCCTGAATCCCCAGGGGAGCATGTTCCATGTCAAAGACGAGAAAATCGAAAGGAGCCTTAGCACATATCTCGGTTACGGTGGGGTCGGAAAAGGTGATCCACGTACCGAGGGCCAGACCGAATTCTTTGATACGTGTGCGGAAATCACTTTGAGTCACGGGATTTCTCCTCCTCTCGCGCAACATCACAGGGGCCTTTTTTTGGGCATTCCCGGTCGCCGGGGATATCGAGAAGGAGTGGGAGCTTTTTTTCGAACGATGACGAAATGTGTCGCCCGGGAAGCAAAAGGGATGGGAACGGTCCTTTGGGCTACTACCTCACAGTGAAGCTCCCTCAGGGCCCCTTCGGCTTCTTCTATCTCCTTGTCTACTTCCCGACCTTTATAGTAGAAGGCAAGCCCTCCGGGGCGCAGAAAGGGCACGGTGAGCTCCAGTATTTCTCGAAGTTCTCCCACCGCCCGGGATGTGGCATAATCGAATTGTTCTCTCAGCCTGGAGTCGTGGGCTAAGGTTTCGGCCCGTCCCCTAAAAATGAAAACGTCTTCAAGGGCGAGAAGGCGAACGGTTTCCTCAAGGAAGGAACACTTTTTGATGTTTGCCTCCACGAGATAGAGCTTCAGGAGGGGGCGGGCGATTTTCAGGGGAATGCCAGGGATTCCTCCCCCTGTTCCCACATCAACGATTCTTCCCTGGAGAGATAAATCCTGAAGGGAGAGAACAGAAAGGCTGTCGAGTACGCCGCTGATGAGGATTTCTTCCTCGCTTTTGAAGCCGGTGAGATTGTGGATTCGATTTCCCCGATGGAGACAAAGGACGAAGCCCAAAATCTGCTCTCTTTGCTCCTCCTCCGCGACAACGCCGAGGTGTTCCAGTCCCTCCTCAAGAATCGTCCTCAATCTGTCCACAGGTTATCCACAGCCTCTTTCTGCTATCTTTTTGAAAAGACCGTTGAACAGTCCGTAAGGGTGCGCTTCGGAAAAAGACGTATTTTCCTTTGCTTTTTCTCCGGGGCTAAGGCTCCCCAGGCATTCTTTCAAGGAAGAGTATACTGGAAAAGAGAAAGAGTCCACAAGTTATCCACAGGAAAAAGAGAGGGTGTGGATGACCTCCCTGGTTTATAATAGAAGAGTTTGGAGGAGGAAGAGAAAATGCCGATTCGTGAGGGGGATCGAGTCTATATATGGCTTGAGGACGGTCGCGACTACCTTGTAGAGGTGAAACAGGGTAAGTCTCTGGGAACGCACCTTGGCAACATCGATCTTGGTGAAGCTATAGGGAGAGAATTTGGGGAGTGCCTCCTCACCTCTTTGGGAAAAAGGGCCTACCTTCTCCAGCCGGGGGTAGTGGAGAACATCTTCCACATGCAGCGGAAGACCCAGATCGTCTATCCCAAGGACCTGGGGTACATCCTTCTCATGCTCGACGTTAAAGAGGGGGATCGAGTCATTGATGTGGGGCTCGGAAGTGGTGCCATGTGTGGAGCCCTGGCCCGTCTTGTGGGAGAGAAAGGAAAGGTTTATGCCTATGAGCGACGGGCAGAATTTGTCACCCTTGCGGAACGCAACCTCCGGGAATGGGGAGTGGTGGATCGAGTTATCATCCGCCTGCGAGACATTGAAGAGGGGTTTGAAGACGGAGAAGTGGACGCCCTTTTTCTCGACGTTCCGGAGCCCTGGAAATATCTCGGCCAGTGCTGGGAGGCCCTGCGGGGTGGAGGGAGGATTGCCACTGTTTCTCCCACTGCAGGACAAGTCATGGAGGTGTTACGGGAAATCCACCGTTTACCCTTCCTGGGAGTGAGCGTCTGGGAGAGCCTTTTTCGGGAATACAAGCCTAACCCTTTAGCCTTTCGCCCCTTTGACCGAATGGTGGCGCATACCACCTACATGATTTTTGCTCGCAAAGTGCTTCCGGCCGAGGAAACTCGGCACCCTTGCTCGGGTGAGGCAGGCTCTTAGAAGGTACCTTGGGGGCTCACCTTTAGTTTGAGCCCCGGACGAGGTTCAATGTTTCAAAAGCCCCCTTTTTACTCCACCGCGTGTCGCAGGTCCTCAAAGTAGTAGCGCAGGGCGACCACCTCTCCTCGTTTAGCTGATTCTACGGCGGCGCACACGAGGGCAAAGGTCTTTATGTTGTCAGCCAGAGAAATGGACGGCTCCTTTTGGTTCTTCACCGCTTCGATGAATTCCCGAAGAACAAAAATCCTTCCATCTGTCTCGTAACGGGGGAAGAGGATTTCCTCGCGCTTTCCATCCTTGGTGATGAAAAAGAGGCGGTCGTCTTCCAGGGCAATTGTTCCCTTTTCTCCAAAAAAGCGAATGGTTCCGTTCCAGCTCGTCTTGTGTCCCCGACTCACCCAGCTCCCAAAGTACTGCAGGGGAAGGCCGGGGGAAAAGCGGATATTGCCAAAAGCTACCGCTCCTCCCTGGAAAGGGCTGAAAGAGGGATTGAAGCTTTCCATGTACACCGATTCGGCCTCTTTTCCCAAAACAAAGCGGAGGATGTCGAAGTGGTGAATGCTCATGTCCTCAAGAAGGGGATATTCCATCTCCATTCTCCACCCTCCCATTTTCCATTCCTGGTGGAATTCGTACGTTCCGTATTCCACATTACCGCATGGTGCCTCTGCCATAACTTTTTTGAGGGCCTGAATCTCTGGTCGGAAGCGGTAGTTTTGGCTCACCACGTAAACACAGTGGGGATTCTTCGCCCACAGGGCATAGATTCCAAGGGCATTTTTCCAGTTGTCAGCGAGGGGTTTTTCAGAGAGAACGTGAAGGCCGGCAGAAAGGGCCCTTTCTGCTACTTCTCGGTGAACAGAATTGGGGGTAACCACGAGGACGGCCTGGGCCTTGACTTTCTCAAGGGCCTCCTCCAGGGACCTGAAAAATGCTATACCCCGATCGCCGAATCTTTTCTGAAAACGCTCCTGGGCCTCTTTTGCGGGATCTACCACGGCATAAAGCTCCACTCCCTCGGTGCGTAAGAGGAGATCCGTCCACCCCTCCCCGAAAAGGCCAAACCCAGTTTGGATAAAGGTGACACGCTCCATGGTCCATCCCTCCTTTCCCCTCTAAGATATCATACCCGGCAGAGAGTGGGAATGTTCCACGTGGAACATTTCTGCTATAATCCCCCAAAAAAAGGAGAGAAAGCAGGTGCTTTACGAACTTCTTCAGGAAAAGATTGTGGTCTTTGATGGAGCTATGGGGACGCAATTGCAAAAGCGTGGTCTCCCCCCCGGCCATCCTCCGGAAGAGTGGAACCTTTCTCACCCTGAGGAGGTTTTGGCCGTTCACAAAAGCTACGTACAGAGTGGTTCCGACATGGTCCAGACGAATACCTTTGGGGGGAATCGCTATCGCCTCAGACGTTATGGACTTAAAGAGCGCATAAAGGAGATCAATGAAGCCGCCGTTTTTCTTGCCAGGCAGGCTGCACGGCCAGGTGTACTTCTTGCTGCCTCTGTCGGCCCTTTGGGAGAATTTCTTGAGCCCTTCGGAGAGCTCTCAAGACACGAGGTCGAAGAGGCCTTTGAGGAGCAGATAGGCATTCTCTATGAAGCGGGGATCCGTATTTTCCACCTGGAGACCTTCGGCTTCACCGGGGAAGCTCTTCTGGCCCTGGAGGTAGTGGAGAGGGTCGGTGGAGAAGCCGTGGTGAGTTTCACCTTCGAGGCGAGGGGCGATGGGCGCTGTGTCACCCTCATGGGGGAGGAACCTCAGGCGGTGGCGCGGCTTTTCCGGGATAAAAAAGTGGTTTTGGGGGCCAACTGTGGTACGGGTATCAAAGAAGCCCTGTGCATCTTTGAAGGGTACCGAAAGGAACACCCCGGTCCCTTCTCGGCGAAGCCCAATGCCGGGATGCCTCGCCTGGAAGGAGAGCAGGTGGTCTACGATGAGACACCGGAAGACTTTTCGGCCTTGGCCCCCCGACTCTTGGAGATGGGAGTACGCCTTATAGGAGGCTGTTGTGGAACTCACGAGGGCCACATAGCTGCCCTGCGTCGGGTTGTGGATGGCTTCATGGGGTAACCCTTTCCCGATGAAGAGGATGAATGACCTCTCCTCCTAAGAATCGGGCAATTTCCTGGAGCTTTTCTGGGGAGGGAGCACGCACCCACTCACAGGCCGGTCGACGATCCACGGTATTGATGTGGACCTTGTCGGGAGAAAGGCGAACGATGTGCTCTTTGAGGGCCTGGAGCTCTCTTTGGTTGTCGTTGACCCCCTCGACGATGAACACTTCCAGCCAGATCTCCCTGGGGAAATTTTTTCGCAATAGAGAAAGGCCCCTGAGGTGTTCCTGAAGGGTGAGGGAAGGGAAGGGCCGGTTAATGTACGCAAAGGTTTCCTCGTGCCCGGCATCAAGGGAGGGAATGACAATGTCGATTCCCTGAACTTCAGAGAGCAGCCTCTCATCCTGGGCAAAGAGCGTACCGTTGGTTATGAGAACTATGCGTTCCTCTGGAAATATCTTTTTCGCAGCGCGAGCAATCTCTCCGAAACAAAGATGCAGCGTCGGTTCACCCCATCCGGCAAAGGTGACACAGGACGGAGGGTTCCCCCGAAGACGCAGTGCCGCCTCTTTGAGGGTCTCGATGACTACGTCGGTTGAGAGGTATTCCTTTCTCTCTTGGACAGGGTTTGTGGTGGCTCCACACTCACAGTAGATGCAGTCGAGGTTACAGGTCTTGTAAGGAACGAGGTTAATTCCCAAAGACCATCCCAGTCTTCTGGAGAGAATCGGTCCAAAAACACACTGTTTGCGCAAGGTCTTTCCTTCTTTCCCTTAGAGGTGTTCGAGAAAGATTTTTAACCCTATGAGGGTGATGACTATTCCCCCAATGACCTCAGGTTTTGAGAATATCCTTTTCTCTCTCATCCGGTGCCCGAAGGAAACCCCAAAGTACGTCATGGAGAAGGCAAATATTCCGATAATCAGGGCCTCAAAAAACACCCCTCCCCGCCAGAGAGCAAAAGAAAAACCCACGGCCAGGGCATCGAGACTTGTGGCTAAAGAGGCCACAAAAAGGGGTAGACCCCGGCTGAGATCGATGAGGGTCTCGGAATTCTTCCGGGTGAAACCCTCAAGAATCATTTTCGCCCCCACCAGAGAGAGGATTCCCGGGACGATGAAGTGGTCGAAAGAGTGTACGAGCCGGGCCACCCGTTCTCCAGCGAAGAAGCCCAAAAGGGGCATAAAAAACTGAAATCCCCCAAAAGATAGAGAGAGGCGCAGCTTTGCCCCCAGAGGACACGCTCTCTGGCACATCCCGAAGGCCATGGCCACCGAAAAAGCGTCAAGCCCAAGTCCAAAGGCAAGAAGAAGAAGTTCCACACCCATGGCAAAAACCTCTGTGGATTATAGCACTTTCCCTAAAAATATGTTATCCCCACCTTCAAAAGGGGTATAACGAGAGCGCTTGCGGCGGTGGTTGCCGCAATCATGCCCGTGGCGTACTCGTAATCGGCATGGTAAAGGCGGGCAAGGATTGAAGATTGCATCATAACGGGCATTGCCGACATCACCACGAAGACCTCTTGCATGAGTTCTGAAAGGGGAAAGACCCGAGCAACAAGCAGGACGAAAAGGGGGGAAAAGAAAAAGCGTCCCAAAAGCACGAAGAAGAGGTCTTTGCCCGGGCGCAAACCCCTTATATCCATCGTGGTCCCCACACACAGAAGAGAAAGGGGGGTGGTGAGACTGCCGATGAGACGGCTACTTTCGAAAACTATCGGAGGAAGTGAAATGCCCCGGAGAACGAGAAGAACTCCTACAAAGAAGGCCACGAAGGGAGGGTTGAAGATTCTTTTGGCCGTCTCGGCGAGAGAGATTCTCCCTTTTTCTCCTGAGGCGGCTATCCCCAGAGCCCCAAAAGTCCAGAAAAGGGTAGTGTTCACCATGTAGTAGAGGAGAACGTAAGGGATGGCCTTTTCGCCGAAAAGGGTCTGACACACCGGAAGTCCCACGAAAATGGTGTTGGAGAGGGAAAAAGCCACAACGAATATGCCCCGCTGATGGTGAGGGATGCGAAGGACATGCCCCAGAAAGAGCCCCAGGGCATAGGTAAGGAGCATAGACGAAAGGGGTACCGGAAGCCCCCCGGAGAGGCGCAAGAGGCTTTCCCGGGTGAAGTTTGTGGTGATGTTCACCACCATGTAAGGGGGGAGAGCCACGTAGACCACGAGACGGGCCAGGAATTCTGATTCTTCCTTCCTAATCCACTTCCCTCGCGCCAGAGCGTACCCCAGACCTAAGAGGACGAGAACAACAAGAATTCCTCGAGCAGCTTCAAGAAACGTGGCCACTTTTCTCCTCCCTTGTTCCCTCTATTATAGCCTGTAGAACTCAGAAAAGAAGGAGGGGTACCCCCAAAGTGGTCCCTTCAAGAAAAGTAGCCCGCCATGGGTTCTTCAGGGCTTCCTCAATCCGGTATCAAGGGGTGGCAAAGACAGAGGGGCTGGGGAGAAGAGCACACCTCACTTCCTTTCACGATTTTCCATATTTGTGGCAGCGCACCAGAACCCCGTGAACCTCTATCTCCTCGGGCATCTTCTCCCGACACACATCCTCAGTCTCTTTACATCTTCCGGCGAACTTGCATCCCTTTCGAAGGTACTCCTCGCTCTCTTCAAGGAGTGTGACCTTTTCAACGCGCCTCTTGTGAGGGTCTGGCTCAAGAATAGAGGCCAAAAGGAGCTTCGTATAAGGGTGCCTGGGGTTTTGAAGGACTTCCTCCACCCTGCCCATTTCCACAATGTTCCCCCTGAACATTATGGCAATACGGTCGCTGACGTAGTAGGCGGTGGCAAGATCATGGGTGATGTATATGACACTCACCCTCTGGGAATCGCAGAGTTTGCGAAAAAGGTTCACAATGGACATCCGTAAAGAGGCATCTACCATCGACACCGGCTCATCGGCTATGAGGAGAGAGGGGTTGGTGAGAAGGGCCCGGGCGATGGAGATTCTCTGGAGCTGGCCTCCGGAAAACTCGGCCGGGTACTTCCCCGAGATTTCCTCCAGGGAAAGGCCCACCGTTTTGAGCTTCGCATCGGCGTACTCTTCAGCCCTTTTCCTGTCCTGTACTAAGCGATAGTTCAGTATGGCGTCGAAGAAGTACTCCTCTACCTTACGCAGGGGATTGAAGGTTTCAAAGGGATTTTGGAAAACGGCCTGGACTTCCCGGAACCAGGACCATCGGTCTTTTTGTTCCTGGAGACTCTTCCCCCGGTAGACGATTTCTCCTTCCGTGGGATACTCAAAGCCCAGAATCATACGGGCAGTGGTGGTCTTTCCGCAGCCACTTTCTCCGGCGAGGGTGAAGATTTCCGCCTCTTTCACGGCGAACGAAACGTGGTCTACGGCGGTGATGCGCATGCGGGAGAAGAGACTTCCTAAGGCGAAGACTTTGGTGAGATTGTGTACCTGAAGTACCGTTTCCACCTTTATTCCCCCTCCAAAAAGCAGGCTACCCGACGATGGTAATTGCGGGAGATCAAGGGTGGTTCCTCCTTTTTACAACGTTCGAAGGCCAGAGGGCAACGGGGGTGAAAGGCGCACCCTTCGGGGAGTCGGGAAAGCAAGGGAGGGGCTCCCGGGACACTTTCTCGGGTGGTTTTGTCTCCTATGCGGGGAAGAGAACGGATGAGATACCGGGTATAGGGGTGCAGGGGGGAGTCGAAGATATCCTCGGTCTTGCCCTCCTCCACGACCTTTCCAGCATACATGATGGCCATACGCTTGGTGATGCTTGCGTGGACCCCCATGTCGTGGGTGACAAGAACGATGGTGTTCTTGAGGTGGGCCTGAACCTCTTCAAGGAGGTCGAGGACTGCTCGCTGGGCTACCACATCCAAGGCGGTGGTGGGCTCATCGGCCAGAATGATGCGAGGTTTAAGCAGCGTTGCCAGGGCGATTGCCATTCGCTGGCGCATGCCTCCGGAGAGCTGGTGCGGGTAGGCGTTGAGCACTCGCCCGGGGATACCCAATCGCTCAAGATGCTCATAGGCTGAGGAGAGAAGCTCTTCTCTGGCCTTGCCCCTTATGTGACTTTCAAGAACGTCAAGAAACGTCACTCGAACAGTCTTTACCGGGTTGAAGACGCTCATCGAACCCTGGGGGATATAGGCAATGTATTCAAAACGAAGCTTCCTTTTCTCCTCCGGAGGAAGAGAAAGAGCCTCTACCTCTTCTTCCCCCATCTGGTACAGTACTCGTCCCTCGAAAACCCTCAGGGGAGGTTCTACGCTCGCAAAGAGGGCTCGGAGGAGGGTGGTCTTTCCACAGCCGCTCTCCCCGGCAATGCCGTACACTTCGTCTTCAAGGACTTCAAGGTCTACCCCGTTGACCGCTTTTATGGTGCGCTTTTCCCCAAAGATGTCAAGGACGTAAAAGGCCCTGAGGCTTTCTGCTCTCAGTATGGATCTGGGAGTCACTGCGGCCCTTCCCTCCAGATGGCCACATCGTAGGGCTTTAGGGTCCTTCCTCCCAGGAGAAATTGCACCTTTTGAGGAACGGGAATCTCCTTGTCCTGGGGAGAGTAGTTGAAGGCAAAGGCCAGGTCTCCTCTTCGCCTTACGCGTATGCCCTCGGGAAGCCTTAGGGTCTTGAGCCCTGCATCCTGGGCAACGACCGTGAAGAAATCGTAAAGAAACTCTTCCCCAGGCCAGAAGGCGAGGTAGTAGAGATTTTCCTTTCGAATAACTGCTCCTTTTCCGTCTTTCCACCTCCCCTCGGGAGGAATGGAGGTCTCGATCCATTCTTTCCAGAGGTCCACGGTGTATTCCTTCCCTTTCCAGAGGATTTTCTCGACGACCTCATGTCCTAAGGTTTCTACCCGCACTACCCGGAGAGGAAGAATCTTTTGGAGGGGTCCGGGGGGGAGGCTTTGGGGAATCTGGAAAGAAGGAGTTTTGCTTCCGGTGCGGGGCCCAAAGACTACCACTCCCTTGCAGGAGGCAAAGTTGCCCACTGTTTCTTCTGAGAGAATGGGGAGGGTAGGTACGACAACAAGGGGATATTGGGAGAGAGGCATTGTGGGGGAGACAAAGTCAACATCAAGCCCCAAGCGTCGCAGGGCAGTGTAAAATCGAAAGACAAGGTCCATGTAGTGTATGCCTTCTCCATGAGGCTGAATTTCATAGACCCAACTGGCTTCATAATCGAAGACCAGGGCTACCTCGGCCCCTTGGGAGGGAGGGAGAGTTATGCTTTTGAGTTCTTCGGCCACTTTCTGGACCTCGAAAAATCCCACGTCGGGGGTAGAGTCGGGGCAGAGAAGCCCTGTGTGCATCTCTTCCTGGGCAAAGGGAGCCTGCCTAAAGCGGAAGTACGAAACTACCTCGGCACCATGTGCCAGAGCTTCCCACGTCCAGAGCCGTATCATTCCGGGGGCTGGGGAGAGGTTGCGAGGGGCCCAGTTGACCGGCCCGGCCTGCTGCTCCATAACCCAAAAGCGTCCCTTACCCACACCGCGGTAGAGGTCGTGGTTCAGGGCAGCGACATCGGGATGGCCGGAACGATCAAAGAATTCCCGAATTTTGAGCTTTCGCAGGGACCACTCGGCGAAGCCCAGAGGGTAGCTATCCCAGCTTATGAGATCGAGGTCCTCACTGAGGATAAAGTGGTCGAAGTGGGTGAAAAATCCCATGAAGTTGTGGGTAATGAAACGGCCTGGAGAGAGCCGACGGAGGATATCGACCTGGAGGCGGTTGAAGGAGCGAATCTGGTCCGAGGAGAAGCGAAAGTAGTCGAGAAGGTGTGAGGGATTAGGATCGGCCACAGTAAGGTTGGGAAGTTCTATTTCCTCAAAAGACCGGTACTCCTGGCTCCAGAAAACCGTCCCCCAGGCGGCATTCAGGGCTTCTATGGTTCCATAGCGGTTTTTGAGCCATTGTCTGAAGGCCTCTTGGCATCGTAGACAGAAGCACCGGGCAGTGTTGTGACAGCCGTATTCGTTGTCTGTCTGCCACCCCCGTACTGCCGGGTGCTCTCCGTACCGCTCGGCCACAGCATGGACTATGCGCTCCGCCTCGGCACGGTACGTGGGACTTGAGAAGCAGTAATGTCTTCGAGAGCCAAATTTCCTCGTCCTTCCCTCCCAGTCCACTGGGAGAATGTCAGGGTATCTATCGATGAGCCACTTGGGTGGGGTGGCGGTGGGGGTTCCAAGAACGATAGAGAGTCCATATTTTTCTGCAAGCTCCAGAACCTCATCAAGCCATCCCCAGTGGAATTCTCCAGGATTTGGTTCAATGCGACTCCAGGCGAATTCCCCTACCCGTACGAAGCGAATGCCCAGCTCCTGCATTTGCTGGAGGTCCCCCTTGACCTTTTCTCTCCCCCATTGTTCAGGGTAGTAGCAGACTCCAAGCATTGTTTTTCCTCCTCTCTATTCCAGTCCAATTCTCTGGATTCGAGCTCTTGGATCAAGATACTCACTGAGGCTTACCGAAAGCCAATACAGGGCCACAAAGAGAAGGAGAGCAGTGACAATCGGGGTAATGAGCCACCACCAAAGCCCCAGAAAGAAGGCCTGACGGTAGATTGCCGCCTGCAGCATGGTGCCGATGGTGGGGGTGGTGGGGTCAATGCCCAAGCCAAGGTAGGCGAGAAAGATTTCCATGCCTATAGCCCAGTGCATGTTGTTGATGAAGGTGGTGAAGATGATGGGTAAGAGAAAAGGGAGATACTCTTTTTTCACCAGACCGAATGTTCGCACTCCACAGAGCTGTGCCACCGAGGTGAACTCTCGCTCCCTGAGGCTCAAAACTTGGGAGCGAATGACCCGGGCATCCCAGGCCCAGGCAAAAAAGGCCAGAAGAAGCCCCAGGTTGGTGAGGTATCGTACCCAATCACGGAGGACAATGGAGAAGAGGATGAAGACCACCAGAGAGGGCAAAACGAGCGTTGTGTCCCCCAGGGACATGAGGGTTCTGTCTACTATGCCTCCCTTGTATCCTGCTACCGTTCCAACCAGGGTAGCGATGGCCCGGGAGGTCAAAGAGGCCACCAGGGCGATAATGAGAGAGTTTCGTATGGCGAAGGTGAGCTGCCAGAAGACATCCTGTCCCAGCCAGCTCGTTCCCAGGAGGTGTTTCAAGGAAGGGGGGCGGCCTCGAGGAACCTGGTACATCCGCTCGGGGTCGTAGGGAGAGAAGGTCGAGAGTACTACAAGGAGGAGGAAAAAACAGAATATGGCGAAGGCGATGGTGAACCGGTAGTCTCGCGTGAGATCGCGGAAAACGCCCATATCGTACCTCCTCACCGGTATCGAACTCGGGGATCGATGAAGGGGTAGAGAAGGTCAAGGACCAGCACAGAAGTGGTGATGGCCACAACCGAGATGCAGGCGATGGCCATGATGAGGTTGTAGTCTCCGCTTGACACGGCGCGGTAGAGTACCCAGCCGATCCCCGGGTAGGCAAAGACCATTTCGGTGATGAGCGCCCCCGAGAAGATGAAGCCGAAGCTTAAGGCAAGCTGTGTGATCGTGGGGAGCATGGCATTGCGGATGACATACCGGAAGGTGATGCGCCGTTCCTCCACCCCGGCTGCTTTGGCGAAGTTCACATAGTCTTCAGAGCGAACGCTCTGCACGATGAGCTTCATCGCCTGGAAATGTGTCACGCCCCCAGCCACGATGAGGGTGAGGGCAGGGAGTGTAGCGTGGCGAACGATGTTCCCCAGAGTTTTGAGGTTGAAGGTGAGCTTCACGCCCACCCCTGCTCCTCCTCCCAGAGGGAAGAGGGGGAACACATAGGCCAAAAGGAGCAGAAAAAGGAGCGCCATGATATAGTAGGGAATGGGCCGCACAAGCATCACGATACCATCAACAATCTTCGTCCACGTGCTGCGGTGGTAGTACCCTGCAATGCCTCCCACAACAGTTCCCAAAACCCAGCTTAGGAGGGTGGTGACAAAGAGGAGTCCCACCGTCCAGGGGAGGTGGCGCATGACGAGTTCCACAACCGGTGTGGGGTACTGAGCAAGAGAAGGACCAAAATCGCCTCGCAGGAGCCGTCTCCAGAAGGCGACGTACTGCTCAAAGAGGGTTCCCTCAAGGCCGTAGAGTTCTCGCAGGGTCTTCACGATTTTCTCCCGCTCTTCAGGAGCAACGTACACCCCAAACGCCTGAGCCTGGGCGATCCTTTGCTCCACAGGGTCGATGGGCATAAGGCGTGGCAAAATAAAGGCTGCGGTGAGTCCCAAAAAAGTGACAAGACAATACTGTACTACTCTTGGCAAAAGATAGTTCCGCGCAAAACTCATATGTATTCTCCCAACCCCCGAAGTGAACACTTCGGGGGTTGTTGTGATTCACTTCTTTCCGGCAGGCTCAATTCTGTGGAGAATGTACTTGAACTCCGGCCAGGTGGTGTAGACATCGCAGCGGGCATAGTCGTTCTCGGGGCTTGACCAGTTCGTCCAGTAGTACTCATCAAAAACGATGGTGATAGGGCAGTTCATAAGGGGAATGGCCACCATTTCCTCGATGGTGATTTTGAGGCCTTCAAGGCCGAGTTCGATGATACGGTCCTCCTTTCCCCAGGGAGTGGCTTCAAGTTCGGCTACAAGCTGGTCTATGCGAGGATCGCTAAAGCGTCCCGACCACCCCAGGGCAGGTTCTCCTACTGGTCTCACGAAGTCGCTGCGGAAGGCGTTGAGACAGCGGTAGAGATCGGGATGGAGTCCCCATGGCTCTCCGGCCCAGCCACCATGGCTTGTAGCAAGGACCTGATACTCCCCATTCTGGGCTAAGGTAGCGACGGCGGCGGTGGGGAAGAGTTCTACATCGATACCGAATTTCTTCCACTGCTCGATCACTCCCAGGGCGGTGATGTAGCCCATGTCTGTGGGATCGGGACCGGAGAGAATGGTAATCTTCCAGGGAGTACCATCGGGAAGACGCCACTTTCCGTCGGAACCTCGGGAGAAACCGTGCTTTTTGAGCAGCGCTTCGGCCGCATCAGGGGCATACTTCCACCACCCGTACCCCAGAGCCAGGCGCACTGCCTTTTCATCACCAGGGTCGATGTTCACTTCATACCCTTGAGCCTTGGCCCACTCAAGGAGGCGGAATGGAGCGTTAGGGTCCCAGGGCTTGAAGGTTTGACCGTTGCCCAGATCGAGTGTCAATTCCTCAAGCCACGGTCTCAGAGGTTTGAAGTACCACTCGTAGAAGGTGGGACTGACCACAAGCGGAAGTCCGGGAGTCATTGCCGCCATGCCGTTGTAGGTGGAGACGAGGAGTTCCACGATGTCGATGCAGAGTGCGAGAGCCCAGCGGACATCTTTAATGTTGTAGGGGTAGACGAGGTGGTTAAAGCCAGGTCCCCGGGTGGAGATGTCACGTGGGTCGATGTAAGGCCAGGTTTTCCGGTAACTCCGGGTGGTCTTCCCCTGTTCAAGGAGGGTGATCATCTGTTCTGCCGTCCCCTGGACGATGTCGAGCTCATGCCTGAGCATGGCCATGACCTGTTTCTCCGGAGGACCATAGTTGATGAAGAGCACATACTCCGGCTTTGGCTCTCCAAAGAGCTTTCCCGCTACCGTTCTCTGCCAGTCATCTCGCTTTTTCCAGAGTACCCAGTACCCTGCAGGGTCGTGGTCCAGGTACACGTATGGTCCTATGCTCACCGGGGGATGGAAGGGGAAAGCGGTGATGTCTTCGGCCTTCTCGAAAATGTGTTTGGGCATCGGTCGAATGGCATTCCACCGCTCCACAAAGTAGGTGTGGAAGCGGCTGTTGGGTTTTTTGAGCTTTACCACCACGGTGAAATCATCGGGGGTTTTGACCTCTTCTACGTCCTGCAGGAGGCCGTGGAATTCGAGTCCCGGATTATCCCGAACAGCGAGAATGGTGAAGGCCACGTCCTGAGCGGTGAACTGCACCCCATCGCTCCAGTAAATGCCTTCCCGAAGCTTTATGGTGAATTCGGTGAAATCTTCGTTGTAGATGGGGGGTTCAGCGGCGAGGCCGTTGAGGATACCTCCCTCCACCACGTTGGGGTTCAGGGTCCACAGGGCTTCGGTGACGAACTGGTGCAAGCCACCATTCTGTGCTCGCCATCCTGCCCACAGATTCCAGTTTCCCGGGACCGGCTGGGGGGAGAAGAGGTAATGGATGATGAGGGTTTTTTCACGGGGAATTTCTGGGGGGAGAACCTGGGCCAGGCCCTGCACTGCCATTCCCAGAACAACACCCAAAACCAGTAAGAGGACCACCACACTTTTTCTCCATACCATAACAACACCCTCCTTTTGTGAGTAAACATTTACACAACAAATGTAGCAAAACAATATTTTTTCGTCAACGACCTGTTCCCCTCTTGCGGTGAAATTTTGTTTCAGGGTATAAAGGCCCCGGCTCTGCGGGGTTGCACCGCCGCAGGCCGTGGTACAATCTCTGCGTGGAGTGGTGTACACCGGCGCTCTGGGTGGAGAAGAGGGTGTGTCGACAGGGACACCGGCTTGGTGTGCCACAAAGGGAGATCTGTTGTCTCTCCCTGGGGTTTTATTTTCTGCTTCACAGGATGGAGAGGAAAACGTGCATCTCTTCCGGAAAGGTGAGTGGCTGGCCCTTCTCGTGGCAGGGGTTGTGCTGGGGCTTTTTTTCCTGAAGTATGCCCCCCCAAGGGCCGGTCGCGGAGAGGGCTACACCGTCGTCATCGAAAGCGAAAAGGGCACCAAGGAAGTCCTCGTAACCCCGAAGGATGAAAAGGAACTTACCATTCCCGGTCCCCTGGGCAAAACCGTTTTGGCGGTGAAGGGTGGGGAAGTTTTTGTGGTGACCTCTCCCTGCCCGGACAAAGTGTGCATCAAAATGGGGAAAATTCCCCACATCGACTTCATTGCCTGTGTTCCCAATCGGGTCGTCATCCGCCTTAAGCGCTGACCCTCTAAAACCTTCCTAACTCTCCAGCCATGAAATGATCAAGGACCAGGGACGCTGCTCCAAGAAGGGTAACGTCCTCTCCCCACTGGGAGTAAAGGAGTTCTGGGGTTATGTACGCCCGGTAAAGGAGCCTCTCCTCAAGGGTTTCCCGAATGGGACGGTCGATGAAATCCCTGGCCAGGGCCGTTTCCCCTCCAATGACTACAAGCTCCGGGTCGTAGAGGTTGATGAGGTTTACCACTCCCACCCCGATGTAGCGACCAAGCTGTGCAAGGAGCTCAAGGCAGGCTCTGTTGCCCTCCTTTGCCCCTTCCACGATGTGCCGAAAGAGGAGTGGTTCCCCCCGTTCGATGAACGACCGAAAATACGGTTCTCCGCCGAACCATCCTATTTCCCGGGCCTTTTCCACAATCTTTTGGGTACTGCAGTACAGCTCAAGGCACCCGTAGTTGCCGCAGACGCATCGCGGTCCAAAGAGGTTGATGCTTGTGTGTCCCACTTCTCCGGCCTTTTTGTGTTTCCCCTGGTAGATTTTCCCCTCGATGAGCACCCCCGCTCCCACACTCTCCCCCACCATGAAGTACACCATGTTCTGGACTTCCTTGGCGTTTCCACACCAGGTTTCATGGAGGCAGGCCGCGTCGGCGTTGCTCATCATAAAAATGGGGAGGTCGTACTCTCTGAGGTACTGACGGAGATCGAGGCTTTTATGGATGAGGAAGGTGGGATGGGCAAGGAGGGTGCAGGATTCGGTGTCCACCGGGCCTGGAGCACTCACTCCGATTCCCAGAACAAGACTCAAAGACTGGGTGGCATACTCAAGGACGTGGATGAATTCTTTCTGGAGCTCTAAGAGGGCAATGTCTGTGTCCTCGAGGAGGCTGTAGGAAGAATCCCGCCGGAAAAGGATGTTCGGTCCCAGGTCGGTGAGCGCTACGGAGAATCCCTGACGGGTGAAGTTGATGGCCACGATGTAGAAGGCCTGGTCGTTGACCGAAAGGAGGATTGGCTTTCGTCCGGTTTTGGTATCGGAGACCCCCACTTCCCTGAGAAGGTTTGAGGAGAGTAAATCGTTGACGATGTTTGTTATGGTGGGCTGGGTAAGGCCAGTGATGCGGGCAAGTTCAATACGAGAGAGGGACCCCCTTTTTTTGAGGAGCTGCAAAACTAAGGATCGATTTTTAATTTTGACGTCAGTGAGGTTATCCCCCACCCAGGTGTTTTTCAACATCACACTCCCCCATTTTCATTATACTCCAAAGTTTTTCCCATTCCTCAAGGGTAAGGTCTTCGGCCCGTTTTTTCCCAAGCTCCGTGGGAAAGGACCCGATTTTCGGGAGGACGGCCTGGAGAGTCTTTCGGCGGTGGCGGAAAATCCTGAGGAGGAAATCCAAAAAGGGGATAAAGTCGGAGGGAGGGTCCTTCACCCTTTTCCCCCGGAGAACCAGGGAAAACACCTTCGGGTTGGGCCGGAAGGCAGAAGGAGGGACTACGAAGAGGCGTTCTACAGCGAACACCCGGTGTGTCCCCACCGAAAGGGGGTTGCCCTTTCCCCAGGGCGGGAGGGCAAGGAGTTTTTCCCCGAACTCCTTCTGCACCATGACTACAAAGCGTTCCCAGAGGATTTCCGGGGTGGTCCGGAGGAGGCGGAGAAAAAAGGGAGAAGAAATCCCGTAGGGGATGTTGGCGATGCACTTTTTGAACCGGGCAGGGAAAGAGCCGATGATTTCCGAAAGATTTATCTTGAGAAAATCTCCCTGGTAGAGAATGACGTTGGGATACACCGAAAGACGCTCCTTTGCCTGAGCCAGAACATCTGGGTCTATCTCCAATCCCACTACCCACCCTGCTTTGCGTGCCACAGCTTCGGTGAGCACCCCTTCACCCACACCCACTTCAAAAACGAGATCCTCTTTTTCAAGCTCTCCCGCTTCCACAAGGTGCTCAAGGATGCGCCGATCGAGGAGAAAGTGCTGCCCAAGGCGCCTCCCCGGCATGTCCCCTACTTTCCCCCCTCTTTCTGGGAGGCGAGGTGATCCGGAAAGAAGTAGTCGCAGCGGTCCACTGGCTGAGTCCGCTCTTTCTGCTCACCCAGAAGACAGCGATAGATTCCCTTCTCCTTGAGCACCGGGTCGCAGTGCCGACATACCTGGCACAGCCCTTCGGGATTGTACAAAGGCGTCTCACCCCCTTTCGTCGATGCTCGACCAGTCCACTTCCTGGACCTCCACGTGTACCTGGTGGGGTTGCATCCCTAAACGGTGAAGCAGGGTATCAAAGACATTCTTTTGGACTGTCTGGGCCACCTGGAAGAACGATACCCTGTGGTGTACCCCGATGTGGACGCGAATGGCCAGTTCTTTTTCCTCCAAGAGAATCTTTTCGTCGCGGGATACGGTCTCATTCCCCCGAAAAAGCTCGACGCTTCCGAGGATGCGGTCGAAGTTCCAGGTGACTCCTTCCACCTCCTGGGCTGCCCAAGCAGTAACCTCCGCTATGGTCGCGGCGCTAATCCGTATGGTTCCCTCCACCTGTCCACCTACACTGCCTGTGTTCCCCGGAGCTGGGCAAAAACATACTCTACCGCCTCCTCGGGGCTCTCAAAAGAAGGGAAAAAGTCCTTTCTTCCCCTGTGGTCCTCTATCCTCCAGGTCTGCACCCCAGCGAGAATTTTTCCCATTCGCAGGGCAAGGGCGATTTCACTCAGAGTCCCTGCCTGCCCCCCGCAGGCGATAAGAGCCGAAGAGGCCGAAACAAGCACAAAATTCCGCGCTTCCCCAAGGCCTGTAGCAATGGCAAAATCCACATAGGGATTACCCTCGGAGGGAGAGTGGCCCGGAAGAATCCCTATCGTCACCCCATTGGCCTCTTTGGCCCCCCGGCAGGCCGCCTCCATCACCCCGCCGAGTCCACCGCAGAGAAGAATCCCCCCGCGCTCGGCAATGCGTCGACCGATGCGGTAGGCCATGGTTACGATAGGCTCTTCGGGAGCGCTCTGCCCCACAACGCCGATGTACACCTTACGAGTCATATCCCAGGTACTTTTTGAGATCGTCAGGCTTGAGGTTTTCCAGAAACTGGCGAAATTCTTCTATTTCTCTATCGTCAATCTCTCCCATGGCCACGGTGGTAGAGCTTCGGATTTCCTCGGAGATGTAAATGGGTGCTCCCATGCGGAGTGACAGGGCAATGCCGTCACTGGGACGGGCATCCACCATCACCTCCTGGCCGTCGACCTTGAGGTACAGGAGGGCATAGAAGGTGTTGTCGACGATTTTTGTGATTACCACTTTCTCCAGCTCTCCGCCCATGCTCCGAATGACTGAGGCCATGAGATCGTGGGTGAGGGGACGGGGAGTCTGTACCCCTTGAAGGCCAAGGAGAATCGCCTGAGCCTCAAAGAGCCCGATCCATATGGGGAGGCTCCGCTTCTCTTCTTCGTCGACAAGGATAACCACCGCCATGGCGCTTTTCTGGTCGAACATAAGGCCCTGGACCTTCATCTTCAGCATGGCGTTCACGCCCTTTCTCTGCTTCTATATTATACCCCCTTTCTCCGATTTCTCAATTCCGTTTTTCTGCCCTCCTCCGTGCACCACCCTTCTTGGGCCTGGGAGTGGGTTTTCGGGTTCAGGCCCATGTCTTGGAAAATGGAGGGGGGTTTGGTGTCTCTGCGCCTCCCCTCAGGAGACCCCTCCCCCTCTCCCATACTTCAGCTGGTTGGCGTAGTTGATCCAGAGGAGCACCTTTCCCACGATGCTCACCTCCTCGGACTTCACGATCACCGGCTCATAGCGCGGGTTTTTAGGAGTGAGAACCACCAACCCTTCCCGGAAGAAAACCTGCTTCACCGTGAGCCCGCTGCAGTCGAGATAGAGCACAGCGATGTCCCCCGACTGGACCTCCAGGTCCGGGGAAAAGAGGATGAAGCTTCCCGGGACAATCCCCACCTCACTCATCGAGTCCCCCTGGGCCCGCACGAAGTAGATCCTGAGCCCGTGACGGTAAGATGTACCGATGCTCATCTCCAGCATCTCCCGGGGGAAGGGCTGGTACCCCTCGATGTAGCTGTCCAGTTCCTCCCGGGGAGTTCCACAGGGGATCTTTCCGGAGAGGAGGGGGATAAAGACGACTTCTTCCCCCAGTTCAAAGGCCTCCTTGCTCAGGATTCCTGCCAGAAGGAAGACTTCCTTCTCCGAGACCCTCAGGAACCTGGCCACTTTCTTGGCATCTTCGACGGTGATCCTTCGGGTCCCCTTCACCCAGGAAGAGACCAGGGAAGGGGAGACCCCCAGGGCATGGGCAAACTCCTCCTGTTTCATACCTCTTTCCCGAATTTTCTTTTTCAACCATTCACCAAGCATCCGCTTCACCCCCAGAGAGAGTGTAGCACATTCCTCTTTCTTATACAAAGAGTAAAGGAAATCT
>CAYRSB010000018.1:0-44988 GCA_964426875.1 uncultured Atribacterota bacterium
CACAATACATTGCGATGGTCCTGACGCGTGGAGAAAAGCGGCCCGGTTGAATATTTACCATGGCGTGGATAACGTGAAGCTTGTGGCCAGTCGTGACATTATCAGTACGGGTATTGCTACTGCTCCTCAGGCAACCCTTGAGGAACTAAGGGCAGCTGCTGAAGAAGCTCACAAAATGGACAAGAGAGTTATTGTTCACGCTCAGGGACATGATGCCATCATGAATGCTATCTTAGCTGGAGCTAATTCAATCGTGCATGGATTTTTTATCGACGAGGAGTGTGCCGACATGATGGCAAAGAAGAACATATATTTGGAGGGCACTAACCTGTATATGAAGATGATTATCGAAAAGGGACCAGGGGATCTCCCCGACTGGATGGTGGGAAAAGCTAAGGAATGCTGGGAAGATAGGAAAAAGAATTTCAAGATGTTGCTGGAAAAGGGAGTGAAAATCTCGCTGGGTTCTGACGCGGGTGTTCCCTACATCAGACAGGGAGACAATATGCGAGAACTGGCCGTTCTTGTGGAGCTGGGTATGTCTCCAATGGATGCAATTGTTGCGGCGACAAAAACTGCAGCCGAAGCCATAGGGGTTGCTGACAAGGTTGGTACCTTGGAAGAAGGAAAACTGGCCGACGTCATTATGGTGGATGGTAATCCGTTGGACGATGTTTCTGTTCTTTATGATGAAAGCAAAATAAACATGGTTATGAAGGAAGGGCAAGTAGTTATTATCAGAGGTAGAATAGAAGTAGCGCCAAAGTTGTAAATTAAGGGTTAAGGGACGTCAATTTAGCTGGCTTTTTCGGCCCGTTGAGTGTATAGCGTGGTAAACTTTCAGAATTTGGGTATCTGGGGGTGTCAACATTGAAGTACGGAGCCTTCTATCACATATGGTATCCTGAAGTAAAACAGGAGTATATTCTTCCCCTTCTTGCTCATCTTAGGGAGATGGGCTTTGAAGGTCTGGAAATTACTCTTACCCCTGATCTACTCGAAGAAAAGGGACTCTTGCAACTCTTGCATAAGGGAAGCGCTCATCAAGGAGTTCAATGCATTTTCTCGACCGGTCTCTCAAGCGAAACCAACATTATTTCGCCGCTGAAGGAAATCAGGCAGAAGGGCGTTGCTTATCTTAAGGCTTGTATTGACCTTGTAGCCTCTTTTGAAGGAGACATGCTTGCTGGAATACTGTACGGACCCTGGGGTGATTTTTCTGACGCGCCCCCAACTAAGGAACAGTGGGAATGGTGTAAGGAAGGGCTCTGGGAGGTAGCAGAATACGCACAAAAATACCCTGTGTTCTTGGCTATGGAACCGGCGAACCGCTTTGAAACCTACCTTATCAACACAACTCAAGAAGCTCTTCGACTTATTCGGGAAATAAACCATCAAGCCCTTAAGCTACACTTAGACACTTTTCAAATGAATATTGAAGAGCGGGACCTAAAGGAAGCCATTCTCGATGCTGGTGACCTCCTTTTTCACTTTCATTGTTGTGCTAATCATAGAGGTATTCTTGGGGATGACCATATTGACTGGGTGGGTATCTTCCGAGCTTTAAAGAGAGTTGGTTACCAGAGGTGGCTAGTCATCGAAACGTTCACTCCGGAAATGGTTAAATTTCCTTCAGGTAAAAAAGTAGCTATCTGGAAGAAATTCGCCGATCCAGACGATATTGCTTTGCAAGGGCTTCGCTTTCTTAAAAACATCGAACAGAGTATAGTGGATTAGTATATTCGAGGAGGGAACATTGGACAGGGAAGAAATGCTGGACCGAAAGACTCCTATTCCTCTCTACTATCAGCTCAAAGAGATTCTCAAGGAGCAGATTGAAGAGGGAATTTTAGCTCCTGGAAACCTCCTCCCTTCAGAGCGAGAACTCTCCGAGAAGTATGGCATCAGTCGTCCTACAGTCCGCCAAGCCCTCAAGGAACTCGTCTATGAGGGTCTCCTCACCCGGGAGAAGGGGAAAGGAACCTTTGTGGCCAAACCCAAACTTGAGTATGGGTTCATCCAGCACTTCGTCACCTTCTATGAGGACATGGCCCAGCGAGGATACACCCTCCGTACCAGAGTCCTGCGCAAGGAAGTGCAAGAGGCTCCCAAACGGGTGGCCAAAGCACTGCAGCTCAAAGAGGGAGAGAAGATCATTTTCCTGGAACGTCTCCGTTTTGTGGAGGATGAGCCAGTGGTCTGGGTTCAAAACCACATCCCCCACCACCTCTGCCCCGGGCTTTTGGAGGAGGACCTCACCGACCGTTCTCTCTATGGACTCCTCTCGGAGAAGTACCACCTCAAGCCTCAGTGGGCAGAGGTGAGCTTAGAACCTGTAGTGGCTACAGACCTTGATTCCTCTCTCCTTGGTATCGACCCTGGGGCTCCGGTACTTCTTCTTGAGAACATCACTTATGACACTGAGAATCGACCCATTGACCTCTTCATCTCCCGTTTCCGGGGGGATAAGGGAAGAGTCAGAGTGAGGGTTTTGAGGAGCTGAAGGTATGGGGCAGTTGCAGTATGCCGTCCACGCCTACGCGTGGACATCAAAATGGACCAGAGGCTCTCTTTGCCTTCTTGAAAAGGCCAAGAATATGGGGTTTGATGCCATTGAGATTCCCCTTATGGACCTTGAAGGTGTCGACTCTCTTTCCATTCGAGAAGAAGCACAAAAGCTACACCTCAAGGTTGTCACCTCTACGGTGCTCTCTGAAGCAGCAGACGTCTCTTCTCCAGATAGAGATATCTGGTGCAGGGGGCTTCGGTATCTTGAGAAGTGCGTAGAGGTATCGGTGGAGATGGGGGCCTTGAGTTTTTCCGGTGTGCTCTATTCGGCTTTGGGAAAGCGGATCTCCACCTTCCCCGGCCCCGAATACTTAGAACGTGCTGCCGAGGCCCTCAAGAGGGTAGCCCAAAGGGCTCGAGCTTTGGGGCTTGTTATTGGTATCGAGCCGGTGAACCGCTACGAAACGTTTCTCATCAATACCTGTGAGCAGGCCCTAAGGCTCCTGGAGATGATTGGGGAGGATAACGTAAAGATTCACCTCGATGCATACCATATGAATATCGAGGAGAACGATTTTTACACGCCAACAAAGAAGGCACTTCCTTACCTCTGCCATTACCATCTGAGCGAGAGTCACAGAGGCATCCCCGGTACCGGAACGGTGGACTGGGATGGCATCTTTCGGGCTCTGGCCGAGGGAAACTACCAAGGAATGGTGGGCATGGAGTCGTTCACCGAGATTTCAGACTCCATGAGGGCAGGAACCTGCGTTTGGCGAAAGATGGCTCCTTCGAGTGATGTGTTACTCCGGGAAGGACTGGCGTTTTTGAAGAACCTTGAAAGGAAGCATTTTGCCCTCTGAAAGGGCAAAAATACTACTACAAGGGAGGTTGGAGGTATGAAGAAGTGGCTCGGTGTGTTCGTCACCCTTGTGTTGGTTCTTGGTCTTTTCAGCATGGCTTGGGGCAAGGATATTCCCAAAATCACCATTGGGTGGACGCCACCCGATATCACCGGGGTCTTCAAGACTGCCACGGATTTCTTCGAGAAAGGAGCAGAGGACGCTCGTAATCACGGCATCAATGTGGAAATCATAACCCGTGCTCCAGCGGCTCACACAGCCTTTGCCGACCAGATAGCCATCATCGAAGATTTCATCCAGCGGAGGGTCAACGTCATCGCTATTTCTCCAATTGAGGTTGAAGTCGTGAAACCGGCTCTTCAAGAAGCAAAGAAAGCAGGCATTCCGGTCATTGTGGTAAATCTCCTTGAGCCGATTGAAGGTGTGGATGTAGACTGCTATATTGGTTTTGACAACACCGTGGCGGGGACAATCTCGGCTTATGCTGTAGTGGACTACTTTGGTGGACCGGGGGTCCTCGGTGAAGGAGAGAAAGTGGAGGTATCTCCGGAGACTTTCCTTGACCTGGCCTTCTGGGAGAATCTCTATACCAAAGAAGTTATCGAAGGGCTCAAGGATAAGATCAAGGTTACCGGTGCTATCATTGAAGGAATTGCGGGAGGGTTCTTCTCGACGGCAAGACTTCGTGGTTTCCATGCAGTCGTCGACCAGTTCCCAGGAATCAAAATCGTAACCACGCTTCCAGCAGACTGGAACAGAGAAAAGGGTATCAAGGTTACCGAGGATATCCTTTCGGCCAATCCGCAAGGGACGCTTGATTTCATCTGGGCGGCTTCAAATGAAATGGGTCTTGGGGCCATGCTCACCTGTGAGCGGCTGGGGCGGACTGAGGTCAAGGTCTTTACCAACGACGGAACACCCGAATCAGTAGAGAGAATTCGTGAAGGGCGGCTCATTGCCGAAACATGGCACGGCTTCCCCGAGTGGGGTTGGTATGGAACAAAGTACGCCGTCATGCTTGCTTTGGGTCTTAAGGACCAGGTGCCGCAATTTGTGGACATCCGTCCGAGAACCGAGTGGCAGGGTAACGCCGATATGTTCTATCCCAATCCATACCTTGAGCCCATCGACTGGGAGGCTATCAAAAAGGCATACCTTGAGAAATGAGGTCTGGGCCCCTGCGGGGGCCCTTTTTTTGAAAGGAGTGGAGATACTTGGACCTTGGGTTTTCTGGAAAAGTGGCCATAGTGACTGGTGGAGGAGCAGGAATCGGTGCAGCTACGGTAAGACTCTTTGCCCAGGAAGGAGCAAAGGTTGTTATTGCCGATGTGGATCCCCAAAGGAGCAAGACCCTTGAGGAAGAACTCAAGAGTCAGGGACTGGTGACAGAGTTTGTGGAAACCGACGTCTCCAGAAGAGAAAGTGTTGAGCAGATGATTGCGAAAACTCTCGAACTTTTTGGAAAAATCGACATTTTGGTGAACAATGCTGGAGTGTACCTCAAAGGCAATGCCCTGGCCTTTACTGAGGAAGATTTTCGGCGCATAATAGACATTAACGTGAGGGGGGTGCTCCTCTGTACCCAGAGTGTGGGAAGGCACATGGTGGAGCAAAGGAATGGAGTCATCGTCAATGTGGCCTCGGAGGCAGGGCTTGTGGCCATACCAAACCAGATGCTCTATAACCTCACTAAGGCTGCAGTCATTTCCATCACCAAAAGCTGTGCGGTTGATTTTGCCGACCATGGGGTACGGGTGAACTGTGTGTGTCCTGGGACTACCTACACGCCTCTTGTGGAGGAGGCTCTCAAGAAAGAAAAAGATCCGGAGCGTGCACGGAAAAGTCTTGAAGAAACGCGGCCTCTTAAGAGACTCGGAAAGCCTGGGGAAATTGCAGCGGCCATTCTTTTTCTTGCTTCCCCTCTTGTAGGGTATGCAACTGGTGCGGTGTTGAGCGTTGACGGAGGGTATACCGTATGGTAGGGACAGGTGTCCCCATTCTTGAGGTACATAGTGTCAGTAAGTCCTTCCCCGGGGTTAAGGCTTTGGACGATGTGAGTATGGACGTTTTCCCCGGGGAGGTCCACGCCCTTTTGGGGGAAAACGGTGCGGGGAAGAGTACGTTGATGAAGATTATCAGTGGCATTATTCCCAAAGATACAGGAGATATTCTCCTTGATGGGAAACCGGTGTACTTCCTATCCCCTCGGGATGCCCTCAATGCCGGAGTTGTTCTTGTGCAGCAGGAGCTTTCCCTGGTTCCGTATCTCAGCGTGGCAGAGAACGTCTTTTTGGGAAGATGGCCGAGAAGAAGTATTCAGGTCGATTGGAACACCGTGTTCTATGAGACTCAAAAGCTTCTCGAGCGCTTTGGTATTGAGGAATCACCTAAGACCCCTGTTGGTTCTCTCAGCGTGGCAGGGCAACAAATGGTGGAAATCTTAAAGGCGGTGAGCCGACCCAATCTCCGTATCCTTCTTCTCGATGAACCGACCTCGGCTTTGAGTGAAGAGGAAGTCAACCGCCTCTTCGAATTGGTTTTCGAAATTAAAAAGACTGGCATCGGCGTCATTTTCATTTCTCATAAGTTAGGAGAGGCGTTGCGTATCGCTGATCGGGTTACTGTACTGCGAGATGGTCGCAAGATTATCACCGAGGAAGCTCGAAGGCTCGACGAGCGAGTCCTCTTCTACCATCTTACCGGAAAGGCTGTAGAGTCTCTGGAGACGACTCACGAGATTGATGTAACGGAGAAAGCACTCATGCTCTCCCTGGAAAATTTCGGGGTAGGAGACTTTGTCAAAGACGTGAACCTCAAGGTCCACAAGGGTGAGATCTTTGTGCTCTTTGGCCTTGTGGGTTCGGGGAGGACCACGCTGGCTCGGGGCCTTTTCGGTCTTGAGCGGGCACAGGGTAAAATTCTCCTTGAGGGCCGAGCCATTCAACCCAAAAGCCCTAAGGAGGCCATTGCATTGGGTATTGGTTGTCTTCCAGAGGACCGGCGAAATGCTCTGGTATACGAGCTTCCTGTTTTTGCCAATATTACTCTGGCCATCCTCGCTCTTGTTTCACGTTGGGGAATTCTGCGTATCCGGGAAGAAATGGCTCTTTCAGAGGATTTTGTTCGTTCTCTGCGGATTAAGACTCCCAACGTCCTGCGGGCTGTCTTATACTTGAGTGGGGGGAACCAGCAAAAGGTGCTTCTGGCTCGCTGGCTGGCCAGAAAACCCAGACTCCTCATTATGGATGAGCCCACAAGGGGTATTGACGTGGGGACGAAGTTCGAGATACGCGAGATGGTGCGCCAGCTTGCCCACCAGGGATTAACGATTATCTACATCACTTCGGAACCGGTCGAGGCTCTCGAGGTTGCCGATCGAATCGCAGTCATGAGAAATGGACGAATTGTGCGAGTCTTTGAGAGCACGAAGAATGTTGACAAGACTCTGCTTCTTGCTGTGGCAAGCGGGGTTTCTTGAGGGGGTGTTGTGGTTTGTCTCGGAATAAGGTGATGCCTCTTTCTCAGGAGGAAGGAAACATATCTCAAGTCTTTGTAAGTCTCCTTTTACGAGGCGGCTCTCTCGTTGGTCTTATTGCTTTGAGCGCAGCTTTTGCCATCCTCTCCCCGTACTTTTTCACTCTGAGTAACTGGTTGAATATCTTCCGTCAGGTTGCGGTAGTTCTCATTGTGGCCTCGGCTCAGACCATGGTTATTATTGCTGCGGGAATTGACCTCTCGGTGGGTCCTTTGCTCGCTCTGGGTGGGTGTCTTGCAGCAGTGGCCATGAGTTACTGGGGATGGCCTTTTCTGAGCGGAGCGTTGCTTGGGGTTTTCTTTGCCACCATGGCCGGCTTTGCCAATGGTGTCATCATTGCCAAGGGTAAGATTCCCGACTTTATAGCTACCCTGGGCATGCTTGGAGCGGTTCGAGGGATTGCCCTTCTCATAACTGGGGGGCTTCCGGTACCGTCCCACTTTACGGCCACAAAGCTCGCCGGGTACCTGCCCGAGAGCATCGTCTGGTTGGGAAGTGGTCACATTGGAGGTGTTCCTGTACCTATGGTGTTTGCCCTTTTCGTTGTCGTCCTCACCTGGTTCATTCTGAACCGGACGACTTTTGGTCGTTCCCTTTTTGCGGTGGGGGGCAACCGGGAAGCTGCCCGGGCGGCGGGCATTAACGTGGACCGAGTAAAGATTTTGGTCTACGGAGTTTCCGGACTCTACTGTGGGCTGGCAGGTCTTGTTCTTGTGGGACGAATGAACTCGGCCAATGCTCTCATGGCCGAGGGAATAGAGCTCCAGACTATTGCTGCTGTGGTGATTGGCGGAACGAACCTCTTTGGCGGCAAGGGATCGGTTTTTGGAACGCTCATCGGGGCAATCCTCATGGGGGTTCTGGCCAACGGTTTGAACCTCCTGAACGTTGAGCCCTTCTGGCAGAGGGTGGTCAACGGTCTTCTCATCGTAGCGGTAGTGGTCTTTGACCAGTGGCGACGGAGAATTATGAGGGATTAAGGATATGGAGGGAAAGGAAATGCCCGAGGTCAAATTTGTTCTTGTCGGAGCAGGACGAGCAGGAATGGTGCATGGAAAAAACCTCGTCCACTATATTCCCGAGGGGGAGCTCAGAGCAGTTGTGGATGTGGATGCAGAAAGGGCGAGAAGGGCCGGTGAAGAACTCGGTGTTCGTTACTATACCTCTTTTGAGGAGGCCCTCGAAAAAGAAGACCTTGATGCGGTTTGCATTGGCTCTTTGACCTTTACCCATCGGGAGATTGTGGAGAAAGCGGCACAGGCCAAGAAACATATTTTCTGTGAAAAGCCCCTGGCCCAAAACCTCAGGGAGGCCCTGGCTATAAAGAGTGCGGTGGAGAAAGCCGGGGTGAAGTTCCAGATTGGCTTTATGCGCCGGTATGATCCCGAAATCCGTCGAGCCTGGGAGATGGTACAGGAAGGATTGGTGGGAGACCTTGTCCTGGTGAAGTCCACGGGGAGAGGACCAGGCCTTCCTCCGGCCTGGATTTGGGATAGGGCAAAAAGTGGGGGAATGCTTGCCGAAGTCTCTTCTCACGATGTGGACACGGTGTTGTGGTTCGCCCAAAGGAAGCCACAGAGGGTCTTCATGGAAGCTAAAAACTTTAAGTCCCCGGAAGCCCGGAAAGACTTCCCCGATTTCTACGATCACTATCTCCTTACGATGGCCTTTGAGGATGGACCTTTTGGGGTTATTGATGGAGGTTGCCCAGTAGGATACGCTTACGATGCCCGGTTGGAGATTTTGGGGACAAAGGGAATGATTCGGGTGGGAGAAACGGAAGGAAGAGGTCCTGTTTTCTATACTCTGGAGAAAAAAGCTGTTCAGGATACCCATGCAGGGTGGGCATTGCGTTTTAAGGAGGGTTACCTTGAAGAACTCAAAGCCTTCATTCGCTGTGTGGTGTCTGAAGAAAATCCCGTTCCCTCGGTTGTGGATGGATTGAGGGTGGTACGAATCGTGGAAGCGGCGCATGCTTCGCTCTCTCTGGGTAGGCCCGTGACGATTGAGGAGTGGTGAGGGTGGCATACTTCATCGGGTGTGATTTGGGAACGACAGCCACGAAGACCGGAATTTTTGACGAAGAGGGCAAGGCTTTGGCCATTGCCCGAGAAAGCTCGAACATCATTTACGGAAAAGATGGGAGTGTCATTCAGGATCCACAGGAGATGCTCTTTTCGGTAGTCCGCACCGTGAGGGAAGTGATTGAGAAAAGTGGAGTGAATCCCGGGGAAGTCGCCGCTTTAGCCCTGGACGGGCAAATGGCCGGTATCATGGGGGTGGACGAAAAAGGAGAAGCGGCTACCCCCTATGATTCCTGGCTTGATGTACGTTCGGCTCCCTATGCTGAGAGGATGAAGGAAAGGGCTGAAGACCTCATTATACGGAAGTCTGGCATGACTCCAAGTATCAACCACGGGCCGAAAATCCTCTGGTGGAAGCACGAACACCCTGAAGTCTATCGGCGCATTGCCAAGTTCACCGTTCCTGCCTCTTGGGTAACCCAGAAGCTTGCGGGACTCCTGGGAGAAGCGACCTTCATGGATTACACCTATGTCCATTTCTCCTGTTTCGCCGACTTGAAGGAGAAGCGGTGGGATGAAGAGATCCTCGGTCTTTTTGAGATCGAGAAGGAAAAAATGCCTCGCATTGTGGCACCATGGGAAATTGTGGGAAGGCTCAAGAGAGAGTGGGCAGAGAAAATGGGGCTTTATGAGGGAACCCCCCTTGTGGCAGGGTGCGGAGATCAGGCAGCCAATACCCTCGGAGCAGGAGTGGTCAAACCCGGTATCGCCTTTGACGTGGCTGGAACGGCTTCCTGCTTCAGCATTTTTGTAGATCGATTCGCGCCGGATGTTCGTTATAAGACCCTCCTTTTCCCCCGTTCAGTCCTTGAGGCGTACTACTATCCCATGGCCTACATCAATGGGGGTGGCATGGACGTAGAATGGGCGAAGAACGAACTCTTTCGGGATTTGGCCGAAAACCCTCAGGCATTTGCGCGGATCAATGAAGAAGTTGAACGAAGAATTACCCCGCCCTCGGGCATCGTCTTTGTCCCCCATCTCAGGGGAAGAAATTGCCCCACACAGCCGTACCTGCGGGGAGTTTTTGCCGGCTTCAGCTGGGACCACACCCGGGAGCATCTCTTTTTGGCCATCCTTGAGGGTATAGCCCTTGAGTATGCCTTGTACCTTAAGATTCTCCGAGAACTCATTCCCGATGTCGACTTCCTTGAAGTACGAGTCATCGGTGGTGGGGCAAAGTCGGCCCTCTGGAATCGCATTAAGGCGAGCATCCTTGGGGTACCCTATGTTACCCTGAGTCGAGAGGAGTTTGCCATCTGGGGTTCGGCCATGGTGGCAGGACATGCCGTTGGGGCATTCTCAGACCTTGCGGCCAAAGCCTTCAGTTCGGTGGAAAAGGTGACAGTTTTCGAACCTGACGAAGAGCTCCACCAGAAGTACCAAGAGTTTCTCCCCCTGTATCTTGAGACGATGGAGGGGATGAACGACGTCATGACACGCTTTAAAAACCTCATTCGCTGAAGGGATGTGGAGGGCTATGAAAGCGGCAGTATTTTCCTATCCTCCCCGTTTGAGTATAGAGGAAGTCCAAAGACCACAGGTGGACCGGGGAGAGATTCTGTTGAAAGTGCGGGCGGCAAGCCTTTGTGGTACAGATCTGCGCATTGCCCGAAGAGGTCATGGAACCATTCCTCAGAACGAGCGGCGTATCTTGGGGCACGAGGTGGTGGGCGAAGTTGCTGAAGTAGGGGAAGGCGTCGAAGGTCTCAAGGAGGGCATGCTTGTTCTTGTGGCTCCTAACTACGGCTGTGGGAAATGTCGTTTCTGCATCCGGGGAGCAACGCACCACTGCCCCTTTGGGAAGGCTCTGGGTATAACCCGGGATGGGGGCTTTGCAGAGTACATGCTTGTCCCCGAAGAGGCCATCCGTCAAGGAAATATTTTCCCCCTTCCTCCTGATGCCGACCCAGTGCAGTTCTCTTTTGTGGAAGCTTTAGCCTGTGTAGTGCATGGATTTTTACCCCTTTCGGTGAATTTTCAGGACACCGTCCTCATTTACGGTGCGGGACCTATTGGTCTCATGTTTTTGGAGCTTTGCCGATTGTGTGGAGTGAAGGAGGTTTGGGTGGCCGACTTGAGTCCTTCTCGTCTTGAAACGGCACAGAAAAAGGGCGCAAAGACCATTGTAGTGGGGGAAAAGAAGGTGAAGGACATCGTTCAGGGGATAGACGTGGTCATCGTGGCAGCTCCCGCTCCAGAGGCTCAGAAGGAAGCTCTGGAGGTGGCCAACGTCTTTGGAAGGGTGAATTTCTTTGGAGGCTTGCCCCCAACGGTGCCCGAAGTTCCTCTCCCCACCAATCTCATCCACTACAAGGAACTCTTGGTCACCGGAACAACCCGGTCGAACAACTTCCACGTGCGTGTCGCATTGGACCTTTTGTTGCAGAAATCGATAGACCTTTCCTACCTTGTGAGCCACGTTCTTCCCCTGGAGGAAATCGAGGAAGGACTCAAGCTCATGGAGGGGAAGGATGCTTTGAAGGTTGTGCTTGTGCCGGATATGAAACGCTGAACGAAGAGAGAAAGGATGATGTCTGTGAAACCCTTTAATGTCATCGTGGACCTCAAGACGGGAGAGCTGAGTCCGGGGAAACGCGTGGTTCGTCGCCTAAGTGATGTGAGGTATATTTTCCAAGATCAGGAAGCGGCAAAGGCTATGCTCAAAGAGGGGAATCCTCTGGTGTATGAGGTTATCTACGCGGATATTCCGGAAGAGCCGGGGCACCTGGCGCACTGTACGACAATCATTTATCCGGGGAAGGTGGGGAGAGAGTTCTTCCTCACCAAGGGCCATCTCCATGAGAAACTCAACACGGCCGAGATCTACTTTTGCCTTCGGGGAGAGGGGAGACTCATCATGGAGTCACTCGAAGGGGGGTGCGAAATTCTTGAGATGTTTCCCGGAACGGCTTCCTATATTCCCCCTTTCTGGTCGCATCGTACGGTGAATGTAGGGAGGGAGCCCCTGGTTTTCTACTGTATTTTTCCGGCCGATGCGGGACATGATTATGCCACCATCGAGGAGGCTGGTTTTCCGAAGGTAATTCTCGAGGAAGACGGTAGAATTGTGGTGCGGGACAATCCTAAGTGGAGACCGAAGAAGTAGGGAGGTTGTGAGATGGGCTTTAAGCTTCCAGAGCGGGCAACACAACCTACAATGTATTTTATCGGTGTCACCACTTCTCAGTCTTCTATCATGAAGCTTTTCCCCCTGTGGGCTCAAGAGCTGGAGTTGAAAGATGCAGTGCTCAAGGGCATCGATATTGAGATTCATGCCCCCCGGGAAATTTATCGAGAAGTGGTTTCCTTCATTAAAGGAGATCCCCTCTCCTTAGGGGCTTTAGTCACTACGCACAAGATTGATATTTACGAGGCAGCCAAGGATCTCTTTGATTATCTCGATCCTTATGCACAGCTCTTTGGGGAGCTTTCTTCGATCTCTAAGAACGACGGCCACCTCGAAGGCCATGCCAAGGACCCCATTTCAAGCGGCCTTGCCATGGAAGCTTTCATTCCTCCTAACTTCTGGAAGGAGCACGGAGGAGAAGTCCTCATCATGGGAGCGGGAGGTAGTGCTCGAGCTATTGCTGCCTATCTTTTCAATCCCCAGAAGAAGGATAACATGCCTGCAAAGCTCTACGTGACCAATCGGAGTACTCCGCGTCTTGAGACTATGAAGGAGCTTATGCAGAAGATAAACCCCGATGCTAAGACCGAGTACGTCCACTCGCCCACTCCCGAGGTGAACGATGCCGTCCTTTCGCGGGTACAGCCGTACTCTTTGATCGTCAACGCCACGGGTTTGGGGAAAGATCGTCCAGGTTCTCCTCTTACGGATTCCTGTGTCTTCCCAATGCACAGTTTGGTGTGGGAACTCAACTATCGGGGAGACTTGAAGTTTATGCACCAGGCACTCGCCCAGGCCAAGGAGCGTAAGCTCCACGTTGAGGATGGTTGGATCTACTTCATCCACGGGTGGACGCAGGTTATTGCGCAGGTCTTTCACATCGACATTAATGCCGAGCGCTTTGCCCGGATTGAGCACATTTCCCACGAATTCCGGAAAGGAAGCTAAGCTCAAGCGTGGGGGAAGAACTCTCTGAGGGCGCTGTATCCTTGCTTGAATTTCTCGTAGAGTGCTTGGTAGATCTCCACCCACTGGGAATCGGGAAGCGTGGGGTGAGCATAGCGAACGAGAGCACGCGTGGCTTCATCGAGGCTTGAGAAGGCCTCTCCTCCTACCATGGCAAGGATACAGGCCCCGCTTGCTGCCTCTTCTTTCACCTGTGTGGCAAAGAGGGGCGTATTGAGCACCGAGGCCATAATGCGTCGCCAGAGGGTACTTTTGGCTCCTCCTCCGGAGAAAACGGTTCTCTGGGGTTCGACTCCGAGCTCCAAGAAAATCTCCACCGCACTCTTAAGGCTCATTCCTACTCCCTCCATGATGGCCCGAGTGAAATGGCCCCGTTGGTGAGTGAGATGAAGGTTGAGAAATGCCCCCCGGGCGTGGGGGTCCATATAAGGGGTGCGCTCACCTATGAGGTAAGGGAGAAAGAGGAGACCGTTGCACCCCGGCTCTGCTTTTTGGGCTTCCTGATCGAGGTTCCCAAAGTCGAAGGAGTGTTGACTCGAATCGAGCACCGATTTCTTAAACCAACTCAATGCTAACCCGGCACAAAGCGTTGCTCCCAAGAGGTGCCAAAGTCCCGGAACAGCATGGCAGAAGGTGTGGATTCGGAGTCTTTCGTCAATGAGAGGCTGAGAAATGGGAGTGAAGACCTGTCCTCCTGTGCCTATGGTGATGAGAAGCTCTCCCTCTTCGGTGATGCCATTCCCCAAAGAGGCACAGTGCTGGTCGCCTGCTCCAGCCACAATGATGCAGGAACCTTGCATCCCCAGCTCTTCTTTGACTTTGCTGCTCACCTGTCCGATAACCTGGGTGGATTCATAGGCCGGTGGAAAAATGGAGCGGTCCAGCTCAAAGAGCGAGAGTAGTTCTTCTGACCAGTTTCTCAAACGGATGTTGAAGAGGAGAGTTGCAGAGGCGTCAGCGACGTCCGTTGAAGGGGGAAGCCCCATCTTGACTTTGAGGTAGTCTTTGGGAAGGAGTACGCAGTGCAACTTCCGATACACATCGGGGAGATTGTCCCTTACCCAAAGGAGTGTAGCGGCCATAAAGCCCGTGGCCACATCACTTCCGGCGATCGTTTTAAGGTATTCACCGGCCTTTTCCCGTATATACTGTACCTCTTTGTGGCTTCGTTGATCTGCCCAGATGATGACTGGATGGAGAGGTGAAAGATTTTCATCAAGCATGACTGGTGCGTGCATTTGCCCTGAAAAACTCAAAGCCTTGATGTTGGGTTCGGGAAGGGCAGAAAGAATTTCCCGAATGGCTTCCTTAGTCTTTTCCCACCACGTTTCAGGATTCTGCTCGGCACATCCCGGAGAAGGAGTGAGGATGGGATATTCACGGCTTGCCACGGCCTTGAAATTTCCTTCTCCGTCGTAGCAGACGACTTTGACGCTTTGGGTTCCCAAATCGATTCCCAAAAAGTACTCCATAAGACCCCTCCAGGAAGGATTCTTCCATGAGCTTATCATGAAGTGGTGCAAAGGACAAGCGATGAGTCCAAGTTGAAGCGGGGAGGAAAAAAATATATAATGGCCCAGGAATTCTGGAAGAACGCAGGACTGGGGAGAACGGCAATGAGCTATCTCATTCTTGAATCGTTCAGAGGAAGGATCTGCGAAGCCCTTCAGTCTCTTGGCCTCCACGAAGAGAGTATCGACTTTGTGGTCGAACCGACGAGAGAGAAGAAGCACGGAGATTTTGCCACTAATGTGGCCTTTTCTTTGGCCCGTGTGCTGAAAAAATCCCCCCGGGAGGTTGCGCAAAAGCTTCAGGGATTGCTGGAGAAAGGGCTTTCCGGGGTAGCTCGGGTAGAGGTAGCGGGGGGAGGGTTTGTGAACTTCACCCTTGAGGATGCTTTTGTTCTTGAACTTCTGCGCCAAGTACTTCAGGAGGACGAGCACTTTGGAGAGCTTGATGTCGGGGGAGGAAAGAGAATGCAGGTGGAGTTTGTCAGCGTCAACCCCACCGGCCCCCTCCATGTGGGTCACGGGAAGTGCGCTGCCTTTGGAGATGCCCTGGCCCGAATCCTCAAGAAAGCCGGCTTTCAGGTGGAGAAAGAGTACTACATCAACGATGCTGGAAGGCAGATCGAGCTTCTGGGAGAGTCCCTGGAAGCTCGCTTTCGGCAGCTCCTTGGGGAAGAGGTCGAGGTACCCGAGGGGGGATATCGTGGGGAATATCTCGTGGATATTGCCCGAAGACTCCTTGAGGAGAAGGGCGCAAGTGTCCTTTCCCTTCCTTCCGAAGAACGGGAAGAGTTCTTCTCTCGCTATGCGGTGGAAAAAATCCTGGAGAACATTCGAAAGGACCTTGACGATTTTCGGGTTTTCTTTGACGTCTGGTTCAGCGAACGCTCGCTCTATGAAAACGGAGAGGTGGACTACGTTCTCTCTCTTCTTCGGGAGAGGGGATACACCTACGAACAGGACGGGGCGCTCTGGCTTAAGACGACGCTCTGGGGGGACGATAAAGACCGGGTGCTTGTCCGGGAGAATGGGGCTCCTACATACTTTGCCTCTGACATTGCTTACCACTGGAATAAGTGGAAGAGGGGTTTTGCCCGGGTCATTGACATCTGGGGGGCAGACCATCACGGGTACATTCCCCGGATGCATGCTGCCATGATGGCTCTGGGGCTTCCTCAGGATTTCCTTGAGATTTTCATCGTACAGTTTGTGACTCTTCTTCGGGGTGGTCAACCAGAACGGATGTCGACCCGCCAGGGAGAGTTTGTGCCTCTTCGTGACCTTGTTGAGGAAGTCGGGGTAGACGTTGCCCGTTACTTTTTCCTCATGCGGGACCCAGAAACCCATCTTGAGTTTGACGTCGAGGAGGCCAAGCGACAGTCCATGGATAACCCGGTGTACTACATCCAGTACGCCCATGCCCGCATCGCCTCGCTCTTCAAGGAGGCAGCAAAGAGGAATGTTCAACCGATACCCCCTGAGGAGGCACTGGAGTTCGGCTTCCAGAACGATGAGGAACGAGAAATCGCCAAGAGCATCGTTTATTTCCCCGAGGTTGTGAAACAGAGTGCCCTTCTGCGACAGCCTTATCTTGTGTGCAACTACCTTCATGATCTTGCCGGACTCTTTCATTCCTTTTACAATCTCCACCGTGTCATCGATGAGGGAAACCTGCCTCTCACTTCTTTCCGTATGGCTCTGTGCCGGCTCACCCGGATTGTTTTGAGGAATGCGTTGGACCTTTTGGGAGTCTCTATTCCTGAAAGCATGTAGGCAGTAAGAGAGGTCGATACTCTATGGAAAAGAAAGCGGGGAAGTATATTTTTGTGACGGGTGGGGTTGTTTCCTCTCTGGGGAAGGGTATTACCGCTGCGTCTTTAGGGAGAATTTTGAAAAGCCGAGGCATCAAGGTTACCATGCAGAAATTCGACCCCTACATCAATGTCGATGCCGGGACCATGAATCCCTACCAGCATGGAGAGGTCTTTGTAACCTACGATGGAGGGGAAACAGACCTTGACCTTGGGCATTATGAGCGTTTCATCGATGAGGAGCTCTCGAAATCGAGTAATGTTACCACGGGGAAAATCTACAGTTCTGTCATTGACAAGGAGCGAAGGGGGGACTTCCTCGGTGCCACCGTACAGGTTATTCCCCACATAACGAATCAGATTAAAGAAGAAGTCTTTCGCCTGCGAGAAGAGAGTGGTGCTGAAGTCTCTATTGTAGAAATTGGAGGAACGGTGGGTGATATTGAAGGACTCCCCTTTCTCGAAGCTATCCGACAGATTAAGAATGATATTGGAAAGGACAACTGCCTCTACGTCCACGTTACCCTTGTCCCTTACATTGAGGCAGCAGGAGAGCTCAAGTCTAAACCCACACAGCACAGTGTCAAGGAACTTCGAAGTATTGGTATTCAGCCCGACGTGATCGTTTGTCGTTCCTCTCGACCCATTACTCCCGAGGTTATTGCCAAAATTGCCCTCTTCTGCGACATAGAAAAGGAGGCCATTGTTCCCCTTATGGACGTCAAGTCCATCTATGAGGTCCCCTTGGTCCTTGAGGGGAGAGGAGTGGGAGGATTGGTTACGGCAAAGTTAGGGCTTGAATCTCAAGAAGCGGATCTTGAGGATTGGTCCCGGATTGTAGAGCAGATGAAGAAAGCAAAAGACAGTGTAGTGATCGGGCTTGTGGGGAAATACGTGGAGTCGAAAGACGCATACTTAAGTATCTGCGAAGCCCTAAAGCACAGTGCTGCTTCCCTGGGGATTCAGGTGATAGTCCGACCTATCGAGGCTGGAATGCTCAGGGGTACGAACGCTTGTGACCTGTTTTCGGAAGTTGATGGCATCCTTGTTCCTGGAGGATTCGGACACCGTGGTATTGAGGGCAAAATAGAGGCAGTGCGTTATGCCCGCCAAAAGGATGTCCCCTTCCTCGGTATTTGCTTGGGAATGCAGGTGGCAGTGATCGAGTTTGCCCGAAATGTTCTTGGTTGCTCCGGTGCTCATTCCACAGAGTTTGACCCTGACACTCCTTACCCTGTTATCGACCTCTTACCCTCTCAGCGGGCCATGAGGAACAAAGGGGGGACCATGCGTTTGGGAAACTATCGCTGCCTTCTTGATTCCTCTTCCCAGAGTTTTGTCTTTTACCGACAGAAAGAGGTGTGGGAACGACATCGTCACCGGTACGAGCTCAATGAACTCTTTGTAGACCAGCTGGAGAAGAAAGGTATGGTAATGGCGGGTTTCAATCCCGAGTACCAGGTGGTGGAAATCGTGGAACTCCGCGATCATCCCTTCTTCGTCGGGGTACAGTTCCATCCGGAGTTCAAGTCTCGCCCCAACCGCCCTCATCCTCTCTTTTCCGGATTTGTGCAAGCTGCCTATTCTTTCCGTCAGAGGAGAGACAGACATTGAAGCCGAAAACTCTTGGTATCATGGATTCGGGTATCGGAGGATTCAGCGTGGTTCTTACCGTGCAAGAATTCTTTCCGCACAGTCACATTGTGTACTTTGCCGACCCCCTTCATTTTCCCTATGGTGAGAAAACCAAGGAAGAGCTTCTCCCCGTCGTCCAACCCGTTTTTGATTTTTTGGTCCACGGCGTGGGTGTGGAGGCGTTGCTTGTGGCCTGTGGGACGGTGAGTTCCATGATTCTTCCCGAGCTTTGGGGAAAGTATCCTGTCCCCCTTGTGGGTATTGTGGAACCGGCCTGTAAAGAGGCACTCCGGATTATTCCTAAGGGGACGATCGGCGTTTTAGCTACCCGAGCTACCATCAGGGTGGGTGCCTTTCGTCGGATGCTCAACGAGCTTCGTCCCGGAGTGGAAGTTCTTGAAGAGGCCTGGCCTGAATTCATAGAGGCGGTAGAGAGGGGGAATTTCGATACATCTTTTTGGAGAACTTGGACGAGGACACAATTTGAGAGGTTTTATGAGAAAGGGGTACGGGGACTCATTATGGGTTGTACCCATTTTGCCCTTATAAGTTCTTTCTTTGAGGAGGTAGCCTTGGGACTTTTCCCCATTGTCAATCCTGCCTCAAGCTGTGCCCGAGAGGCAAGGAATCTTTTAGGGGAGGAGAAAGGGGAGGAGTCTGGATCCTTGACTGTTTTCGTACGGGGAGACAGGGATGCTTTTGCCGATACCATCCGCAAGTTTCGCCTCCCCTTTAACGGGGAAATACGTTCCTTTTGTGACGTTCATGGGTGGGTGGCCCATGTCCGAGATTGAGGGGAAGACTTATCTTTTTCACTCCTATGCCAAAATCAACTGGTTTTTATCCATTGAGGGGCTTCGTCCCGATGGATACCACAACATCGTGTCTCTCATGCAGCAGATTGAACTCTACGACGAGATGTACCTTTCTCTTTCCTCCGAGGATTCTTTTACCTGTAACTATGCCATCCCTCTGGGGGAAGACAGTCTCCTGTGGCGGACGTTGGCGGCCCTCAGGGAGACCTTTCCAAGGCTTCGCCAATTCCACTTTGCCATCAGGGTGAAGAAGGTTATTCCCCCGGGAGGAGGATTGGGGGGAGCAAGCAGTAATGTGGCGACTCTCTTGCGTTTTCTCCCTACTTTGGGAGGCTATTCTCCTTCTCTTGAGGAGACGCTTCCTGTCGCCCTCTCTCTGGGTTCGGACATCCCCTTTTTTTTGAGGGGTGTTCCCTTTGCTCTTGTTGAGGGTAGGGGGGAGCGGGTAGTACCCCTTTCCTTTTCTCCCCACCGTTTTTTGGTGCTTCTTTTTCCGTCTTTTCCCATTTCCACCTCTTTGGCCTATAAGAAGTGGGACGAGAAGAAAGCTTTAGGTTTCTGCTCGAAGAGCCCAGCACGAGAGCTCCTGAGAGATTTTCTTGAAAGAGGAGATCCCGAGAGTGTGGAGAGGGTGGTGTGGAATGACTTTGAGACGGTACTTTTTGAGGTCTATCCTCTTTTGAAGAAGTATCGAGATATGCTTTTAGAGCTGGGGTGTAAGCAAGCCTTTCTCACCGGGAGTGGCTCAACCTTGGTGGGAGTAGTAAGGGAGCCTAAGGAGGGCGAGCGTATAGTGGAAAGTCTTCGAAAGGCAGGGATTCAGGCGCTTTGTACTGCGACCCGTTGCCTTCAAGGAGGGAGTCAAACATGCCCGATGCTGTGATTCTTGCCGGGGGTAGCCAGGAAGGGGAAATCGAGAAAAAATTTGGTGTTCTTAACCGTGCCCTTCTTGTCATTCGGGGGAAGTTTATGGTAGAGTATGTTATAGAAGCCCTCAAGAATACGTCCTCGATTGGAAGAGTAATCGTTGTTGGTCCAGTTGATGTGCTCCGGGCAAGGATTGGAAATAAAGTCGACGCGGTGGTTCCGCCAGGAGAGGATCCTTTCGAGAGCACCTTGCAGGGTCTTAAGGCTTTGGGGGTTCATGAAAAGGTCCTTGTTGCTACAAGTGACTTGCCGCTTTTGCGAAGCGAAATGATAAGTGATTTCTTTGCCCGGTGTGAGGAAACAAAGGCCGATTTCTACTATCCCATTGTTCGCAAGGAGGTCTACCAGGCCAAAATCGGAGAGGGGAAGAGGACATTCGTTCGTGTTAAGGAGGGGTGTTTCACTGGCGGGAATTTGCTCTTCTTAGACCCAAAGGTTGTTGAGGCAAAGAGTGACTGGATTGCGCGTATTGTGGCGAACCGAAAAAATCCGCTGGCCATCGCTCGACTCCTGGGAATGAAAGTAATCTTGAAGTTTCTTTTCCGACGTCTCTCCATTCGGGATGTGGAAGAGAGGGTAGAGAAGGTACTGGGGATGAGGGGTCGGGCCATCATTACTCCCTATGCTGAAATTGGTTTTGACGTCGATCGCCCCGAACACGTCTCCATGGCTGAAAAGCTTCTGAGTGAATGAGTACAAGGTAAGAGGAGGTTTGTATGGTGACTGAGAACAATCACATCGACATTGTGGCGGAGGAAAGAGAGCAGGAACAAAAAGTCGAAGTTCCCCAATATAGCTTGGCCGAGCTCAAGAGAAAGACGGGGAGTGAACTGGCCGAGATTGCTCAAAACCTCGGTATATCCGGGTACAGCCGTAAAAAGAAGAACGACCTGATCTTTGAAATCCTCAAAAAGGGAGCCGAGGCAAAGGGGTACCTTTTCAGCGAGGGGATTCTTGAGATCACCCCGGAAGGGTACGGATTTCTCCGCACGTCGGATGATTTCTCTCCCAGCGAGAACGACGTGTATGTGTCTCCCTCCCAGATTAAGCGCTTTGGCCTGAGCAGTGGTGATAAGGTTGCCGGGCAGGTTCGCCCACCGAAAGAGGGGGAGCGGTATTACGCCCTTTTGCGTATCGAGGCCATAAATGATGAGGACCCAGAGCAGGCCAAGAAGCGCCCTCTCTTTGAGAATCTCACCCCTGTCTTCCCCAATAAACAGTACGTTCTTGAAACGACTCCCGATGAAATCGCCACCCGAATCATCGATATCTTTGTGCCCATCGGGAAGGGACAAAGAGGCCTTATCGTGGCTCCTCCCAAAGCGGGTAAGACCATTCTCCTTGAGAAGATTGCCAACGGTATCACCACCAATTATCCCGATGTGGTTCTCCTTGTTCTCCTTATCGACGAGCGCCCGGAAGAAGTCACCCAGATGGAGCGCTCCGTCAAAGGGCAGGTCATTGCTTCAACTTTTGACCAGAAACCGGAAAACCACATCCGGGTGGCCGAACTCACACTGGAGCGGGCCAAGAGATTGGTCGAGGAGGGGAAGGACGTGGTGATTCTCCTTGATAGTATCACCCGCCTTGCCCGAACCAACAACCTTGTTGTCCCTACGACCGGGAAGACCCTTTCGGGGGGCATCGATTCTTCAGCCCTTCACTGGCCGAAGAGATTCTTTGGGGCGGCTCGGAATATTGAAGAAGGGGGAAGCCTGACGATCGTTGCCACGGCCCTCATCGATACCGGTTCCCGGATGGATGAAGTCATTTATGAGGAGTTTAAAGGGACCGGCAACATGGAACTCCATCTCAGCCGGGCTTTAGCGGAAAGCCGTGTTTTCCCCGCCATCGATATTCACCGCTCGGGAACCCGCCGGGAAGAGCTCCTCCTCAAAAAAGAAGACCTGGAGAGAATCTGGATGCTTCGTCGGCTCCTTGCCAACGTCGACCCTCAGGAAGCGACACAAATGGTGATCGAGCGCATGAGGAATACCCGCTCTAATCGGGAATTCTTGAAGATCATCGACCAAGTCCTGAAAACTTCCCGATAAATATTTTTCCCCTGCTCTTGACAAGGGATGAACTCGGTGATACTCTAAGCACACGCTTGCGCAAGCGTAAAGTTTACGAAAATTGAGGAGGCTCAATTCAATGGCAACTGGAAAAGTCAAATGGTTCAGCACCACCAAAGGTTACGGGTTCATCTCTTCCGACCAGGGTGGTGACGTGTTTGTGCATTACACGGCAATCGAAGGAAACGGCTTCAAGACTCTCGAAGAGGGTCAGTCTGTAGAATTCGACGTCCAGCAAGGGTCAAAAGGCCCTCAGGCTGTGCGGGTAAGAAGAATATAGAGAGTACTTCTTTACCCCTGAAACCAAAGCCCGCCAGTTTCCTGGCGGGCTTTTCTTTTTGACACCCCCTATGGCCCATGCTATAATTATTCCCACTTTTGGAGCGATGAGGTGATCGGTAGTGAAAAAGGGGATTCATCCTGAATATGCCGAGACAAGAATCGTCTGTGCCTGCGGGAATACTTTTGTCACAAGGTCCACCAAGTTTCCCGAAATACGGGTGGAAATCTGTGCTAAGTGCCATCCTTTCTTCACCGGGCAACAGAAGCTTGTGGATACTACCGGAAGGGTGGAGAAGTTCCGAAGCAAGTATGGGGACAGTTACTGATTGGGTCCCCACGACTAATGAAGGTCACACTCCTTTGGCATACCCCCGAACCGGAAAAGAGCATTGCTTTAGCAGCCCGAGTTTGCTATAGCAAGAATCCTCCTTCAAGTATTTCTCAGGAAAAGGCCCGGGCGCTTATCAGGGAACTCTTTGCCCGGGGCCATGAGTCGATTCTTGAGCACGCCTCTTTTTCTTTCCTCATCGAGGGAATGTCACGGGTGGCCTCACATCAACTGGTGCGCCATCGCCTGGCTTCCTATGCTCAGCAGAGTCAGAGATACGTCGCTCTTCGAGAGGCTGTTTTTGTCTGTCCTCCTTCGATAGTCGACCATCCTCGTGCTAAAATAGTATTTGATGAAGTGAGCAGAAGTGCAAGAGAGGCCTATCAGGAGCTTGTCGGTATGGGGATTCCCAGAGAGGACGCTCGGTACGTTTTTCCACAGGCAGTAGCGACAAACATTGTTGTTTCCTTGAATGCTCGAGAACTCTTGCATATTTTCCGCTTGCGTCTGTGTCGACGGGCCCAGTGGGAAATTCGAGAGGCGGTCGTGGGGATGCTTGAAGAGGTGAGAAAGGTAGCTCCTGTTGTGGCTGAGATTGCTGGTCCTCCGTGTAAGTTTGGACCGTGTCCGGAGGGAGAAAAAAGTTGCGGACAACCTTGGGAAAGATTTTAGAGGAAAAAGATACAGTCTGTGAGGTAGGGGGGCAAGCCCTTATCGAGGGGGTCATGATGCGGAGTCCCTATCGTCTGGCCATGGCGGTGCGCCGACCAGATGGAACCATAGCCCTTGAAGTGCGGAGAGGAATCCCCCTCAGTCGCCGGAATTCTTTCTTTTCCCTCCCAATCGTTCGGGGAGTGGTGGGTCTTGTGGATTCCCTCGTTGTGGGGTTGCAAGCCCTCTCTTACTCGGCTCAGGTGGCCTTAGATGAAGAATCGAAGCTTAGTGGCTTCGACCTGAGCATGGCCATACTGCTTGCCCTGGGTCTTTTTGCCGGACTTTTTGTCGCTCTTCCCACCTTTTTGACTTCCTTAGTGGATCGTTTCATCCACTCCACCGTTGTGTACAACCTGGTGGAGGGGGGTATAAGGGTGGGGATTTTTCTGGTCTATCTCTTTGTTATTTCACAGATACGAGATATTCGCCGGGTTTTCGAGTACCATGGTGCGGAGCACAAGGCCATTTTTACCTTCGAGCAAGGGGAGGAGCTCACCCCAGAAAATGCCGCTAAGTTCACCACCCGTCATCCCCGGTGCGGTACGAACTGGCTTCTCACAGTCATGGTGGTGAGTATCTTTGTCTTTTCCTTTCTGGGGAGGCCAGGAATCGTAACCCGCATTGTGAGCCGACTCCTTGTGATACCTTTGGTAGCCGGCCTGGCTTACGAAGCCATAAAATTCCTTTCCCGTCATCGAAGTAGTCCAGTTGCTCGTGTCTTGAGCCTTCCGGGTCTCTGGCTCCAGTCCATCACGACCCGAGAGCCGGATGCCTCTCAACTTGAGGTGGCTTTTGCTGCCCTTCGGGGAAGTCTTGGGGAGGAAGTGCTTTCATGTGGCGAGAAAAAATAGAAGCCATTGTGAGGCAATACCGGGAACTCACTGAAAAAATGGCCCGTCCAGAAATCATCCAGGACATTACCCGCTACAGGGATTACGCTCAAACCCTTTCCGAGATTGAACCGATTGTGGAGAAGTATGAGGAGTACGAGCGGGTGGGCAAAGAGCTTGAAGAAGATCGAGCACTTTTTCGGGGAGAAAGCGATCCGGAGCTCCGGGAGCTCCTTGAGGAGGAGATTGAGCGTCTCAAGGAAAAACAGGCCCGACTTGAAGAAGAGCTCAAGCTCATGCTCCTTCCCAAGGACCCTCGGGATGAGAGGAGTACCTTGGTGGAAATCCGGGCCGGGACAGGAGGAGAGGAGGCGGCCCTCTTTGTGGCCGATCTCTTCCGTATGTACTCCCGTTTTGCCGAGCGCCACGGCTTTACCATTGAGGTTATGGATGCAAGCCCCACGGAGCTTGGGGGTTTCAAGGAAATCATCTTTGCCGTAGAGGGCAAGGGAGCATACAGTAAGTTCAAGTTCGAAAGTGGAGTACACCGCGTCCAGAGGGTTCCTATCACCGAGGCCGGTGGCCGCATCCATACCTCCACTGCTACCGTGGCCGTTTTGCCGGAGGCCGACGAGGTAGAGGTTGTCATCCGTCCTGAGGACATCAGGGTAGACGTTTTTCGTTCCTCTGGTCCCGGAGGGCAAAGTGTGAATACCACCGATTCGGCAGTCAGGATAACACACCTGCCCACCGGCCTTGTAGTTACCTGTCAAGATGAGAAATCCCAGCACAAGAACAAAGCGAAAGCCCTCCGCATTCTCAGGGCCCGGTTGCTTGACCTCGAGCGGAGGACCCAGAAAGAAGCCATTGATCGGGAGAGGCGAGCCCAAATCGGTACAGGGGAACGCAGTGAACGCATTCGTACGTACAACTTTCCCCAAAACCGGGTGACGGACCATCGCATCAACCTTACCCTGTATCGTCTTGAGTCCGTCCTCGAGGGAGATCTCGATGAGATCGTCGAAGCCCTGGCTTCAGAAGAACGGGCAAGGATGCTTGAGAAGGTCGGGTAACGTGACGGTTAAAGACCTCTTTCAGCGTGCGGTGAAGACCCTCCGAGGAAAGGGCTTTTCTTCTCCGAACAGGGAGGCTCGCTGTCTCCTGGCCAAGCTTTTGTTCACTTCTCCATCCCGGGTGTATCTCTTCTGGGATCGGGAGATGGACGAACAAACGGAACAAGCCCTGGAGGGTCTCCTTGCCAAACGACTTGAAGGGGTTCCCCTGCAGTATGTTTTGGGGGAATGGGAGTTTTTCTCCTTGCCCTTCAAGATTGAGCCAGGAGTTTTCATTCCCCGGCTGGACACCGAAGCCTGGCTTGAAGAGGCTATGGTTCTTCTGCGTTTTCTCCAGGGAAAGAGGGAGCAGGTTGTGGTGTGTGACGTTTGTTGTGGAAGTGGGGTGATAGGTCTCTCGTGTGCCTTTTTCCTGCCACGGCTTTTGGTATACGGAGTGGATATTTCTGAAAAAGCCATTCGTCTCGCTCGGGAAAATGCAACGATCCTTGGACTTCAGGACCAGGTTCGGTTCTTTTGTGGAGACCTTTTTGTTCCTCTTGAGCCCCTTTCCCTGCAGTTTGACGTCATACTGGCCAACCCTCCCTACGTACCCGAGGGGGAGTGGGAGAAGCTTGAAAAGGAGATTTGTCTCTTTGAGCCCCGGGAAGCACTCCTTGGAGGGCCTGATGGACTTTCGGTGGTCCGAAGAATTGTGGAGGAAGGAAAATCCTTTCTCCGGGAGGGAGGATTCCTCTTTGTGGAACACGATCCTTCTCAAGAGGAGGCCCTTCGGGCTTTGGCCGAAAGACACGGTCTTTTGTACGTTCGTGCCCTGAAGGACTATACCCACAAGGTGCGGGCAAGTGTCTTGCAAAAGGGGAGGGAGATGGGTGCGAATTCTTGTGGGATGTGACCACGCTGGCTTCCATCTCAAGGAAGACCTCAAGGAGTATCTTCTTTCCTTGGGACATGAGGTTGAGGACTACGGAGTGCACAGTGACGACCTGGCTGACTATCCCGATGTGGCCTTCCGGGTTGCGGAGGATGTAGTTTCGGGGAAAGGAGATAGGGGAATTCTTATCTGCGGAACGGGGGTCGGCATGTCCATCGCGGCCAATAAGGTCCGGGGGGTTAGGGCAGCCCTGTGCCACGACGTCTTTTCGGCCCGGGCTTCTCGAGAGCACAACAATGCCAACATCCTCACCATGGGGGAACGGGTAATCGGTAGAGGTCTTGCCCGAGAAATCGTCCGGGCGTGGCTGGAGAGCGAGTTTGTGGGGGACCGACATGCCCGAAGGATTGCCAAAATCACAGCCTACGAAGAGCGAAAGAGTTCGTCCTGAGTGGGACGAGTACTTCATGGCCATTGCCCACCTTGTGGCCACCCGTTCCACCTGTATCCGTCGTCAGGTAGGAGCAGTTTTGGTGAGGGAAAAACGAATCCTCGCCACCGGCTACAACGGAGCCCCAAGCGGCATAGTCCACTGTACCGAGGAGATCTGCCTCCGAAGGCTGAGCAACGTCCCTTCCGGGCAAATGCACGAACTCTGCCGGGGGCTTCATGCCGAGCAGAATGTCATCATTCAGGCTGCCCTCCATGGGGTGAGTACCAAGGGTTCCACTCTCTATTGTACCCACAAACCCTGCATTCTCTGTGTGAAGATGCTCATCAATGCCGGTATTGCTCGCATAGTGTACGAGAATCCCTATCCCGACCCTCTGGCTGAAGCGCTCCTTGAAGAGGCAGGGATTGAGCTCTGTTCTTTTGGAGGCAACAGCAATGATACGTGAAGTCCTCTTTTTCCCTTTCCTGGCTTTTCTCTCTTCCTTAGCTTTTACTCCCCTTGTCATTCACTTCAGTGAGCGTCGAGGGTGTTTCGACCTCCCCGATGGAGAGAGGAAAATTCACGATCGTCCCGTCTCACGTCTTGGAGGAATAGCAGTTTGTGGGGCCTTCTTTCTGAGTCTCCTTTTTCTCTCCTCTGTTTTCCCCCTCTCTCTTTCCCCCCTCTTTGTGCTCGGTATCGGAGTGATCTTTGTTACCGGCCTTCTGGATGACTTTCTTTCCCTCCCTCCCTGGGTGAAGTTTGCGGGCCAGTGCGGAGGGACTGCTCTTTTGCTTTTCGGGGGAGTGGTCATACGCTTTTTCACTCTCCCCTGGAGCCACGTGATGTATCTGGGATGGTTTGGGTACCCCCTCACCCTTCTCTGGATTGTGGGGATTTCTAATGCCTTGAACCTTATCGACGGTCTTGATGGGCTCTCCGGAGGAGTAGGAGCCATTGCTGCCTTCACCTTGGGGACCATTGCCTGGCAGGAGGGGAGAATGGAACCGGCGCTCTTCTCGCTCATCCTTGTGGGTGCGATTTTAGGCTTTCTCCTCTACAATTTCCCTCCGGCCAGAGTTTTTTTAGGGGATGGAGGAGCGCTCTTTTTGGGGAGCATGTTGGCGGTAATTTCCGTTCAGGGAGCTTTAAAGAGTGCTGCTGCCTTCACCCTTGCTCTGCCCAGCCTCATTCTTGGGATACCGATTTTTGACACCCTTTTTGCCATCGTCCGCCGGAGGAAAAATCGTCTTCCCATTTCCTCGCCAGACCGAGGACATCTTCACCATCGGCTCTTAGAGCGGGGATATTCCCAGAGAGAGGTCGTCATTATCTTCTATGGACTCAGTGCCCTTTGCGGTGGGGTGGCTATCTTTATGAACACCTTTTTGGCCAACAGCACTTATTCTCTCCTTCTTTTCTTCCTCTTTGTGGTTTTCTTTTTAAGCCTGGGGAAAAACCTCAGGGTGACGGAGCTTCCGGAGGAGAAGAAGCCCCTTGCGAAAAATTAGTGTAGCTTTTGTTTTAGGTACCCGACCGGAAATCGTGAAGCTTGCCCCTCTCATTTTCGCCCTTGAAGGAGAGAGTGCTTTTGTTCCCTGGGTCGTCCACACTGGGCAGCACCGGGAGATGGCCGATTCCTTCTTTGGGGTTTTTGGAATTGTACCCCGCTACGATCTTGGGGTTATGACCGAACATCAATCGCTCTTTTACCTTACCTCCCGTATCATGGAGAGACTTGAGGGGATTTTCGAGAGCGACAGGCCAGACATAGTTGTTGTTCAAGGCGACACCACTTCCGCCCTGTGCGGAGCTCTGGCAGCATTCTATGTCCGAATTCCCTGCGCTCACGTTGAGGCAGGTTTGCGTACTTTCCAGAAGTACAGCCCTTTTCCCGAAGAGATGAACCGGGTCCTCTTAGGGAGGCTGGCCGATCTCCATTTTGCTCCAACCCCGAGGGCTCTGGAAAATCTCCTCCAAGAGGGTATTCCCAGGGAGAAGATTTTTGTCAGCGGCAACACCGTGGTGGATGCGCTCCTCTATGTCCTCGGTCAAAACCCTTCCTTTTCTCATCCCTTACTCCTTGAAGAAACCACGGAAGGAAAGATTGTGACGGTGACTGCCCATCGTCGGGAGAACTGGGGGGAAGGAATAGAGGAGGTCGCCTTGGCTCTCAAAGACATTGTTGCCCTTCACAAAGAGACCAAAGTCTTCTTTCCTCTCCACCCCAACCCCGTGGTGCGGGAAACGGTACAGGCCAGGCTCTCTGGAATTCCTCGGGTCTTTCTCCTTGAGTCTTTGCCCTATCCTGATTTCGTGCGTTTGCTTTTTCGAAGTAGTGTGGTGATCAGCGATTCCGGAGGTGTGCAGGAGGAGGCCACTGCTCTGGGAATTCCGGTGGTGGTGACACGGGAGTGTACGGAGAGGCCTGAAGTTGTGGAGTGCGGTATCGGCACTCTCACAGGGTGTCGGCGGGAGGCTATCGTCGAGAAAGTTCTTGCCCTTCTTGAAGCGGAAGGCCCTCGCCAGAGGCGTTTCGTCTTTGGGGACGGCAGGGCAGCGAAGCGGATAGCGAAAGTCCTTCTGCGCTTTTTTGGTTTTTCTTCTTCGGGGATTGACGAGTTTGTTCCCTTTTGAATCAGCCCTTGCGTGCCTTTTGAGAGACTTCGGCTGCCTTGAGACGGGCTAAAGAACGCAAGAGAGCAGCCTGGGCGCGGACAAAATCTACTCCTGGAGTGCGTTCTTCAAGACGTCGCTTGGCCCGCAGGGCGGCTTCCTTTGCCCTCTCCACATCGATCTCGTGGGCCTCTTCGGCACTGTGTACTATAAGGAGCACCTTATTTGGTGTTATCTCTGCTACTCCCCCTCCCAGAGCAAAGTAGAGTTCTTCTTTCTTCTTCGTGGTGCAGCGCATAACCCCGATGGCGAGCTCCACGATGGATGGAGCATGGCCAGGGAGGATTCCTCGTTCCCCGTCAGGACATTCGATGACCAGAGAACAAATTTCGGAGAGGATTATTTCTCTCTCAGGGGTAAGGATGACGACCGTTGTGGTTCTCATGCCTTTTTAAGCTCTTTCGCTTTTTCTTCAACCTGGGCAATGGTTCCCGTCATGTAGAAGGCTTGCTCAGGCCAGTTGTCACATGCACCGTTGATAATCATTTCCACACCCTTTAAAGTCTCTTCTCGGGGAACGAATACTCCAGGGATTCCGGTGAAGGCCTCGGCAGCAAAGAAGGGTTGGGTGAGGAAACGCTGGAGCTTTCGCACTCTGTTCACGACGAGTTTGTCTTCTTCGGAGAGTTCTTCCACTCCAAGGATGGCGATAATGTCTTGGAGTTCAAGGTAGTGAGCCACAAGTCTACGCACTTCTTGGGCAAGGTGCCAGTGCTTTTCCCCCACAATGACAGGGTCGAGGACCCGGGAGGTGGACTGGAGAGGGTCCACGGCAGGGTAAAATCCCTGTTCGAAGAGTCGTCGGGAGAGAACCGTGATGGCATCAAGGTGAGCAAAGGTTGTGGCTGGGGCAGGGTCGGTAAGATCATCGGCTGGGACATAAATAGCCTGGATGGAGGTGATGGAACCGCTCACCGTGGAGGCAATACGTTCCTCTATCATTCCGATTTCTTCGGCCAGGGTTGGCTGATAGCCTACTGCTGAAGGTATTCTTCCAAGAAGGGCTGAGACTTCTGCTCCTGCCTGAACATAGCGGAAAACGTTATCAATGAAAAGAAGGACGTCCTGAGAGAGGACATCTCGAAAGAATTCCGCCATGGTAAGGGCAGTGAGGGCCACTCGAAAACGCGCTCCGGGGGGTTCGTTCATCTGCCCGAACACTAAAACCGTGTGGCTCAGGACTCCGCTTTTTTGCATCTGCAGCCAGAGCTCGTTGCCTTCGCGCACTCTTTCTCCCACCCCGGCGAAAACGGATACTCCCCGGTGGGCCGTAGCGGTACGGTGGATGAGCTCCATGATGAGAACGGTCTTTCCTACCCCTGCTCCTCCAAAAAGCCCCGTCTTTCCTCCCCGCACATAAGGACAGAGAAGGTCGATGATTTTTATCCCCGTTTCAAAGATTTCCGTTGCAGTGATTCTCTCAGCAAGCGGTGGAGCAGGACGATGAATGGGGTTTTTCGTTTTGGCTCGAACCGGTCCTCTCCCATCGATGGGCTCCCCTAAGACGTTAAACATGCGCCCCAGAGTTTCCTTGCCTACCGGGACTTTTATGGGTTCGCCGGTATCTTCCACTGGCATTCCCCGCTTGAGTCCCATGGTGTCCTGGATGGCGATGCAGCGAACCAACCCCTCACCGAGGTGGCTGTGAACCTCAAGAATGAGAGGACCTTCCTTTCCCTCCTCATTCCTTTTGGGAACCAAAAGGGCGTTGTGGATGGCCGGAGTCTCCCGTGGAGAAAATCGCACATCCACGACCTGTCCTATAACCTGTTCTACAAAACCTTCACTCATGTCTTTCCTCCCAGACAAACTTTCGCAACGCTTCGGAGGCGCCGGTAACCTCGTTGAGCTCTTGAGTGATTTTCTCCTGTCGTTTCTTGGCATAGAGAAGCGAGAGCATCTCAAGAGTCTCCCGGGCGTGGGTGGTGGCCGAATCCATAAGCATGAACCGGGTAGCCTGTTCGCTCATGAAGCCCTCAGCCAGACTTCCGTAGAGCTTCCCCGCGAGGTATTCGAAAAGAAGAGACCGGTGGAGGTTTTTGGTGTTGCTCAAAAAGAGATATTGTTCTCGGATGAGGGCACCGTCTTTTTCCAGAGGAGGGGGTACGAGTTGCTCAATCATAGGGTAGTGTTGGGTGATCGATACGTAGTGCATGAAACCCACAAAGATTTGGGAAAACTCTCTCCGCCTGTACATATCAAAGATTGTATAGGCGAGGTCCCGTACGTCTTGGTAGTGGGGCACGCGGTGTACGGGCAGGGGATGCATGGCGATGATTTTTTCTCCCAGATGGCGAAGCACTCTTTTCCCCTGACTCCCAAGGATTATGACTTTGGTTTCTTGAGGTTCCCCGCTTTCCAGAAAGTGAAGGATGTGTTGGCCCAGAATGTTGCTGAATCCTCCAACAAGCCCCCGGTCGGGAAAGATTCCTACAAGGAGCCTCCTCCTCTCTTGGGTCTGTTCGGAAGGTCCTATGATTCTAAGAATCCGCCCAAGGTGTTCTGAGAAAGCCTGAGCCTTCTCAAAAGAACCCTTCCCTATCCTCAGGCGAACCGCTGAGATGGTTTTCATGGTGTTTGTGATACGCTCAATCTCTCGGACAAGGACGATTTGCTTTTTGATGTGTGCGAGCTTAGCCACGCTCTCTATACTGCTCCTTTAAGGAATTTCTCGTTGAAGAGGGAGAGAACCCGACGCATCTCCTCTTCGAGGTCGGGAGCAAGGTCTTTCTCCTTCTCCAGACGCTCAAGGAGAGGTGTGTGTTCCTCTCTGAGGTATGAGATGAGCTCCCTTTCCCACTCTTTTACCTTTTCGGTGGGTACAGGATCTACGAATCCCTGGATAGCAGCGAAGACCTCCATAATCTCGAAACTCAGGGGAAGGGGCTGGAAGTACGATTGAGTCACAAGCTCAAGGATTTTTCTTCCATGGTCGAGTTGCCTTTTGGTGATCTCGTCGAGATCAGCGCTAAAGCGGGCGAATTCCGCGAGCTCAAAGTACTGAGCAAGATCGAGGCGCAGACGTCGAGCGATCTTTTTCATGATAATCGTTTGGGCCTCTCCGCCAACCCGGGAGACCGAGAGACCGATGTTGATGGCAGGAAGAAACCCCTTGGCAAAAAGACCCGCTTCAAGGTAAATCTGCCCATCGGTTATGGAAATGGTGTTGGTGGGGATGTAGGAGGCTATGTCCCCTTCCTGGGTCTCCACCACAGGTAGGGCGGTCATAGAACCCCCGCCGAGAGACTCTGCAAGCTGGGCACTCCGTTCAAGGAGACTCGAATGGATGTAGAAAATGTCTCCAGGGTACGATTCTCGGCCTGGGGGTCGACGAAGAAGAAGTGAAAGGGATCGATACGCTGCAGCGTGTTTGGTGAGATCATCGTAAACGATAAGCACGTCTTCCCCCTGATACATGAAGTACTCTCCCATGGCACATCCGGCATAGGGGGCAAGATACACCAGGGCCGGAGGGTCTTCTGAAGAGGTGGCAACCACAAAAGTGTACTCGAAAGCTCGGAAACGCTTGAGGACTTCGACCACCTGGGTGATGTTACTCAGGCGCTGGCCAATGGCCACGTATATGCAGATGACACCCTTTCCCCGCTGGTTGATAATAGTGTCAAGGGCTACAGTGGTTTTTCCGGTACGGCGGTCCCCGATGATGAGCTCTCTCTGGCCCTTGCCCAGAGGTATCATAGCATCGATGATTTTGATGCCGGTGAGGAGTGGTCGCTGCACCGGCATCCTTTCAATCACCAGGGGAGCGGGGGAAAACACGGGTCTCGTGGCACGGAGAGAAAGAGGTGTCCCCCCGTCGAGGGGTTCCCCCAGAGGGTTCACTACTCTCGAGAGAAGCTCTTCCCCCACCGGCACCTCAAGGATATTTCCGGTGCGGAAGACTGAATCTCCAGCATGAATTCTGGTGTAGTCTCCAAAGAGAATGCATTGCAGGCGATCTCGCTCCAGCCCCAAGACCTGGCCCTTTATGGCTTTTCCGCCACCAAAGAGGAGTACTTCTCCCATGATGGTTTTCTTTAAACCTCGTACGTAGGCGATGCCGTCCTGAACTTCGAGGACCTCTCCGATTTCCCCAATTTCTGGCCGAGGCCGGTATTGCGAGACGACTTCTCGTGTTTTCTTGAGAAGATCACTGACTGTCGACATGCTCAAGCGCCTCTCTGAGGATTTCTTCTCTCAACCGCTCAAGCTGGGTTTTGATACTGCAATCAATAAGAAGCTCTTCCCACACCACCACAATACCCCCAATGAGGGAAGGGTCGATTTCTTCCTCAATGACGAAGGGTTCGGGAATGATTCTACCCAGCTTCTTGTAAAGGATTTCCTTCTGCTTTTCGATAAGTGGAAGGGGTGTAACTACCTTGACTTTTTCTCTATCCTTCATGGCCTACCTTCGTCTTAGCTTCAAGACGCGTAACAGCTTCTTCGAGCATTTCTTCGATAATCTGAGTTTGTACTTCCGGAGTGACATGGGTTTTCAAGATTCGTCGCACAATTTCTTCAGAAATATCAAGGATTTCTTCCCTTAGTTCCGCGAAAAGTTTCTCTATCTCTCGTTTTGCTCGCCGTTCATAGTCCCTTTTAATTTTTTCCGCCTCCTGATAGGCTTCGTGGATGATGTTCTCTTTGATGCTTTGAGCCTCTTTGTTGGCCTGGTCAAGCATCTCAAGATACTTGGCCTTTATGTTCCTTAGCTCTTCTTCGAGGCGTTTCTTTTCGTCTTCCAGAGCCTTCTTTTCATCCTCGATTTTCTGCAGCTCTCCCTGTATGTGGCTTGAGCGCTCATCCAGAGCCTTCACCACTGGCTTGAAGAGAAAGCGAAAGAGGAGAAAGACCAGAGCAAGAAAATTCACAATCTGGAAGACGATGCTCCGATCGATACGGATCACAGAAGGCCTCCTCTACTTGAAGACGTACTTGATGAGCGGATTGGCAAAAAGAAGGATGAAGGAAACAACAAGAACGTAAATGGCCAGAGACTCAAGCATAGCCAGTCCCACAAAGAGTGTTCGGCTTATTGGGCCTGCGGCTTCAGGTTGCCTGGCAATGCTTTCCAAAGCCTGGGAACAGGCCTTGCCCTGGCCCATTGCTGGAAACATGACGCCCAGAGCGATAGAAAAACCTGCAGTGAACACTGTGATGCAGAGAAAGAGCATTTCTCCTTGCATGTTCCTCAACCTCCCTTTACATTGACGAGGATTATACTCCTAGTGTCCTGAGGATTCAACTGCAGCACTCAGATACACTACAGAGAGAACGGTGAAAATGTATGCCTGAATGATTCCGGTGAAGATACTGAAGAGCATCATGGGCAGAGGCAAAAAGAGGGGGGAGAGAAGAAAAAGAATGGCTATGATGATTTCCTCTCCCATAATGTTTCCGAAAAGACGCAGTGCCAGAGAGAATGTCCGGGTGATTTCGCTGATGATGTGGAAAGGGGCAAGAATTGGGGAGGGGGAGAAGTAGCTCTTGAAGTAATTTTTCCAACCCCGGACCTTGATGCCATAGAAAGGGACGGCGAAAAATATGATGAGAGCGAGGGCAAGGGTAGTATTAAAGTCGCTTGTGGGGGACTTAAGTCCTGGAACGAGACCGGCAACGTCTGAGGTGCCAATAAAAAGAGCTAGTGTACCTACGAGAGGCAAAAATTGCCTACCGTTCCCTGGAGACATGTCCTCGATGAGGTGGAGGATAGCCTCCACGAAGAGCTCGAGGATGTTCTGCATGCGTGTGGGCACAAGGCGCATTTTCCGGGTGAGAAGAAGAGAGAGAAGCACAAGAAACCCCATGACAATCCAGGTAGAAACGACGGTCTTTGTCACCGGAATTCCGAAGAGCACGAACAGCACATGAGGGTTAAGCATTTCTTCCATGATGCTTTGCCTCCCTGAAGAAGAAGGTTACTGAAATCCAGACAAAGGTGAAGTAGCTTACAAGGAGAGCAATGACGAAAGTGGCGGTGTGGACTTTCAGGTATCGCAGGAAAAGAAAAAGTCCTAATCCTACGATGCCTATTCGACTTGCCATGCCCCACCGAAAGTTAGGGTTTTTTCTCTTGACAAGAGCTTGGACCTGGGCAAGGAGGAGTAAGACCACCGAGGCGGAAAGAGCGATCCCTCCCAAAAGGCTAAGAAGTACCTTTGTCATCGTTTCCTTTCTCCTTCTTTTTTTCCATCTCCTTGCTTGCCTTCATAAGCGCATCGTAGAGGTTGTAAAACCCAAAGAGAGTCCCTAAGGCAAGAAGCGAGAGGGTCCAGGAAAATCCCAAAGGGTATTTTCGATCGAGGTACTGCCCTAAGAGTAAGCCCAAAAGCATCGGAGCAATCGTAATCCACGCTAAATCCCATACCTCTCCCAGGATTTTCCATACATTCTCGTCCTCGAATCTCCTTTTCACGAAACTATATTATAGCGCTGGGGAGAGGGGGCGGTGAAAAATGTCGGAGGGTACTTGAAAAAGTTTCTCCTTTTGAGTATATTTATACCAAGGAGCGGAAATAGCTCAGGGGTAGAGCATCGGCTTCCCAAGCCGAGGGTCGCGGGTTCAAATCCCGTTTTCCGCTCCAGTTTGTTTTTTGGGCCCATTTTGCCTCTTTTTCCCCCTTCTTTGTGAAATTCTGTGTCGCCTCTGCTGTTTAGAGTGTGGAACGGGAGAAGGGGGAAATGGAATTTTACCGTAAATCCTTGGGCTTACTATGAAAAACTCCCCTTATCGAGGACCCTCTCCCAAGAATTTGGGGTGCACGAACTCGAAAGGATCCATCGGATGTCTCAAGAGGACTTCGTCATTTTTAGGCTCGACGGGGGATCCCTGGGGGCATAAAAGAAGGAAGCTACCTTGAATATCCCCGCATGTGTTGAACCTGTACTTGGTGTGCCGAGCTGATGCGTGTGCTGCAATTTTGGGCGAGGACTTCTTTTCGGAGGCGTAAAATGGACAAGAAGGCTCTTTTTCAAAGGTTCTTCTGCTTTCCCTCTTTGTTCTTCTCCCCACAGTTGCCGTTAATGCGGGAGTATCTGTGGAGATTCGTTGTAGCACCCGGAATTGTGTCAGGGCGTAGTGTTACGGCCTTAGGAAAACCTTGAGCCATTCAGGGGGTATCGCGGGCGGCGGTATGGGGGACGTTATGTCTCATACCAGAGGAGGCGTACTGATAAAGTGTACGTAACCCAAGCCACGGTTTCCCAGATCGAGATCTTAGAAAGAGTGCATCGAAATTCTATCACAGAAGGGCAAAGGAACAAGACACTCAGGGCATTCCTTTAGAAAGAAAGCAAAAGGAGAGTAGTAATCCTTCCTTGGAAGAGGAGAAAGAGCAAAAGAACAGCTTCTATGAGAGGATCTTGAAACCCTGTGGGGAAAATCAAAGACTCCCCATGCCCGGAATCAGGAATAAGCGAACCCTCTACTTTTTAGATGAATTGGCAGTAGCCCTGTACGAGAGGAGGGTGTTTCAAAAGAGACTGCCCGTACCCTTAAAGCCCTTGGAAAGGAGAGACACTCTCCGGGATGGATTTTCCCGGATGAGGAGCTTGGGAGAGGAGAAGGTACAAGAAATGGTATCTATCCTCTTTGTGGATGGGTGGTACCCAAGGTGAAAAGAGAGATGAGTGTCAGATCCTTGAGATATTGCAGGGAATAGATGCCAACTCTTTTCAAAGAATTTGCATGCCTCTTTAGGAACTTCCCCAGGGATGGGGAAAGCATTGATCTCCAAGGGGTGGAGTATGGAGGGAAAGGGGAAAGCAAAGCCGTGGAGTTTCCCCCAGATCCTAAAAGTAAAGGAGAAGCTCTTCCCCCTCGTCTTCAGAGAGCAGAACAAGAAGTATGCGAGAGAGGCACCCTCTCGTTTCTCTTTTAAGGGAGGACTCTCAAGCTTCAAGGAGGAAACCATACGGTAAGGAGAAGAGTTGACCGTATTACACAAATTGTTGACACAACTGGGAGTGATTAAAAATTACACCATTTGAAAATAAGCTCAAGCCTGGAGATTGTCTTCTGATTGAACAGGGGTTGACCAAGCAACTGGTGCGAGTCGGACTTCTTTGTAAGAGACCCTCAAGGCATTGCAGGCTTTAGAGATTCTCGATATCAAACCAGGCGAGGACACTATTGCTCGGGCGTTCAATTTTCTGCCCTTCTTTTTGAAGACACCCTCTCTCAGGGACGTATCTTGAGTGTCTTTATCCTTCAGAGGGGAAAGCGCTTGTTCCTGGTCTCCCCTGTAGGTCTTTTTTGTTCCTGTCTGGTAGTATAATATAATGTCGTCGGTGGGCCTTCCGAGGAGAAGTTTCGGATTGGAGGGGGTGTGTATGTTCTGGAAGGTTTGGTTTTTCCCGGTACTTTTTGGGGTAATGTGCTTTTCCTGCGCTTTTTCCCAGAGTTTTGACGGTGAAGCCTCTGTCTTTTTCCCGCCCTTTACTGAGGAAGTGGAGTCGATCTTCGAATCTGACCAGGGTGCAGCCGGTGGTATCGTCTTTTACTACCTTCCCGTTAAGCGCCTTGTGGTGGGATATCGGGTGAGCATCATAGAACCAGAAAGCCCAGTTTCCACGGCCTACTGGACCAGGGATTCTCGTTACCAGTATCCGGTCTTCTTTTCCGATTATCCAGCTCAGTACGTTCCGGATGAGCGGTATATTACCTACACTCAGGCCAATCCCCAGAGTTTCACTCTCAAAGGTCTTGTTCCAGGAAAGTCCTACCACGTTGTAGTGACACCTCTTTGTATCTGGCCTAAGTCTCCCTATAACCTCGATGAAAGGGGAAAGCCTTTCTGGTACTGCTGGCTTCAGGCTAAAACCTTTGGCTGGATCTACCAGGACGGGTCAGACTGGGGCCTGGTGATGGCATCTGGTCCAGGAGGAGAAAAGAAGCGCGGCTACTTCGAGGTAAACCAAGTGGTTTTTGACGGGATGGCCCAGGCGAAAAAGCCCTCTTCTCCAGGTGGGAAGTATTCACCGATTTAGGTGCTCGATCAGAAAATAGAGTTAGAGATTCACCGGGAGCATCTTGGCATCCAACAGCAAGAAGGACTATTGGGGATGTAGGGAAGCCCTTCTTCGTGCTTCATATTTCCTCAAGTACGTACTCCTTATCCCCAAAGCCAAGTTTTGCAGCGTAATCAATTTGTTGTTGCCATTTGCTTCCCTATCCGTGAAGCACAGCCCATACCAACATTTTTGAGGGCACTGCCAAGGCCTGCTTCCATATGCCCTTTGACGTGGGTGAACACAAAGAGAAAATCAGTCTCAAGAATAGCCAAAGCAATGGAGGCCCGGCTAAAATGCTTCATATTGACCTCAACCCACTCGTGGTTCCTGCCCCGAAGTCTATCAGCAATGATAATCGGTGCGGGAACAGAAGGGTAATCAAACCCATGAAACAGCGCTGTTTCGAGGTGATTTACAGCGCTATGTCAAAACCCAGTATAGAGTGTATTTACCACACTTTACGTGATTTTGCAGCAAATCCCTAAGGGGCCTCTAGAAGCGGTTTTTAAAAAGGGAACAAAAAACTTGAAGGTACCAGGCAATTGCGATTTGGCGAGAGGGATGGTATAATATTTTCAAACTTTAGGGGATGAAGCTCCCCTGGGGTCAGGACCCAAACCGCCCATTAAGGGCTGATGGCTTCTACGGTAGCGTAGAGCTATTAGCCCTTTTTTTATGGGCAGAGGAGGCGCATTTTTGTGGGGTTCACAAGCATTCTCTTTCCCGATGGTGCAGAGGCGGTTAGCATATCCTGGGAACTCCCCGAACCAGAGTACTTTGCTGACTTAAACCTTGACCAAATCGTTCGGGGGTGTACTCTTGGTCGGGAAGAGTACCATCTTACCCCCTTCTTCTACCTACCCCTACAAAATGGCGATACGGTACGTTTCCGCCAGGAAGTTATGAGAGACCTTGAAGAAAGCGAGCCTCTCAGGCAAAGCATCCAGGTATTCGCCCAGAAGATGCAGAAGGTGCGGATATACCGGTCTCTTGCAGAAAAGCTGTACTATAAGTTGAACAAGGAAGGGTGGTTTCTTGAAGCTGTTGATACGTATTGCGATGCTGTCTTTCAACTTGCTGAAGAACTTCTCCTTCTTTCTCCCTCTTCTTGTGGTTTTCTTGCCTTTCGAGAATACCTTTCCCGTTATGTTCAGTCACCTTCCTTTGTGGCGTTGCGAGAGGGTGCAAAAGACCTTAAAAAGACTTTGAAATCCATAAGATACTGTATCCAGATAGACGGCCTTCGAGTAAAAGTTCGCCATTATGAAGAGGGGGCTGACTATAGTGCTGTGATTGAAACAACCTTTGCCAGGTTTCGACAGGAAGTTTCCCGAGATTACAGAGTTCAATACCGTACAGGTGTTGATATGAACCATATTGAGGCAAAGATTGCAGAGGGTGTAGCTCGACTTTTCCCCGAAGTATTCTCAAGTTTAGAGAGGTACTGTGCAGAGAACGCTTGTTTCCTGGATGAAAAGGTTGTTGCTTTTGATCGAGAGATACAGTTCTACATGGCATACCTTGAGTACATTGCTCCGCTCAAAAGGAGAGGGTTACAATTCTGCTATCCTGAGATATCCCCAAACCCCGAAGGAATCTATGGGTATGAGGTATTTGACCTTGCTCTTGCCCATAGCCTCCTTGCTGGGGGGAAAACACCTGTTTGTAACGATTTCTTTCTCCAGGGGCAGGAACGAATCTTTCTAGTTTCTGGTCCGAACCAGAGTGGGAAAACGACTTTTGCCCGGACCTTTGGACAACTTCACTATCTTGCAAGCTTAGGGTTTCCTGTTCCTGGGAGTTCAGTGCGTCTTTTGCTTCCTGACAGGATTTTCACCCATTTTGAGCGGGAAGAAGACATTACTACTCTTCGGGGGAAACTCGAGGATGACCTGGTACGAACGCACGCTATGCTCACCCAGGCGACTCCAAAGAGCATCCTTATTATCAATGAAGCTTTTAACTCCACTGCACTGCGCGATGCTATTTTTCTCAGTACCGAGATTATGAAGAAGATTCTGCAACTTGGGGCAATATGCGTTTGGGTCACTTTCGTTGTGGAACTTGCCTTCCTTGACGCGGAACGGATAGTGAGTCTGGTGAGTACAGTTTACCCAGACAACCCCGAAATACGGACGTACAAGATTCTCAGAAAAATACCTGATGGTCTTGCTTTTGCCCTGTCTCTTGCCAGGAAGCATCGGCTTACTCGGGAGGCAATAAAGGAGCGTATACGGACATGAGAGTTTTTCTTCTCTTTCAGGATAGAGACTTTGTACCTTTGGGAAAGCGCTCTCCCTTGGTTGATGATCTTGTGAAGGATCTGGAGCTTGAGGTCCTCTTGCACGCCATGGCCTGTGGGGAGGAATGCCTTCTTGAAGTTGCAAAAGAGATCCTCCTTGCGAGTCTCGACGATCCTGAAATCATTCTCTATCGGCAGGATATTCTCAGGGATTGCCTGAAGCATGCCTCTCTTGTGAGGAGAATGTACGATATGTCAGTACAGGCGATTGAGGTGAAGAGGAAAGCTTCGTTTGGAGGGATATTCTCTCGTTATCCTTCGTCAATTCTGGCAGGAGCCGTACGAGTTCTTCAACTCCTTGTGGACATGCTTGAAAATCTCCGACACATCGCGGATGAACATGCCCATGAATTCAAGTCCAGGGGTTTTAAACGGTTTTTTACCATGCTTCAGAGCGAGTTACCGGATACATACCTTGCAGCTGTCAGGGAGTATTTGCACGATTTAGAATTTAGGAAAGGTGTTCTTGTTAGTGCTGAGTTGCAGTGTGGATGCGTGGGGGGTAATTACACTCTTCGAAAATTTCCTGCAAAGAAAAGCTGGATTTCCGGAATGTGGCAGAAAAGGCCCCCAGTATACTCTTTTTCTGTTGATCCACGGGATGAGGGCGGCGCAAGGGCTCTTTCCGAACTTAGGGATAGGGGAGTAAACTCTGCGGCAAATGCCCTTGCCCAATCTGTGGATCACGTTGTGCATTTCTTCGAAACGCTTCGTCAAGAACTTGCCTTCTATCTGAGTTGCTTGAACCTCTATGAACGGCTTTCTGCGCTTGGAGAACCAGTGTGCTTTCCCTTGCCTTTTCCTCCTCAGGAAAGAAGGCATTTTGCCCGGGAGCTCTATGATCCATGTCTTACACTCACGATACAGAGGAAAGTTGTAGGAAATGACCTCTATGCTGATGGTAAAGATCTCGTCATCATTACCGGTGCAAATCAGGGGGGAAAATCGACGTTTCTGCGAAGCATTGGTATTGCCCAGCTCATGATGCAATGTGGCATGTTTGTTCCCGCCGAGGCTTTCCAGGCTAACGTTTGTCGAGGGATTTTCACGCATTTCAGGAGAAAAGAGGATGCAACGATGCGAAGTGGGAAGCTCGATGAGGAACTCAAAAGAATGAGTGACATCGTCGACGAGATTGTGCCGGATTCGCTTGTCCTTTGCAACGAGCCTTTTGAGTCAACGAATGAACGGGAAGGTTCAGAAATTGCCCGAAATATCCTCGATGCGTTCCTGGAAAGACACATAAAGGTTTTCTTTGTGACCCATCAGTATGAACTTGCTCATAGTTTCCATATCCAGCAAAAAAACAATATCCATTTCTTGCGAGCCGAGAGAAAGAGCAGTGGGGAACGAACTTTTAAAGTGGTAGAAGGGGAACCACTACGGACAAGCTATGGTGAAGATCTGTACTGGAAGATTTTCAAAGATGCAGGTGTCCATTCTCCTGAAGCGGGAGGTGTGCCTCATGAGCAAGTCGTGCGTACTGTTTCCTAATATTCTTATACCTTTTACATGGTATTCTTTATGGTCTTTGAGGTACGATTGTCGCCCTTGTGGCCTCGGCCCTGGTATCAATAACCCAGGGTATACAGAGATTCTCTTTCTCGGTCTTTGGAAGTAGAGAGGAGGCATGTGTGCATGCGTCAAGAAACGGTCCTTCAGGAAACAGGAAACCTTGAAAACCTCTTTGAGGAAATTCTCCAGGAGCTCTTGAAATTGGGGTTAGAGTTCGAGGGTGAAAGGAGAAGCATCGAAAATCTCAGAGAGCGTCTTCAAAACGAACGCTTTCACCTTGCAGTTCTTGGACAGTTTAAGCGAGGGAAAAGTACCTTTATTAACGCTCTTCTTGGAGAAGAGATACTTCCTGTAGCGGTCCTCCCCCTCACTGCTTTGCCTACCTTTCTCTCTTTTGGTTCTCAGCCACGTGCCCAGGTTCTCCTGGAAAGAGGCACAGAAGAATGGCACGGTGAGGACCCTGAGGCTCTCAGGGAATTTCTTTCCCAGTTTGTTACGGAAATGGAAAACTCAGAAAACTGTAAGGGTGTACTTCAGGTTGAGGTTTTCTACCCTTCTCCACTCTTGCAGCATGGAGTGGTACTCATTGATACTCCTGGAATTGGCTCGACATTTCGCCACAACACGGAAGTTACCTTGGATTTTCTTCCCCAGTGTGACGCTGCTTTGTTTCTGGTTTCTGCTGATCCCCCAATCACTGAAGTGGAAGTCGAATTCTTGCAGGCAGTGCGCCCCAGGGTAACACGCCTTTTCTTCGTTCTTAACAAGACTGACTATCTTTCTGAGACAGATGCAGCCTCTGTGCATGCTTTCTTGGAAAAAGTGCTTCGTGAGAGAGCGGGTTTCGACAATCCCCTTATATTTCCTGTCTCAGCCCGCATGGCTTTGGAAGGGCAGAAAAGGGGCGATGTGGCACTTCTTGAACGGAGCGGAATCCGCAAGATTTTGCAACATCTTTTGAGTTTTTTGCAGAGAGAGAAAAGCCGTGCTCTTCAGGAGGCTCTGGCAAGGAAAGCCATTGAAGTTTTGAACGATCTTTCAATGCATTTGCATCTTTGTATTCGTTCTCTTGAAATGCCCATTCATGCTCTTGATGAGCGTTTACGGATCTTTTCTGAAAAGGTTGAGGAGGCAGAAAAAGAACGAATACACATGGGGGATCTTCTGCTTGGTGAGAGAAAGAGAATGGTAGCTTTTCTTGAGGAGCTGGCTGAGAACCTTCGTCGAAAGGCAAGAGAATACTTTCAGAGCATACTTGAAGAACATCTTGCTGGGAGAGCCGAGGACCTTGAGGCACGCATTCAAGAAGTCCTTGATAAAGAAGTTCCCGCTTTCTTTGAGCACGAACTTTCCGAAGTAGTACGTGTTTTTGAAGCGAAGGTTGCCGAAGTCCTCCAGCCATATGAACGAAGGGTGCACGAACTTACTGAAGTAGTGAGAAAGAAAGCTGCAGAGCTTTTTGACATTCCTTGCTACGTTTCTAAGGGTCCAGAAATATTTGCTGTGGAAAAGAAACCATACTGGGTAACCCATAAGTGGTATACTCGCTTCCACTTGCTTCCTGAAGGCTTTCTTGCAGCCTTCCTTCCAGAAAAAACTCGCCGTGCAAAACTACGCCAGAGGATGGAAAAGGAGATTGAAGAACTTGTCACCACGAACGTAGAGAACCTTCGCTGGGCTACCCTTCAAAACCTTGATCAGGCCTTCCGCCAGTTTGTTGCCACCATTGACGAACACCTGGAACGAACCGTTTCTGCTACCCAAGGGGCTATAGAACGGGTTCGATTTAAAAAGGCAGAGGAGAGTCAGAACGTGGCTCGAGAACTCGAAGAGCTTCGGAAGGCTTTCGAGAAGTTTCAGGTTTTACGAGAGTATCTTTCCTTCTGGGCATAACGTAAGAAAACATTTGCTGACGGAGTTCATGTCTCTTCCTGAGTAACATCGCTGGAGAGAGGAAAGTACCTATCTTGCATTGTTGCATTGTTGGCAGATGTATTTAGTGCCCCCTCAGGAATGGGTTTGTCTAATAACAAACTCCGTCGTATCTTATCCCTGCCATGGCGAGAGCATATCTATAGATCCAAGAAGGCACTTGAGACAGTTCTTGAGCTTGCTGGTTCCTTGAGGGGAAGAAGAAAAGAGGAGGGGAAGACCTCTGACGTACTTTGATGCCCTCTACCTTGCCTTCCCCTCTTACTTCAAGTAGACCTTCCTTCTGGTGATCTTCCCCAGTTCAGCAGAGGCAGAGAAAAGAAAAAGCCTATGTACGTCAATGAGAACAAGACCTCAAGAGAATTACGGAAAAACGAAGCATATTAAAAAGCACTCGCCACCTTCTTAAAGATACCAAAAGGTCGTGTCAAGAGTTTTGTGTAGAAGTCTGTGTACAGGGGGCATACCACTTGAGAAGCATCTTCTTTGGGTTTTCCTGTGCCTCAGCAGAACCCTTGAGCCTTCGTTCGCCCATTTCCCTTCCTGGCGCTCACCCTCCAGGTACAGAAGCTTGAAGGTGCCTCCTTTCTTTGGATTTGGTACCCCCCATTCATACACAAACCTCTACGCAAAATTCCTTAAACGACCAAGTTGAAGGCTTGTGCCTCCGCTCGCGTTACGAGTTTCTTTTGTTACAAGAGATTTTAGCTCTCTTAAAAGTAATCTTCCCTTGTGTAGCTCAAGGAGGGGCGGAAAGAAGTGATCCATGCAAGGGAGGTTAAGGATTTGTATTCAGAGTGGTGGAAACACTCTATAAAACACCCAAGGGGAGGCAGCATATCCTGACCCCCCTTGGGTGCAAGGAGGGGAAAGACTTCTATGTAAGGAGGTGCTAGTGGGGTACTCTCTATTCACTTTTCAAAAAGAATTATAAAACCATTCCCTCTCTTCGTCAAGGGGCGTAGAGAGATTTTCCAACACCCTCCCAAAGACCCAGAAGATACGCAATACCCAGAGTGCTGTTGTAAAGCACACCCCATGCCTATACCCCTGACAGTCTCGACTTCCTGTGTTTCTGCGAAATCGCCAGAAGCTCTCTATCCAGAACTAAGTAATACCTGAAGATGAAACCAGGTTGCCCATGGTATCCCATTTAT
>CAYRSB010000019.1:0-7033 GCA_964426875.1 uncultured Atribacterota bacterium
CGGCAGGTACCATATTATACCCTGGCTCATACAGTATCCCACGAATCTCTTTTGTATTCTCATAGCGGAGGTCTGGATGAGTACACCGTTCATGGTGATTATCTTTTTGGCAGGGCTTGTAAGTCTTCCCGTTGAGCCCTTTGAAGCTGCTTTGGTTGACGGTGCTTCAGGATGGCAGAGATTCCGTTACATTACTCTTCCTCTTCTTGGACCTTTCATTTACATTGCCATGGTGATTCGCTCGCTCGACTTGGGACGTGCGTACGATCTTGTACGGATTATGACTGGAGGTGGGCCGGCGAATCGCTCGCAAATGATCTGGACGTACACCTATAGGCTTGCTATTGAGAACAACAAATTCGGGTTTGGAACAGCAGCCTCTTTTGTGAGTGTGGCGATATCGTTCTTCTTTGTGGTGTACCTGTTTACCCAGCTTTTACGTAGCAGGCGAGAGGTTTACTGAACCGTGCTTGAGTACCGCTGGAAGAAAAAGCTCAAGAGAGAGGTTCTGAACGTTTCGGTTTTTGTGCTCGTTTTTGTCTTCTTTCTTCCGGTTATATGGATTATCCTCACTTCTATGCGGCCAGAAATTGAGGTTAATGCTCGTCCCCCGGTGTGGGTTCCTCAGCACATTACTTTTGACTCTTTTGCCAAGCTCTTCGGAGGGCGGCATGCTGAGAAATCGGTCCCCTTTTACGACTACTTCAGAAATTCCCTGCTTGTCTCTGCGATGAGCACTGCATTTACACTTGTATTTGGAACGCTTGCAGGCTACAGCTTTTCCCGCTTTCAGATGGGTAATACCGTTTTTCTCGGCATGATGCTTGCTCGCTCAATCCCTGGGATAGCGATAAGCTTGCCCCTTTTTCTCATTTTTGCTCGTTTGGGCCTTGTGGATAAAAGGACCGGACTCATTATTGTCTATACGGCTATGAATGTTCCCTTCACGACCTGGCTGATGCAGGGATTTTTTAAGGATATTCCTGAAACCCTTGATGAGGCAGCACAGATTGATGGTTGTTCTCGATGGCAGGCTTTCCTTAAAATTGACATTCCCCTTGCCCTACCGGGCCTTGCAGCGAGTGGGATTTTCGTGTTTCTAACTTCTTGGAATGAGTTTCAAATCGCCAGCGTTCTTACCCGGACTCCTGCTTCAAAGACCTTCCCGGTGGGTCTTTACGACTTCACCGAACAATTCGTCATGGACTGGCGAGGCATGTGTGCCATGTCTGTTGTTATGCTTGTTCCTGCAGTGGTTTTTGTACTTCTTACCCAGAGACAGCTTATCCGTGGACTTACTTTTGGGGCTTTCAAGTGAGGTTGATTTTTCTGAAGAATCCGAGTGAGGGCTTGATGGAGTCGGTCTTTGCAAATCACCCGCTGGAAGAAATTGTGGGACACGTTTTCATGAAGTTAAGTATCTCTTCTTTCCTCTTTATCCCCGCCGTTGTTCCGATCTCCATAATGCAGTGGGCGGCGACCGCGTTGGCCAACTGTGCACACTGATAGGTGGTAAGACCCTCAATGAGTCCGGCTATAAATCCTGCACAGAAGGCGTCTCCGACTCCGGAAGTGTCCACTACCTGCTCGACTCTATAGGCAGGCACAAAGAAAGACGCCCGATCTGCGGTAGAGTGCACGTAGCACCCCTCTTCTCCTAACTTGATCACCACGTTCTCCACCCCTTGGGCGATGAAGAATCGTGCCATGCTTTCGGGGTCGCTGTGGTCACTCAGTTCCTTGGCTTCTTCGAAGCTGGGCATGAACCAGTGGACATAGGGTAGGGTGTCGCGGATTTTCCAGAACCACTGTCCGCTCCAATCCCAAGCAGTGTCCATGCATATCAAAAGTCCTGCATCCCGAGCAAATCGGGAGAGCTTAGTGGCTCCTTCACCATCGAAGCGAGGCAAAAGGAGGGCTCCAGCGATGAAGAGTACTTTTGAGGATCGTACAAGGGCAAGATTAACGTCTTCGTAGGTAAAGAGGGTATTAGTTCCCAGGCAGTGGAGAATCGAGCGTTCTCCAGAATAGTCGATGAAGACCACGGAGGCCGATGTTTGAGCGTGGGGATCAATCGCCAAACCTTCGGTGTTGACCCCTTCTTCCTGGAGTACCTCAAGGAGATGCTTTCCGAAACCGTCATTCCCGATTTTGCCGATGAAGGCACTGGTGATGCCTAATCGGGAGAGAGCAATTGCTGCGTTGGTTGCACATCCACCTACCTGCAGTTGCAGTGTCTCGACGGTTTCAAGCTTTCCCCGCTTTGGGATTTTGCAGACGGTTTTGGCCAGCACATCAACGCAGGTGACACCCACACATGCTACCTCTGGCACCAGTATGCTTCCTTTCGGCTTTTTGGCCGCGATTAAATTATATATCGTGGTCCATTTTTTGTGTCCTGGTTCAGCGTACAATATAAAGGGCAGAGACTCCAGAGAACAAAGGGGGCAGGAAAATCTGTGGAACGGGATCGAGAGCGGATACTCAAGATGTATGAGCTGATGTATCTCACCAGGAAGTATGAAGAGACGGTGAATTTTCTCTTTCTTCAGGGGAAGCTTCCCGGGACAATTTGACCTGCGGAAGGATGACTATGTGCTCTCTACGCATCGGCCTGCAGGACACGCCCTGGCCAAAGGAGTGTCTTTGCACTCCATGATGGCCGAGGTGTTTGGAAAGTCAACCGGTTGCTGTGGAGGCAAGGGAGGATCTATGCACATCGGGGATATCGAGGTGGGGATGCCTCCGGCAACTGCCATCGTGGGGGCAGGTCTTCCCATCGCTGTGGGAATAGGGCTGGCCTGTAAGATGAGGAAAACCGACAACGTGGTGGTGTGTTTTTTTGGCGATGGGGCGACGAATACCGGGGCTTTTCACGAGGCACTCAATGGAGCAGCCATTTGGAATGTTCCGGTGATTTTTGCCTGTGAGAACAACCTCTATGCTGCTTCGACTCGTGTGGATAAGGTTATGAAGGTCGAAAACATTGCCGACCGTGCTTTTGCCTATGGCATCCCGGGTGAAGTCGTAGATGGAATGGATGTGTTTGCCGTGAATGAAGCGGCACGGAGAGGTATAGAAAGGGCCCGAAGGGGTGAGGGTCCTACTTTGCTAGAGTTGAAGACCTACCGTTTTTGCGGGCACTCCCGGACCGACCCGTGTACATATCGAAATAAGGAGGAAGAAAGACTCTGGCTGGAAAAAGACCCTATAAAGAGACTGAGAGAGTTTGTCCTTTCCCAGGGCATTGCTGGGGAGAGGGAACTTCAAGAAGTGGAGAAGAAAGTGGTCGAGCGTATAGAAGAGAGCGTGACGTGTGCCCTCTCTTCTCCTGATCCTGAGCCGGGAGAGGCCTTGAGGCATGTTTTCTACGGAGAGTGAAGAAAGATGGCAAAGATGACTCTTGCAGAGGCTATACGACAGGCGATCCGGGAGGAAATGAAAAGAGACCCAACGGTTTTTTGCATTGGCGAGGACATCGGAATCGAGGGGGGCTTTGGAGGGCCTTTCACCGTTACTTTAGGATTGGCAGAGGAGTTTGGACACGAACGAATCATTGATACCCCTGTTTCAGAGATTCTTATCGCTGGGGCAGCCATTGGGGCGGCGATCGCAGGCATGCGACCCATTGCTGAGGTGCAGTACGCCGATTTCATCTTTTGCATGATGGACCAGGTTGTCAACCAGGCGGCCAAGATGACGTACATGTCCGGTGGCAAAATCAAGGTTCCCATAGTCTTGCGGGCTCCGGTGGGAGCAACAACAAGAGGAGCACAACATGCACAGAGCATTGAAGGGTTTTTCACCCATGTGCCGGGTCTTAAGGTGATATGCCCGGCCACTCCTTACGATGCAAGGGGACTCATCAAGACGGCATAAGGGATGACAACCCGGTCTTGGTGTTGGAGCACAAGCTTCTCTATAGGAGTAAGGGAGCAAGGTTAGAGAAATCGTCTCTCCATTTGGTGGAGGAGGTACCCGAGGAGAAATACTTGATTCCTTTTGGAAAGGCAGTGGTGAGGAGAGAGGGCCAGGATGTCACCATCGTGGCCAACCTTCTCATGATGTATAGAGCACTTGAAGCGGCAGAAATCCTTGAAAAGGATGGAATAAGTATGGAAGTCATCGACCCACGGACCCTGGTTCCCTTCGATTACGAGACAGTCGTCAATTCGGTGGCAAAGACGGGAAGGCTTATCATCGTGGAGGAGGACACAAGGAGGAACGGCTGGGGAGCAGAGGTAGCAGCCCAGATCACTGAAGAAGCCTTCTATTACCTTGATGCTCCGGTGAGGAGGGTGGCCACCTACGATGTGCCCATTTCCTTCGCTCCGCTCTTAGAGAGTTACGTGGTGCCCTCGGTGGAACGAATTGTGCAGGAAGTCCGTAGCCTTGTGAAGGCTTAGAGGGGAATGGTAACTATGTCACTTGTCTCTGTGAAACAGCTGGTACGTCATGCATGGGAAAATAAGTATGCGGTGGGGTATTTTGAGTCCTGGAATCTGGAGTCTACCTTAGCAGTGGTGGATGCAGCGGAAAAGATGCATGCTCCGGTCATCATAGGATTTAACGGAGGTTTTTTGGCGCATGAAGGAAGAAAGGTGAAAGAAAATGTTGTTCATTATGCTGCCATGGCCTTGGCCATCGCGACAGGGGCTCGGGTTCCGGTAGGACTTCTGCTTAACGAGTGTCGGGATGTTGTCACGGCGATTCAGGGATTACTGGCTGGCTTCAACGGAGTGATGTACGTCAATGAGGAAGCTTCGCTTGAGGAGGAAATCTCCACGGTACGGTTCATCACCCAGATTGCCCATTGCTGTGACATATACGTGGAGGGAGAGGTGGGTAGATTGCCTGCAGCAGGTGTGTGGCAGGGTGCGGTGGAGGAGGGGGAACTGACCGATCCGGAAACGGCGGCCCGTTTTGTGCGTGAGACCGGGGTTGATGCACTTTCCATTTCGGTGGGCAATGTACACGTTCTTTTGAAGGGCAAGGCTCGCCTGCGACACGACCTCATTCGGGCAATCAGTGAGCGGGTGAACGTTCCTCTCGTTTTGCATGGTGGGACAGGCATTGCCAAAGAGGACATCCAGGAAGCGATACTGTTGGGAGTTAGCAAAGTCAACGTGGGCACCGTTTTGAAGAAGACCTTTGTGAATTCCCTGAGGGACTCTCTGAGTAACTTGGACACCGAAAATGTCGATTTCCACGCGTTGGTAGGTGGGGGTGAAGAGGACGATTTTCTGAGCCGGGCAAGGATGGATATGGCCGACGAAGTCGTAAGGCTTATCAGAATTTTTGGAAGCGACGGCAAGGCCGATCTGTGGTGAGGTGGAGATATGGTTTCTGAGGTAGTCATGCCCTTGGTGGGTCAAATCAGTAAAGATCTGCGCATCGTCAGGTGGTGCAAGAAGATTGGAGAGCGGGTTCGCAAAGGAGAACCCCTGCTTGAGGTGGAGACCGACAAAGCCGTTATGGAGATAGAGAGTTATCGGGATGGAGTACTCCTTGCCATCCTTCATGGAGACGGGGCAGTCGTGCCCGTTGGCGAAGTTATCGCCTATATCGGTGAGGAAGACGAATTGCCCCCCAAGGTTACAGAGGAAGAGAGGGAGAGTAGAGAGGTAGCCAGGCCCGAGAAACCGAGAGTGCAAGCCGTGGTTCGACGAAAAGGCGGGATTCTTGCTTCCCCTCTGGCAAGGCGCATTGCCCGGGATCACAATATCACCGTTGAGGAGATTGCCTCGTTCTTCTCCAAGAATGTAGTAGAAAAAGAAGACGTGCTTCGTTACCTGGAGAGAAAGAAGGAAAGCGAAGCAGAAGAATATTATTATCTGGAGCTTTCCCCTCTGCGAAAAGTCATCGTCCAGCGTGTGACGGAGAGTGCATTTTCAGTTCCTCAGTACACCATTTCCATCGACGTGGACATGTCTGCCTGCATCATTTTGAAGGAGCGCTGTGGTGAGGAGATAGCCTATCATGACATTATCATGAAATGCGCTGCCTTGGCCATTGAGAGGTACCCACTCGTCAATGCCACCTTTGAGGATGAGAGAATCAAAGTGTACACCCGGGTCAATTTTGGCCTGGCAGTCAGTGTAGAGGGTGGCGTGGTTATCCCGGTGATCAGGGATGTTGGCCGGAAGGACCTTGCTCAGATTGCCAAGGAGAGCGCTGAAAAGATTGCCAGAGCAAGAAGCAACACCCTGACGCCTGGTGACATGTCTTCTGGCACCATAACCCTTTCGAATCTCGGTATGTATGGCGTCGACCGCTTCACCGCTCTCGTCCACAAGCCGGAGAGCTGTATCCTGGCCGTGGGACAGATTACTGAGCGCTTGGTGTGGAAGGAAGGGCAGGTCGTGCCTCGACCCATAGTGACCATAACTGCTTCTTTCGATCATCGGACGGTAGATGGGGCCTATGGAGCAGGGTTTTTGCATGAACTTAAGGGTTTCCTGGAGAACCCGTGGTTTCTTCTTTCTCGAGCAGACCACCTATGAGCACGGACCAATCAAAAGATGAGCTTGCCACCCGTCGACCTTTTGGATTTGTGATTCTTCCTTAATCGGGTGATGGCACAATGCTTGCAACATTAAAGGCTTTTTGGAGCCGTATCGTTATCGGCCTTGCCCTTTCCACTATGAGCGCAATTCTTTTAATCCTATCCTTCCACCCTATAATCTCTGGCCCTTTGTCTGGGTAGGGTTTGTGCCCATGATGGTTGCCCAATTCCGTGTTATGCCAAGAAAGGTTTCCAGCCTGGCCTCAGCCATCGCCATCGGCAGCTGGTTGGGTGGCTACCTTGTTCCTATCTTTGCCGGCAGTGGTCTCTACATGACCTGGCTTCCGCTCGTCATCGGGAGCATTGTCCTCCTTGCCGGCAGCGGTGTACGGGCCTTCCATGAGCGTACCGGTTACCGCTTTTTCGTCCTGTATGGTACATTCACCTGGGTTGGTCTTGAGATGGTTCGCAGCTTCATCCCTATTATGGGTACATGGGGGTTTGTGGCCAACACGCTCTACAGCTAAC
>CAYRSB010000019.1:7133-42616 GCA_964426875.1 uncultured Atribacterota bacterium
GTTTGTGGCCAACACGCTCTACAGCTAACCCTGGTTGATCCAGCCGGTGAGCGTTTTTAGCATCTTTGGTCTTGGTTTACTCATCATGTCCGTTAATTATGGAATTGGGCTGGTTGTGCTCTACCTTTTCGACAAACTCTGGAAACTGGACGCAGGTATTCCAGAAATTTCCGCCCGCTCGGTGCACCGTTGGAGCGCAGGTGTGTTGGTGTGTCTTGGGGCCTGGATTGCTCTTAGCCTAGTTCTTTTGAATACCTCGGCGACGGATACTACCTCAGTGCGTGCGGCAGCACTGCACTACGATGCCGGTGTACCCTGGAGCGGAGTAGAGAGATTCGGTGACTTGACGCGCCAGGCTGCCCCTCAGGGGGCACAGGTTATTGTCTGGCCGGAGACGGCCATCGAGGACGACCCGAGGGTGACGAACACTGCCGAGTTTCGACAACTGGCAGCCGAGACTAATGCTTATCTGGCACTGGGCTACTTTGTCGAAGTGAACGGAAAGGGTTGGCGCAACGAGGTTACCGTCTTAGCTCCTGAAGGTCGATTCCTGGGTGTCTATGGCAAAGACTAACCTGTGGTTTTTGCCAGGGAGACCAGCTTAACGCGCGGTACCTACCCGTTGTACGATACACCGTTTGGTAGAATCGGTACCATCATTTGCTATGATCTTGATTTCACCGACACAACTCGCAGGGTTACCCGCAATGGGGCACAACTCATCTTGGTGCCCTCTCACGATTGGCCTGCCATTGCAACGAAGCATTATACCCATCTTGTTTTCCGTGCTGTTGAGAACCGCGTTGCTATGGCCAAAGCAGACAACAGTGGCAATGATTCGGTTATCATTGACCCTTATGGACGGGTTATCGCCGGTGCAATTACACCTGGAGGCGATAGAGTAGGACAGGTGGTAATTGCCGACGTAGCTCTTGGTACAGGTCGTTCACCCGCTGTTCGCTTGGGTGACTGGATGGGTTGGGTTGCCCTGGCTGGGACGGTGTTCTTCATCGTGTATGATCTGGTGACGAAGGCCAAGACAAAGCACAAATAGAGAAGGCATTCTCTGCATAAATTGTTGCCCTATACCTGACCTCTTCGTCAGGAAGTAAGAAAAATCTCTATTCTCAGGCACCTTTGAGACTTCCCACGTCTTCTTGTGAAATCCTTCAAAGAGTCGGTCTTTCTGAGGTTACGCTCTTTTCTCTTCAGTACGTCCCTGTTTTTGTGTTTCTCGGCGTTGAAGGGCACCCCAGGCAGTCCGGGAGTTGTCAAAGCCTTTATGGAACAAATAAAAATGGTAGGCCGTGCAGGACTTGAACCTGCAACCCACTGATTAAGAGTCAGTTGCTCTGCCAGAATTGAGCTAACGGCCCACCAGGCAAGGTAGAATATACTATGCGAAGGAAGAGGTGTCAAGGGGTCTTATGGAACCTTGGTGTAATTTGAGCCAGAGAAATAAATTGTGGGTTTTCTGGAAAGGCTTGACAGAGAAGGGTCTTCTTGGGATGATTCTATTGGTTTAATAAACATAGTAGGAAAAGGAGTGAGAGACGATGAAGCGCTGGATAGTGACGATTGTTCTTGGAATCGTTATGGCCGTGGGAGGGTACGTTATTTTTTCTTTTTCTCGGCCTTCTCTGGAGAAAGATTTTACCCTTCCCGATCTGAACGACCGCCCAATTCGTCTGGGTAGTTTCGCCGGTTGTCCCCTTATAGTGTGTTTCTTTTCCCCGCGATGTGGGGAATGTAAAGAAGAAGCACCGCTCCTCAACGAGCTCTACGAGGCTCATAAAAAAGAGGGTTTGATTGTTGTCGGGATAGGTGTGGGCACAAAACGAGTGGACGAGATTCGTGAGTTTGTCAAGGAGAACGAAATTCGATATCCGGTGGTTGTGGATCTTGACCTCTCGGTAGCCAGGGAGTTTGGGGTTTCCTGGCTTCCTCATCTTGTTTTCATCAATCGACGGGGAAGGATTGTTTCCAAGGCTGCTGGGAAAGTTCCTCCAGAAAAGCTTCAGGAGTACCTTCAAGTTATCCTGTAGGCCTTGATTTCTGAAAACTTTTTCTCAAAGATTATTTTTTAGAAAAAATTTTCCTAAAGCTGTTGACTATCTGATTTTTTTAACCTAATATTTTCTATGTAGGCCCAGGGTAACGGGTTTACAAAAATAAGCTTTAAAGGGAGGGGTGTGGTTGTGAAGCGGTTTCTCATTGGTGTAGTGTTGGCTCTCTTCGTGTTTTCTGCTTGCGCCTTCGCAGCATCGATCCAGGACATGGTTATCGAGAAGTCTTTCTATGGCATCACTCAAGAAGGAATTCCGGTAGACCAATACACTTTAGTGAATGCCAACGGTGTGATGGTCAAAATCATCACTTACGGTGGAACGGTCACAGAGCTCTGGGTTCCCGACAAGAGTGGTTTCTTGAAGGACGTAGTACTGGGCTTTGACAACCTGGCGGGATTTGAAGGACCGAGTAATCCCTTCTTCGGTTGCCTCGTGGGAAGGTACGCAAACCGTATTGCCCAGGGACGCTTCGTCATTGATGGAGTCACCTACCAGCTTGCCTTCACCGATGGTGGGGGCCGTCCAAATGCACTGCACGGTGGAGTCAAAGGTTTCCACAAGGCTGTCTGGAAAGCTGTTCCCATGAAGACTCCCGAAGGCCCCGCTCTGAGATTGAACTATCTCAGCCACGACGGAGAAGAGGGTTACCCCGGCAACCTCAACGTTACTGTTACCTACATTTTGACTAATGACAATGCTCTGAAGATTGACTATGTGGCTACCACCGACAAGGCCACGGTTCTCAATCTCACCAACCATGCTTACTTCAACCTTGAGGGAGAAGGCTCTGGAGACATTTTGAATCACGATCTCATGATCGCAGCAGATAACTACACTCCGGTGGACAATAACCTCATTCCTACCGGAGAGATTGCCCCTGTTGCCGGAACGCCTCTTGATTTCCGTGAACCTCGCAAGATTGGAGAAAGAATCCAGGCTTTTGCTGAGCCACCCTTCAAGGGTTACGACCACAACTTTGTCCTTAATAACCAGAGTGGAGAGCTTGCACTGGCGGCTAAGGTGAAGGCTCCGGGAAGTGGCATTGTGATGGAAGTCTACACTACGCAACCCGGAATACAGCTCTACACTGGCAACTGGCTTGACCTGATCGGTAAGGGTGGAAAGTATTACGGCCAATTTGGAGGATTCTGCCTTGAGACGCAGCACTATCCTGATTCTCCCAATCATCCGAACTTCCCAAGCACGGTCCTTAAGCCGGGAGAGATCTATAAGCAGACAACGATCTACAAGTTCCTCGTAGAGTAGAAGAAATACTTTGCCCCCTCCCTGCAGGGAGGGGGCAAAGTATTTCTTGTCTTCAAACAAAATCTCTGATAATATGAAAGTAAAGGATGGGATTTTCTTAATTCTTAAACTTCAGGAAAGGACTTTGCTCAGGTGGGTAAAAAGGTTACCATCAGGGATATTGCAAGAGAACTCGATGTTTCTATTGCGACCGTGAGTCGAGCCCTCAGTGGAAAGGGAAAAGTGAATTCGGAGTTGAAGGAAAAGATTATTCGAAAAGCGCGAGAGATGGGATACACATTTCCTGGGGTCTTCCCTCCCTCTCAGCCCAAAAATGTAGCAGTTCTCTTTCCAACCGATGCTTTCTTCTGGGACAAAGTAGAAGAAGGTGTAAAGGATGCGGTGAGCTGTTTTGCTTCTTGGGGAATTCGCTTTGAGATGTACCGGACGCAGGGACATAATCTCTCCGAACAGACTGCAATACTGGAAAAACTTTTGCATCGAAAAGACCTCGACGGACTTGCCATAGTACCATCTGACCTCACCCGTCTTGATTATTTCATCAACGCTTTCTTCATCCGGGGAGTGAAGGTTGTTACCTTCAATGTCGATGCTCCCTTGAGTAAGCGCATCTTTTACGTGGGCCAGAATGGTGGGGAGGCCGGAAGGATGGCAGGGCGTATCTTCCAGCTCCTTTTGGGTAATAAAAAAAGTACCGTCTGTACCTTGACCACTCACAAGCAGGCTCCCTCTCACGTCATGCGGTGGCAGGGTTTTACCGATTTCGTGCGGGAGCGCGGCCTGCCTTATGATGTATCAAGAGTCATTGAAGTGAAGGACGAAGAAGAGGCTCATCGGGTAGTGAAGGAGGAGCTTCTTAAGGAAGAGGGTATTTGTGGGATATTCGTGAGTACGGCTTTTGGAAATTGTGGTGTGGGCAGGGCGCTCAAGGAGGCAGGAAAGCAAGGTATAGTGGTGGTGGGGAACGATCTTTCAAAGGAGTGGGAATCCTATCTTGAGGAAGGCTTCATCGATTGTTGTCTCTATCAATATCCGTATCTTCAGGGATTTTTGAGTCTCGTCTTTCTCGTACAACACCTTCTTTTTGGTTTTACTCTTGATGCTCGGACATTCTATCTCCCCACTGTGCCTCTCTTCTCCGGAACGACGAGCGGCCAGAGTGTCCGAGATTTCGAAAAACTCTTAAGTCGAACCCTAATCTGGGAGACCACGGAGGCTTCGCGAGTTGTAGCAGTGACCGAGGGGGCTTTTTCATGACCGCGAAGGAACGGGTTGTTGCAGCCTTGAACCATGAAGAACCCGACCGTGTACCTGTAACGGCAAGTTTTACTCCCGAGTTTGCCGATCGTCTGCGCAGGCATCTGGGTTTGCCCCCTGAGGGCACAAATCCCCACGGGGGGATTCTGCACGATCTTGAAGAAGTCCTTGGTCTTGATATTATCCAGTACTCTGTGGGTATTGCAAATTCCTATTATGCCTCTTCGGAAGATACTTATGTGTGTGAATGGGGAATTACCTGGAAACAGGTAGAGTACGATACGCCCTTCGGGAAGGGAAAGTACACCGAGATTGCTGAGCATCCCCTGGCGCTCGATGAAAACATTACTTCTTATGTTCCTCCCTCTCCCTACCGGGAAGAGCTCTATGCTCCACTTGAGGAGGTTCTTGAGCGTTACGGGAAAGAATACTTCATCCTTGGAGTGACGGTATGCACCATTTTTGAGGGAGCATGGTATCTCCGGGGACTCGGTAAGCTCCTGGTAGATATGGTAACTGATGAGGAAAAGGCCAACATGATTCTTGACATTCCGTTTCGCTTCCACCTTGAGGCGGCAAAGCGCCTTGTAAGGATGGGTGTTGACGGTATATGGCTTGGAGATGACGTGGGGACACAGCGGGGAATGCTGATTTCCCCAGATCTCTGGCGAAAGTACCTGAAGCCCCGTATGGCAACAATCTGTTCTGAACTCAAACGGCTCAATCCAAATATCTTTATCGCCTATCACAGCGATGGCAATATTGAGCCAATCATCGATGAACTCATCGAAGTTGGTATCTATGTCCTCAACCCGGTGCAACCGAAAGCCATGGATCCTGTGACCTTGAAGAAGCGATATGGTACACGGCTCTCCTTCTGGGGGACGATTGACGAACAGGAAACTCTTCCCTTTGGTACCGTGGAGTCAGTGCGGCGAGAAGTTCAGGAGCGCATTCGTACCATGGCTCCAGGTGGGGGTTTCATGATCGCTCCGACCCATCATGTACAGCTTGACACTCCTCTTGAGAATTTTTTTGCCTTTCTCGAAACAGCCAAAACATATGGGGTGTATACTCCTTTTCAGAGAAGGAGGTGGGAAATAGAGCAAGAGGGAATATCCATAGGGGTGTAATATTTTGTAGGGATTCCGCAAAACTTTGAGAGGGGGGAAGTGAAATGAAGCGGAATCGCTTGATGGTGTTAGGAGTTGCAATGTTCCTTATTTTGGGAAGTTTCTTTGCAGTGGCCTCGGCACAGGAGGAGAGTCCTTTCAAGGATATTACCATCCGTTTCTTCTGTGGTGGGCCTCCAGGGTGCCCCTTTGCAAGCGTCGTCTACCGGGGAGCGGTGCTCGCTGAGAAGCTCATGGGTTGCAAGGTGGAGTATGTGTGGTCGAACTGGGATCCCGAAATGATGGTACGCCAGTTCAAAGAAGCTGTTGCTGCAAAACCCAATGGTATTGCCATCATGGGACACCCAGGGGATGATGCCCTGGATCCGCTTATTGACGAGGCCTTCGCTCAGGGCATTGTCGTAACCTCTCAGAACACCACTCTTCCTCAGGCTGAGGCAAAGTACAGAACAAAGGGTTTTGGTTACGTTGGTCAGGAACTCTATGAGTCAGGTCAGCTCCTGGGCAATGGATGTCTTGAGCGGTTTGACCTCAAGCCTGGGGATCGGGCCATGGTCTGGGGTCTCCTTTCTCAGCCGACCCGCGGTCTGAGAACGAAGGGCGTCATCGATGCCTTGGAAAAAGCAGGACTTGTGGTTGATTACCTTGAAATTTCTCCTGAAGTGAATGCCGATGCCCCCCTTGGTGCCCCAGTCTTCGCCGCATATGTTTCCTCACATCCTGATGTGAGACTTGTGGTCACCGACCATGGTGGACTTACAGCTACCCTTGAGACGTACTTCAAGGCCGCTGGGAAGGGACCCGATGAGATATACGGTGCTGGGTTCGACCTGTCTCCAGCGACTCTTGAGGCCATGCGCAAGGGATACTGTGATCTCATTCATGACCAGCAGCAATTCCTGCAAGGGTTCTTGCCGATTGTTCAGCTCTGTATGAGCATCAAGTACAAGTTTGCCGGTCTCCACATTGATACAGGGTCCGGACTCGTGGACAAGAGCAATGTTGAGGAGATTGCTCCACTTGTTGAGCAAGGGATTCGGTGAAAATGGCTGAACCTTCTGAAGTCCTTGTCAAGATGGTGGATATCTGTAAATCCTTCGGACACGTGGAAGTACTTCGAAAGGTCAATTTCGAAGTAAAGTACAACGAAATTGTCGGACTCCTAGGTGACAACGGTGCGGGTAAATCGACGCTGATTAAGATTCTCACCGGTGTGCACCAGCCTGACTCAGGAGAGATTTACTGGAAGGGACGAAAGCTCGTTAACTACTCCGTGGCAAAGGCAAGGGAATTGGGCATTGAAACCGTCTTTCAGGAGCGAGCGCTTTCAGAACAGCATTCTCTCTGGCGCAATATCTTCATGGGTCGGGAAGTCACCAACCGGTGGGGGTTCATTGATATCCGGAAGCAGAGAGAAGAGTCAGAGCGCATTATCCGGGAATACATGGGCTTTACCTCTTCTGCACTGGGTGTAGATGCTATAGTGGGAACCATGTCCGGAGGAGAGAAGCAGGGCGTGGCTATTGCTCGGGCTTTGCACTTCCAGGCAGACCTCATCATCCTTGACGAACCAACTACCGGTCTTTCGCTTTCGGAAACGCAGAAAGTTCTGAGCTTTGTTGAGGAAATCAAGAAGAAGGGGAAGTCGGCCATTTTCATTACCCACAACATCTACCATGTGTATCCTGTTGCTGATCGCATCGTGATTCTCGACCGGGGAAGGGTTGTGGGAGAGTTCATGAAAGCGGCGATTTCTCTGGAGAAGCTTGTGGAGAAGCTCTACCTCGTTGCTCGCACTGGTCGGCTTAACGAAGGAGAGACCAGTTCCCAAGAGACACCAACAACTCCTCATGGTCTTGAGTCACTCATGCCCTGAAAAGACCCCGGCGCTGTGCCGGGGTCTTTTTGTATAAGAACAACTTGGAGGGAGGAGAGATGGAAAATAGGTGGTTTGCGAAAAACAGGACTCAGGTAAGTATTCTCTTTGTTCTCTTTGTCCTGCTCTTGCTCTTCGTCGTCAGTAGTCCGAGAACATTCCTCTCAGGCGATATCTACGCCGCTTTCATGTCTACCATACCTTTCTCCATGATCATGGCGCTTTCCCTCACCCTGGTTGTCATCTGTGGGGAGATGGACCTTTCTTTCCCCTCCGTCATGGGATTTTGTGGGTATGTTTTTACTCAGGTCTTTCATGCTACAGGGAGCGTAGCGTTCGCGCTCCTTATCTGTGTCCTCGTTGGTCTTGTTGCGGGGTATTTAAATGGTCTTTTGGTGGTGAAGCTTAACCTTCCCTCTCTTGTGGTCACTATTGGAACACAGTTTTTCTGGGCTGGTCTTACCCAGGTACTCTGCCAGGGATTGGGAAAAACTCTTGTGCCTACGAAGGGAAGCCTGCTGTACTACTTCCTGGTTGGAAGAGTGGGAAAAATCCCGATTCAGATGTTCTGGGCAGTCATAGTTGGTTTTGTCCTCTGGCTTTTCCTGAATCACCATCGGTTTGGGGCTCACATTTACTATACTGGTGACAATGAGGCCAGCGCCCGGGTCATGGGTGTTGATGTTGACCGGGTGAAGGTCATTGTCTTCACCCAGATGGGTGGCTTTGCAGCTTTCGCGGGAGTACTGGCAAGCTTGGAAGTCCTGTATTTCTGGCCTACTCTTGGTCAGGGGTATCTCCTCAAAACCATTGCGGCTGTCTTTCTGGGGGGAACACCCGTTGAAGGTGGCGTAGGGACGGTTTTTGGGACCTTCATCGGGGCCATCATCATCGGCATTTTGGAAGCTGGAATCATTGCCATGGGTCTTTCAGGATTCTGGACGCAGCTTGTATACGGTCTCATTATCGTCGTTTCCATTGCAATTCACTCAATTCTGCGGCGGAGAGTAGCCTGAGGAGGGCAGGTCTGTAAGCCGAGTTCTGTACTCTCCCTTGGGAGAGCGGCAACCATCTATCTGAGGAGTGAGTTACCCCACTCCTTAAGCGGCTAACCCGAAGGTCGGCGAGCCACCTCATCCCTTCCTATTTAGCCTTGCTCCGGGTAGGGTTTACCAGGCACGCCGGTCGCCCGACGTCCGGTGAGCTCTTACCTCACCTTTTCACCCTTACCTCCAAGGCTGGAGGCGGTGTGTTTTCTGTGGCACTTTCCCGGGGTTACCCCCACTGGGTGTTACCCAGTACCCTGCTCTATGGAGCTCGGACTTTCCTCGGGAGGTTTTCGAGCCTCCCGCGGTTGCCTGACCTACCCTCCTTAGACAATTATAACCGAATACGGGTAGTCAATATTTCAGAAGCAAGAGTATCTGCCCTTCTGTTGCGTTCCCGGGGGACATGGGTGATGCAGAAGGAAGAGAAACTGCCGATGCGTTCCCTGACGAGGGAGTAGAGGGGGAGGAGCTTTGGAGCTCGAACCCTGTAGGTTCCCCGAATCTGTCGGACAAGGAGTTCACTGTCAGAGAAAACTGAGAGTTTCCTGACTCCCCACTGCTGTAAAAAGTCCAGGGCGAGTAGTAGTGCCCAGTACTCTGCCTCGTTGTTCGTAGCTATCCCAATGCGGGAAGCCATCTCGAAGAGGATGTTTCCTTCCGAGTCGCAGACCACGAAGGCTGCGGCGCTCTCTCCCGGGTTGCCCTTCGAGGCGCCGTCGATGAAGACAAAGCATTCTCTGGGGATGTCAGAGGAGGAATCGTCCACAGTTTGGGCACCTCACCGGACCTTCTTTTTTCCGCACTGCCTTGGCTACAGTGGTAGGAACGGCGAGATGACATCCCTGACACATCTCGCCCAGAAGGGGCACGACCACATTCTGAAACTTTTTGCGTAGCTCTTCGTAACGGGAGAGAAGCTCGGGAAAGAGAGACGCAGCTACATTTTTTCGGTCTTCCTCAAGGAGCGTCAGCTCTTCTCCTAAGGAAACGATTTCGGCCTCCAGAGAGGAGATATCACGTGCTATGACCTCTTTTCTCTCTTGGAAAGCCTGGGTTTTTTTGTGGAATTCCTTCTGAAGGTCTTCGAGTCTTTCCATCTCAAGGAGTATCTCATCTTCCAGGGCATTCTTCGTTTCCTCAAATTTTTTCATGGTTTTTTCCCACTGGGTAAGTTCTTTGGAAGAGGTGATTTCCCCACTGTAGAGTTTGTTTTTCATCGCTGTCAGTTTCTCTTCGACTTCTTTGAGCTCGAGCTCTTTCCTGGCCAGAGCAAGACGAGCCTTCTCGAGGTTCTGCTTGAGAAGGGCGAGTTCCTCTTCCATCTTTTTTCTTTCCGTCTCCAGAGCATCGCGCTCTTTTGCTCTTTTTGCCGCTTTCTGTTTTAGGGTGTCTCCTTTGGAGTCTATTTCCTGGAGCCTTTGGAGGAGTTCTAAAGCTTCACTCATAACCTCTCTTCCTCAAAGGAGATTTCCACCTCAAGATTCTCCCGTTTTGCCCTTTCTTTAAGAGATTCGGCAATTTCCCGAAGCGCTCGCCGTTCTCCCTCACCGTGAGGGAGGTTGAGGTAGGCAATGCCGTAAAGGCTCAAAGTCTCGATGTCGTGGTGAGTAAGATCACCGCTCACGAAGAGATCAGGCCGCTCCTTAAGGACCCAAGACATGGTGCTCCTTCCACTTCCCGGACAGAGGGCAATTTTTATAAAGCTTTTGTTTTCTTTGTCTTTGAGCAGAGTGTAGGGAACCCCAAGACGAGAGAATCTCTCTTCCAGTGTCTCCCAGGAAAGAGGATCGGGGAGAGTCACCACTCTTCCGATTCCGGCTCTACTCGGGACATGGAGGGGGTACACGTCCACAACGGGTTCCTCATAGGGATGGGCCCTGATGAGAGCTTCAACAGCTTTTCCAAGACGAAGTGATTCGACTTCTACCTCCACCCGGACTTCCTCGACCTTTTCTCTGTATCCCGGAGTACCGATAAAGGGATGCGCTTCCTCCCCAGGAAGAAAGGTCCCGGTTCCAGAAAGGAAGAAAGCGCATTCTCGGTAATTGCCTATGGTTCCTGCTCCCTGCTCAAAGAGGATCTGAAGGACCTCTTCGAGGTGAGACGGTGGGACGAAGGTGACGATCTTGTACTTTTTGAGGTGGGTGAGGGGAACAAGGGGTTTTTTGAACCCCTGAAGCTCAAGAAGTTTGACCCACTGGTCGGCAATTCCCCCCTCAAGGACGTCGAGGTTGGTATGATGGGCCAAGAGGGAGGTTCCCCGAGAGTACAGTCCCTCAAGCATCACAAAAAGAGGGTCCTCACAGGAGAGCCTTGGTAGTGGTTCCCAGAGGGGAGGGTGGTGGAGGTAGAGGAAGTCGAAGTTTTGTTCTGTGGCTTTCTGGAAAACCTTGGGATTGAGCTCCAGGGCGATGAGGATTTTTTCTACAGTGTTTTTGGCCTGGATTTGGAGACCGCTGTGATCTTCAGGGAGGGCAAAGGAAGGAGGAAAAGACTCTTCAAAGAATTCAATCACTCTGCGTAGCGGTTCCATCGTTCCTCCGGTAGCGGAAAGAGTGGTGGGTCCACCCGGATTCGAACCAGGGACCGACCGGTTATGAGCCGGCTGCTCTACCGCTGAGCTATGGACCCACAGGCAGAAGAAAATATACCATATATTGGGGGTTTTCTTCAAGAGCCTGTGGTACGACTTAGAGGTGGGAGAGTCGTTTGTGGCAATTCTTCTGCTTACACCCCAAAATGGGCAAAATTGCCTGAACTCCTGCAGGCCTGAAGCTTTTACCTTGTAATGAAAAATTGTTCTCTGGGTCTTGACAAAAATTTCTGAGAACGTTATCATACTTTAGAAGGGAGATTTTATGGAGAAGAGAACCGTAACCATTAAAGACGTTGCCAAGGAAGCGAGAGTTTCCGTAGCCACAGCGAGTAGGGCCTTAGGGAACTATGGGTATGTGAGCAACGAGGCACGCCGAAAAGTTCTCGAGGCAGCGAGAAAGCTCAACTATAACCATAATCTTGTTGCTAAAAGTCTTCGTACCCGCCGTACCCTCACCATAGGGTACCTTTTGCCGGACATCACAAACCCTTTCTATGCCGGCATTGCCCGAGGGATTCAAGATGTTGCCTTTGAACAGGGGTACAGTGTGGTTATCTGTAATAATGATAACGATACCACAAAAACGGAGCGCTTCTTGAAAATGTTTATCCGCAACCGGGTGGACGGGATTATTTACTCCACGCCCTTTAACCAGGCACTCGAGGAAATGGTGGGGATGGCCATAAAAAGCGGGATTCCTGTGGTGAATTGCTATGGTTCCACCCGAGTACCAGCCTTAGATGTGGTGACTGGTGATGCCGAGGGAGGTGTTACAAGACAGTTCGATACCTCCTTGGACTCGGTCATCGGAAAATCGCTTTCCTTAAAGTGAGGGAAAGTGGTATTAGTAAGCGGCGCTTTGAGGGTTGCAGAAGGGCTTTGGAGGAATTTGGAATCGAGATATCATCTGACTTTCTGGTTGATGTGGGTGATTACTCCCAGGAAAGTGGATATTTTGGAGCCAAGGCTCTTTTGAGTTGTCAAGAGTTTCCCACTGCAATTTTTGCCTTTAATGAGCAGCTTGCCATTGGAGCCTTGAAAGCCGCTCCTGAAAGTGGGCTTAGAGTTCCCAAGGATCTCTCTCTTGTGGGGGTCGATGATGTTATCGGCGAGGTGCTTCAGCCACCTTTAACGAGTGTCCGAATCCCTACATACGAGGCGGGTGAGACCGCGACGATGCTTATTTTTGAACGAATTGTAGGAAATGTGTCAAATACCTCGTGAGGTTGTGCTTGAGGAAAAACTCATTGTGCGGGATTCAACTACCCGGGTGAATGGCACAAGAAAGTGATGGGAGAGGTAGCAGGATAGTCGAATGCCTAGATTTCCTGCCATAGGTACGGCGAGATGAATCCTCGAGGAACAACTCATGGTGAGGTTCCCAGTACGGGCCTTGAAGGGTGAAAAGGAGGTGGTGGCATGAGCCCAAGAAGGAAATCACTGTTCTGGCTTCTTATCTTCCCCCTTTCTCTTTTCTTTGTAAGTCATACGATTCCTTTTTTCTACGGTGTGCGCTTTTCTTTTTTTGACTCTTTTAATCGTTTTGTAGGGCTGAAAAACTATGCGCATCTTTTCCAAGACAGGGCTTTTTGGAATGCTCTTGGTTTTACTCTTCTTTACGCTGGGGTAGTAGCCTGTGCTATGACTTTCTTGGGTTTATTTGTTGGTATTTTTATTAACTCCTTGGAAGTAGAACAAGGAGTGGCAAAGTCGATCCTCCTTATTCCGTGGGCTATTTCTTTAACAGCATGGGGCCTTCTTTCGCAGATCGCTCTGAGCCAACAGTTTGGTATCGTAAATCACTTTCTCTTGCGTTTTGGGTTTATTAGTCAGAGGTTATCCTGGCTTGGAGAACCAACTTTAGCAAGGATATCTGTTATTCTCGCTCGGATTTATAAAGATGTCTGGTTCAGTGGCCTTCTTTTCCTTGCAGCCCGCCAAAATATTCCTCTTGAATTGTATGAAGAAAGCAGTCTCTCTGGGGCAAGACCTTTGCAGAATCTATGGTATATTACCCTGCCTATTTTGCGCCCTGCAATGCTGTATATTGGGGTTATCCTTTTTGTTTTTGCACTTCAAGATTTTGATCTTATCTATGCCTTAACGGGAGGGGGTCCTGGTTTTGCCACGGAAGTAGTTTCCGTCAACATATATCGCCATGGCATGCGCTATGGGAATTATGAATACGGTATGGCTACAGCCGTGATTTGGAGTGCCATGATTCTTGCCTTTGTAGCGCTTATCTTTGCTCCTTTGCAAAGGAGGGTAATCGAGAGTTGAGGCGAAAAAGACTCCGAAACATTGAAAAGGTGTTAAAAGTTTTGGGCTTTGCCATCATTTGTGTGCTTACGCTTTTTCCCTTATACTGGATGATCACTGTTTCACTTCTTCCTGAAAGAGAAGTTATAAAATCTAACCCTCATCTTTTCCCCTTACCTCGGGTTGCGACTCTCAAATCCTACCAAGAAATATTTACTAAATATGAGGTGCCCAAGTATCTGCTGAATTCTGTATTGATCGTTCTTCTTGCTTCTGTAATTACCCTTTTTCCAAGTTTTGCCGTTGCTTATGCCTTGGTAAAACACCGCTTTCGTTTTAAGCGCTTTCTGCTTTATTTGATCCTCTGGCTCATTACACTCCCTTGGGTGATTTATGTTTTGCCCATTTTCCTTATTGTCAGCCCTTTAGGGCTTTTAGATACACACCTTCTCATGATTCTCCTTTACGGCTTCAGCGGTATTCCCCTTTTTTCATGGTTTGCAAGCCCCTACGTACATGCATTTCCTGATGAGCTTATCGACGCTGGGCGATTAGACGGTTGCAGTGAGTGGGGAGTTGTGGTGCGGATTGTCCTTCCTGCTCTGAAGAACGCCCTTATTGCTCTCTTTATACTGCGTTTTGTTTGGGCATATAATGATTTGCTGTACTCCCTTTGCTTTACCTTTCACCGAGCTAAAATGATTATGCCTGCTCTCCTTGAATTCCCAGGTTATCTCGATATCCCCTATGCCAAAATGGCAGCAGGGGGCTTCATCGCTGTTCTTCCTATTCTCGTGATTGTTGTTGTTTTCCAAAAGTATGTCGTGAGTGGACTTGTAGGTCAGACTTTCAAGTGAAGTTGATAGGAGGTGATGTTTCATGTGAAATGTTGTAAGTGTTTCTTCTGTACGGGTAGTATCCTTTAAATCAACGAAGGGAGGGCGAGTCTTGTGAAAAAAGTGTGGATAATTACTTTTATTCTGATGTGGATCGTAGGAGTGGAAAGTGTGGCAGGGGCGCAGCGGATTGTTTTCTACATTCCTGCCTGGGGTGTGGAGCAGGGGGAAAAGGTCGTTGCGCTCTTTGAACAGGAGAATCCTGGAACAAAGATTGAGATCATTAGAGGTCCTTCTACCTGGGATGAGCACGTTGGCCGAATGTCACTTTGGATCAAGACGAAGTATGCTGGGGTGGATGTTCTCTATGAAGATGACGTATTTACTCTCGATGGTGCTTACGCCGGCGTATGGGAAGATCTCACTCCTTATCTTTCAGAAGCAGAACTCGCAGACCTTGTTGATCTTCAGAAAGAATATATGCAACTCCATGGAGGAGTTTATCGAATTCCCTGGTGGAATGGAATGAGTTACATGTACTACCGTAAAGACCTTTTTGAAGAAGAGGGAGTCACCCCACCTCAAACCTGGGAAGAACTTATTGAGATAGGCAAGCGATTTGTTCGAGATACGACTGGAGATGGCACACCTGACCAGTGGGGTTATGTGACCCAAGGAACGCCTGGAGAGATGTATAACAACTTCTGCGAATTTCTGTACCAAGCAGGTGGAGAAGAGTGGGAACTTGCCCCCAATGGAGTCCCAGACGCAAGGGCCAAACAGGCTCTTGAGTTTATGACCGAGCTTTATCAGAGTACGGCTCCGCCTGCGCTTTCTGCCATTGGCTATGATGAGAGTCGAGGTCTCTTCCGGGAAGGGAAAGTAGCCATGCTTCGTGATTGGGCAGAAATGGGGCGTATTGCGGCAACTGAGGGACTGCAAGATGTTATAGGAGTTATGAACTTTCCTGCCGGCCCTGCTGGTCCTTATGGTATTGGACACTGCTGGGGTGTGGTGGTCAATAAGTATGGCGCAAATTTCAAAGCAAACAAGGATGAAGTAATTAAGTTTGTCCGTTTCATGCTTCGACCAGATGTTCACAGGCTCACTGCAGTGTATGAAGGACCGGCGCTGAATTCAGTACTGGCTAGTGAGGAATATATGAGCGAACTAGCAAAGGAGAACGTTGTTATTCCTTACTTTAGGGAGTTTCTCAAGTACAGGAAAGTGCGAAGCTTTCCGCCTGGTCAAGCCACACCTTACCATGAAGGGATTGGGAGGATCGTGACAAAGACGGCAATCACTCGCGAGCAAGGTATAGACGACGCTCTTGTTGAACTTCAGAGGTGGATTGATCCATTGATCGAACCGTTTAAGAAGTGATTCCATTGCAGGCGCTTCGCTTTAAGGTTAAAGCGAAGCGCCTGCAATGGAGATCCTTTGTGGTAAGGAGGAATACTGATGACCCCTCGCGAGCGAGTTCTTGCAGCTATAAGCCACGAGAAGGTTGACAGGGTTCCTTGCGATTTCTGGGGAACGCCAGAGGTCATCACAATGCTCAAGAAACATCTTGGAGTTAGCGAAGAGCTTGAACTCTGGGAAAAGCTTGACATTGACAAAATCGTCGATCTTACTCCCTATCATACTTTGGGTGTACCTTTACCTCCTTTCTTTTACAGGGGGCCTCGCTGTGAGCAAAATCAAGATATATGGGGAGTAAGTTATATCCCTCAAGAGTATAACGGAGGAGTGTATTGGGAGATCAATTACAATCCGTTGGCATCAATAGATACTGTAGAAGAGGTTGAAAACAATTATACCTTTCCCAAAGTGGACTGGTTTGATTTTTCCTATTTTTCCTTTCTTTTCAGAGGGCAAGTGGTGAAGTATAGGTACTATGCTATAAAGTGTGGTTACATTTCTCCGCTTCATGTCTACCTTAATCTTCGGGGCATGGAAAAAGGTCTTACGGATTTCGTGGCCAACCGGGAGTATGCTCATTATGTTCTGAAAAGGATTTGTGACTTTCTGTACTCTTTTCATGAGAAGCTCTTTGAAGCTGGCAGAGGAGTTATTGACATCGCGGAAGTGACCGACGACTTTGGTATGCAGACTGGGCTTCTCATTAGCCCCAGCATTTTTGAGGAGTTCTTCCAACACTATTATCGGCGTTTTATTAGGCTTCTCAAGGACTTTGGAATCCGGGTTTTCCACCATGATGACGGAGCAATTAGTCCCCTTGTCTCCCGACTTGTCGAATTGGGAATAGAGGTACTTAATCCCATTCAGTGGAAACTCCCTGGTATGGATCCTAAGGCGTTGAAGAATGATTTTGGTAAAGTTCTTTGTTTTCATGGCGGGGTGGATAACCAAGAAACTCTCCCTTTTGGAAACGCAACTGATGTTGAACGCGAGGTAATGTATCTCCTTGAAACTCTAGCTGCAGACGGTACTGGATACATCCTTGCTCCATGCCATAATATTCAGCCTATTACTCCTTTGGAAAACATCGTTACCATGTATAAAACAGTCCATTACTGGGGAGTTTTGCGATGACGATTAGAGAGAAAATAGTTTCCGTCTTTCGAAGGACTAACACTGACGGAATTCCTTTTGGAGCATATGATTTTTTGCTTCCGAGGGGATATACAGAGCGACGAATAAGAGAAAAAGGATGTGGTATATTCCACTTTGAAAAACCTTACCTGGCAGAAATGAAAGGAGTCGAGGTTTTTGTTAAAGAAGGCGTTGAAAATGGACGACCTTTTGTTGTGCGTCGCTTCTTGACGTCTGTGGGAAGTGTGGAAGAACGGGTTTTGGTTGAATCTGAGTATGGTAGCCAGCGGACTAAGGAATTTTTGATAAAAATACCAAAGGACTACGAGACAATCCAGTACATCGTGGAGAAAACCGTTTACCATGTTAACTACGATCTGCTTCAGCGGGCGGAAAGAGATTTAGGCGAAGATGGGGTTGTCTTGGCTAATGTTGATCGTACGCCTTTTCAAAAGCTGCTTTTGGAATGGGTAGGACCAGAGCGCTTGTTTGTTGATCTTTTTGAGATCCCGGAAAAGGTGGAGGAATTACTATGCCTGATGATGACGAGAGCAGAAGAAGTTTACCGGATTGCAGCCAATTCACCAGCTGACATAGTCCACACGTGGGATAACATTACTGAAGACTTTGTTACTCCTCGCCTTTTCGAGAAATACTGTTTGTCCTTTTATCAGAAGGTTGGTACTTTTCTCCACGAGAAAGGAAAAATCTTTGTGGTTCACATGGATGGAAAACTGCAAAATATAAAGGAGCTCATTGCTCAGACTCCTGTCGATGTTATAGAGTCTTTTTCCTTGCCCGGCACAGGGGGAAATCTATCTATCGAAGAAGCTCAGAAAATATGGCCCGACAAGGCTATTATTGCTAACTTGCCAGCTTGGCTCTGCTTTCAAACGAGGAAGTTTATTGAGGAATATCTTGAAGAGCTTATACAGCACGTGGATAGAAAGCGCTTTATGCTGTGTGTGAGTGAAGATCTGCCTCGCGATCGCTGGCAAGAAACGCTGGACATAGTGGCTTGTGTACTTTCGGGTAAAGATGTGGAAGGGGATAGTTTCTTTTAGCTCTGTAAGAGAAAGGGAGTTTCTGGAGCGCCCAAAATTGTCATTATTGGCGCAGGTAGTGTTGTTTTTGCGCAGAAGCTTATTACTGATATCATCACTTTTCCTGCTCTCTGAGAAAGTACCTTAACCCTTGTGGACATTGATGAAGAGTGGCTTGAGCTTATAACCAAAGCTTCCTGAGAAGTTGAAAGAGCAAGAGGACCTATCCATAGCGATTGAAGCTACGAAAAACAGGAGAGAAGCTCTCAAAGGTACTAAATACACTTATCAACATGATTCAAGTAGGTGGACTTGATGTGTATCGTCTGGATGTTGAAATCCCTCGCAAATACGGAATTGATCAAACAGTGGGGGATGGGCTTGGACCTGGAGGTGTCTTTCGAGCTTTACGCACAATTCCCGTACTTCTCGAAATCTGCCGTGATATAGAAGAACTCTGTCCCGATGCTTTGCTCATTAACTACACGAATCCTATGGCCATGTTCTGCTGGACAATAAGTAAAGCCACTCGTGTGCAGAATGTAGACCTTTGCCAAAGTATTCAGGGAACGGCTTGGACTCTTGCAGAGTATATCGGTGTGTTTGAGGACACGCTACAGTATAAGGATGAAGAGCACAGGTTCTTCTATAAGCCTGTGCCTGCAGATATTGATTACTGGGTTGCGGGGATCAACCATCAGGCCTGGTTTCTGGAACTCCACCTGAACGGGAAATACGTGTATCCGCTCTTGCGAGAGAGGGTAGAGAATCCAGAACTATGGAAAATAGACACGACAAGGATGGAAATGTTCACAAACACCTCGGGTATTATGTGACCGAATCGAGTGGTCATAATTCTGAGTATATTCTGAGTATGATCCGTGGTTTCGAAAAAGGTCGGATCCCGTGTGGCGATTTACCCCTGGTGGGAGATGGAATGGGGAAACAGGGTTCGTTTTGAAGCTCTATGGCGTGGATCAGGAAAAGTACGGGGAAGAGCTTGAGTGTATTGCAAATGGGCCTTGGCCTCTTTGCCTACCTAGGCTACAGCGAACTTGGCCCGGAGGTTCCTGGAGGAATTCCTCAAGGAGAACTCCTTTCCTGGGAGAGCCTTCAGGTTGATGGAGGGAGTGAATTCTCTGGAGAGTTTGCAGGTTCTTCAGGGAGTAAGGCCTGAGACTCTTTGTCCTCCCTTCCAGGTCTCCTAAATCTGTGGGGTAGTGGAAAGACTCAACCGGACCTTCCGGGAGAAATTCTGGGAGTATCATGAGGAGGACATTGACCTTGAGATCATGAGGTTCCACCTCTAAAGATGGACAGAGGAGGTATGCAATAGGGGAAGATCACACTGGGGTCTGGGGTACAGGAGTCCCTGGGAGTACCTGAGAAGTGCTGGACCTTGTGAGTGTCCCGCATGATGTGAACCTATACAGGGAGTGTTACCCCTAGAGTTAAGTCATACTTTATCCCTCGTTGAAATGTCACATTCCCCTTCTTCCACGATCTCCTCCATGGATGGTCCTAAGGTGGAACATGCCTCCTCTTTGGTTTTCCCCCTGGACCTTTGTCCTCATGCTCAACGTCTCCTCTCGCAACTTTCTGTACACCTCTTTCTCCAAAACTCCATAGGGGATCGGTTTTCCCTGGAGAAGAGATGGACCTTACCATCCAGGGTCTTGCAGACCTCTATCTACCTCCCACCATAGCTTTCGACTCCATAGGCAGGGAAAAGCTGGTAGATCGTCCCCTGGTAACTTATGGTATTGTCTTTTTTGACTTTCCGTGTATGCTTGATGGAGAAAACAGCTCAAGGTCTGTGCCCTTGGGAAGCTCCTGGTAGGCGCTCACTACCGGGAGGGTATAGTGGCGGTTGTACCAGGGAAGGAATTCTTCCTCAAGGGATCAATTCGCTGGTTTGGAGTCGGTTATTCCCCTGAGCCGTGTCTCCTTAATGAGCCTGTCCTGGAAGAACTGCTCAATTCTCCCCTTGGCTTGAGGGGTGTTTGCAGTAACATGGGCAATACGAAGCTCTTGGAGGGCCATCTCAATCGGTGTTCTTCCTTCTCTACATCCACCTCACGGTGAAGACCACCGCGACAGGTGGTGATAAAGTGCGAGGCTCTGTCGGTGTACAGGGCCATAAAGAGACCTCTTTACCCGATGTAGGCCTTGAGCACTTCCCTGTTGGCCCTTTTTGATTCCTCAGGATAGAACGCAGTAGAGACGTATCTGTCAGCATCATCGATCATGGCAATAAGCTACCACTCTTTCTCTTCTTGAAGAATCTATCTGTACCAGAAGCCCTGCCTTGGGTATCCTCCTGCGTCTCCAGTATAACTTTCTCTTGGCCTTGGGAGTATGGAGTCCATTCCTCATGAGAACCCTCCTTAGGGTCTCATGGCTTAGCATAATGCCATGGCTTTCCAGGGGCTTCTCCTGGAAATGGAGGATGTTGGAGTCAAAGTAAAGATGTGTCCGTAACCTCATGATCTCTTCCTCCAATTCCTGGGATATCCGGATGTAGGGAGGGTGAGGGAAAGATTTCCTGAGCAACCCTTCCAGTGCCTGAGCTACAAACCGTTTCTTGAGCCGAAGACACTCTGGAGCACAGCGTATCCCTTCATCTTGACCTCCATAATAGGGTATCTCTCCATCTCCTCTCTTCCTCAAAGGACAAAGATTCCTTAGGGGAGTCTACTCAATATGTGACATCTCAAAGTAGTATTAAGCGTGACATTTCAAAATTGTAACCACAGAACCTATACAAGGGTCTTGACAAAAATTTCTGAGAACGTTATCATACTTTAGAAGGGAGATTTTATGGAGAAGAGAACCGTAACCATTAAAGACGTTGCCAAGGAAGCGAGAGTTTCCGTAGCCACAGCGAGTAGGGCCTTAGGGAACTATGGGTATGTGAGCAACGAGGCACGCCGAAAAGTTCTCGAGGCAGCGAGAAAGCTCAACTATAACCATAATCTTGTTGCTAAAAGTCTTCGTACCCGCCGTACCCTCACCATAGGGTACCTTTTGCCGGACATCACAAACCCTTTCTATGCCGGCATTGCCCGAGGGATTCAAGATGTTGCCTTTGAACAGGGGTACAGTGTGGTTATCTGTAATAATGATAACGATACCACAAAAACGGAGCGCTTCTTGAAAATGTTTATCCGCAACCGGGTGGACGGGATTATTTACTCCACGCCCTTTAACCAGGCACTCGAGGAAATGGTGGGGATGGCCATAAAAAGCGGGATTCCTGTGGTGAATTGCTATGGTTCCACCCGAGTACCAGCCTTAGATGTGGTGACTGGTGATGCCGAGGGAGGTTGCTATAAGGCTACCAAGTATCTCCTTGATCTCGGACATACCAAAATCGCTTTTCTGAGGGTGCGGGGGAGTGGAATCAGCAAAAGACGATTTGCAGGGTGTAAGAGGGCTTTTGAGGAAATGGGCCTGGTGATAGATCCTGAACTCGTTTTGGAGGCTAATGATTACTCTCAGAAGAATGGATATCTCGCTGCTAAGATGTTTTTTGGTAGGAAGATTGGGGCGAGTGCCCTCTTTGCCTTTAGTGAGCAGTTGGGAATTGGAGCCCTGAAGGCAGCCCGAGAAGAAGGTGTGGAAGTACCGGGGGCTCTCTCGCTTGTGGCTGTTGACGACATCATTGCTGAAATGCTACATCCCCCTCTCACAAGCCTCTCTATTCCCACTTACGAGGCCGGTAGAATGGCCGCGTTGTTGCTTTTCGAGAGGATTGACGGACAAGCCGTTTTGTCTTCTCGCCAGGTGGTACTGGAGGAGAGACTTGTAGTGCGAGAATCCGTTGGCAAGCTGGGAATAGTAAACGATGGGGAAGAGATGCTTGGTGAGAGTTTTAGAGCCTATAGGAAGTGAGGGAGGTGGTGGAAAAGGGACAATATTTTGGCTTGGGCAGTGGAAGGTAGGAGTTGTGGAAGGGAGTTCTTTTTCTGAGAAGAACGGAAAGGAGGGTAAAGAATGAAAAGGCATGGTGTGATAGGAATAGTTGTTGTTGTGGCAGTGCTTCTTGTGATTGCTGCTTTCTCTGTCGCCCAGGAGGTACCAAAGTTTGAGGTCTGGGAAATAATCCAGTACAAAGAACTGCCAAGCTACAGCGAGGCCCCTGAATTGGCTGAAGCAGTGAAAAGAGGAGAGCTTCCCCCAGTGGAAGAACGGCTCCCCAAGAAGCCCGCTGTTATTATGAGTAGCGGCATGACTGACGGCCCAGGAGTCTATGGAGATGTTTGGAGGACGGTATCTGCCGTCCCGACGGCCGGGTGGAACTGGGCTGCAGGAGTAGTGGGCGGTTGGTTTGGGATTGAGGAGAGTATGCAGGAAGGCCTTGTCCACACTGGGATGGCATGGAGACTGAAGTCGGGCGAGCCCGGTCCGAATCTTGCAACCCACTGGGAATGGTCCGAAGACGGCAAAACGCTCACGATGTACCTCATTGAAGGCGCGAAGTGGTCTGATGGCCATCCATTCACTGCTGATGACGTTCTCTTTACGTACTACGACTGCATCTTGGATCCCAACGTCCCAAGCTGGCAAGGTGCAGGTACGTGGACGGTAGGTGGAGAGGTTGCAAAGCTTGAAAAGGTCGACGATTATACTATAAGGTGGCACTTTGCCAAGGCTTTCCCAGTGTACTTGCTTTGGTACATGGGTTATCTCAACTTTTCGGTGGCACCTGCCCATGTGCTGAAACCGTATCATCCTAAGTACAACCCGGATGCAACCTATGAAAGTTTTATCAACGCTTTGCCCCCAGATAAGCTTCCTCCAGTAGTCTTGGGTGCGTGGGTTCCTGTGTACTTCAAAGAGGATGAAGCCCTGATTATGAAGCGGAATCCCTACTACTGGAAGGTCGACGAAACTGGAAAGCAGCTCCCGTATATTGGCGAGTTCTACTTCAAGAAGGCCAGAGCAGGCTTACAGAGAGACTTAGACTTGATCGCCGGCACCTGTGATCAGACGCACCTTGAGACTCCTGGGTTCTTTACTTTCGTCAACGAGCAAGCGAGGCTGCCTGGCGCAACCTTTAAGGTTATTCCTGGCGCCTGGACACTGACGTTTGCTTTAGAGACGAACCTGTCTCTCTATCAGGGAGTAAAAGACGAGAAAGACCTGGAGCTGAGAAAGCTCTTTAGAAATCTTGACTTTAGGAAAGCACTTTCCCACGCCATCGACAGAGAAGCAATAGCGAAGATGCTTGTCCCGGGCCCAATGTTGAGGCCCTTGCCGAGTGGTTTCCCTTCCGGAGCAGACTACTATGATCCTGAAGCGGTAGTATCGTATCCTTACGATCCTGAGAAGTCCAAAGAGCTTCTTGCAGGGCTTGGATTTAAGGATACCGATGGAGATGGCATCCTCAACTGGACTTCCGGTCCACTACAGGGAGAAAACCTTATTGTAGCGGTAAAGGTGCACGAAGATCAAACTGCCTGCATCGACATTGTTGAGGCTCTCGTCCCGATGTTAGAAAAGGTGGGAATCCGGTTGGCACCGAAGATCGTCAAGGCAACCGTGGGACAGGCGCTGGATATAGCGGGTGAGTTTGAGCTCAATATGACGAGGCAAGATTTTCTGTCTTCTCCGTATACCGTCCTTGCCAGCCTCGCTCCGGTTACCCCCTCGACTCCTAACTGGCACAGGGCGGGTCCCGGTGACAAGAGAGACCTTCTGCCTTTTGAAGGAAGGATGATGGAGATAGTAGAGGCTTTGAAATATGAGAGGACCCGTGAGGGCAGACAAAAACTCTTCAGCGAGCTCCAGAGACTGTGGACCGAAAACCTCTATACTGTAGGCATCATAGAAGGAATCTACAACACAGCGATCACGAAGCGCTTCAGAAACATCCCCATAGGGGTACCGGCGAGACTACATCAGTGGTTCCATTTGAACGTGATGCAGGAGCAAGTATGGGTACCAAAGGAGGAACAACTCAAAGAATTTCTGCCTGGAGTCATTGTCAAGTACGAAAAGAAGTAAAAGACAAGTGCCAGCCACCGCTGTGGGAGAAAGAGGGAAGGGGTAGCACCCCTTCCCTCTTTGATGGATAGGGGGAACGTTTGTGAAACAGTATATCCTTCGAAGAGTTTTGATGAGTGTACCAGTACTTTGGGCGATCAGTGTCATCGTCTTTGTAGTGATCCAGCTTCCTCCTGGAGATTACATGTCGGCGTTACAGGCCCAAATGCAGTCCCTGGGTGGGTTGACGGAGGAAGAAGCAGCGAAGGTTGCCGAACAGCTAAGACGCGTCTATGGTCTTGACAAACCGCTTTATGTTCAATACTTCGTCTGGGTGAAGAACATAGTAACCAAGGGTGATTTTGGTTTCTCGTTCCAGTACCGAAAGCCAGTCGCAGAAGTGATATGGGAGAGATTAGGTTGGACCCTTCTTATAGCTTCTCTGTGCCACCTTGTGTCGAGTCTTGTAGGGATACTCATAGGCATTTACTCAGCGACTCATCAGTACGGTATCGGTGATAATGTGGCTACCTTTTTTGCTTTTGTGGGCCTTTCCATCCCGAGTTTCTTTCTGGCGCTTATTGCGATGTACATACTGGCAGTGAAGGTTGGGGTAGAGCCGGGGGGGTTATTTTCCCAGCAATACATGTTTGCTCCTTGGAGTTGGGGTAAGGTCCTGGATTTGCTTCGTCATATCTGGATTCCGGTGGTGATCGTAGGCTTTGCCGGTACGGCCAGAAACATGCGGGTGATGCGTGCAAACCTTCTTGACATCCTCAATCTCCCCTACGTTCTTACTGCACGTTCCAAGGGGCTGAAGGAGAGGGAAGTCATATATAAACATGCGGTGGTGAATGCGCTGCACCCGATTATTATGTACCAAGGCATGGTTCTTCCCTTTATGATCCAGGGGGAGATCGTAGCCAGCACGGTCTTAAACATACCTACAGCCGGACCAATGTTTTACAACGCCCTTGTTGCCCAGGACATGTACTTGGCTGGTTCTTTTCTCCTTTTGGTGGCAGTAGTTCTCGTGATTGGCAACCTATTGGCAGATGTCATATTAGCCTGGATAGACCCAAGGATACGATATGAGTAGGAAAGGCAAGGAGACACAAGTAGCGGTAAACGTTGTGGAAGTAGAGCGGGGAAAAAGTTACCTTCAGCTAGTTTGGAGAAAGTTTAAAAAGAGCAGGATGGGATTATTGGGAGGAACAATTATCCTCGTTTTGGCCATTTTATCTCTCTTTGCCCCCTTCTTTTCTCCTCATGATTATCTGGAATACAACCCCGATAGGACTTATCAACCTCCTCAGAGGATTCGTTTCATTGACGCTCAGGGCAAGGTCCACTGGAGGCCTTTTGTATACAGCCTCAGATTGGATGTAGACCCAGTAACGTACAGTAGAATTTATGTGGAGGATACAAGCAAGATCCTCTATATAAGGTTTTTCGTCAGGGGATGGGAATATAAGCTCTTTGGTTTACGCCTTAATCTCCATTTCTTTGGGGTAGATGAGGGCTCGGTGCATCTTCTGGGGACGGACCGATACGGGAGGGATTTGCTGGGAAGGATTCTCCTGGGAGGAAGGATCTCCCTTGCTGTGGCTCTTTTCGGGGCAACGGTAACCGTTCTCCTCGGTTCGATGCTGGGGACAACGTCCGGCTACTACGGTGGCATGGTAGACATGCTTGTGCAGCGGACCATAGAGGTCCTCCAATCGTTTCCCCAGCTACCTCTTTGGATGGCCTTAAGTGCCGCAGTTCCCAGAACATGGACCTCTCTTCAAGTCTTCATAAGTATGGTATTCATATTTTCTCTCTTGAATTGGCCTACTTTGGCCCGGGAAATAAGGGGAAAGATTTTGTCCCTTCGGGAACAAGACTTTATCGTGGCCATAAAAGAGATGGGTGGATCGAGTTTGAGGATTATCTTCCGGCACCTTTTGCCTAATTGTCTCAGCCACGTGATCGTAGTGCTCACTATAAGTATTCCTGAACTCATCCTGATGGAAAGCGTATTGAGTTTTTTAGGTTTGGGCATTCAGCCACCGATGGTGAGCTGGGGTGTCCTTATGCAGGGGGCTCAAAGGATCGAGATTATCGGTCTGTATCCATGGGTTATGACGCCCTGTATTTTTATAGTCCTTGCAGTTCTTGGTTTTAATTTTTTGGGAGATGGATTGCGGGATGCGGCTGACCCGTATTCGGTCAAAAGATCGTAGGTCTGGAGGAAGGTATGCAGAGGAACGATCTAATCCTTGAGGTCGAGGATCTCAAGAAATACTTCCCGATGGTAAGGGGCTTTTTACGAGGAACTATTGGGTATGTCAAGGCTGTTGACGGGGTTAGCCTCTTCATCAAGGAGGGAGAGACCTTAGGGTTGGTGGGAGAAAGTGGCTGTGGCAAAACCACCCTGGGAAGGTGCATTCTAAGATTAATAGAGCCTACTGGAGGCAGGATTTGGTTTAGAAGAAACAGTGGTGAGAAGGTGGAATTGACGAAGCTGGATCCAAAAGCACTTAAGGAATTGAGAAGAGAGATGAGAATGATATTTCAGGATCCCTATTCCTCTCTCGATCCAAGATTGACGGTGATGGAGATTGTGGGAGAGCCTTTGAAGATTCATGGTATGGCCAAGGGTAGGGACTTGGAAGAGAAGGTGAAAATGCTCCTTGAGGTTGTAGGGTTGAAAGCACAACATATGAGGAGATATCCTTATGAGTTTAGCGGTGGGCAGAGACAGAGGATAGGGATTGCGCGAGCTTTGGCTTCCAATCCGAGGCTCATCATAGCTGATGAGCCCGTTTCTGCCTTGGATGTCTCCGTTCAGGCGCAAGTGCTGAACCTTCTTAAAGATTTGCAAAAGGAGCTTCATCTCACATACCTCTTTATTTCACATGATTTGAGTGTCGTTCAACACGTGAGCGATCGGGTTGCCGTGATGTATTTAGGAAAGCTTGTAGAATTAGGCGATGTGACGACAATATACGTTACGCCCAAGCATCCCTACACTGAAGCTCTTCTGTCTGCAGTTCCTAAGGTAAACCCTCGAAGAAAGCTGAAGCGCATATTGTTGGGGGGAGACGTTCCCAGTCCTCTCTATTCACCTCCTGGATGTAAATTCCATCCCAGGTGTCGATATGCTGATGAACTCTGCAGCAAGGAAGAACCAGCGCTGAGGGACATCGGCGCCCATCACTATGTTGCCTGCCACTTTGCAGAGCAGTTGCATCTCAAAGGGGTAGAGGAAGGTGATTGAAAGGAGGGAGGACATACTGATACGAATCGAGGATCTCTGCACCTATTTTTATACTGATGATGGTATTGTGAGAGCGGTAGATGGAGTTCATCTGGAGATACAGGAGGGGAAAATTTTGGGTATTATAGGCGAGACGGGATGCGGCAAAACGGTCTTGGCACTCTCAGTGATGCGGTTAGTCCCTCCTCCGGGAAAGATAGTTCAGGGAAGGATACTCTACTATCGAGAGAATGGAGACTGCGTTGATCTAACCAGACTTCCACCTAAGGGAAGCACTATGCGAGAGATAAGAGGGAAACATATCTCTATGATTTTTCAGGAACCCATGGTGTCTCTTAATCCCGTGTACACTATTGGGGAACAAATCATCGAAAACATCATCACCCATCAGAGAATGACGCGAAAGGATGCCAGAGCGCTTGCAATTCGTATGCTGGAGCAGGTGGGCATCCCCGGGCCGGAAAAGAGGATAGACGACTATCCCCACCAGTTGAGTGGAGGTATGCGGCAACGTGCCATGATAGCAATGGCCTTAGCTTGTAATCCGAGATTGCTTATAGCGGATGAGCCTACAACTGCTCTGGATGTAACAGTGCAAGCCCAGGTACTGGAGCTCCTTAAGGACCTGCAACAGAGAATGGGCATGGCAGTCATTATCATCACCCATAATTTAGGAGTGGTTGCAGAAGTCGCCGACCATGTGGGAGTCATGTATTTGGGAAGAATTATGGAATACGCTGAAGTATGTGACCTGTTCGACGACCCTTTGCACCCCTATACTCAGGCGTTGTTGAAATCCATACCCTATTTAACCATGCGGGGAGGGGGCAAGACGAGGCTTGAAATTATTAAGGGTGAAATTCCGGACCCCTATGCTAAAATCGAGGGGTGTCTGTTTGCATCGCGATGCCCCCATTTCCAGAATACCTGCATGGAAGATCCTCCCCTAATAGAGGTGGAGACCGGACATCGAGTTCGGTGCTGGTTGTACAGCTGAGGAGTTTTCCCGAAGGCGATTGGAGAACCATGTTCTTGAAGGCATAAAAGCTTGGCGGAGAGTGAGAACCATGCCTAAGATCACCATCATTGGAGCGGGAAGTGGTGTTTTTACCAGGAATCTCGTTCGAGACATTCTGTCATATCCAGAGCTCAGTAGTGCGACGATTACCCTGATGGATATCGATGCCGTGCGGCTTGAATACATGAGAAAGGCATTGCAAAAACTTATCTCTCAGGAGAGATACCCTGCAAGGTTAGAGGCAACACTGGACAGGAGGGAGGCCCTCAGAAATGCTGACTATGTAATCTTAACGATCCAGGTTGGAGGACTGAAACCCTATGAATATGATATCTACATTCCTCTCAAGTATGGGGTAAGACAGGCAGTGGGGGATACCATTGGCCCTGGAGGAGTGTTTCGAGCCTTGCGGACCATTCCGGTGCTCCTTGACATTGCCAAGGACATGGAAGAGCTCTGTCCTGGCGCCCTCCTTCTCAACTACGTGAATCCCATGGCCATGAACTGCTGGGCGCTCAACAAAGCGACAAGCATTAGAAATGTCGGACTATGCCATAGCGTTCAGGGGACAGCCGAGTTTCTGGCCAGCATCGTCGATGTACCTCTTAAAGCAGTTTCCTATCTTTGCGCTGGAATCAACCATATGGCATGGTTTCTGAAATTTGAGACAGATGGAAGGGACCTGTACCCTCTGATTCGGGAGAGAGCCACCAATCCGGAAATTTATACCCAGGACGTTACAAGGTTCGAGATCTTGAAACATTTTGGGTACTTCGTAACGGAATCGAGCTTTCACATGTCGGAATACGTACCCTACTTTAGGAGAAGTGACAGTTGGATCAACAAAATCCACAGGACGCACTCCTGGCACAAGGAACACTATGATGGGATGTACCTTCATTGTTGTTTAGACGCCGCCAAAACCCTCCTCGAGGACCTCAGGGAGATGGCCGAGGCTGAATACATCGATCCGAAGAGAAGCGAGGAATATTGTGCAACCATCATTCACTCTATGGAAACAAACAACCCAAGCATCATCAATGGAAACGTGGAGAATAAGGGACTCATCACGAACCTTCCTTACGGTTGCTGCGTTGAGGTACCCTGTCTTGTGGATAAAAATGGTGTTCAACCTATTTATGTAGGAGATCTACCTCCTCAGCTTGCGGCGCTCAACAGAACAAACATCAACGTTCAGGAGCTTGCCGTGATTGGTGCTCTTACGGGTGACAGAGAGGCTGTGTACCATGCGATCATGATGGATCCCCTGACTGCGGCTGTTTTAGATCTCGATGAAATAAGGCAGATGGTTGACGAAATGTTTGCTCTCCAAAGAGAGTGGCTTTCGCAATTTGTTTGAGACCATACCCATGAAATGCTTGTTGCTGCAAAGGGTGGATTCACCTTGAGCGTTGCAGTTGTAAGAGCAGCTTCATTGCAAAACGAGTACCTCAGTTCTCGCGTTCTTTGAAAAATTTGGCAAGGAGGTGTGCCATGAAAGTCACCTTTATCGGTGCGGGGAGTCTTGTCTTTACTCAAAGGTTGCTTGTAGACCTGGTATCTCTCTTTCCCGGAGAGGAACTTGAGGTTGCCCTTGTGGACATTGACCCCAAACGCCTGGAGTACATTGACCGGATTGCCCGTCGAATCTTCCGAGAGAGAAATCTCAGAGAGGAACTGATATTTTCTACCTTAGAACGCAGAGAAGCCCTTCCGGGTTCTGACTACGTTTTCATCTCCATCCTCGTGGGAGGGATTGAGGTTATCCGGAAGGACATAGAGATTCCCCTCAAGTATGGAGTCGACCAATGCATTGGGGACACCATCGGTCCCGGGGGAGTTTTCCGGGCCCTGAGGACGGCCCCGGTTATCCTCGATATCTGCCAGGACATTGGGGAACTCTGTCCCGAGGCCTTTGTATTCAACTACACGAATCCCATGTCAATCCTCTGTTGGGTAGTGAAGGAGACCCTGCCCCTGAGGTTTTACGGTCTTTGCCACAGTGTGCAGAACACTGCCAGGCAATTAGCTTTCTTTCTCGGTGTTCCCTTCGAAGAAGTGGAGTACTGGGTGGCAGGAATCAATCATCAGGCCTGGTTTTTGGAGCTTCGCCATCGGGGGAAAGACCTCTATCCTCTGCTTCGAGAAAGAGTAGACGACCCAGAAGTCTGGGTCAAGGATACCACCCGTATCGAGATGTTCAAGCACCTGGGGTACTACGTCACCGAGAGCAGTGGACACAACTCGGAGTACAACCCCTGGTTCCGCAAGCGTAAGGATCTTTTGGAGCGGTTCACACCCGGGGGAAGCTGGAACGGAGAAACGGGCTTTATTTTGAAGCTCTACGGAACGGACCGGGAGAAGTACGAGGAGGAGCTTGAGGCCATCGCCAGCGGCAAGAAACCTCTTCCCTTGTCAGAGAGTGAGGAGTACGGGATAAAAATCATCCGGGCTCTCGAGGAAGGAGAGGTCTTCCGGGCAAACATCAACCTCCCCAATGAGGGTCTTATCACCAACCTCCCGCCAAACTGTATAGCGGAAGTCCCCTGCTTTGCAGAGAAAGGCCAAATCCGGCCTGCCTTTGTGGGGGATTTGCCTCTTCAGCTTGCTGCTTTGAATCGCATGGTGGTGCAGAGCCAGGAAATGGCGGTGCGGGGGATATTGGAGAAAGAGAGAGACTACGTGTACTACGCCCTTTACTACGATCCTCTTACCTCGGCGGTTCTCTCTCTTGATGAGATCAAAAAAATGGCAGACGAAATGTTTGAAGCGGAGCGAGATTTTCTTCCCCAGGAATGGTAGTGGTTTTTTAGGGAGTTTTGTCTCTATTCTTGACAATTCCTATCGTCACGGTATAATACCCCCAGTCCAAGACGATGAAGGGGATGAGTAGTCGGGAGGGAGATTAGAGAGAGCCAGGGAAGGTGAAAGCCTGGTATCTCCAACCCGATGAACATGGCCTCAGAGTCGTGGTGGCGAAGGAGAGTAGTCATCAACGGGTGGCTCCCGTTACAGGGCCACGGTATACTGTGTACCGGTAACGAGACTGTTCCTTTTGGAGCAGCGAAGAAGGGTGGTACCACGAGTACAACCCCTCGTCCCTTCGGACGAGGGGTTTTTTATTGAGGTAAAGGGGGTGTTTTCCATGGGCGAAAAGCTCCGCACATACGAAGAGATTAACGAAAAAATCAAGAAGGGCCAGGTCGTGGTGGTGACTGCTGAAGAAGTCATCGAGCTGGTAAAAGAGAAGGGCGTGGAGAGAGTGGCAAAAGAAGTGGATGTGGTGACGACCGGGACCTTTGGCATCATGTGCTCTTCGGGAGCATTTTTGAATATCGGCCACACCAAGCCCCGGATGAAGATTCACGAGGCCTATCTCAACGGCGTTTTGGCCTATGCTGGCCTTGCAGCGGTGGACCTCTACATTGGGGCCACTCAGCCAGCAAAGGACGATCCCCTCAACAAGGTCCATCCTGGGGAGTTCCGCTACGGAGGCGGGCATGTCATTCAGGACCTCGTGGCTGGGAAGGACGTTCTCCTTGAGGCCTATGCCTATGGGACAGATTGCTATCCCCGGAAGAAACTCGTGACATGGATCAATCTCCGGGATCTCAACGAGGCTTATCTTTTCAATCCCCGCAATGCGTACCAGAACTACAACGTAGCAGTGAACCTCTCGGATAAGACCATCTACACCTACCTTGGGGTTCTTCTTCCCCGTATGGGGAACGCCGGGTATTCCTCTGCCGGGCAGCTCTCGCCTCTCCTCAACGACCCCTACTACCGGGTAATCGGTATAGGGACGAAGATTTTCCTTGGTGGGGGAGTAGGGTACGTGGCGTGGCAGGGCACACAGCACAATCCAGGTGTGGAGCGCACCGAAAGGGGAGTCCCCAGAGGTGGGGCAGGGACCCTCGCTGTCATTGGGGACCTCAAGAACATGAGTCCTCATTGGTTGTGGGGAGTGAGTATTCGGGGCTACGGATGCTCTCTGGCCCTTGGTCTTGGGGTGCCGATTCCCATTCTTGATGAGGAGACCCTTTACTACTGTTCAGTGAGCGACGGGGAAATCCTTGCGCCGGTTGTGGACTACAGTCATGCTTACCCCCATGGGACCGGGGAAATTCTGGGGTATGTGAGTTATGCCGAGCTTAGAAGTGGAAAAATCAGAATCGGGGACAAGGAAATCCCCACCTCGCCCATGTCGAGTTATAGCAAAGCCCGGGAGGTTGCTCTCACCCTTAAGCGGTGGATTCAAAAAGGAGAATTCACATTGACCCGGCCGGTGGCACAACTTCCAGGAGTGGAGTCGGGTGTGCGTTTCAAAAACCTTGTGGAACGGCCGGTTGAAAACAGTGCCCTTGTCGGGAGGTAGAGAACATGAACGGAACGAGAAAGGTTGTTCTCCGTTTTCCCCAGGAAGTGGCCGATCGTCCCATCGTGTGTGAGCTTGCCCTGCAGTTCGGGCTACAGTTTAACATTCTCCGGGCCTCCATTTCCCCTCACCGGGAGGGCATCATGGTTATGGAGCTTATCGGGGACAGGGAAAAGCAGGAAAGGGGGCTGAAGTTTCTGGGGGAAAAGGGTGTGGTTGTGGAGTCGTTGAGCCAGGACATCAGGATGGTGGAGGAGCGGTGCTACCACTGTGGTACCTGTGTGGGGCTCTGTCCGACGGGAGCCCTTTTTATAGAGCGTCCTTCCTACCTTGTGAAGTACGACCCGGCAAAGTGCATCGCCTGTGAGCTCTGTGTCTTGGCCTGTCCCACGCACGCCATGGAGGCACTGCTTTGAATGGAAAGGTACGTTGAGCGGTGGTACCGCAACTATACGCAGGCCCAGGACCTTGTTTCCTTCTCGGTGAAGATAAAGGAGAGTGACCTCCTTATTTTTGCCGAGAAGGACCTCAGAGAAAGGGCAAAGCATCGCCTTCTCCGGGAGCGGAAGAATCTTGAGGCCTACATCCGCTACGATCCCCGCTTTGTTGAATCGCTTGTTCCCATTTCTCTGCCCCCCTTTGCCCCTCCGATATGCCGGCTCATGGCCGGGGTTTCTTGGGAGGCCGGAGTGGGGCCCATGGCAGCGGTGGCCGGGGCGATTAACGAGGCTGTGGCCGAGGAACTCATCCCGGAGAGTTCTGAGCTCATCATCGAGAATGGAGGAGATCTCCTTGTGGTCTCTCAGAGAGAGCGGGTTGTGGCCATTTATGCCGGTGAGGATTCTCCCTTCAGCTTCAAGGTTGGAATTCGCCTTCGGGGGGGGACCTTTGGGATAGCGACTTCTTCAGGGAAAGTCGGTCCTTCCTTGAGCTTTGGGCGGGCCGATGCAGTGGTGGTGGTGGCAAAGTCCTCTGCTCTGGCTGATGCTTGGGCAACGAGTCTGGCCAACAGGGTGAAAGAGAAAGGTGACGTGGAATCTGTTCTGCAGTTTGCCCGAAAGATATCCTCCTTGGAGGGGGTGGTCGTCATTTTCGAAGATGTTCTTGGAGTGGAGGGGAAGATTGAGCTTGAGAGACTTTAGCCGGATTTCCGGCTCGACCTTGTCTTTTGTGGGGTACGTTGTGTTCTTCCAGGTTGTGAGTGAGGAGACAGTGTCCTGAAGGAGTACTTTTTCAGGGTGGAGAACTTTTGGAAACGGTGGAAGTGGGCCATGGAGGAACCCCGGGAAGCGCAGTGCCGTCTCTGTGGAAAACGGTCTTTTCTTGTGGCTGATTTTCTGGGTCTCTGTCGGGAGTGTATCATGGCTGATTTTTCAAGAGCCCTTCCTCTCATCGAAGAAGCCCATCGCAGAGCCCGGGAGGTCTTCCATCTTCCCTATCCTGCTCCCTCGGGAATGCCGCTTTGCCGTCTCTGCATCCATGAGTGCGGTGGGGGAGAGAAGAGTTTTTGTGGACTTGTGGAAAGGGGGGAACGCTTCGCCGGGACGGGTTCTCGGGGACTTTTAGAGTGGTACTATGACGACCTCCCCACAAACTGCGTGGCGAGTTTCGTGTGTCCGGAAAGAAAGCACTTCGGGTATAAAAATCTTGCCGTCTTCTACGCCGGGTGCTCTTTTAACTGTCTTTTCTGTCAGAATTGGCACTTCCACGACCTTGTCGAGAAGCACAAGCCCCTCGTTTCTGTGGCAGAACTCCTTGAAGCTCTCCATCCCCGGGTGGCCTGTGTGTGCTTTTTCGGAGGGGATCCCACTCCCCAGGTGGCTCACGCCATCAGCTTCTCCCAGAAGGCCAGGGGAAAAATTCGTATCTGTTGGGAGACCAATGGGGCCGCCAACCCTGAAATCCTTCAAAGGATGTACGAGCTGTCCTGTGAGAGTGGAGGAATCGTAAAAATCGACCTCAAGGCCCTCGATGAGCGGGTACACCTTGCCCTCACTGGGGTCTCCAACCGGAGGACCCTTGAGAATTTCGCCCGGCTGGCAGAGGAGAGCAAGAGGTACGAAAAGGTCACCCTTGTGGCGAGCACTCCCCTTGTCCCCGGGTATGTCACCGAAGAGGAGGTGGGACAAATCGCGCAATTCATCGCTCGAGGGAACCCCAACATCCCTTACTCCCTTTTGGGATTCGCTCCCAACTTTTTCTTTGATAACCTTCCCTCAACCTCTGTCCGTCACGCCGAGGAGGCGCTGAGGCTCTCGAAGGAAGCAGGCCTTCGCCGGGTGGAAATAGGGAACCGGTTCCTTCTCTCCCGGTGGTACTGAATACCAAAAAACCACGGACCCCAACGAACCCCTGTGTCCTAATTTTTTCTTCAGAGGTTGGAGCTCAACAACCCCCGTAGGAGCATCAGGGAAGCCCCCTCAGCTCATTAGGACCTCGAAATTCATCGGGACCCGTGGCACACACCACAGGCTTCAGCAAACCTTCCGCTGCAAGATCCCAGCAGCCTGAGGAATACCTCCTCTGCCGGTTTCCCCAACTTCCAGTTTCCCAAAACCTGTGGTAATTCTTAGTATACACTTTTTTCCTCTCTTGTCAAGGCCCCCCCTCGGGATTATAATCATTATAATCGCTAGCGTCGGCGAGAGTGGCGGAACGGCAGACGCGCTGGACTTAGGATCCAGTGGGCGAAAGCCCATGCGGGTTCAACTCCCGCCTCTCGCACCAGGAAAAAAGCTGCTTATCCCTCCTTCCCCTCGCAGGAGACTCAAAAGTCCGAGGCTGTGCGAAAAGGGGGCAGAGCCCTCAAAATTGTCAGGACACCTTTGCTTGGAGAGCATGTTACCGATTTTCTCCTGGAAAAGGAGGAGTTTTCCCACGGGTTGGATGGGTCAAATAAT
>CAYRSB010000020.1:0-40412 GCA_964426875.1 uncultured Atribacterota bacterium
GGAAGTCTCAAAAGTTTTGCTATCCCCTTCGAAGAGCTTGAGACCGCTCTTTACGAAGGGATGGGTTTTGATGGATCATCTGTTAAGGGATTTGCTCGTATTGACGAAAGTGATATGGTTGCCCTCCCTGATCCAAGAACGTTTCAGCTTCTTCCCTGGCGGTCTGGAGAGGAAAAAGTAGGGCGGATGTTTTGCGACATCCTCAATCCCGACGGAACACCTTTTGAAGGGGATCCAAGATATGTTCTGAGAAAAAACCTTGAGAAGCTTGCTCAAAAGGGGTACACGTATTATGTCGGTCCAGAGCTCGAATTCTTCTATTTCAGGAGCGACAAAGAGCCTATCCCTCTCGATGCAGGGGGATACTTTGACCTGACGACTCTTGATGCGGCATCGGATCTTCGGCGGGATACCATCCGTACCCTCGAAGAAATGGGTATACGGGTTGAATACAGCCACCACGAGGTTGCTTTTTCTCAGCATGAAATCGATCTTCGCTATGCTGATGCACTGACCATGGCAGACAACGTTATGACGTACCGGATCGTAGTAAAAGAAATCGCCCAGAAACATGGGGTGTACGCTACATTTATGCCCAAGCCTATTGCAGGGATCAATGGATCTGGAATGCATACGCATCAGTCTCTCTTTCGTGGCGACATAAATGCCTTTTTTGATGCTCATGATCCGTATTTCCTTTCTGACATAGCTAAGAGGTTCATCGCAGGAATTCTGCGCCATGCTCGAGAAATTGCTCTTGTTACAAACCAGTGGGTGAATTCCTACAAGCGTCTTGTTCCAGGATATGAGGCACCAGTTTACATATGTTGGGCTCGGCGAAACCGCTCAGCTCTTGTTCGGGTTCCCATGTACAAGCCCGGGAAGGAAAAAGCCACTCGCATTGAGGTACGAAATCCTGATCCAGCCTGTAACCCATATCTTGCCTTTTCGGTCATGCTTGCTGCTGGCATGGCTGGTGTTGAAGGGGATTACGAGCTTCCTGAGCCTGTAGAGCGAGATGTGTATCATATGACTCCTGAGGAGCGAAAAGCCCTTGGTATTGAGTCTCTCCCTGGAAGCTTAAAAGAGGCGATTGATCTTGCTCTTGAAAGCAAGCTCCTTCGGGAAATCCTTGGAGAGCACGTTTTCACCTATCTCATCGAGAGCAAAATAACTGAATGGGATGCATACCGTACAGTTGTCCATCCGTATGAGATTGAGCGGTATTTACCCATTCTTTGAGGGGGATGTTCATGGAAAGGGCATGGCGGATTCCCTCAGGATGCGCTGTTTTTGGCCTCCTTAATCAGGACGGTCGTCGTATTTCGGGAGAAACAATCATACGGGCTATTGCGGTTATGCACGAACGATCCAACGGCCTTGGAGGAGGGTTTGCGGGTTACGGCATTTACCCTGATTTTGCCGAGCTGTATGCCTTTCACGTTCTTTACGACGATCCGTACCGTTGTGCTGAGCTTGAAGAGTACATAAAGAGACGATTTGTTCTAGAGAAGAAGGAAGTGCTACCTACAAGGAAGACCAGAGCCATTCCTGCCCACCCTCTCTTTGTTCGGTATTTTGTGCGACCACGAGGAACCTGGGAAAACGAGGAAGAGGAAGTCGTTCGCACCGTAATGGATGTGAATACCCGTTTTTCTGGGGTGTACATCATCTCCAGCGGTAAGAACATGGGAATCTTCAAGGGAGTCGGGTACCCAGAAGATATCGGAGAGTCGTTTTGCCTTGAGGAGTACGAGGGGTACTGCTGGATTGCCCATGGGCGCTTTCCCACAAACACTCCAGGGTGGTGGGGTGGTGCTCATCCCTTCGGGCTTCTCTCTTTCGCGGTTGTCCACAACGGAGAAATTTCTTCATATGGTATCAACCGAAGGTATCTTGAGAATTTTGGATACCACTGCACACTTCAGACAGATACGGAAGTTATTGTGTATCTCGTTGATCTTCTTGTCCGCAAACACCGTGTTCCTGTTGAATGGCTTGGCGCAGTTTTTGCCAGTCCGTTCTGGGAGCACATTGATGTCCTTGAAGAACCTCGGCGAATGCTTTTTCGGGCGTTACGCATAACCTATGGTGGGGCGCTTCTGAACGGGCCTTTCAGCATCATTGTTGGTTTTCCTGGAGGAATGTTTGGAATGGTGGATAGAATTAAGCTTCGCCCGATGGTGGCAGCATGGAAGAGGGAAACGTTGTACCTTTCCAGTGAAGAATCAGCTATTCGGGCGGTGGAACCAGACCCTGACAGGATTATGGCCCTTCGGGCGGGAGAAGTTGTTGTTGGTCGAGTGGGGGAGAAGGTGGCTCATGGCCAAGAGCTTGCTGTTTCCGGAGTTTAAAATCATACGGGATAAAAGCCGATGCATCTGTTGTCTGGTGTGCGTACGCCAGTGCGCCAATGATGCTCATGTTTTTGATGGCGAAGATAACCTCATTCTCAGTGACGAAGCAAATTGTGTAGGTTGCCAGCGGTGTGTGACACTCTGTCCCACTCAGGCCATTGACGTCGTCCGTCGTGAACCTGGTTTTCGAGCTAATGCGAATTGGACCATTGCCCATATTCGGAATCTGTATAAACAGGCTGAGACAGGTGGTGTGCTTTTGACTGGGATGGGATGTGATCTCCCGTATCGGATTTACTGGGATCATCTCGTGCTCAATGCAAGCCAGGTTACGAATCCTTCCATTGATCCCCTCCGAGAACCTATTGAGTTGCGAACATTCTTGGGAAGGAAGGAAACATGTCTTGATATAGATTGGGGCGAGGATTTTCCTGTCCTTCGAACAGCTCTTGCTCCACAGCTTGAAATTCAGATTCCTGTGCTTTTTTCCGCTATGTCTTACGGCTCTATCAGTTACAACGCTTTCCGCTCTCTTGTTGAAGCTGCTCGTGCAGCAGGGACTTTCTGCAACAGTGGTGAGGGAGGACTGCATCCCGATTTTTACCCCCTCGGGAAGAATATTGTCGTGCAGGTAGCTTCAGGGAGATTCGGTGTTCACCCGGAATATCTCGAGGTTGCTGCAGCAATTGAGATCAAGATTGGTCAAGGGGCAAAACCGGGCATTGGGGGGCACCTTCCGGGAGAAAAGGTTACCCTGGAGATTTCTCGCACCCGTCGTATTCCCATTGGAAGCGATGCCATTTCTCCAGCTCCCCACCATGACATTTACTCCATCGAAGATTTAGAGCGTCTGGTCTTTGCTCTCAAGGAAGCAACGGATTATAAAAAGCCGGTGTTTGTCAAAATTGCTGCAGTGCATAATGTGGCTGCTATAGTCTCAGGATGTGTCCGTGCTGGGGCGGATGCCGTGGTCATTGATGGTATCCGTGGTGGAACAGGTGCAGCTCCTCAGGTCATTCGGGATAATGTAGGTATCCCTGTAGAGCTTGCTCTTGCTCAGGCGGACGAGCGTTTACGGCGAGAGGGTATCCGGCATAAGGCTTCGGTTATTGTTGCCGGTGGTATCCGCTCAAGTGCTGATGTCATAAAGGCTGTTGCTCTGGGAGCAGATGCAGTGTACATTGGTACGGCAGCTCTTGTAGCTTTGGGGTGCCACCTTTGCCAGAAGTGCTACACCGGAAAGTGCAATTGGGGTATTGCGACTCAGGATCCGTACCTTACAAAGCGCCTAAACCCCAATGTTGGTAAAAGGAGGCTTCTCAACCTTCTTCGAGCCTGGGCCTTTGAGATCAAAGAAATCCTTGGAGGAATGGGTATTAATGCTATTGAGAGTTTGCGAGGCAACCGGGAGCACCTTCGCGCTGTTGGACTGACCACAGAAGAAATGCAAATCCTTGGAGTTAAGCCGGCAGGAGAGGGGTGGTGAGAATGCCAGGGAGGATACGTATTCACGAAGAATTTTGTATAGGGTGTCGTCTATGCGAGATCGTGTGTATTGTGCGCCACTCCAAAAGTGGCACGCTTCTTAAGACCTTCCAGCGCGAAGATCCGCGTCCTCTTCCCAGGGTGCGAGTTGAAGAAGAGGGTTACATTTCCTTTGCCTTGCAGTGCCGTCACTGTGACAAAGCTCCATGCGTTGAGAACTGCATAACTGGAGCCTTGTACAGGGATGAGGTAATGCAGGCTGTGCTCTGCGATCAGGATAGATGCGTCGGGTGTTGGATGTGCGTTTTGAGCTGTCCCTTCGGTGTTATCCAGCGAGAGTTTCAGGAAAGAAAAGTTATCAGTAAGTGCGACCTTTGTGGTGGGGAGGATATGCCAGTCTGCGTAGCTCATTGTCCAAATGAGGCGCTTACCTATGAGTAGAGGAAAAGTGAAAGAAGTACAATATCTTCTTGTTGGTTTTTCGGTAGCTGGATGGTGGGCGGCACAGAGCATTCGCCGGCACGATCCACAAGGTATGATCCTTGCAGTGAGCGAGGAACAAGGACCCTATTCCCGTCCGCTTATTACCTACCTTGTTGGGGAGCGTGTTTCTGAGGCCACGTATTGGGGGGAAATTATTCGTACCCAGGGCGTGGAAGTTCTTTGGAGCTCAAGAGCTATACATCTCAACGCAAGAGCAAAGATCGTGGAGCTCAGTTCTGGAGACAAAGTGGCTTTTGAGAAAGCACTTATTGCCACAGGGAGTGTTCCTGTAGTTCCTCCTGTCGCCGGGATAGAGCTTGAAGGTGTTTTCACGTTAACGCGAAAAAGAGATGGGGATGCTATAAAAGAGTATCTTAATAAGATTCCAGTGAGAAATGTGCTCATTGTAGGTGGAGGGTTTATCGGATTAAAAACCTGCGAGGCTTTCCTTGACCTTGGCCTTCGGGTGACTCTGGTTGAGCTTGCACCGCGTCTTCTCCAGACAATGCTTGATAGTGCTGGCTCAAAGTACCTTGAGAGGGCTCTTGAGGACCACGGTGTCCGGGTTATTACTGGTGATACGGTCCAGGCTTTTGCTGGACGGGATGGACGTGTTATTGGGGCAGAACTCAGAAGTGGTGTCTTTGTGGAAGCCGATGTCGTTGTCGTAGCGATTGGTGTACGTCCCTGTATCGACTGGCTTCGCGATTCGGGACTTCTCCTTGGGCGTGGTGTCATCGTTGACGAGTATCAAGAAACCTCCTGCAGCGGGATTTTTGCTGCAGGAGACGTAACTGAAACTCGGCACCTTATTACTGGTGAGCGTGCGGTCGTCGCCATATGGCCTGAGGCTGTACGTCAGGGAAAGGTGGCAGGAAAGAATATGGCTGGTGTGCGTGTCATGTATCCTGGAAGTCTTCCTATGAACGTCGTTGAGGTTGATAACCTTGCTCTTGCTTCCTGTGGCATTGTGAATCCTCCAGGAGGGGACTTTACGGTTCTTGTACGTGAGGAAAAAGGCCAGTACCGGAAGTGTATCTTTGCCAGAGAGCGGCTTGCAGGATTCATTCTCGTTGGGAACATCGAGCGAGCAGGAATTCTTGTGCATCTTATCCGGGAACAGATTCCTGTTTTCACTTTCCAGGAGAAATTACTTGACGAAGATTTTGGTCTTATTGTCTTACCTTCGGAGTATCGAAAACACATGATTCTTGAGGCCGGTGTTGAAGTGTGAAAACGCTGTATTGCCGGGGAAAGCACTATCGGGAGATCAACGCTCTTGTACAAGGATGGTGGGAGGCAGGATGCCGGCACATTATCCTCGAGGGCGTTTGTGGCCAGAGGTATCTGGGGCGAGCTCTCTCTGGAGAGGGATGCATTCGAATTCAAGGAATTCCTGGTGATGACTTGGGAATGTTCCTTAATGGTCCCACTCTTGAGGTTATAGGAAACGCTCAGGATGGCGTAGGAAATACGATGAATGCTGGGAAAATTATCATCCGGGGAGATGCGCGAGATATTCTTGGTCTCTCTATGCGAGGCGGAAAAATCTGGGTTCAGGGAAATGTTGGATACCGGGTAGGCATTCACATGAAGTCATATGAAGATGAGTATCCAGTTATTGTCATTGGTGGTGAAAGTGGAGATTTCCTCGGGGAATACATGGCTGGGGGACTTATCGTAGTCCTTGGTCTTTCTACTGCTCCGGGAAGGTCACCAGTTGGGAACTTTCTTGCTTCAGGGATACACGGGGGAACAATCTTTATCCGAGGCAAGGTGGTGCCTGCACAGGTTGGTCCTGGAGTCGACATGGATCTTCCCGAAGAAGGAGAATTCCAAAAAATCCTGTGTTACCTTCAGGAATTTGCTCGTGACCTTGGTCTTACTCTCCCCCTTCTGAATCGTTATGAGTTTGTAAAGGTTTTCCCCCGAACAACTCGACCGTATGGAAAACTGTACGCATATTGAGGGTTTTTCGTTTCACCCCCGCAAATCCTGGTGAAATAAAAACAAGAGGGGCGAAATGATGGATCGGCACTTCGTGAACCCTGATACGATTGGTGATACTTCAACCTCTGGATTGTTTGAGCTCTATTCCACTGGGTCACCCAGAGAACCCGTGATGGTAGTGTACGGCTTGAGAGGATTCTTGTGGGGTATAGGAAGCCGAGAAAAAACCTGTCTTTTTGGAGCTTGTAACTTTTCTGCTGATGGGTTGCGTCAACAATCTTGTGTCTACATGTCAACCCTTCTCTTTTGCTGTACTGTTTCCCCCTGAAGCTCAAGAGTCCTCCCTCAAGAGAGCAATGAGGGAGTATTCTCCTGGCACACTTCTTGTTCCCTTCTCTACCGACAAGGAAGAAGGGCTTCTCCTTTACTTTAGGATTGGGGGAAACTCTTTGGCCTTGCTTTCTCTTTTTACTTCCATCCATCACCAACCACAAGGAGAGGTTATAAGGGCCACCTTCTTGGAGTGCAAAGAGAATCTCTCTCCAATTCTCAGCCCTCTCCCCCTCCCTCCCCAAAAACCCAGGATTTCCTAATACCCTTCTTTGTCGACTCCCAGGGCAAGGTGTGCTATCTTCTCAAATGGCTCCAGAGTGTTGACAGACTCTTTCGTGGAATGCCCTCCTCTTGTACAGGGCCAAAACGAGCTCATTCCTGGTTCTGGGGATTGGGAGGTCTTTGATTTTCCCACCAAGGTTTCAGGGCCTCTTATAGAAGCGATTCTTTTGCTCTTTCTCCTCCCAATGGGTCGTTGGTGTTTTGAGCCTTTGCCTCTCCGTTTTAAATATCAGGGGGTGTTTTTCTCTTGGTGTTCTCCCTTTTACACAAAAGGGAGTACACTACTTCAAGAGGGGTTCGAGCCTACTTGATAGAACCCTGGAGTATCCCCTTGATAATGTGTTTTTGCATGAAAAGGTAGAAGACAATCACTGGGGTGATGCTCAGGATAAGTGATGCCAGAAGGAGCCCGTAGTCTGAAGTATACGTGCCATAGAAATAGTATGTGGACAGAGGAAGTGTTCTATTTTTCGGGGATATGAGGACAAGGGATGGCAAAAGGAAGTCATTCCAAATCCATAGCACATCGAGGATGGCCACTGTTGTGGTTGTGGGCTTGAGGAGGGGAAAAACGATTTTAAAGAAAGCCTGTAACCTCGAACACCCGTCGATCATGGCTGCCTCTTCAAGCTCAAGGGGAATACTTTTGATAGCACCATGGTAGAGAAAAACCGCAAAGGAGCACCCAAAGCCGAGGTACATGTAAATAAGAGTCCATCTGTTATTGAGAAGCCCCATGGATCCGTATATTTTGACCAGAGGAATCATTATAGCCTGAAAGGGTATGAGCATAGAGGCAACCATAAGGAAGAACATGAACTTGTTGAATTTCCACTGAATCCTTGCGAAGATATAGGCAGTCATTGCAGAGAAAAAGACGATAAGAGCTGTGCTCAAAACGGTGATGACGAGAGAATTCCAGAAAGCGAAGGGATAGTTCATCTTCCGGAAAGCTTCGGCAAAGTTGGCGAAGCTCCAGGTTGATGGAATACGGACGGGATTGGCTATGATTCGGCTTCTATCCTTGAAAGCATTGATGAAGACAAGAAAGAAAGGAACAAGATAGAGAAAGAGCAGAAAATACAAGAGCGAAAGCCGTACAGTCTCAAAAAGCTCTGTGTAACCTGATTTTTGTCTCTGGAACATTACTGTTCAACCTCTAACCTCTTGCCAAGGTACACTTGTGCCAGAGTAACGCCTACAATCATGGCAAAAAGGAAGAACGCTTCTGATTGGCCAATTTCGTATTGTTGTGCAAGAAACGCCTTTTCATAAACATGCATGGCTACAAGTTCCGTACTCTTATAGGGACCCCCTTCAGTCAAAGCCTTGTTCAGGTCGTAAACAATGAAGCCTCTTTGCAGAGAAAGGAAAATGCAGACGGTGGTGAAGGGCATTAAAAGGGGGAAAATTACGTGCCTGAGCCTCTGGAGGCTGTTGGCTCCCTCAATTGTGGCTGCCTCAATGAGGTCTTTAGGAATCCCCATGAGGCCAGCAATGTAGATGACCATCATGTATCCCGATGATTGCCAAACACTTACGATGACCAGTGCCCAGAAGGCTTTGTCTGGATGGGCTAACCAAGAGCGAATAAGAAGTTCCCAGCCAAATCTTTTGCCAAGGTAGACGAAGACGTTCGAAAAAACAAAGCGCCAGATTAGGCCGAGGACAATTCCTCCTATAAGGTTAGGAACAAAAAATCCAGCACGCAGGAAATTCTGCCCCCTGATTCCACTTGTGAGAAGATATGCAAGGGTAAAGGCGATGATATTTGTAAGAACAACGGTGTACAGGACGTACTTGAGAGTCAGGCTGAACGACGCCCAGAAGGCTTTGTCCCCGAAAATCATCCGATAGTTCTTTAAACCCACGAAAACGTAATGGGCTGAGAGACCATCCCAGTTCGTGAGTGTCAGGTAGATTCCGAAAAGAAAAGGGAGGATGACAACTGTGAAAAACACAAATGTTGCTGGTCCAGCAAAAAGGAGGTACATTCCAACCTTCCCAAGAGGTGTTTTCTCAGAGACCATCCTTTGTGCCCCGGACTTGAAAAGGGGTGCTGGAAACACCAGCACCCCTTAAGTTGTCTAAAGGACAGCTACTTTATGTTCTTCCAATAATTCTCGATTTCCTTGAGGAGTTCTTCTCTGCTTGCTGCATTGCCCAGGTACTTCTGCATGAAGGACCCAACCATGCGCCAGTGGTCAGCTGGGAGATCAAGCACAAATTGGAGAATCTTTCCTTCTCTGACGTACTGCAAGACGGACTTCGCGAGGGGATCTTTTGGCTCAAGGGTAATGTTCTTGAAGGCAGGGATAATGCTGAGTCTGTTGACGAGCATGTCCTGGCCCTTTGCATCATATACCAGCCAGTTCAGGAAGTCTTTAGCTGCCTTTTCTGCTCCTTGTCAAGAATCAGGAATTTTGTGGCACCCACAGGGATCTGAGAGTTACCATAATCATCGGGGTTATCGCTTATGGGGACCGGTAGAAAGCCATACTCCCCTTCAGGATCGAGTTCACCGAGCTGTGGCCAGGCCCAGTTACCCATAAACCACATGGCAACTTCTCCGCTGCCCAGAAGGTATGAGCCTCGGTCATACGTTCCAGAAAGTGGGTCGTCTTTGTCAATGTTGTATTCTCTCATGAGGTCGAAGGTGTCAAGAATCCCGTTCACGGCACTATTTTTAGTGAGATCCATTTTGCCAGCCCGAAGATCCTGCAGGAATTCGCTGACCTTTTTAGGATCTGGCGATTGGGCAGCGTAGGCTATGGCAAAGAAGTGGGCACCCAAGGACCAGTCAAGAGGAGATATGACAAGAGGTGCAACACCGGCTGTTTTGAGTTGCTTAAAGAGGGCTTCCAAGTCCTTTCTGGTTCTTGTGGAAGAAGGATCAAAGCTTTTACCCAGCGCTTTGTCCAGGACCTTTTTGTTGTAAATGAGGCCATACCCCTCAACGGCAAAAGGAAAACCGGCTACTGTTCCGTCTTCGAGTGTAGCCATGTCCAGACTCCCTGGGATAGCATCTGGCACCCATTTTTCACCGGTAAGGTTGAGGGCTTTATCTTGGAATTTTTTGACGTCACCAGCATCCACCATGGCGATAGTTGGGGCGTTTCCTGAGGCGTACATGGAGACGACCTTCTCGAAGGGCGATTGGCCTACTGGGCAGGGTATGATCTCTAATTCTACGTTGGGTGTTATCTCGCTGTAGAGAGCGGCGATTTCCTCAAGCTGTGCCTGAATTTCTCCCTTGGAATTGAGAAACGTGATGTTAGCTTGAGCGCAGGCGACCGCAGATACTACTATCGAAAACGCAAACACCAAAAGTAGAGAGAACAACCCTTTTCTCATCCTTATCCTCCTCCTCCTTTTGTAGAAATTTCCTCATCTTAATTCCCCCCTTTCTGTATGTCAACCGTTTGGCATACAGACTTCAAAATAACTTTTCTTCCCTGCCTTTTAGGGGATCGCTATAGGTTATAGTGAAATCAAACGTTTTCAGATTAGCTCTCAACGTAGCCTTGTATCCATTTTTCACCCAATGGAGGACGAGAAGATGTTCAGCGTCTGTTTCCTCGATAATGCAATCCCCATCGAAGGCTGGACAGATATTGCGAAACTGCATGAGTTGTAGGAGCTTCTGCACCGCAGGCCGCTTGAGGTTTTTTTCTACCTCCTCTACGGTGTAGTAGTGACGGTTGATGTCTCTTCCCTGTTTGGTTCTCTTCACAAGCTCTACATCGTTCTCTCCTGCAAGCAGCCCAACATAATATACTTGAGGGATCCCGGGCGCGAAGAACTGTATGGCTCGTGCCAAAAGATATGCATCGTCGTTGTTCCCAAGAGCGGAGTAGTATGCGCAGTTGATCTGGTAAATATCTAAGTTATGGTATGCTGTTGTGCTATAGATTCTCTTCACGTTCGCTCCCCGGGAATAGAGGTACTCTTTCGTTCTTTCGATTTCTTCATCGGTAAGAAGGTCCTTAACATCTACAACTCCAATGCCGTCGTGGGTGTCAAGGGTTGTGAATTGCTTTCTTGGGCAGATACGCAACCAGTGGAGGAGCCTCTGTTTTGACCCGCTGTAGAGCGCATGGAGAACAAGCATTGGCAGGGCAAAGTCATACACCCAATACCCGTGTTCTGCAAGTTTAAGCTGGAAAGAATAGTGTTCATGGACTTCCGGAAGGATTTCTACTCCGTAAGGTGTCAAAACTTCCTGGCAGAAATCAAGGAGTTCCCATATTTCTGGTTCCACAAAGAAGCAGTTTGTCCCCCGTTTTTTGATGGTATATGCAAAAGCATCAAGCCTAATGAGGGAAGCGCCTTTCTGAGCAAGATATTCAAGGGTTTCCTTGATGAACTTTCGGGTTGCTCTGGAGGTGACGTTTAAATCAATTTGCTCATCGCTGAAAGTACGCCAGATCTTCTCCGTGGTACCATCGGCGAATTGAACGGTCACATATGGTGGTCGAGGTTTTCGTTTGTAGATCATGTTAAGCTCCTCTTTCGGAGGCTCTCCCTGGGGCCAGATATCTCTGTACCGTATGAACATTTCAGCGTAAGGAGATTTATCCTTTCGGGTTAGAAAATCCTGGAAAAAAACTGATTGACGGGAAATGTGGTTGATTGTGAAGTCGAACATCAGGTAGTAATCTTTTTCAAGTTTCTCGATGTCTTCCCATGTTCCGAAACGTTTGTTGACCTTTTCATAGGTGATCGGGGCGAATCCTCGATCAGCAGATGAGGGAAAAAATGGCAAAATGTGGAGACCACCGATTGCTCCTTGAAAGTGGGTTTTCAGGAGGTACCTCAACTCCTTAAGGTTTTCCCCCATGCTATCTGCGTAGGTAATGAGCATAATCTTTCTTGGAAATGGCATAGCTGGCCATCACCCTTGCGTTCATGTATTCAGAGGTCGAAATCCGGCAGTTCAGTTAGCCCAAGTTCTATGGCAAGATCCATAAGCTCTCTATCATGGTGGTACCGTACTTCCCAGAGGGTATCTATGATCATCGTTGCTCCCTCTTCGGGCGTAAAGGGAGGCCATTCGGGAATCCACTCATGATTTGGATTGCCGGTGTACGCAAAGTGGATCCACGCAAGGCTCATGCTATGAGCCATAACCTTTGCTTCTATTCCTCCACCTGTTGCAGTGGGAACAAGCTCAGTGTTGTCAAAGACATACGGGAGTTCTGCACAGTGCCAGGCCATGCCGACCCCGTCCATGACTGGAGCTTCGTAGGTAAATACGTACGTATATACGGGAGCACCCTTCTGCTCTGCTTTTTTTCGTGCTGTTTCCAGGGTGGCAGGGCGGAAAATCGTATCGACAAAGTAGGCGTCGGCAGGCTTTTTCTTTGGATATGCTTTCACGAAAGCATCGAGAAAAGCTTGTGCTCTGTGACCACACCTTTCGGTGAGTTTGTCCATAATCTTTTCCATGGTCCAGGTATTCTTGTTGCCGAGGAGAAGGAGGTCTATAGCATTGTGAGTAATGATGGTGTTGAATTCGTTGAGCACAGTTCCTATGATCATAGGAATGTCCCGGGCCTGAGGGGTAAATTGTTCCCCGACTGGGTGGGTGGGGATGTACTCCCCATCAAGAACAGGCCCCCACATGTACCTTATATTTAGTTCCTGAGAGGTCTTTTTAGCAGCCTTCCTTGCAGCCTCAAGGAGGGTAGGATAGGGTATTGCTTCAAGTTTGTCGACCTCTTTTGGAGTTAGGTTAAGGTTCTTAAGAGTTAACTCTGCTACACGCTGACTTGCTTCTTTTTCGTTTAGGGTCATACCAAAGCCGAAGGCAACACCGCTCTGGATGATGACCTTGTGGAACAATCCCCGTGCTGCAGGGGTTGCCATCAGGGTGAGGATTTTTGCGCCCCCGCCGGAGTTTCCAAAAAGAGTAACGTTTCCGGGATCACCCCGAATTGCTCAATGTTTTTCTGTATCCACAAGAGGGCAGCGACAATATCGGCTATCCCTACGTTTCCCGAGTATTTATATGCTTCGCCGTAAGCGGAGAGGTCAAGAAAGCCCAAAACATTGAGGCGGTGATTTAAGGAGACAACAACAATGTCTCCCTTTTCACTGAGATTGCGGCCATCGGTGAGTGGCGAAAGAGACGACCCAGCGCTAAAGGCGCCACCATGGAGGTACACCATGACTGGGCGCTTTTTTCCATCGGTAATTCCTGGTGTCCAGATGTTGAGGAACTGGCAGTCCTCACTCTGTTCAAGGTAAATGTGAGGGTTAAAGAATTCATCTATGGCTACCCTGTTCCGTATAGGACTCTGGTAGCATATCTCACCATATCGTGTGGCGTCACGAATACTACCCCAGGGCTCAACCTCTTGAGGCATCATGAAGCGTCGTGCCCGGGCATAAGGTATACCACGGAAAGTATAAATTCCCCGGTCGACAAACCCTAAAAGTTTCCCCTCAGCAACTTCAACTACCGCTTTGGATAGAGAGGAAGCCACTGGGGTTTTTCTTATATGCTCGAGAGCAGTGGCTCTGCGAGGTGCGAGAAACAGTAGGCTTCCCAAAAGCGCAAGGCCAAAAATCCAACCCGTGGACAAAACGCTTTTACCTCCATCCAATTATTCCTGTGTCAGTGAGGTAAAAGAAGGGCTCTTCTGCACTGACGAAAGTGACCGGAATATCTTCCACAAGGGGTTTGAGCCAATCTACCATATGTTTCATTCCCCATTCCTCGGTACGTTCGTGTCCAAGAATGATTATCCCCTTGTTCAGTCCAAGCATGGTGGCATCGTTGACATATGCCGGAAGGGTCCACTCGTAGATTTCCCCGCATACCATGACATCCAGGTTGCGTTCCTGCATGACCTGCATGGGCATTTCCTCTACACCAAGACCAAGGCTTCCACCACCGACCAGTATCCCAACTCTTGATACTTTCATTTCCGGGTTACCTATAATGCGGACAACGCCTACGGAAAGCTTTTCTTTGAAGAACCTCGCAAGATCGGCAAGGGTTGTTTCCTCAATTACATAGATCCAAGGATTGTCTTTACTCACCAGGTTCTTTTCCCAGCCAATTTCTTTCCAGAGTCCGGCATAGATGCCGTCGGGTTGTGCCAAATGCATGTAATCGTGGTATCTCCAAATAGCTATGTTGTGAGATTCGATGAGTTTCTTCTTTTCTAAATAGACTGGATCGTTCTCGAGCCAATCAGTTACATCCTGCCCTGTATAGAATGTTGGCTCGTGGGTTATGATGAGATTTGCCCCAAGGTCTATAGCTTTTTGAATCACATCAACTGTAGCCATGAAGGTGACAATTATCCCAGTGACTTCAGTGTCGTAACTTCCAGCGATGAGCCTGTCGTTAACCGAAAGTTCTCTATCCCCGACTGAATGGCGAATAATAGCATCAACGACATTTTTGACCTTCATGCGGTGCTGTGCCTCTGCCTGTGCCATTTGTGGGAGGACCAGGGAAAGCATGAGGAAACCCAAAAGTGCTGGAAGTCCCAATGTCTTCATGCCGATCCTTCCTCCTTTAGGCGTGCTTTGGTCCAGAATATAGCATAAGCCCAACTTTATGTCAAAGGTTTAACATACAGAGCAGAAAGAAACCAAGTCTTTGCAAGATCCGAAGACGAGGCGCAAACAAGAAGCATATTCTCTTGAGGTTTTTCCTCTGTAAGATTCTTACCAGTTTACCCCCAGATATACCAATCGTTTAACACTGAGCGCATTACGTTGTTTCTCTTTCAATTAGGGTTACAGGAAGGACGTTCTCTACGGTTACCCCTTCTTTGTTAATTTGTTTGTGGATGAGTTCTACAGCAAGTTTCCCCATCTCTTCAATGGGTTGCCGAATGGTGGTAAGTTGTGGCGTAATAAGAGAGGCTATGCCTACGTCATCGTATCCGACAACTTTGATCTCTTCAGGTACCTTCTTTCCCCTTTGGCGGCAAACCTTTATGACGCTGGTAGCGATAACGTCACTTCCGGCAAAAATCCCCTCAACGTCCGGATGCTCCTTAAAAAGCCTCAAAACGAGCTTATCGTACTGGCTTATGTCGAAGACATTTATATCCGTTTCCACAGTCACGTACTCGACTTTTCTCGCCTGTGCGGTAGCAACGAAGGCTTTGTTCCTCTGGTTCGCTAACATATTGAGGCGGAGGTTTCCGCAGATATGGGCAATCTTTCTGCACCCCTTGTCGATGAGGAGATTAGTCGCCAGGGTACCCCCAAGGTAATTATCGGAAGAGACAAAGGGGATATCCTTCGATATCTGCCGGTCAAAAGTCACAAGTGGAAGTTTCAGGTTTAGGTATTCATCAACCTCCAGGGTATGACTGGCCATAATAATACCGTCGACCTGGTTACCCCGGAGCATGTCAATGTACTCTTTTTCTTTTTTCTGGTCGAGCTGTGAATTGCAGAGCATGACTTTGTAGCCGTGTTCGTAAGCGTAGTACTCGATAGAGAAAGCCAACTCGCTGAAAAAGGGATGGACTATAGTAGGAAGAATGATTCCAAGGATATGGGTTCTCCTCTTCAAGAGGGATCGGGCAATTTCATTGGGCTGGTAATTCAGTTCTTTCATCGCCCGATAGACCTTTTCCCTAGTGGCCTCGCTTATATAGCCTCTGTTGTTCAGCACCCGGGAAACAGTGGTTACCGTTACTCCTGCTTTTTTCGCTACATCTTTGATGGTCACTCTTGCCATTTCGATCAACCCTTTTTCACATTTTATAGTTATAGTTTACAGGAAAACCGCCATTCGTGCATCACGTGGGGGGCTGGCACTTGGGACAAGAGTACGTGCTCCGGGAAGATATGGCCTCCCGCCCAACAGAGGCTTCACAGTGGGGGCACTGTGTTTTTCCGTATATGGAGAAGCGACCTCGAAAGTTGCCTTCCCCTCCCGAAGGACGGCGAAGTCCCTGATAGTCGTTCCCTTTGCCCTAATGGCTTCCTCAAGGACTTCAAGGATGCTGGCAAAAAGCCGTTCTTTCTCTTCGAGAGAAGGGAAGAGATGGGACGTTTGGGATGGAGACGAGCTCGAAAGAGGATTTCGCTGGCATAAATGTTGTCGATTCCAGCGATGTTTCTTTGGTCAAGGAGGAAATCTTTGGGACGTTTCGTACCCCGAAGAAGGGCAAAGAATCTTGGGAACGCGAAGTCTGGGGAAAGAGGGTCAACACCAAGCCTTTCCTGGAGGGCTTGTCGTTCTTCAAGGAAGAAGATTTTCCCAAGTTTCCGTAGGTCGATGAAGGAGAGATGCCTTCCAGAGGAGAGTACAAAATATGCTCGTCGGTGCTTGCGGGAAGGCTTTCTTCTACCGTTTCAAAAACCTTATGCATCTTGGTGGCTACACCTGGGCGGTTCCCCGGAGGCGACAAGTGCGTTCACGCGAACTCCATGCCCCAGGTATCAACAAGAGACCTGTTCCGGAAAAGCTTGGGAAAGCCCTTGGAGTTTCGGCCCTCCTTGTACTTAACCCCTGGAAAGTATGAAATACTCCTTATTGCACAGGACGGGCGAAAGAAATCCTTGAGCCTTACCCCCCAAAGCGGTAGCTGCCTCGTGTGTGTTAGATAAAAAGAGTTCCTCTAACACCTCACCTGATCTTCTTCTCTTCTTCTCAATTCTTCCCTGCTGAGTTCTTACCTTTTCTCTTGGTGCTTCCTTGACCTGAAAAGAGACCTCCACGCACTCTCAAGGAGATCAGAAACTCTGTAAATCTCATTCCCCAAATCATCTCTTCCTTGCTGACTCCGGAAATATCCCACCGGTTTCCTGACTGTATCACCCCCCTTTTGTTCCACATGGACATGGTCGTTTTTCTTGGAGGGTCAGTTTCTCCCCCTCGCTCCTTACCGATCAAAGAGCGCCTTCAAAATTGTCCTTGTCGGGATGGTACTTTCGGACTGGAATAGGGATGTCTTGCGGACTCTTTGATCCATCTCTTGAAAGCTCCCAAGGTTTCCCCCACCTCTACTACCTTACCGTCCCTTGACTCAAAAGGTTGGTGTCGATGGCAGTTATTATCAAACCCCTTGGGCATTTTTCCCTCCCAGTGATGTTTTCCCCTCAGGAGGGAGCATATCTTTCACGGACATTTTTCATTATCTAATGCGGAAAGTTGACAGACCATTTTCTCCTTGATATAGTTAACCTCTGATGTGGTTTTGGAGGGTAAGTATGTTCTTTCAAGACATCATTCTTGTTTTGAGTAAGTACTGGCAGGGCCAGGGGTGCGTTCTTGTGCAGCCTTATGATATCGAGGTGGGAGCAGGGACGATGAACCCGGCAACGTTTTTGCGGGTTCTTGGTCCTGAACCTTGGAGAGTGGCCTACTGTGAACCATCTCGTCGTCCGGCCGACGGTCGTTATGGAGAAAATCCTAACCGCCTCTATGAACATTACCAATTTCAGGTCATCATAAAACCTTCCCCTGATAACATTCAGGATCTCTACCTTGAGAGTCTCTATGCCCTTGGTATTGACCCCAAGGAACATGACATCCGTTTTGTGGAAGATAACTGGGAATCGCCGACTCTGGGAGCCTGGGGCTTAGGCTGGGAAGTGTGGCTTGATGGGATGGAAATCACCCAGTTCACCTATTTCCAGCAGGCGGGTGGGATAGACTTAAAGCCGATTTCGGTAGAGATCACCTATGGTCTTGAGCGCATCGCTATGTATCTTCAGGAGAAGGAAAACGTCTTTGAAGTCCAGTGGAACGAGTACCTCACCTATGGTGATATCCGCTTGGCAGAGGAAAGAGAGCACTCTATTTACAGTTTTGAAGCAAGTGATCTTTCCACCCTCTTTGCTCTTTTCGAGCTCTATGAAAAGGAGGCCGGAAGGCTTTTGGAGAGAGGACTCGTTCTTCCTGCTTATGATTACATTCTCAAGTGTTCTCATACCTTTAACCTTCTTGATGCTCGAGGCGGCATAAGCGTTCTTGAGAGGAGTCAGTACATGGGAAGGATAAGGCAGTTGGCCAACCGCTGTGCGCAGCTCTATCTCAAACAGAGAGAAGCTTTGGGATTCCCTTGGTGCGAGAAAGCGATGGTGACGGCGCTTAGTGGATAGAAAGGACTTTCTTCTTGAAATCGGCGTTGAAGAGCTTCCCACAAGCCTTGTTCGGGAGATCTTTTCAGAGGTAGAAGAAAAGTTCCGTCAAGCCCTTTCTAAGTTTCGCATTCCTTACGAGGAATTTGAGGTCCTGGGTACTCCAAGGCGTATTGCCGTGTATGTCCGCGGAATGGGTTTGCGCCAGGAACCGGTGGTGTATGAGATTAAAGGCCCGGCCAAAAAGGTGAGTGTGGCCGAAGACGGCTCTTTTCTTCCTCCGGTCTTGGCCTTTGCCCGAGCTCAGGATATACCGCTTGAAAATCTCTTTGTGCGAGAAACAGAACGGGGAACGTACATTTTTGGCCGAAAGTTTGAAGAGGGAAGATTGACCAAGGATATTCTCCCGGAGGCGCTCTCGCACTTTATCCATTCTCTTGAATTTTCCCGTTCCATGCTCTGGGGAGAAGGAGATTTTCGTTTTGTTCGCCCCATTCGCTGGATCGTGGCCCTTTTGGGAGAGGAAGAAATTCCCTTTGTCTGTGCCAAAGTGCAAGCTTCTCGCCGGAGCTTTGGGCACCGTTTTCTTGCTCCGTCTCCTATAGTCTTGTCTCAAGCCTCCGAGTATGAAGGAGTTCTCGAGAGGAGCAAGGTTATTGTGGACCCCCGAAAGCGGCGTGCCCGCATCATAGAAAAGCTCGATGCCTGTGCTCAGAAAATTGGTGCCCACTGGTTACGAGACGAGGAGCTCCTTGAAGAAGTGAGTTTCCTTGTGGAGTATCCGGAAGTGATAGCAGGTCGATTTGACGAGAAGTATCTTGCTCTTCCCCCTCGTCTCCTCATCACAGTCATGAAGCACCATCAGCGGTACTTTGCCTGCTGCGATGATGGCGGTAATCTTCACCCCTTTTTCTTCGTAGTTTTGAACTGTCACACCGATGGGGTGGAAAAGATCGTTCGGGGCAATGAGCGGGTTCTCCGGGCACGTCTTGAGGATGCCCTCTTTTTCTTTGAGGAGGATAAAAAGGTACAACTCTCCGATTGGATAAAAAGCTTAAAAGGCGTGATTTTCCAGGAAGACTTAGGGAGTATGTATGAGAAGACGGAACGCCTTATGGAGCTTGTAACCTACCTCGGAGAAGTTCTTAGATTCGGCGAATCAGAGGTTGCTTTGGCCCGCAGGGCGGCCTTCCTTTCTAAGGCAGACCTTGTGTCTTCAATGGTGCGGGAATTTCCAGAGCTCCAAGGTTACATGGGAAGAGTGTACGCTTCCCTGGCGGGGGAGGAGGAAGAAGTAGCTTTGGCTATTGAAGAGAGCTACCTTCCTTCCCCAGATGGTCGATTCCCCGAAACGGTCTCCGGAAGCATACTCTCTTTGGTCGATAAAATGGATACCATCGTTTCGAGCTTCTCCTTGGGAAGGATTCCTACCGGATCTTTCGATCCCCTGGGTCTGCGTCGTCTTGGGCAGGGCATTGTCGATATCCTTCTTGCCCGGAGATGGTACTGTCCTCTTTCTCCCTGGATTGCAGTCAATCTCTCTGCTCTTGCGCGACAGGGCTTTGTTTCCAGAATTCCCAATGTGGAGGAAGAAGTCCGGCGTTTCCTCTTCCAGCGGCTGCGTTCTCAGCTTCTGGAAGGAGGAAAGCACTATTCAGTGATCAATGCCGTTTTTGCCACACCGGTCGATGATCTTTGTGAAGCTTTTGAGAGGATAGAATTTTTCGACGAGCTCCTCAAAAAAGAGACGGGTGTGCTCGAGGAAGTGGTCACAGGATTTGTGAGGGCGTATAATATCTCCCGGGGGTTTTCTCCTATAGAGGTTGAGGAGTCCTTGCTTGTTGCCGAGGCTGAGAAGAGCCTCTATCGGGCTTTGGAGGAGATGGAAGGAGAGTTTAGGAGTGCTCTTTCTCGAGGAGAATATCGAAAGGCGACGGAGATGTTTCGGACTCTTCTTCCCCTTTTGCGAAGGTTCTTTGACGAGGTTTTGGTCATGTGTGAAGACGAAGCCTTGCGGGCAAATCGCCTGGCGCTTATGCAGAGGGTGGTACGTCTTTGGACAGATTTTGCCGACCTCTCGTATGTGGTGATAGAGGAGGGTGTGCAGGGTGTCTGAGTTTGAAGATTATGAGACGAGCTATGCCAGTGATGACTTCAATATCTTTGTCATCTCCGATGGAACTGGGAAAACGGCTTTTTCGGTCGTTCGGGCAGCCCTCTTACAGTTTGAGCTCCCCCGAGTGAATGTCCTGCGATTCACCCACTTGCGGAGTGAGGAAGAGATCTACAACATCATGGACATGGTTCGGATCCACAAGGATATTGTGGTGTACACAGTGGTGAACGAACGTCTGGCGCAAATTTTGCGAGCCGAAGCAGCCCATCGAAGCGTCATCGCCCTCGATGTTCTTGGCCCGGTAGTGGAAGCTTTGCGAAAAGTGAGCTCACGAAAGCCTCGGGGAATTTCTGGAATCCTTCAACGGGAAGAGGATATGACCGATCGCCTCGAAGCCATTGAGTACGCTATGGAAAAGAGTACGGGATTCAGCGTCATGAATCTCGATCAAGCCGACGTTATCCTTCTTACTGTCTGGTATCCCCATCGGGATGAATGTATTCTGCGACTGGCAGAAAAGGGCATAAAATGCGGCTATGTTATGCTCGACCCGAATTTGCCGCTCCCGGTAAACTTTGAGGAGGTGGTAGGGGGAAGCACAAGGAGTCTCGTTGTGGGTATCGATATGGACCCTCAGTATCTCAGCGAGCTTCGAGCAGAGCGAATCAAAGCGCTGGGACTTTACTGCCTCGAAGAGAAGTCGCATCCCGAGAGGGTACAAAAAGAGCTTCATTTTGCTCGCGGAATTTATGAACGCCTTCACTGTTTGGTGATTGATATCACCCATCTTTCCATCCATGACGTGGTGGAAAAGATTTTAGAACAAATCAAAAAGAAAAGGGAGGAACAGGCATGAAGAAGTACGTGTACTTCTTTGGCGAAGGAAGCGCTTCTATGAAGTTGCTTTTAGGAGGGAAGGGAGCCAACCTTGCGGAAATGACCCGCATCGGTCTTCCTGTACCTCCGGGATTTACTATCTCTACTGAAGCGTGTGCTCACTTTTATAAAAATGACCAGAGCTGGCCTGAGGGGCTTGAAGAAGAGGTGAAGAAGAACCTGAAAGCCCTGGAGGAGAAAACGGGCAAGAAGTTCGGCGACCCCAACAATCCTCTTTTGGTTTCGGTTCGCTCCGGAGCTCCAGCATCAATGCCCGGCATGATGGACACCATCCTAAACCTGGGGCTTAACGATGAAGTGATGAAAGGCCTTATTCACCTCACTGCGAATGAGCGCTTTGCCTACGACTGTTATCGTCGATTCATCCAGATGTTTGGGAACGTGGTCATGGGAGTTGACCACTCCAAATTTGAAGCCATTCTCGATGAAGTAAAAGAGGAAGTGGGTGCGAAACTCGATACCGATCTCGATGCTGAGGCTTTGAAGAAAATCATTGAAAAGTACAAGAGGCTCTACAAAGAGAGTACCGGTGAGGACTTCCCCCAGGAGCCTTGGGAGCAACTCCGTAGGGCCATTAATGCTGTCTTTCTCTCCTGGAACAACAAGCGGGCCATTACCTACCGAAAGATCCACAACATCCCCGAAGACTGGGGAACAGCAGTTAACGTCCAGATGATGGTCTTTGGAAACATGGGTTTTGACTCTGGAACCGGCGTGGGCTTCACGCGCAATCCCTCGACTGGTGTCAAGGAGTACTACGGTGAGTACCTCTTGAATGCTCAGGGAGAGGATGTTGTAGCCGGCATTCGTACTCCCAAGCCTATTATCGAGATGGAGAAGGAACTTCCTCAAGTCTTTGAAGAACTCAAAAGGGTTTACGAGATTCTCGAGAAGCACTATAAAGATATGCAGGACTTTGAGTTCACCATAGAGCGCGGCAAACTCTATCTTCTCCAGACTCGTACCGGCAAGCGTACTGCTCAAGCGGCCATAAAGATTGCTGTGGATATGGTGCGGGAAGGGCTCATCGATGAAAAGACGGCAGTGAAGAGGGTTGAGCCTAATCAGATCAACCAGCTCCTCCATCCGCAAATCGACCGCAGTCAACCCCTTAAGGTTTTGGCCAAGGGGTTGCCTGCTTCGCCCGGTGCAGCTTCCGGTAAGGTGGTCTTTGATGCCGATGAGGCAGAGAAACACGGCAATGCTGGGGAAAGAGTCATTCTGGTTCGTCCCGAGACCACTCCCGATGATATCCATGGGGTTGTGGCGGCTCAGGGAGTTCTAACCAGCCGTGGAGGGATGACGAGCCACGCTGCCGTTGTTGCCCGGGGTATGGGTAAACCCTGTGTGGCTGGATGCGAAGCCATAAAGATCGACCTTGACCGACGGGAATTCACTGTCAATAGTGTCACCGTTAGAGAGGGTGACTACATCACCATTGATGGAAGCACCGGTGAGGTTATCCTGGGGCAGGTGAGGACCATTCCACCACAGCTCTCTGAAGAGTTCAGACACCTCCTCTCTTGGGCGGATAAATTCCGTAAACTCGGTGTACGAGCCAATGCCGATACCCCAGTGGATGCCAAGAAGGCTCTGGAGTTTGGCGCTGAGGGTATCGGTCTTTGCCGAACGGAGCACATGTTCATGGCCCCGGACCGTCTCCCCTGGGTTCAGAAGATGATCATGGCCCAGACTTTGGAAGAGCGCAAGGAAGCCCTGGCACACATCGAGCCCATGCAGAAAGGTGACTTCAAGGAGATCTTCCGTATCATGGAAGGAAAACCGGTTACCATTCGACTCATCGATCCACCACTTCATGAATTCTTGCCCAAGCTCGAGGACCTTCTGGTGGAGGTGACCACGTTGCGGACCAAGGGTGTTACTGGTCCCGAGCTTGAGGAGAAGGAGAAACTCCTCAAGATTGTGCGCAATCTCCACGAGGCTAACCCCATGATGGGTCTTCGGGGGTGTCGTCTGGGTATCCTGTATCCCGAGATCGTGGAAATGCAGGTGCGGGCCATTATTGAGGCAGCCTGTGAGCTCACTAAAGAGGATGTCAAAGTTATTCCGGAAATCATGATTCCTCTTGTGGGTCACAAAAACGAGATTAAACTCCTCAAGGAGAAGCTCGACGAGGTGGCTCAAAGGGTTATACAAGAACAGGGTGTGTCCATCAATTACAGTTTTGGAACAATGATCGAGGTCCCGCGAGCAGCTTTGGTGGCTGACCAGATTGCCGAATATGCCGAGTTTTTCTCTTTCGGGACGAATGACCTCACCCAGATGACCTTCGGGTACAGCCGGGACGATGCTGAGGGTAAGTTCCTCTTCTTTTACGAGGAAAACGGCATCTTGCCTGAGGATCCTTTCCAGGTTCTCGACCAGGAAGGTGTGGGGCAGCTCATGCAGATGGGGGTGGAGAGAGGTCGCAAGACTCGTCCCAACTTGAAATGCGGTATCTGCGGCGAGCACGGTGGGGAACCGAAATCCGTGGTCTTCTGCCACAAGGTTGGATTGAACTATGTGAGCTGTTCACCTTTCCGAGTGCCTATTGCCCGACTTGCTGCAGCCCACGCCGCTCTGGAAGACGTGGAAAAGGAAGCCAAGTTCAATCTGTGAGAGGAACAGGCGGGAACCACCCGCCTGCCTTGAGGTTTATGGTGGATATACAGAGCATTAAACATTTTTGGGAAGAAAAGGAGAGAGAACTTCTCTCTCCTTTTGCTACATTGAGCACGAAGAGCCGGGGAAGAGCGAAGGCGGAGGAGGAGTGTGAGTTACGGACCTGCTTTCAGCGGGACCGGGACCGCATTCTCCACAGTAAGTCCTTCCGCCGCCTGAAACACAAAAGCCAGGTCTTTCTGAGTCCTGAGGGAGATCACTACAGAACTCGTCTCACGCATACTCTGGAGGTGGCGCAGATTGCCCGAACTATCGCACGAGCACTGCGCCTCAATGAAGATTTGGTCGAGGCCATAAGTCTTGGGCATGACTTGGGACATACCCCTTTTGGACACGCTGGCGAAGAGGCATTGAATGAAGTACATCCTGGGGGGTTCAAGCACAACGAACAGAGCCTCCGGGTAGTGGATTTTTTGGAGCGGGATGGAGAGGGGTTGAACCTCACCTTTGAGGTGAGAGATGGCATTGTGAAGCACTCTAAAACCCGCCTCATGGACTTTGCAGCTTTTTCGCTTGATCTTCCTGCCACTTTGGAGGGACAGGTAGTGCGTTGGGCAGACATCGTAGCCTATGTGAACCATGATATCGATGACGCCCTGCGGGCTCGAGTCATCCGCCCTGAGGAACTTCCTCAAAGAGCCATTGCTCTTCTTGGGAAAACTCACAGAGAGCGCATCAACACCATGGTTCGAGACATTATCCTTGAGAGCTTTGATTGTCCCGGAATTCGCATGAGTGAACCGGTAAAGGAAGCCACCGAAACCCTTCGCAACTTTCTCTTTGAGCGGGTGTACTTTGGTCCGGAGCAGTGGGAAGAGCGGGAGAAAGCCAAACGACTGGTGGAGCGTCTCTATGAATTCTTTCTCGTCCATCCTGAAATCCTTGAGAAAGAATATGCCCCTGCCCAGGGACGCAGAGAGGATCTGGGAATTGTCATTTGTGACTTTATTTCTGGCATGACGGATCGCTATGCCCTGTACATGTATCGGAAGTACTTTATTCCCTCTTCGTGGCCGCAAGAGGGATGGAAAATCCATTGAGGGAGGTGTCACACGATGGGAGGAGTGATCTACTTTACTCCGATTGTTGGTTTGATCGCCGTACTCTTTGCTCTCACTCTCATTCGCCGTATTGACTCGTACAGTCCTGGGAACGAAAGGATGCAGGAGATTTCTCGGGCCGTTCAGGAAGGCGCCATGGCTTTCCTGAGGCGGGAATACAGTTTCCTTTTGATTTTTGTGGTAGTAATGTTTGTGGTTCTGGGTTTTGCCCGGGGTTGGATCACTGCCGGGTGTTTCGTTGTGGGAGCCTTTTGTTCCATCATGGCTGGGTTTGTGGGCATGCGGGTGGCCACTCGCAGTAATGCTCGCACAGCTCAGGCAGCTATCCAGGGTGCCAATCCTGCCCTCCGGGTGGCTTTTTCATCTGGGGCAGTCATGGGAATGTGTGTGGCGGGCTTTGGACTTTTAGGTCTTGGAATTCTCTACGCCATCATCCGGGATGCCCAAATCATCAACGGTTTTGCCCTGGGAGCAAGTTCAGTGGCCCTCTTTGCCCGCGTAGGAGGTGGTATCTACACCAAAGCTGCTGATGTAGGAGCAGATCTTGTAGGAAAGGTTGAAGCGGGTATTCCTGAAGATGACCCTCGTAATCCGGCTGTCATTGCCGACAACGTGGGGGACAATGTCGGTGACGTCGCTGGAATGGGGGCAGATCTTTTTGAGTCTTATGTGGGCTCTATCATTGCGGCTATGATTCTTGGGGCTTCCCTGGCCCAGAACATTGCCGGACTCCTCTATCCTCTTCTTGTGGCCGGCCTTGGAGTTATTGCTTCCATTATCGGGACGTTCTTTGTGAATGCCAAGGATGAGAAGGGACTTGCCGCAGCCCTGAACCGTGGAACGTATGCCAGTGCTCTCCTTGTTGTGGTTTTCAGCTTTGTTGCTTCACTCCTTCTTTTTGGGGGAGTTGGTCCTTTTGTGGCGACGGTGGCAGGACTTGTGGCCGGGGTAGCCATTGGTCTTCTTTCAGAGTACTATACCTCGAGCCACTTCAAACCTACCCGGGAGCTTGCTCAAGCGTCTCAAACCGGTGCGGCCACAACCATCATTAATGGTCTTGCTCTGGGTATGGAGAGTACTGTTTTGCCTCTTCTCATCATCTGCGGAGCCATCCTTGTGGCTTACTGGGCAGCGGGGATGTATGGTGTGGCCATCGCCGGTCTTGGGATGCTCTCCATTACCGGAATGGTGGTATCGGTTGATGCCTATGGACCGGTAGCGGACAACGCCGGGGGTATCGCCGAGATGGCTGGCTTGGGACATGAGGTTCGCAAAATTACGGATTCCCTTGATGCTTTGGGGAACACAACAGCAGCCATCGGGAAAGGTTTTGCCATTGGTTCTGCGGCCTTGACCGCCATGGCTCTTTTTACTGCCTATGGGCAGACAGTAGGACTTAAAGTCATCGATCTTGCTCACCCACACACGGTGGTAGGACTCTTCATAGGTGGTATGATGCCTTTCCTCTTCTCTTCTTTGGCCCTCAGGGGAGTGGGGAGGGCGGCATTTCAGATGGTCGAGGAAGTACGGCGGCAATTCCGGGAAATCAAAGGGCTTATGGAAGGGAAAGCTCGCCCGGATTACGCTCGCTGTGTGGATATAAGTACGAGGGGGGCTATTTCCCGGATGATCCTTCCAGGAATTCTTGCCGTTGTGGTGCCCCTTGTTGTTGGTCTCATCTTGGGGAAGGAAGCCCTGGGTGGGCTTCTGGCTGGAGCCATCATAAGTGGTTTGATGCTTGCCGTTATGATGGCCAACTCCGGTGGGGCTTGGGACAACGCGAAAAAGTATATTGAGGCAGGGAACCTGGGCGGAAAGGGAACACCCACTCATGCCGCAGCGGTTGTGGGCGATACGGTTGGCGATCCTTTCAAGGATACGGCTGGTCCTTCTTTGAACATCCTCATCAAGCTCATGTCGATCGTGGCACTTGTTTTTGCTCCTCTCTTCATGCGGTGAGAATGACCCGGAGAGGCTTGGCCTCTCCGGGTACTCCTTGAGGGTGAGAACGTGTTTATTCCCGAGGAGTACCTTGAGGAGATCAAGTCTCGCATTGATATTGTGGGGCTCATCTCCGAGTATGTGGAGTTACGACCCTCCGGTCGTAACTTTCGTGCTCTCTGTCCCTTTCACGAAGAGAAAACCCCGTCCTTCACTGTTTCGCCGGAAAAGGGCCTCTTTCACTGCTTTGGCTGTGGGGTGGGAGGGAATATTTTCACTTTTGTGATGCGAGTGGAGCGCCTCACCTTTCCCGAGGCGGTGGCCTTTCTTGCCCGAAAGTGTGGTGTGGAATTACCCTCAAGCCTTGAGGGGGCGTCTCCCGCTTTTCGGGAAAGAGAGCGTCTTGTACAGCTTCTTGAAGCAGCGAATTGCTACTATCGGACCTGCCTTGAAGAAGGAAAGACCGAGGAGAGCCGGAGGGCTTGGGAATACCTCTTCAAGATTCGGGGACTGCAGCGGGATACCGTAGAGACTTTTTCTTTGGGTTTTTCTCCCTTTCCTGGAAAAGAGATAGTAGCAAGACTTTTGAAGGAGGGGTTCTCAGGCCAGGAAATAGTTAAAAGCGGTATTGGTGCCCTCACACGACGGGGAGAGCTTCTTGATAGGCTCAGGGGGAGGATTACCTTTGCCCTCTGTGACCATCAAGGGAAGGTTGTGGGCTTTGCCGGGAGGATTCTTGGAGAAGGAGAGCCAAAATACCTCAACACCGCCGAGACTCCCCTTTTCACCAAGGGGCACCATCTCTATGGACTTTCTGTTGGTAAGGAGGCCATTCTTAAAGAAGGCTATGCCCTCTTGGTCGAAGGATACATGGATTGCTTGGCACTCTTTGAACAGGGGATTCGTAACTGTGTCGCCTCTATGGGAACATCTCTCACCCGGGAACAGGCGGGCCTTCTCAGGCGATATGCAGAGAGGGTGGTACTCTGTTACGACGCCGATCAGGCAGGACAGGCGGCTACTGCCCGGGGGATGATGGTGCTGTACGAACGGGGATTCGTGGTGGATATTGTGACCCTGCCTTCTCCACACGATCCGGACAGTTTTTTGCGGGAGAGGGGAAAGGAAGAGTTTTTGCAACTCCTTGCTCATGCTTCGTCATTTTTTGATTACTTCCTGGAATTATTACTCAAAACGTGTGGTTATAATTCTCTGGAATCGAAGGCTAAAGTCATACGAGGCATGGCTCCATTTTTTGAGGCTATAAAGGAACCGATAGAGCGAGCTCTACGAATTAGGGCTTTGGCTCAAAGGGTTGGTGTCGACGAGATTCTGGTTGAGCGAATATTGAGGAGAGAAGATTTCACGGTACCTCAGGAGACGCTTCCTCGTGCTTCTTTTGAACCGGGGTGGCTCAAGGCGGAGAAAATGCTCCTTCGGGCATGTTTTGATGATTTGGCCTTGCGGGGGAGGATCTTTGAGGTTGTTGACCGAGAACATTTTGTGAAGCCCGAGCACCGCCGGATATTTCAAGCTATGTTGACCCTTTCAGGACGGAAGGATTTTTCTCTGTCAGAACTCGTGGACGTTTTTAGGGGAGAGGAAGCCATTCAGGCCCTCATCGCCGAAGTGGCCTCAAGGGAGGACCTTGATTGCGCTACTCGGGAAGATTTGGTGGAGGACCTCGTCCGCCAAGTGAAGCTTTCGGCTTTAGAGCAGAAGATAAAAGCCCTTCGGGAGGAGCTTCGCCACTCTGAGGACTCGGAGGGGTGGAGGCAGTATCATGCCCTTCTGCAGGAAAGGGAGAAACTGCGGAGAACCACCTGAGAGAGGAGCGGGGTAACCTTGAGCGGGAACGGGAAAAAGAAGACCTCTCAAGACATAACTTCCCTCTTGGAGAGCGGGAAGCGAAAGGGATATGTAACCTTTAAGGAGCTTGACGACCTCCTGGGCGACGATGCCATTAATGTGGACAAGCTTGACGATGTTTATGACACCCTGTCGGAGCTTGGGATTGAAGTTTCGGATGAAGAAAGTCTCCGGGAAGAAACACCAAGCCTGGAAGCAGAGGACTGGCAGATCGAGGACGTCCGGGGCATCGGAGTGGACGACCCGGTAAAAATGTACCTTAAGGAGATTGGCCAGGTTCCGCTTTTGACTCCCGAAGAAGAGGTGGAGTTGGCCAGGCGTATCGAACAGGGAGACATAGAAGCGAAGAAGAAACTCGTTGAGGCCAATTTGCGCCTGGTGGTGAGCATCGCTAAAAGGTACGTAGGGCGGGGAATGCTCTTTTTGGACCTCATCCAGGAAGGGAATTTGGGACTTATTCGTGCCGTGGAGAAGTTCGACTACCGTAAGGGCTACAAATTCAGTACTTACGCCACCTGGTGGATTCGTCAGGCCATCACCCGAGCCATTGCGGATCAGGCCCGCACCATCCGCATTCCTGTACACATGGTGGAGACTATCAACAAACTGGTTCGTACCAGTCGCCAGTTGACGCAGGAACTGGGTCGGGAACCGACTCCGGAAGAGATTGCTGGGAGAATGGGCATCACCCCTGAAAAAGTTCGAGAGATTCTTAAAACAGCTCAAGAGCCCCTGTCTTTAGAAACCCCCATTGGGGAGGAAGAAGATAGTCACCTTGGTGACTTTATTGAGGACACCGGCATTATGGCGCCTCCTCAGGCTGCGTCGTATTCTCTCTTGAAAGAGCAACTTGAGAATGTCCTCAACACTCTGACAGAGCGGGAAAGAAAGGTACTGAAACTCCGCTTTGGTCTTGAGGATGGAAAACCTCACACTCTTGAGGAAGTTGGCCAGATCTTCGGTGTAACTCGGGAGCGGATTCGCCAGATCGAGGCCAAAGCTCTGCGCAAGCTTCGCCATCCCAGCCGCAGTAAAAAGCTTCGAGACTATCTTGACGAGACGGAATGAGGTTTTTATAATCTGTACTTGAACCGCTCCTCGGTAGCTCAACGGTGGAGCATCCGGCTGTTAACCGGAGGGTTGCAGGTTCGAATCCTGCCCGAGGAGCCAAAGTTTTTGAGGAGGCTTCTTGTTCTTCCCTTTCTTTTCTGAATGTCAAAATCCCTTCATTGCTTTTGGCTTGATCTTTTAGAACCCCTGCTCTTTCGATACTCCTACCTGCATTACGTCCCTTTATTCGTTGTATTTCCTCGCTTACTGCCGCAACTCGCAGCAGCGTTTTGTCGATTGCTTCTCCTGTGGTATAAATTTTTGGGACGGCCTGTGAATAAGGTGAGGTTTTTTTCGGAATTTCAAGTTATTCGAGGTTTTTGTTCTTGCGGTAGAAAAGGGGGCAGATGAGGTGTCGGGTGTGTTAGAGGGTCTCTGAGCCTTGAATGTTTTGGAAGGGGGTTCTTTCTGTGCGCGAGAAAATTCTCTTAGCAATTAGCGTGATTGTTGTGCTTTTGGGGTTTTGCACATTTTCTTCTTTTTGTGAAGACGAAATCCTGGAAATAGCCTTTATTAGGCCGACGTGGGAGCTGTACTACCAGTATGCTGCTCAAGTCGCTGAGATGGCGGGAAAAAAATTGGGGGTGAAAGTGACTACGTGTACCTCAAATCTTGACCCAGCACAGGAATTGGCGAGCATTCAGGATGCTATATCCCGGGGCATCGACGGCATACTTATCTACGCGGTTTCTCTTTCTTCTGCACAGGCTGCGGTTGATGCGGCAAATGAAGCAGGTGTTCCTATTTTCTTCCTGGAGAGCGGGTATCGCTCTGACATTTTATCGAAGTCTGCAGGGTGTATGCAGACCAACTTCAGGGAGCTCGCTCGACCCCTTGGTGAGTGGATGGCGGAAAACATCACCAATGGGAAAATCGCCATCGTTGAGGGAACTCCGGGAAGAGGTGACGCAGAAGCCTATACGGAGGGATTCTTGGAAGGTCTTTCGAAAAATCCTAACCTCACGGTGGTAGCTCGGATATCTGCCGAATGGAATCGCCAAAAGGCCGATAGAGCCGCTACGGACATTTTGACCGCTTATCCTGATCTTGCGGGAATGTTTGTTCAAAACGAAGACATGGCTGTGGGGGTAGTCAACGCCCTAAAGCGCCTTGGAAAACTGAAGCAAGTCAAAGTGGTGTCCCAAAACGGCGCTCCCTTTGCCACATATCTCATAAAAGAGGGGGAAATTCAACTTACACATGCCAATCCTCCATCTGTGGCCGCAGTTATGGCTCTCCGAATCCTTCTTGGGGTAATAAAGGGTGAAATCCAACCCGGTCAGCTCTACTGGACACCAACCCAGCTTATCTCGAAAGAGAACCTGAGCAGGGCTTATCGCTGGAATGCTACCGGGGAGGAGGTCGAAGAATGGCTCAGACTCCCTCTTCCTGAGCCCGTCATCCCTTTGCCCGAGTCGTGAGGAGCAGGAGATGGGTACGAAAGCCCAGGTCCTACGTCCTGGGCTTTTTATTTTCATCCCCCACGGTCGTCACCTGTGGCCTGATTGGCCATGCTTCCTGACCCTTTGTCGTTCCCCTCGTCTTTTAGGAAGTAAGGTTTTGCGTGTTTGCCTTGAGCACTTGCGGTCTGTCTGGGCCCAACCAAAATCAGTATCCCCCTGAAACCACCAGGACCTGACCGGTGACAAAGCTTGCCTCTTCAGAGGCAAAATAGAGCACCGCGTGGGCCACGTCTTGCGGGGTTCCCAGGCGCCCGGCGGGAATGCGCTTGATGACCTTGGGGATTTCTTCAGAGGGTGTAGCGGCGTGGAAGAGCTCGGTTTCGATTTTTCCAGGGGCTACGACGTTCACCGTGATGCCGTGTGACGCATAGGCTCGGGCCAGGGCTTTGCTGTAGGGAATGAGGGCACCTTTTGTTGCTGCGTAGTGGGCTCCAGAAGTTCCACCAGTCAAAGCAGCAGTAGAGGAGATGTTAATGATCCGACCCCATTTCTTAGCAATCATGCCTTGCAGGGCTAAAGCACAGGTTAAGAACACTCCTCTGACGTTCACGGCATACAGTCGGTCCCAGAGGGCCTCGTTGATGGAGAGGGGATCCTGGTCCTCAAGCTGGGCCATAGCGGCGTTGTTGACAAGGATGTCGACGGGACCAAAGTGTTTTTTGATGGTTTCAAAAATCCGTTCCACTTCGGATCGTGAGGAGACATCTCCTTGCACAAGAAGTACTTTGGCCCCTAAGCTTTGGGCCTTTTCGGCCACTTCTTGCGCTTCTTTTTCCTTAGTGTGGTAGTGGACTACAAGGCGCACTCCAAAAGGAGCAAAGCCCAAAGCGATTCCCCGTCCGATACCCCGGCTTCCTCCAGTGACGAGTACCACTCGATCCCTTTGTATCGTCACATTGCCACCCCCAAAAGGCATTCTATCATGGAGTTCTCTCGGGGAAAAAGATTTGCCGTCCTTTATTGCGTTTGGAAGTGTGCCGATGGGCCTCTTCCGGTTGTTTGATATCGGTGCTTTGGCCTTGACAGCCAGGGGATTATGCCTTAACGTTATTGTCACAAACATCGTGATGCTGGGATCACCTGTACCCTTCAGGGTGGGTCCCGTTAGTGTGGAGGCGCGTGTTTTTCTGGATTGCGCAATGTGGCGTACCCCAGGGCGACGGGGGTAACGGTCAATGATGAGTGTAGTACAGAAGTCGGAGGAAGCAGGGGAACTCTGGAGGGATTTTCTCCGCAAAAGGGACGCTTCCTCTCGAGAAAAGCTTATTGAACACTATCTTTATCTCGTGAAGATTGTGGTCGGCCGTATTCTCTATCTCCTCCCTCCTTACATCGATCAGGAAGACCTTGAAGGATATGGGGTGATTGGCCTCATTCAAGCTCTGGACCGCTTTCGACCGGAGCGGGGAGTTCGTTTTGAGACCTATGCCTTCTCCCGTATCAGGGGAGCAATACTCGATTATCTTCGCAGCCTTGATCCCCTCACTCGGGGAGAAAGACAGGATCTTCGGCGAGTTCTCGAAGCCTGGAGAGCCTGGGAGGAGGAAAAGGGGAAAGAACCCACCCTTGAGGACCTCTCCCAGGTTACCGGTCTTTCTCTTCAAGAAATCACCTGGCTTGTAGAACGGGGAAAGCCAACCCTTTTTTTTGAGGCAGAGGAATCCCTGGGAGAGGGAGGAGGGGATTTTGATCCCTTGGCCATTCTTGAAGACAGGGAACTCATGGAATACCTTGGAAAGCTCATTGATGAACTTCCAGAGCGGGAGCGCCTTATTCTCACCCTTTACTACTTCGAAGGCCTGACTCTGCGGGAAATTGGGGAAATCGTTTCTCTGAGCGGAGCACGAGTTTGCCAAATCCTTACGAAAACTATTTTACGCTTGCGGGTGCGTTTAAGGGAATGGGAAGAGAGGGAAGGAGAATCAAAGGAGAAAGGGCTTTTTGATAAGCCAGAGCGAGACGTTTTTCGGCTTTTTGTTCCCGGTGAAAGATATGGACAGAAACAGGGTGAAAATCCCCCCGAAGGGGGGCAAGAGGGACCTGTAAACCTGGCTTGCTCAAGAGAGGGAGAGCCCTCTATGCCAAGGTTCTTCTGAAAAACTGCCAAAACCTTGTTTGTATCCTATCCCTAAGGGGAAGGTAAGACAAAAAGGTCGATCCAGGGCAAGCGGTAACTGAACCATACAAAGAAAAAGAGAGAGACTCCAAAAAGGACGAGAATTAGTCCTCGCAGGGTCTGAGAAAACCTTTCCTCCTCGAGTTCCCGCTCTAAGGTTCCAGAGAGAATCCCTGAGAGGAAGGCGACGGCGATCGCCCAGGAGAGTTCCCCCCACAAAGGAAGAGGCTTTCCGTAGATGGCCGGAGCGATGTACCAGACGGTTACAATGATCCAGGGGATGGACCAGGTGGCTAAGAGTCGGGAGTGCCAGAACCCCTTCTTAATGGAGATTTGTCTTCTGGTTATTCCGGCCTCAAGGAGTGAAGCAAAGAAATAGGCGAAAAACCCGATTTTGAGATGCTCGAAGACTGACTCACTTGTCCCGAAAACCGGCCGCAACGCACTCCATCCCGTTTTCTCGTACCCAAAGTGGAGAAGGGCATAGAGTCCCAGGTAGAGAAGGCTTTTGACAATGGCTCCCATGGTATCACCTTTTTTCCTCCATTATAGAGGAAGTTCACATATTTGTCACAAATCCTCCATGAAAGGTCCAAAAAGTGGCGGTATAGTGGAAGTATTCGGGAACTTCTTGGGAAGCGCCATGGTACAATGGAGAAAAGGAGGGCTTGGCCTTGCAGGGATACAGAAAGTTTTGGTTATGCCTTTTTTGGGTTCTGTTTTTGGGAATGCATTTTTCGGGAGTGAGCGAGGGGAAGGAAATTAGCCTGAAAGAGGCTATAGAGAAGGCGCTTTCCCAGAACCCTGCCATCCGGAAGGCTGAGCTTGAGCTCTCCATTGCCCGCTCGAACCTCCGGATAGCTCAAGGCAATACTTTTTCCCCTACGGTCAGTTTAGGAGAAGCCATAACCCTTTTCGGGGATTCTCCTGGGGGTTTTTCACTGCAGATGAAGGATACTCTCTCCTTTGATACGTCTTCCTGGGAGGAAGAGAGGGTGAACCTTGAGAAAAAGGAACGGGCACTCGAGGCTCAGAAAGAGGACGTGAAAAGAAGCGTCATTGCCGCCTACCTCGATATCCTTAAGGCGGAAAACGAGCTTGCTCTTTTAAAGAAGAATCTGGAACTCCTTGGGGAGAGTCTCTCTCGCTTGAAGGAAGAGTACGAGCGGGGAGAGGCAGCGCTCTTTGCCCTGCAGAAAGCTCAAGGGGAATATGAGGCCAAAAAAATAGAGCTTGAAGCGCAAGAGGAAGAGCTTCGCCTCCTCAAGGAAAAGTTTTTTGTCCTTCTCCTTGGAGAGGAGGGAAAGGAAGACATGGCGTTTCTTCCTCTGCCTCAATTTTCTCTCCCTCCTCTCGATGTCTCTTTCTTGGAGGCAAAGGCTCTGCTGCGGGATGAGGTAGAAAACCTTAAGGGACAGGAGAGAATCTACGAGGCTCTCCTTAAAAGTCTCTGCAGGAAAAGTCGCCCGCAGGTTGTCCTTCAAGGGTTCTACCAGAAAGAAGATTGGTCTTTTTCCTCCTCCTACAACTTCTCTCTGCAGTCCCTCGACATAGCCCTTGAAAAATCCCTTACCGGTGGTGGGTCCTCCGGGGAAAGTTCTGGAGTTGGTCTTTCCATAGAGTGGAACCTTTCCCCCGGGCTCTCGGAAGAGAAAAAACAGGCAGAGTGGAGCAAAGAGGTGGTACAGCTTGACCTTGAGAAGACGCAAAAAGAGGTGCTCTTCGACATTCGGGAGAAATACCTTAACGTTCTCAGGGCACAAAAAATCCTGGAGAGCAAAGTACTTCTTTTGGAAAGCCAGAGAAACACCCATACTCAGAGGAAAGTACAGTTTGAGCTTGGGGTTATAGACCGCCCGACATATCTAGAGAGCGAGCTTGCGCTGTACAAAGCCGAGAATGAGTACAAAGCCGCCCAGTACGACCTTGTGGCAGGCTTTGTGGAACTTCTGCGTAGCGTAGAACAGCCTATTCTTTGGGAAACGCTCTTTCCGCAAGAAGGAGGAAAAGAGGGATGAAGAAAAAAATCGTGGTCCTCTTCCTTGCTCTCCTTGTGCTTTTGGGAGGCTGTATTCCCCGACAAGCTGCAACAACCCAAACCCAAAGGAAGAATACCGGTACTCCTTCACAGACTATCCCGGTACAGTGGGGAGGGATCGCCGATACGGTTACAGAGCTTGGAACGCTTGAGCCTCTCTCGAAGGTCGAGGTTGTTGCTGAAGAGAGTGGAAAAGTGGCCGAGGTCCTCGTCAAGGAAGGAGACCAGGTGGAGAAGGGGCAACTCCTTGTGCGCCTTGACACTACGGATCTCGAAATTTCGAAGGCCCAGATTCTTGCTCAGCTCAAGTCAGCCCAGGTGGATCTTGAAGAAATCCTGGCTCAGCCTACGGTTGTGGAATTACGCCAGAAAGAAGCCCAGTATGCTGAAGCTCTTTTGAGCTATGAAGAGGCGAAGAAGATCCTGGAACGAAATGAGAAGCTTTTCGTCTCAGGAGCCATCTCCAAAGAGGAACTTGAGGCCAGCCGGAATCAGGTTACCCTGAAGGAAAAGGCCCTCGAGGTGGCCAGGGCAGAGCTTGAGGAAGTGAGGAGTAAACCCAAAAAAGAGAACGTAGAACGGGCAAAGGCTCGAATCGAGGAAATAGAGGCTTCCCTGCGCTCGATAGAGCGCCGAATCGAGAAATCTGAGGTTCGTTCACCCCTTTCTGGAATTGTTCTTGCCGTCGACATTGAAGAGGGCGAGTTCGTTTCCGGGGGCACAAGCGCCTCTGGAGGTAAAGGTCTTGTGGTGGTAGCAGATCTTTCCACCATGAAGGTCGATGTTCCGGTGAACGAAGTTGATATCCCCCGGGTGGAGATAGGGCAGACGGCTGAAGTTACCCTTGACGCCTTTCCAGGGAAGACCTTTGTGGGGAAAGTGGTAGCCATAGCCTACCAGGGAGAAATTTCAGAGAATGTTGTGACCTATGCTACGACCGTGCATCTTGCCAATCCCGAGGGTCTTCTTCGGGCAGGCATGACGGCCAATGTGAAGATCGTCATTGAGGAAAGAGACAACGCCTTTCTTGTTCCCCTGAGTGCCCTGAGAGAAGAGGGTGGGAAAGCCTTTGTCTTTGTGAAGAATGCTCAGGGGCAGCCAGAGCAACGGGAGGTTGTCCTTGGGATACGAAGCGATACCTTTGCTGAGGTTGTGAAGGGGCTCAAAGAGCGTGAAGAGGTTTTCCTCACCCCTCCTGAGGGGGTACCCTCGTCTTCCCGGGGTTCGCCGGCGGGAACCTCAGGAATCAGGATAACTCCCCGAGGTGATGTCCAGATGGGTCCGGCTCCTGGGGGTCTCCCTCCCGGTCGGTGAGGTGAGAGGGTGAGACCTATCATTCACGTGGAGGACCTGGTAAAAATATACCGTACGGGAAAGGTGGAGGTACGGGCCCTTAACGGGGTGAGCTTTGAGGTGATGCCGGGGGAGTTTGTGGCCATCATGGGACCCTCGGGTTCAGGAAAAACCACCCTCATGAACATCCTGGGGTGTCTTGATACGCCTACTGAGGGCCGATATGTTCTCGATGGGGTGGAGGTCTCTTCGTTGCGGGAAAACGAACTTGCCACGATTCGCAATCAAAAAATCGGTTTTGTTTTTCAGAACTTTCACCTTCTCCCCCGGCTTACCACTTTTCAGAATGTGGAACTCCCCCTTCTTTATGCCGGAATGCCTAAAAACGTGCGCCTCAGGAGAGTGCGGGAACTCCTTGAGCAGGTGGGACTGGGAGACAGAGCCCACCATCGACCCAATGAGCTCTCGGGGGGCCAGATGCAGCGGGTGGCTATTGCCAGGGCTTTGGTGAACGACCCGGCCATTATTTTGGCCGATGAGCCCACCGGGAATCTCGACACCCTCTCGGGGGAGGAGATCATGGCTATCTTCCAGGAGCTCAACGAGGAGGGGAGAACCATCATTATGGTAACCCATGAGCGGGATATTGCTCAGCACGCCCGCCGAGTCATCCAGTTCCGGGACGGAAAAATCCTCAAGAACGAGGACGTGACGGACCGGATTGACGCCCGGAAGCTCCTTGCAGAGCTTGGAGGGCGAGAGGGCAAAAAGGGGGATGAGGTATGAACGTTGCGGAGAGCTTCCGTACCGCGGTTTTCAACCTCCTCTCCAATAAGCTCCGGTCTTTCCTCACCATGCTTGGAGTCATCATCGGCGTGGCCAGCGTGGTGGCCATGGTGGGTCTGGGGCAGGGCATGAGGGTACAGGTTGTCTCCCAGATAAGCAGTCTGGGCTCAAATCTGCTCACCGTTATTCCTGGGAGAATGCGCCAGACACCGGGAAGCTTTTTCCAGTTCCGGGGAGGGGGCAACGTCTTGAAGTATGAATACTTCGAAGAACTTCGGGGAACTCCTTTCCCGGGGATTAAGGCTGTTACCACCGAGCACTCCTCAAATTTTCCGGTAACCTTCGGCCGGGAGAGTATTCGTGTGAGTGTGGTGGGAACAACTCCTGAGCTTCTTGAGATCCGCAAATTCGCCCTCCTTGGAGGTCGTGCTTTCAGCAAGTATGACGTGCAGTACAGCCGAAAAGTGGCCCTCGTGGGATACACGGCTGCCCAGGACCTCTTTGGAGAGCCTGAAAGAGGGATAGGAGCTTCGCTCCGCATTGGGCGAACTGTCTTCACGGTGATAGGAATACTGGAACCGAAAACGAGCTTTGGACAAGACCTGGGAAACCAGATTCTTGTCCCTCTCACGACTCTCAGGCAATACCTCACCGGAGACCGGTATTTGCGGAACATCATCGTCCAGGTGGACACGGAGGAGCGCATTTCTCTTGTCTCCCAGTGGCTTTCGGACTTCTTCACAAGGAAGATAGGGGACCTGGAGAAGTTTTCCATCCTCAATCAGCAGGATATTCTCCAGACCGTAGAGAGCGTTACCGGCACCATCACTCTCTTTCTGGCTGTCATTGCTGGAATTTCTCTTCTGGTGGGCGGTATCGGCATCATGAACATTATGCTTGTTTCGGTGGCTGAAAGAACCCGAGAAATTGGCCTTCGCAAGGCCATTGGGGCGAAACCTCGAGACATTCTCTTGCAGTTTCTTCTTGAATCATCTGTTCTGAGTCTTGTGGGGGGTGGGGTAGGGGTGGTACTGGGCATTTTGGCAGGGAGAGCGATGGCCCCCTTTGCTCAGCTCTCCTTTGTTGTGGCTCCCTCGGTTATGGGGCTGGCCCTTTCCGTCGCTTTAGCGGTGGGTCTCTTTTTCGGGATATACCCGGCTCGGAGAGCGAGCCGTCTTGATCCCATTCAGGCTCTGCGTTACGAATAAAGGAGGGAAGAAGAATGCGAAGAAAAATCGTATTGGTGTTTGCCATGTGTGTGTTCCTGGTATGGTTTGCCGTGACTTTTGCTTCTGGAGAAGAGGCAAAGACCCCCCCTTCTCTTTCCCTTAAGGAGGCGGTAGAGCTCGGTCTTCGGGAGAGCCGGGTGATTCGCCTTGCCGAACTATCGCTCAAGACTCAGGAGGTGAGTTACAAGGAGGGAACGGCCAACCTTCTCCTTAACCCTTCGGTAGTTTCACAGCTTCAGCTTGAGAACACCTGGCGCAGCGCTCAGAGGGGTTTTGTCTTGAAGCGCATGCAACTTGCCCTTGAAATTGAAGAGGCTTACTACAATGTCCTCAAGGCCGAGCGAGCTCTTACCCTGGCAAGGGAAAATCTCAATCGGATGGAAAAGCAGCTTGAGGACGTTCGGACAAAGTTTTCCCTGGGGATGGTGGCAAGAATAGACGTCTTGCGGAGCGAGCTCGAGGTGGATAGGGCAAAGCTCGATGTGGAAAAGGCAAGAAGCAGTCTTGACCTTGCTCGAGCAAAGCTTGGCGCTCTCCTGGGCAAGGGTTTGGAAGCCACCTTCACCCTCTCAACGAGTCTTACCTTTGAGCCCCAGCCTCTTGATCTTGGAACCTGTGTTGCCTATGCTCTTGAGCATCGACCGGAAGTCAAGGAGAAAGAGGAATCCTTGGCCCTTCGTAAAAAAGAGGTAGAAGTTTTGACTTCCTATACGCCGGCTTTAGAGCGGGAAAAAGCCAGAGTCAACCTTTCGGTGGCCGAGGCAGAACTTGAGGACACAAAAGAATCCATCATCCTTGAAGTCCGCCAGAAATTCTCTGACCTTCTTTCTGCCCAGCAGAATGTTCCCATTGCCGAGAAAAACGTCGAGGTCGCCCGCGAAAGCCTTTCTATTCAAAAGGCTCGCTTTGATGCCGGGGTTATAACCCTCTTGGACCTTCTTGATGCCCAGAGCAGTCTCTATGAGGCAGAGAGCAACTACCTCCAGGCGGTCTTTGACTATAACGTTGCCCGTGCTCAGTTCTTCAACGCCCTGGGGGCCGACCTTTCCGAGAGGGAGAAGCTTGTTCCTCAAAAAAGTGAAGAAAGCAAAAATGGCTGAGAGGGGTGGATTCGAACCACCACTACGTGATCCAGAGTCACGCGTCCTACCCTTAGACGACCTCTCAGCGAGCGCCTATATCATACCACCCTCTCCCGGGCTTTTCAAGGCCCCGTGGGTTCAGGGATGGTTTCTGTTTCCCTCTTTCATGCGGTGTTTTGGATGGGGAGAGTTGTTGACTTCCTCCCCCGCTCTTTTGTACAATTCCTCCTGGAGCCGGTGTAGCTCAATGGCAGAGCAGCGGAATCGTAATCCGCAGGTTGTCCGTTCAAGTCGGATCGCCGGCTCCAGAAGCGTGAAAAGCTTTTGCCATAAGGCTTTGAGCGAATCCCCCTCTTCTTTCTGAGTCCGCAGGCCTTGAGCGGGCTCCCTCTGGGGGTGGAAAAGGTGGGGAAAGTTGTCCGAGTGGCAGAGCTTCTTTACAAAGCGCTTGGTATGGACAGAGGTACCACTTTTCAAAAGGATAGGTAAGTTCCTGTGAATAAGCAACAATAGGTAAGGTATCTTGCCATCTCTGTGCCTTCTCCATAAACTCCTTCTTGTTTCTCCATCTCTCCCCAGGTATTCCTGAGGATACGCATCATCCTGTCTCTGAGGATGCTCAACTGTCCTCACTGAATGTTTCTTCCCTTTTGGAATTGGTTTTAACTCCCCATCTCAAAGACTCAAGATTCTATTCCACTCCTGTAATTCCCTCGTACCTCCTGAACAAAACCCTCCTCCATTACCCAATCGTATCTCTCTCTTTATGCCTAAC
>CAYRSB010000021.1:0-7176 GCA_964426875.1 uncultured Atribacterota bacterium
GGAGGACTCTTGAGCCTCAAAGAGGAAACAGTACAGCAAGGGAGAAGGGTTGACACGTATGACACAAAGATTGTTGACACAACCTAATGACCACCGGTAAGGTAGAAGGACCATGCAACGAGCAGGGTCTTGTGGTACAGGGGGGAGGGAGTGCTCCTCCTTGTGGGGTGCTGTCATCCCGGGCCGGTCACCATGATCGAGAGAGTCTCACTCCTTGCAGGCAGGAAATGCCTGTATCTTGTAGGAATTCTTCACCCGTGGCATGCTCTGGAAAGGGACACGCTGAGAATCCTCAAAACACCGAAAGGCCTGAGCGTTGTAAAAATCACTCCCACTCAACGCACTGGGTCCTTCGCCATCGATGCCATCTATAACCCCTGGGGAGAACACTGCATTCTGGGCGGAGTGGGAAGAATCATTTTCCAGCAGAGAGCCCCGACTTCAAGTCACCACAGTTTCACTCAGAATATCCCCTAAACCAATCCTTGAAAACAACGGCCCAAGGAAGCAACACCTCAGACCTTTTCTCCTTAAGCCCCGAAAAGGTCAGGATGTAGAGTTCGAGAACTCTTCTCACCGCTTCAGGTCTTCTCGCATTCTTTCGTACTCTTCTCGCGTTATCTCTCCCCTGGCGTAACGGCGCTTGAGGATCTCTAAGGGGTCCTCTTCGTGGGGAGATCTCCAATAGTAGTACCAGTGCCTTCTTCCCAGAGAGAGGGCCAGGAAAAGAGCCACGAAAAAGAGGATGGCAAAGAGAACCATAAACATGCCTCCTCCCCACATAAACCATCCGTGGGGCATAGCGTATATGTGGCGGCCCCAAAGGGGCGTCCAGACCAATCCATGCCAGAACACGGCTACCACCTCCAGAGGGTATTATATACCCCCCTTCACAGGAAGTTGTGAAAAAGGTGTGACGCCTTTGTGAAGAAAGGACAAAAACGCTTTTCCTTTCCACGGTAGTAGCCTGGCAATGATATCCACGAAACACATGGTAGCTTTCCCAAAAAACAGGAGAAAAGAAAAAGCTATGCGATTCTCTTACAGGAACTCCGCTCCACAAGGAGCACAGGAAAAATTGTTTGAACCGGCACAAAGTGAGGTTCCCGGATACGGTGGAGAACCCGCTGGATGGCAAATCTTCCCATCTCCCTCTTGTAAACTCGCACCGTTGTAAGAGCAACGAAGGCGTTTGAGGAAATAGGCGCGTCATCAAAACCTACAACACTCAGGTCCTCCGGAATCTCAAGACCGTGTTCCTTGGCCGCCTTCATAGCACCGATGGCCATCTCGTCATTCGCCGCAAAGACAGCCGTCACATGTACACCTCGTTTTAAGAGCCGTTCCATAGCAGTGTACCCACTTCCCGTGCTCCAATCACCGTACTCTACGAGTTCTTCGTCATACGCGATTCCAGCACGTCTGAGAGCAGTTTTATAGCCCTGGAAACGTTCCCAAGCAGAGCGGTTGTGCTGCGTGGGGTGATTAATGAAGCCTATTGCCCTGTGGCCGAGTTTCGTAAGATAACTCACCGCCTGGTATGCCCCGCCGAAATTGTCAATAAAGAGGACATCTGCCCCAAAGGAACGGGGAAGAACGGAGGGATTCACAAGAACTACCGGCACCGGTGACACCTCAAGGAGCTCGGCAAAGGAAGGAGAGGCAAGTTCGCAAACGATGAGTCCATCAACTTTCTTCAGAAAATCCTTAAATTTGGCCTTCTCGGCCAGAGTATCCTGGTACACAGCAAAAAAGAGAAGGTGCACATCGTTTCTCTGGAGCTCCTGGCTGGCCCCCTCGAAAACCTCCGAGTAGAAGGGCATCCAGGAGACTCTACCGTTTTCAGCCACATGAGCTTGAATGTCCGGACGGGTTCTATCGAGGGAGGACAAAAAAACCGCAAAGCCGATGTTTCCGGTACGAGCTGCAGAAGCTAAAGATGTGCCATGCCTCTCGGCTACAAACGTGCCCTTTCCGGGAACTCGAACAAGAACCCCCTCATGAATCAAGGCAAGAATGGCCTTTCTGATGCTACTTCGGCTGGCCTGGCACTTTGCGCTGAGTTCTCGCTCGGAAGGAATTTTCTCTCCTGGCCGTATACCCTCAGCTCCGATAATGGACCTGATCTTTTCCCGTAGCACAATGTGCAGTGGTGGTACCCCTCTTCTCCGACTCATGCTATCGCCTGCTTCCATTTATCATCGTCTTTTTCCTCCACATTGTATAACGGCCCCAAAGGGCTGTCCACACAGATGTAGCTGTCTCCGGACAAACCGCGTGGCTAATCCTCACGAATCCAGACAGTCATCTCTCCCACTCCCCGATTGTTCCAGGCGTAGTATGGAATGGCCTTTATAACTGTTCTCTTTCTCTCTGGCCTTGCAAAGGTATAAAGGCCTTGAGACTGTGTGCCCTCTCGCACAGCCTCTCCAGAGATAACTGTAATCCCTCCAAGAAGATCGGGATCAAAGGTTGCAGAAAGCTCGGCATCTCCTGGAAGGACGATGCTTGTAAGGTTTGGGCCATTGTCCACTTCTTCAAGGCAAAAAACAATCGGTCCCCGTTGCAGGGCAACTTTGCCGGCTACCTCCCGAACGGCGGGATGTGCCCGCACCCGCTCCACCGGCATGGGGAGAAGAAGTTCAAGAACATCTCCTTCCTTCCAAAGCCGCTCCACCCGCACGTATCCCTGGGAAAGACGGGAAGAAACATCAATCCCTACCCCATTCACAGAAACCCTCGGTTCCCGACACCATTCAGGGATCCGTATCGCCAGGGTGAACTCAAGGGGGTCTTCCGGGGTAACCTGGAAAAGAACCCTCTCTCCCCAGGGGTAGTCGGTCTCCTGAGCGAGAGAGATTCTCTTTCCTCCCAGAGAGGTTTCAAGGGTACTTGCAGCAAAAAGGTGGACAGAAAGGCAACCCCCGCTCTGCGAGTAGATGTAGTCTGGAAGCGAAGCCAAAAACCTGGCAATATTCGGAGGACAACAAGCACAGGGAAACCATGGTTGGCGTGTGGAAACTACATGGCGAAGGTCATGGCGCTTCTTGACCGCCTCGGGAAAAATGGTCAAAGGATTCACGTAAAAGTAGCAGGTACCGTCGAGAGAGATACCACTCAAGACGCCGTTGTACAGCGCTCGCTCAAGGACATCCCCATATTCTCGATTCTCTTCAAGATGAAGCATTCGGTGTGCCCAAAAGACAAGGCCAATACTGGCACATGTTTCCGTGTAGGCCCGATCCGGAGGAAGGTCAAAGTCAAAGGTGAAAGCCTCTCCCTCCACAGAAGACCCAAGACCCCCGGTCACATACATGCGCCGTTTGGTGGCGCTTTCCCAAAGCGTCCGACACGCAGCAGAAAGCGTTTCATCCTTAAGCTCAAAGGCAAGATCGGCCATAGCACTATAGAGATACATGGCCCGAACGGCATGACCCACCGCCTCTTTTTGCTCCCGCACCGGAAGGTGTGCCTGGCAGTACTCGGGCGTCCAAAACGGCCAAGGCATTTTTTCTTCGCCTCGTTCTTTGGCCTCAAGTTCAAAGTACAAAGGTCTTTTTCCCCGTTCGTTTACAAAAAAGGCCGCCAGGTCAAGGTACTTCCGCTCCCCCGTTGCTCGATAGAGTTTCACCAGGGCAAGCTCAATCTCTGGATGTCCCGGATATCCCCGACGCTTTCCCAGTCCATCGCCAAAGCAAGCCTCAACGTGGTCAGCAAGGCGCACCACGATTTCAAGGAGCTTTCCTTTCCCCGTTGCCCGGAAATGGGCGACTCCCGCCTCGATGAAGTGTCCGGCACAGTAAAGCTCATGATTGTCCCTGAGATTCGTCCAGCGTCCTTTAGGGTCCTTGATAGTGAAATATGTATTCAGGTACCCATCCGCCTGCTGGGCTTTGGCAACACAGTCAATAACTGCATCGACAAGGTTCTCAAGGTCCGGATCGGGATAATACCGGAGGCAGTGACTCGCCGCCTCAAGCCACTTGGCGACGTCGCTGTCCTGGAACACAAATCCGTAGAACTCCCCCTCTTCCAGTCCTGCTGCGATACGAAAGTTCGCCAAGGCATGACTTTTTGGTGCCCCAGGAACTTCGTCATTTAAGGCCTTCCACTGGTAGGGGATGACCGCTTCTTTGACATTCTGGATTCTTTTGCCCCAGAAACTCTCTTCTTTGATCTGCACTCTTCCAGGGTACTCCTCGCTCATGTCCTCTCCTCCCTCGCCTCACTTCAGTCCGGTAGTCTTTATCCCTTCGGTGATGTACCGCCGGGCCACAAGAAACAGGGCCATTGGTGGGATGAGCATCACGGTAGCCATAGCCATGATGAGATCCCACCGAACAACAAAGGTCGTTCGGGAAAAGCTGTAAATACCAACACTGAGGGGCTTTAGGTCCTCAGAGTTGATGAACACCATGGGGACAAAGAACTCGTTCCACCAGAAAATGGAAGACAATATGCCGATGGTTATGAATACCGGCTTCGATAAAGGAGCAATAATTCTCAGGAAAACACCCCATTCGCTGCAACCATCCATCCTTGCCGCTTCATCGAGCTCTTTGGGAATCGTTCTGTAGAATTGTCTAAAGAGGAACACATTGTACGGATACGCGAAAAAGGCCGGCACGATAATCGGCAAGAATGTGTCAAGCCATCCCAGCTCTTTAAAGAGGATGTACTGGGGGATTATAGTCACATAACTTGGAACCATCATAGTCATGAGTATGAGACTGAAAATAATCTCCCTCCCCTTAAAATACATCCGTGCCAGAGGATACGCTACGATGGAACTCGAAAGCAACGTTCCCACAGTATTTCCAATAATCAAAATCAGGGTGTTTCTCAAATATATCAGGAGTTTACTGTTAGCAAAAACCTCGGCGTAATTCTGCCACGAGAAACGGGAGGGCAAAATTCTCGGTGGGAACACGCTAAATTCAATCATTGGTTTAAAGGAGGACATAATAATCCAGAGTATAGGGAAGAACATCACGATAGCGACAACAACCATAAGGGTGTACTGAAGCATGCTACCCACTCTGAGTTTTCGCACCCCTCACATTCCTCCCTCTTTCACACCTCATAGTATACCCATCTTTTGGAGGTGGCAAACATAAGAAGGGATATCGCTGCCGCAATGAGAAAGAGCATTACCGATTCTGCACAGGCATACCCTACTCTGAACGTCTTGAAGGCGTTATGGTAAATATCGAGGCTTATGGCCTGGGTCACTTTCCCAGGCCCACCGGCTGTCAAGGGGTAAAGGAGGGTGAAGGAGACGCTCAACGAACTTATCGTTGCCGTAACCATGTTGAAAAAGACGATTGGCGATATGGCTGGCAAAGTGATCCTGAAAAACTGCGTGATGCGACCTGCCCCGTCGATCTCTGCGGCTTCGTAGAGCTCTTTGGGGACTTCTTTGAGGGCGCTGTCAAATATGAGCATCATTTGTCCCGCGTAGAAAGTGTATATATTGAGAACCACCACAACCCAAACTACAACCCTTGGATCCACCAACCAATTTGGGCCCTCCCTAAGCCCCAAAAGCGACAGAAAATAGTTCAGGATCCCCAGCTCCTTGTGGAGAATAAGTTGGAAGGCAAAGGTTAAGGCCACCATTGGCACAACTGCAGGAACAAAGTAAAAAAAGCTGAAAAGATTCATACCACGGGTTTTCCTGGCGTTCAAAAGTGCCGCTTCAAAGAGGGCCCAACTCACCGAGAAAATCACCGAGAAGGCAGTGTAAAAAGCCGTAAATCGCAAAACTGTCCAGAACTCCGACCCCTGACGAAAAAGCCGTACATAGTTTCCAGTCCCCACCCAAAGAGGTGACCCAATCAAGTCCCACCGCGTGAAGCTCAGGAAGATGGTGGCAAGTATCGGTCCACCCGTGAAGAGCACAAAGCCCACAATCCATGGCAGGACAAAAAAGTACGGCTGTCTACTCTTCATGAGGTGTCCCCCTACCTGCGTACTGAAGGTGAAAATGAAAAAGGGGGGCACGCGGCCCCCCTAACTCACTCTTGCACTACCTTGTCTTCTCCAAGGATGTCTGCCGCCTTGGCAATAGCTTGTTTGAGGACCTCGTCGACGCTCATCTGTCCAAGAATAGCCGCATTGAAGTCTTTAACGACATCGAAGGTCAACCCCGGCGGCAAAAGTACATAACCCCATTCCGCAAACTCGGCCGTCCGCTCAATGGCCTCCCAATTCCTTGGTCCCTTAGGACCCTCCACCTTGTAGTAACCCTTCTTGAGGACTGAAAGGCGGGCAGAGGGGTTGCTGTATGCTGTGTTAATGATCTTTTGTCCCTCGTCGCTCATGCAAAACTCGATGAACTTCCATACCGTGTCTTTTGCCTCGCTGCGTGCATTTATGGCAAAGAAACCAGTATGAAGAGTGGAGTATAATCTTTTAGCTTTGGGAAGGGACATGATATCCCAAGCGAAATCCTGTATATCCTTATAGACAGATGCCATCCAGCTTCCATTGACGGCCATGGCAGCCTTTCCGGCCATAAAGAGATCGGCAGAAACCACCCCAGATGTCGTTACCTGAGGAGAAGCGACTACTTTTGCATTGGTCAACGAAACCCACCGGTTCAGGAATTCCCTGGTGCCGGAGCCTATCGCGAATCGGCCCTGCTCATCGACTATTTTGTCCCCAAATGTTCCCGCAAGGGAATACCAAAGGCCCTGAAAACCAATGGCGTCGCAGCCCCACTGGACAACTTTTCCATCGCTTTCAATGGTAAGTTTCTTCGCCATGTTCTCAAAGTCTTCAAAAGTCCAGTCCATGCTCGGATACGCAACCCCAGCCTTGTCGAAAAGGTCCTTGTTGTAGTATGCAATCTCGGTAGCAAAGCACCATGGAAGCCCGTAGAGACTCCCCTGAAGCTTCATAAGCTGTGTGACCGCCGGAATGAAGTCGTCAAGGCTCAGCTCCTTACTCTGCTTTATGTACGCATCAAGACTCACTACCCATCCTGCTCGGACGAAATCAGCCAAATCAGCCTCCCAAAGGCATAGAACATCTGGGGCAGTTCCAGTCATGGCCATGGACCGTAACTTCTGAGAGTACTCAGCCTCTGGAATCTGGATGAACTCTACCTTGATATCGGGGTTCTTTTCCTCAAAGGCCTTAACGTAGTTGTAGGGATCTGAAGGAAGGGCATTC
>CAYRSB010000021.1:7276-38422 GCA_964426875.1 uncultured Atribacterota bacterium
GTTCTTTTCCTCAAAGGCCTTAACGTAGTTGTAGGGATCTGAAGGAAGGGCATTCAAACTTTGTTTCTCCAAACCTCCACAAAGTGGGACGGTACTCAATTTTTCTTCGGCCTTCCACCTCCCCTGACTAAGATTGTCCCATTTCTCCATACCAGTATGGATTTTGCGGTTATTTTTACGACCGGTTCTATAATAGAACAGCTTTTATTCCCCTGTCAATAAGTCGTGGAGGTTCAGCACCCGTGAAACACTCTGGAGGGCCGCTTTTAGACACTTTTTGATATCGCGAACCTCTTTGTTTTCCCCTCCCTGGGAGGTGCCACGGCCTCTTACGGGGGACCTTCGCGGCGACACCCCTCCCAGTCATCCCAAGGGTCGTTTTTTCGCCTCCCGTGGGAATCCGACGAAGTCGTTGCGAGCCTCGTCTTTTCACCTGGCGAAGCAATCCGACGAAGTCGTTGCCAGGGTCGCAGTATCGTACCCCGAGGCAACCTCTTTTGAGATTCCTCAGCACTTCGTGCCTCGGAATGACCTTCTTTAATTGTCACCCCTAACGCTTCAGGGGCCATGAGATTCCTGCTTGAAACATGCAGGAATGACGTTTCTTTACTCGTCACCCCGGTAATCTTTCAGCCGGGGTCTATGTTTTCAGCCTGCCCCTGAATGCTTTTACCAGGGGTCATTCCGGCAATCTTCAAGCCGGAATCTATGTTTTGGATTCCTGCTTGAAACGTGCAGGAATGACGAGAACGGGGGATTCCTGCTTGAAACATGCAGGAATGACGAGAACGGGGGATTCCCACCAAAAACATGCGGGAATGACGGAGTGGGTATTGTGCAGGAATGACAAAAAGGGCGAGGCAATCTCGTCCATACCTGCTTTAGGATTCAATATCACATACCGGTATGAAAAATGTCAAACCATAGGAGCCCAGAGCAAGTGGTAACCCACTCTAGGCTCCTGGAGATTACAGGATTTTTCTCTCCAGAGGAATTTCCATAATCCAAAGGGTGTGAGGGGGAAGAGAAAAAGCGGGAGACAACGAAAGTTTTGAAGACACCGGGACGACCCGGTCAGGATGGACAAAGTCGTTCTCGGCGTAAATATCTCCGGTAAGGGTAAAAAGGGCGCCTTCCTTCCCTACAGGGAGATCCGAAAGGTCAAGGGTAACCTCACAGGATGCTTCCTTGCAGAAATTCACCATAGCTATGGCAAGAGTACTCCGATCCGGATTGTACGTGGCAGAAACATCAAAGTAGGGCACCCGTTCCACAGAAAAGGAATTTCGGCCTCCTACAAAGCTTTTCGCCTGGATAGCATAGTACTCCGTATACACCTCGTACCCGAGGCGCACAAGCCCTGTATGGTTCACAAAGAGGTCAAACACATGGTATATAGGCGTGAGGACCATGGCATCTTTTTTGGTCTTTATCATGCCTAAGGCGTTAACCATCTGGGCAAGATTGGCCATACCTACTATATCGGACATGCGGTGGAGGACAAGGAAAATTCCCGCGGCAAAAAGGGCATCCTTCAGAGCGTACGGCTCCTCAAGAAAAACGCTTCGTTTCGTTTCCGCCTCTTCCTCTGCACCGACTTGGTACCAAATATTCCACTCATCAAAAGCAATTTTCACGTGATCCATACGGGTACTTTTTATGAGGCCTGCCAAGAGTTTCAGGCGCTCCTCCACGTAGTACGCCGCTGCTACGGTCTCGTAGTAGTCGGGAGAGCCATGGTACTGGTGGATGGAGATGAAGTCGATGAGCTTCCCGGCGTGTTTCAGGACCGTGAGGTCCCAATCAGGGTCATCAGCACCCACAGCAATAATCTGAATGGAAGGGTCAAGATACTTCATGAACATGGCAAACTGACGAAGCTTCTCCGCATACTCTTGAGCACTGCAATGTCCCACCTGCCAGGGCCCGTAGACTTCGTTCCCAATGCCCCAGTACTTGACTCGGTAAGGCTCGGGATGCCCAAAATTCTTACGCATTGTGGCATACTTTGTAGGAGTATCGAGATTGCAGTACTCAAGCCAGTGGATAGCTTCATCAAGCGTCCCCGTTCCTAAGCTTACAGCAACGTAGGGCTCGGCACCAATCTCCCGGCAGTACTCGATGAACTCATCAGTCCCAAAGCGGTTGCTCTCTATCCCTCCCCAGATGTAGTTTAAAAGCTGGGGCCGCTTATCCTTTGGACCGATACCATCCTCCCAGTGATAGGCCGAGGCAAAATTCCCTCCCGGCCAGCGTAAAATAGGGCATTTGATTCTTCTTGCCGCCTCTAAGACGTCTTGCCGAAAGCCCCGTGCATCAGACAGGGGAGAATCCTCATCGTACACACCCCCATAAACACACCGGCCCAGGTGCTCGATAAAGTGCCCGTAGATGAGTGGGCTAATGTCTCCTGTCTTTACTCCCCAGACTTTCACATGAGCATCCATCGTCCTTCCTCCTTTCAAAAGCTTCGATTCCTTTCCAGTCAGTCCTACCTCACCGATGATACTATCAGAGCCTTCTATTTATCATCCCCCCTAACCTGCAGGATAAACACATTGGACGTACCGCTGCGCGCTGAGACAACATGCTCTTCCTTTTCCCCAGATGGGTATACAATGGTGATCCGGTATTCCCCTGGAAACCCTCGAAACGTTACCGCTCCATCACCACCAGTGCGAAGGAGAACCCTCGTTTTCCATTCCCGGTGAATAAGGTCTTGCAGGACAAAATAGAGGGGTTTTAGGGTGAAATCATCCCTTAAGAATCCACTTCCTGGTTGCCACGCTCGGTAAAAATTCCAGTAGGTGATGGCAGAAACAGCCGGGTGACTAAAAAATACCGTATAAAAAACCCTCGCGATTTCTGCTTGGAGAATCTCGGCTTCTTGTGCAGAGACCCTAAAGGCAGTCACAACTGCAGGAAGGGGAATCTGAAACTCGGTGATGTGGATAGGCTTCCCAAGAGCCGCCAGCTCGTCCAGAGCAGACCAAATCTCCATAAGTGATTCCAGGTGCCTTTTGATATCCGCAGCAGTGAAAAGATGGGCCTCGACGCCGATAACGTCTATTGGAGCGCCGGCTTCAAGAAGTGCCCTTGTCCTCTTAATGAACCGCTTTCGCAGATTCCTGTCAAGGAGCAATCCAAACTCGTTCAGAACAAGGATGGCCTGGGGATCTATTGATTTTACCAGCTGAAAGGCTTTGGCAACGTACTCCGGGCCAAGCCCCTTCTCAAACCATGGCTGGATGAGGGGCTCGTTCACCACATCCCACAGACGAACAAGGCCCTTAAATTCTTCAACCTCGCGGCGTACCCGCTTGAAGAGAGCCTTTTCAACCTCCCCCCATTGCCCAGCTTGTCCCATCATCCAAACCCAGGAAGGAACCCCAACACTTGGGGGATTTCCCCACACCAGGGTGTGCCCCTTCACAGGGACTCCGCGGTCGTTCAGCCATTCTGCAATGCGATGTGTTGCTTCCCTGAGAGGAAGTTGACCAGGCTCAGGTTCGTAGTCCTTCCAATAAAAGGCAGGAAGCGTGGCAAAGTTGAAGAGGTCAAGGTACAGACGCTTGTACTCTGCAATCTTCTCGGGGGAAAGAGGTCGTACCCCAAACCGTCCACCCCGGCTGTAGAAAGAGGGGGCATAAGCAAAAAGAAGGTATTCCGGGGCATTCCCAAAGAGGAACTCATGGGACACTTGCTCGCAGAGGAGTTCTGCACCTTCCATCCCCTTTCCACTCGCATCCACAACCCTGATGAGCACTGGTACTTTTCGTTCTTCCTCAATACGCTGCTGAAACGGTGAAAGATCGACAAGGGGTATATTCTGGGCAAAGGAAATTACTCCACTCAAAAGGAAGCTACAAATAGTAACAATGAGCACCCACCCTTGCCACAGCACAACGCTTTTCCCCTTCACTAAAGCAAAATCATCACTGCATCCACCGACAATCCTTCGGTTTTCACCATTCGAAAGATCGGGTTACTTTTCAATGCTCAGCGACACACTCCTGATAATCCAGGTATGGAGAAAGGCAAAAAGCGTGATAACCGGGACAATGGCAAAGGTGACCCCCGTCATGATGGTTCCCGCCTCAAAGACAAGGTGATATGTTCCTTGGAACCTGGCTAAAGCCAGAGGAAGGGTCATTCTCTCGATGGTGTCCGGATGATAAGGAGTGGCCACATAAGGTTGTTCCAGTTAAATTTTCTACAATCTGGCTTGGCCTCCCGTCTCGGCAAAATCCAAAGTGATACAATACGCATCCAGTGAACTACGCCAGTCGAGGGCCAGCCTCAGAACCCCCTGTTCTATTCTCGTTACCGAATCCACAACAACCTCTGGTATCAACAGAGGTTTATCCACAACCCAAGACCCTGGGACGCGTTCCACGACAACCCTAATCGATTCACTCGTAGTTGGCAGATTAATCATCTCTATTATTACCCGCCCCACAAAGCCTCGAGAGCCAAGCAGAATCCATGCCCGTGCTTGTTTTTCAGACATAACTGCTACGCCATCAACAAGAGCACTGTTTGACTCTAAAGAGACAAGATTGCCCGTCATTTCAGCGTAACGCCTGTACACCCACAATTCTTTTAAAACGCCTTCTAGTCTCCCTATGCTCAAAAAACTCCCTGAAAGTACTTCCCTCTCACCCCTTCGAGTCCTAAACACCAAGTACAGCGTTGTGAAGCCTTGCCCAAACTTCACCCATACAGCCAGCACGCAACTTTATGTTCCTGAGAGCCAACACTAACCAAATCCGGTCTGGATTCGGTACATATGTCCCTACTGTGGGGACACCTTGGAGAAAACCTGCAACCCTGAGGTGGGTCGACAAGACTAACCGGATTACCTGGTATAGACTTTTTTTCCGTTTTATCACCTATCGTAGGGATTGAAGAAAGCAAAAACCTGGTGTAAGGGTGAAGCGAGTTAAAGAAAACAGACTCCGTGTAGCCACATTCCACTATACATCCACCATACATGACTGCCATCATGTTTGCCAAACCAGGGATTAGTGATATGTCATGGGTGATGAAGATAATCGTACTTCTGAGAGAGGCTTGAATGCTCCTTAAAAGCTGCAAAATATTTCTTTGAGTGACAACGTCAAGGGCAGATGTCGGCTCGTCCGCAATTATTACTCCCGGGTTCAAGAAGGTGGCCAGTGCTATAACGCTTCTTTGCGCCATTCCTCCCGACAGTTCAAATGGATAGGCACGCAAGACGTAAGGAGGGAGATTCACCATTTCCAGATGAACCCTAACCTTTTCTTCTTCAAATACAACACCATGGGATGCCGCCAGGTCGGAAAAGATATCCCTTAATCTTCTAACTGGATTGAGCGCACTCAAAGAGCCCTGGGGAATATAGGAAATCCTTTTCCACCAGGCATCTCTTAAGGTATTCCTTATAGGGGACAGCTCGTATTCCTCGTCACCGAAACGATAATAGACCCCTCCCTCTCGAATTGAAAGGGGCGAGTCTACTGCTCCATATAAAACCCTCGCCAGAGTAGTCTTACCACAGCCAGATTCTCCTACAATGGCTAAAAAATTACTTCCTTCCACGCTTATTGATACGCTTTCGACTGCTTTAACCTCTTTCACAACTCCAGACTGTTCGGTAACATAGTACGCTTTTAAATTCCTGGCTTCTAAGAGAACGGCTTGCTTCTTGACCTCTTCTACACCCATCCGGCTAATGCTCATCTGGCTATTACCCTCGCTTGTGGGCTAATAAAGTCCGTCATGCTAACGAAGAGAAGATACAACGACGTGAAAAGCAAGACCACAAATACCACTGGGAAAAGAATCGACCACCAGGCACCCATCACCAAGGCCTGTTGCTGTATAGCCCAGTAAGTTACAGTCCCCATGGTTGGAATATCCAAGGGAGTAAGACCAAGTACTGACAAAGTCACCTCAAGACCAAGGGACCAGAGCATGTTATTAATGGTTGTCGCAAAGACGATAGGAAGAACGTGGAGCAGATACTCGTGAAAGACTAATCCCCAGGTATTTCTCCCTGAAAATAAAGCAGTAATCGTGAACTTCCGCTCTCTTAGACTCAGAACCTGAGATCTTATCAGTCTTGCATCCCAGGGCCATCCAAACAAAGCCAGGACCGAAGCAAGCATCGGGAAACTCATCCCTTTGGCCAAGAGTTTTAAAAATATCAGTATTGGGAAAATAGGCAGAACAATGAACGCATCACAGAAAAGTATCAGTGTTTGATCAACTACTCCCCCCTTATATCCTGCAATGATACCAACTACCATGGCTATCAGACGGGAAAGGGCCGCCACCCCTATACCGAAGATCAGCGAATTTTTCAACGCAGAGGTCATCAGCCAGAAGAGGTCTTGTCCTCTTCCGTTTGTTCCAAAGGGATGGCTAAGCGAAGGTGGACGGCCAACAAGAGTATAATAGGACGCACGAGGGTCATAGGGGGAAAGGGTTGACAGTATGGCAAAAACTATTAAGGCGATAAGAATGGGCAAAGAGATTCTTAGTCGTACATCCTGTCTAAGCAACCTTCTAACGGCCTTTGTCGTTGCGACGATAAGCATTCACCACACCTCCAGGTGCTGCTAAGCAGCTCCACCCGTGTACCGAATTCTTGGATCGACAAGGGGCAACAAGAGATCTACAAGCAGTGTTGCAAAAGCTATTGCCACTATCGAGCAAAGGGTAATCCCCATAACCAGGTTGTAATCATTCTGCATTATAGCTGTGAAAGCCAGGGTTCCCAAGCCTGGATAAGCAAAAACAATCTCCGTAATAATGGTCCCGCTGAAGACTGTCCCGAGTTGCAAAGCAAGCCCTGTTAACTGGGCAGGCATAGCAGCTTTCATTACATAGTTTCTTAAAAGTATCGACTCTTTCAACCTCATTTGCTTTGCAAACACGACAAAACCTTCATGGATAACGCCTGAAACAAGGTTCCGCATGTTTATAAACCAGGCACCTACACCCACCACCACCAGTGAAAGAGCTGGCAAAAACCCGTGTTTGAGCACACTCTTTAAAAAGGCCCAGCTCAGAGAAGGTTCAAGCCCTACTTGGAAGGCACCCCCTGTCGGGAAATACCGCAAAACATATGCAAATATTACAAGGAGGATAAGAGCAAGGATGTAATAAGGAATAGGCCTTACGGCATTAGAAATTACCTCAAAAATTTTCACCCACAAACCCCTGCCCCTGTAACCAGCTATTCCTCCAAGCAAGGTCCCCACACACCAGGATATGGCAGCCGTTAAGACAAGCAGTCCTGCCGTCCAAGGAAGTGACCTGGAAATCAAAGAAGTAACAGGCGTTGGGAAAGACGCAAACGAAGGTCCTAAATCACCTCTCAGCAATCCCCTCCAGTAATTAAAATATTGCTGAATCACCGATCCTTCCAAACCATAGAGCTTTAAAAGCGCGTCCCTCATCTTTTCGACACTCTCGGGAGGCAGATAAGCCCCCATCATTTGAATTCTCCTGACAGCAGCTTCGGCAGGGTTAGATCCCGGGATTAGTCTTGGGATCAAGAAAGTGATAGTAACTCCAATAAAAATCACCAATAAGCAGGTAATAAATCTACCGGCAAAATATCGTACGAAGGATCCCAGAAAACCGCCCACACACTTTCCTCCTTTACCATGATTCACTTTCCTCCTTTACCATGATTCTACTATACACTCTCTGAAACCCCACTCCGGATAGAGGAGTGGGGTTTCAGAGAGAACTTGCCTCTTCTCTTTCAGGATTAACCTGTGGCCAAACTACTCTTTCGCCGCTGGCTGTAGTTTAATAAACATGAACCTCGTGTTCCCCCAGTTTGGTACAGGATTGGTGTACGGATCGCTCGAGGTAGGATAGCCAGTCCAGTAAGTGCCGTCACAGACAGTAAATACGTTGTAAGAGAATATAGGAATCATAGGCATGTCTTCAACACATATCTTCACGTATTCAAGACCAAGTTCGATTATTTTATCGACTTCTTTAAAGAAGTCTGTCCGCCTCAGTTCCTCAATAACCTTGTCAATTCGTTCACTCTTGTACCTCATGGGGTTCTTCGCCACAACAGTCTGTCCGGTAGGCCTGTAATACTCAGAATGCCAGGATTCGAGGAACCAGAAGAGATCCGGGTGCCCTCCCCAGGTCTCGACACACCATGCCCAGTAGATGGTATTTGGATCCTCTCCATAGTTCATTCTGGTCCACAACATAGCAGGCTCTACTGCCTCTATCTGAGCATCTATACCAAATTTGCGCCACTGTTCAGCTACGGCCACAGCAGCTCGTGTCATAACGGATCTCGTGGCTGCCTCGCACAAAACATTTATTTTCCAAGGCGTGCCATCAGGTAGCAACCATTTCCCATCTTTGCCTCTTTTGAAGCCCACACTCTCCAGCAACTTTCCTGCAAAATCGGGACTGTATTTCCACCATCCATATCCCACCAGCTTCTTAATCTCTGCAGGATCTTCCGGTACTTCGTAACCAAACGCATACTTGACTGCATCCGCTATTTTCGTAGGGATTTCAGAATCGTAAGGCTTTAGTTCCTCCTCGCCTACCTTGAGGGTGAATTCTTTGAGCCATGGCTCTATCTTGTCAAAATACCACCCCGGGTATAAACCCGTCGGAGGAACGTGAATGGGAGATATTGTGGCACAACCATTATAAGCCTGCAAAGCAACCTGAACTATGTCAATAGCCAGAGTAAGTGCCCATCTGACCTCTTTAAGGTTATACGGGAAGTGTTCGTGGTTCATAATCAGGGAAGGCAGGGTTGGATCAGGGTGTGCCCATGGCCAGCCATCAAACCATGTAACACACTTGGGATTCTCTCGATACAGCGTTATAGCCCCTTCTGGTGGCAGGTCGTGGATAATGTCAAGCCTGTGGGCCAGCTGTTCCATGACTTTTTTCTCAGGCGATGGCTCCCCTTTGTAGAGAACATACTTAGGCCCCGGCTTTTTGCCATATGCCACTCCAAGATCAGATTTATCCCAATCTTCCCTCAACTTCCACAAGAACCAGTATCCAGCAGGATCGTAAGACTCTAGAACGTATGGTCCTGTCCCAACCGGAGGATTGTACTCAAAAGCCACAGGGTCTTCTACTTTTTCAAAAATGTGCTTTGGCATGATATAGCAACCTGCCCATCTTACCGTGAAAACAGTGTGGAATCTTCCATTGGGCTTAGTTAGTTTAAATACTGCGGTATAATTGTCTACTTTCTGGACTTCCGCTACGTTAACCTGCATATAGGGACCCCAGACCATCTCGGGACGTGCTTTCAAAAGTTCTACGGTGTAAATTACATCATCTATGGTGAAGGGAACACCATCACTCCAGTATACTCCCTCCCTCACTTTTACAGTCATCTCTGTGTAATCTTCATTGTAAATGGGGGGCTCGGCTGCTAACAGGTTAATCCATGGGTCTCCTTCTATGCCTTCATCTGGGTCAATATACCATAATGTTCCTAAGCACAGTTGCTGAAGACCCGTCGACCAGCTCGTTACACCACCTCCCCAAAGATTGAATCTTCCAGGGTTGAGAGAACGACCTGAGGGGTCTTCGATGATGATAACCTCGTTTCGTGGCACCCCAGGAAGGACTTCTTCCTGAGCGAAAGCAACGGCACCCAACATCAACACCACAATAATCACGAATCCCCTGAAACACCAGCGCATCACAACATTTCCCTCCTTTCAAGGCTTGTTTTCTAACCTCCCCTAAGAACCAGACAACCGACCACCCAAAAACCTACTGCTGCATGAGACACACACCCCCTTTCTAAACAACAGTTCCCTTATAAAGCCAGCACTTCACCAGCACGTTGTCGAGAAAATTGTCCGGCGGCACTTCCTTTCTACAGATATCCTCGGCATAGGGACACCGAAGAGCAAACTTACAACCTTGCTCCAGATATTCGTCAATTTCCAAGGACTGTTCTTTCCTTGTTTGGGGCCCCTTTTCTTCTCTTGCTTCATATGGGCTTGGAATAGACTCCTTGAGAAGCATGGTATAAGGGTGTAAAGGATTGAGCAAAACTTTTTCCGCAGGTCCCATCTCGACGAGAGATCCTCTCAGCATGACACCTATTTGGTCACTGATGTAATAGGCTGTAGCAAGGTCGTGGGTAATGTAGATGACGGATACATGCTGTTCCTCTTTGAGCCTTCGAAATAAATTAAGGACAAATACTCGAAGAGAGGCATCTAACAGGGAAACAGGCTCATCCGCTATTAAAAGCACAGGGTTAACCATCAGCGCTCTGGCAATAGACAGCCTTTGCAGCTGCCCACCCGAAAACTCATGTGGATACTTGCCCCTTACCTCCTCCCAGGTCAGGGCAACAGAGCTGCAAACTTTTTCCATCACCTTCTCAGCAGCATGGCCATCGCCGTCTACCATCTTAAGCTCGTGCATTATGGACCAAAAATACGTCTCCACTTTTTTCAAAGGATTAAAAGTTTCATAGGGGTCCTGGAAGATAGGTTGGACCAATCGCATAAGCTCTGACTTCTTATAATCTTCTAATTTTCTCCCCAGAAAGAAGATATCGCCTTTTGTAGGTCTAATAACCCCCAATAGAAGATTAGCAAGCGTGGTCTTTCCGCTTCCACTCTCGCCCACCAAGGTAAACACGAGAGGCTCCCTTTCAATCTGCAGGGTCACATCCCAAACAGCGTGTATCTTCACTTTTGAAAAAAGCGTGCCTACCTGGAATACCTTAGTAACTCCTTGAAGCGCAAGCAATAAATCACTCATTACCATTCCTATGGGCCCTACCCATCATCCAACGCCTAGACATCACAATATGGGGTTTTTTCCCATACAGAGAATATCAGCACCAACGGAAAACACCCCTCCTGATTCCCCTTCTCGAGCGATCTCTCACAAAGAAATCTGTCTCTCCTCCTTTGCTCTTTCGCATCTACCCAATCCCGTGAGGCCTTTTCTCGGCCCCAAAATCTTCAGTTGTCATCCCTCAAAAGCACAGTCGCAGCACAATGTCCCGATCGTAATTGCCAAAGCCTCGACCGAAGATGTTGACACCACCAACGTTCTCGGCATCTTCTTTGACCCCTATCCGGACTTTGATAGACGAATGTTTATAGACCTCAAGATCCTTGAGTGTCACGTTAGAGACTCGCTCCCCGTCCACGAAGGATCCCTCTTCGGTCACAATCCAGGTCTTCAGGAGACCATACTGAGATCCTTCGAGCTTCCACCAAAGAGGTGTAAACCGACCCCTTTTGTCTCCAAAGTCTCCAGGAGATGTCCAGGTACCGATTTCAACTTCATTCATCCAGAGGGTAATGTCTGAGGGCCAGTTCTTGTTTGTCCCTGGAACTTCGGAAGAGAGCTCCACTTCAACCTCGATACGCTTTAAGGGCCCCCTCTTGTACAGGGCATTGTTGGGGAACTTGTACTCCACAAATCCTTTCTCAAACCAGAGAAGTCCAGCCTTTACTCGCTCTGGACTCCAGAAAGAATCGGGAGCATCGAGAAAACCGATAATCTTCTCCCTTGAGCAGAGGCCGCAAGGAGGACTGACGTCAAACTTTGTATAGAGGCCTACAGGCATCTCGACCTCGATGATATCGTCTCTGCTCTCCTTCCCTTTCGAAGAAAAGGCAATGACAATCTCACTGTACTGAGCGCTGCAGAGTTTTTGGGAACCCTTTTTGCCTTTTTTGTTCTCCACCTTTACAAGGCCAGCCTTTTCCAGAGCCCCGATATTCACTGCCGCAGTAGATTGGGGAATCCCAAGGGCTTGGGCAACCTCGTTCACGTTGAGTGTCCTGCCGTTAAGGAGCTCAAGAATGCGGATGCGGAGCTCTGAACTCAGAGCCTTGAGAACCTCAAGGTCTTTGTCAGTATTGAGGACCAGGATGCTCCCACTTTTTCGCAACATACAAGACGCTACTCCTTTGTATCAATAAAGATGATACAAAGTAAACCCCTTGTAACGCTTCATGAGTAAAGTAGCATCCTTCCACCTCTCTGTCAATAGGGGCATCGCCGGTTCTTAAGGGTAGGACATAAATTTTTTCATTTATATCAAGGAAATTGAAGCTTACAAGGGCTCCTGAGAGAGTACTATTTCTCAGGGGCCTCGTGTGTTCTGAGTTGAGCAGGTCCACGCCACTATACTGTTCTGTAACTGCCAACCCACACGTGATGGAACTTGTTTCTCTCTTCAGAGTTAAGATTCGGGGCGGAGAAACGACCAAACCGCTTCATAAGCTTGAACCAGAATGCTGCCTTCTCAGAACTGCAAGAATTTTCTCAATATCTGGTCCTCTTTTAATAGGTACTCCTTCTTCCAGAGCATGGTGCCATCCTCACCAACGACGAAGACAGCACGCTTTGAAAAGCCTTCCCCCGCATCAAAAACACCGCATTCTTGTGCTACCTCTCCATGGGGCCAGAAATCGGAAAGAAGCAGTGCTTCTTTGACCCCGACTTCCTCCGCCAAGGCGTGTTTAGCAGGCACCGGATCCACGCTTAGGCCAACGACAATGGTGCTGAGTTTGTCGGATTTCGCTTTTTTAGCCCAAGAGTCCTGCCTTTGGTAGGCAGATACTCTGGTGAAGGCAAGAGGATGAAAGGATAACTTTCTTGCCACGGAAATCACTCAATCTCTGTTCCTTGCCGTGTTGATCCTTCAGAGCGAAATCAGGAGCAAGATCCAACCTCGGGCATGGCGATACCTCCTTCCTAAGCTACTTGCATTCCACAACCGGAAAACACGCGAGGCATTCCCAGCGCGAAACCGATGTGCCAGAAGAGTCATCCATTACGAACGCTTCGTCGCAGCTTAGGCAGAATCTGGTGGGCGAGAAGGTAAGCGAAAAGGGCCTTTACACAATCCGGTCCAATGAAGGGAAGAAAAGCAATCTTTAAAGTATCTTGGAAACCCATGGGCTTTCCAAGAAGCACATTCATGGCAAAGAAGAAGTAGAGAATCCCAGGAAGATACATGAGTGCCACTCCAACACATATAGCCTGAACAATTTTTCGGAGAGTTTTTCCCCTTGAGAGAAAAGCCACACACGGAGCAGCAACGATAAAACCCAAAAGGAAACCAAAGGTAGGCCGGAGAACATAAAGAGGTCCCCCAAAAGGTGGGGTAGCAAAAACCGGAAGCCCAGAAAGACCGAGAAGAACGTAAAGGAACATGCTTAAGAAAGCCTCAAGGGGCGACAAAAGAAACCCCGCAAGGAAAACGACAAAAGGGACAAAGCTAAAAGGAACAACGCTCGAACTGAACCTAAAAGTTGCCGCAGCAACAACGCAAAGGGCAGTAAAGAGGGATACACGGGTCATAGAAGAGGGAGAAAGGTGCATAAGTGTTCCTCCTTCCCTTTTTCGTTAACACTAATTATACAATAAGTTAACGAAAAAAGGAAGAGAATCGTCTAACGGATAACTTGCTCAGCTATACTTACTACAAAACGTGCGTCTTTTCGTGCTCTTTCGCCGTCTTCCTGGTATACTCGAGAGTAGGGATAAAATCAATGTCACCATAGAGGGCAAATTCTCGTTCCTTCCGAAGCCATTTCGAGATCTGGGCAAGCTCTTCCACCATCTTTTGGGCACCCTCAGAAAGCCTCTCCTTGTACTCAAGGAGCAGTCCTTTGACATCGTGCCCTTTGGGTGGTTCTATCCCAATGTATCTGAGGATACCCTTAAGAGCGAGTTCAACAATCTCCTGCGCTTCCTGGACGACGCCAGAGTACGCTTCCTCTTCCATAAGGACATCAAGAACTCGAAGGCGTTTCCTCTCTTTCTCAAGGTAACTCCGGGCAAGGGTGACGTTTGTCACAGCTCAAAAACCTCGCCTTCTTGGTATTCCTGCTTAAGCACCCAGTGCCATGAATCTCCCCTCTTTACCCTTTGGGCTCCAAGCGCCTGAAGCCTTCGAGCAAAGCTCTCAAGAAAAGACTGAAAAAATCCATCCCTATCGTAGAGGATAAGTCCATCTTCAATCATGTCGAGGAACAAAAGACTTCCCCTGCAAACCTCCTCCCGTGTCTTTATAACCGGGGAGAGTAAGGTACGGATGCCGAGCTCTTCAGGCCTTTTAAGGTCTTTCTCTAGGGCTTTTTCAACCTCTTCAAACTCCCTAAGGCGCCCAAGGCGCGAAGGGGGAAGGTCGTCCACGACAAGAAGGATATCAACATCCGAGTCGAAGTGGGGAGTTCCCCTTCCTACGGATCCGAAAACGACAAGAGACACAAGGCGGTCTCCGTAGGAACGTCGTACTTCTTCGAGCAGCCTCCCGAGTAATCTCCCAAAACTCTCTCGAAGTATCTGAAAACCTCCCCAACCATTATACCCTAAAAGGATTCTGGGCCCCTAAGGCAGGGCTTTCCATCACCAGGCCTCCCCCATGTAGTAAGTCAGGGAAACCCCACATCTTGATCACACAGGTAGGAAAAGACCGCAGAGCCCTTAGTATGTATGTCTTTAGCCCCGCACGCACCCCTTGCCAAAGCCTATAATTGGCTAAGGTAACTGGCGGATGAGGTTCCCTTGGGAGTCGTAAAAACCGATAACTGGGTCCTTCTCGGTCAGGGCCATACCCATGCGGAGGATTCCTTTCGGATCTCCAAAAGCAATCCCTGCAATGCTCCCAACAAGGGCGATGCCCATCCGTGGCATTCCCTGGGAGTCACGAAAGGTAATCCCAACTATATCCTCCCCCGAGAAGAGAACGACGCGCGCTCTTCCATTTTCTCCAAGAAAGGCAAGTACCGAACCCAAAGGACCAGCAGATAGAGTTACCTTGGGTTTTCCTTTACCATCAACAAGCACAAACCTCTCTGCCACCACTTCCCTATTCCAGTGGGTTGCCCCAAAGAAAACAAGGGCGCAAAAAGCGAAAATGAGAAGAATGAACGCCCACCGCAACCAACGATTTTCCGCCTCGAGCCTCGCAATCCTTTCAATCTCCCCAGTCACTTCTCTCCCTCCTCCCAAGGAGGAAAACCCCCAGGAAGTATCCTTATTCCTTCTTGATTGACCAGCTTGAGGCGATTCGACTCGCCGATTTTGAAGATCTATACCAGGAAGAATTTCCCCTTCTGCCCCACCGGCGTTGGTACCGAAGGGGATGGAAAAGATTTGAGGGGAACGGCCTTCAGGACTTTGGAAATCCTCAAAAACTGAGGGAACAGAAGGTGAATCACGTGTACGGATGGAGAGGTTCGTGGCGAGGAGCCTGGACTCTTGGATCTCTCCCGGGGGTTACCACCACATCGGCCCATGCCGGCGTGGGATGGAGCCTCACGCGTTTTTCCTGGACCCTACGGGAAAAATCGTTCACGCCTCTCGCCTCTTGAGAGTCCCTTTTGCTGGAACCGACCTCGAAGCAGAACTCAAAGCCCTCCGAGAGGAAAAAGTACAACTTGAGAAAAGGATCCAGCAACTTGAGGAGCTGAAAGAAAGAGAAACCCAAAAGTAATTACCCACTCAAGGGTGAGGAGCTTTCCCCAGCCCAAAAGGAGGAATTTCGCGGCAAGGAAGTGGGTCGTCATTCCTAGAGAAGAAGCAAAGGGTGCGGGTCCCTCCTTTCCCCTCACTTTGGCCGAACGCCACATTTCGGACAGCAGTGGTTAGTATTTAGATCTTCCATCACAATCACACCGCCAGAGTGAAATCAGGCAATCTCCCCCCAGGCAAGAGCAATCTCTTCCCCGTCTTTCTCAAGTCGGAGGGCTCCCCGCGCGTCGACACCCCGGACAATGCCAGACACTGGCTCTTTCCCCCCAGAAATAGTCGCGCTTTTCCCCAAGAACGCAAAGCGGCAGTTGTACTCTGCAATCCAAGGAGAAAAGTCTCCAGATTGCTTCCACTCCCTGTAGTCCTTGAAGAAGTATACAAGAAAGTGGCGGAGGACAAGAACCCTTAAAACCGGTTCCCCCTTTTCCACCTGGAGCGAGGTGGCCGAAAAAGGAAGAGAGGAAAGCTCGTTTTCTTCAAGGTTCACGTTGACCCCAACCCCAAGGACCATCCAAGGTACTTCATCAAGGTCAGTAGCGGTTTCAAGGAGAATGCCCGCAACCTTTCTCTCCCCAAGGAGGACGTCATTAGGCCATTTGAGCCCTGGTGAAAACCCAAGATCCTCCAGGGCTTTTGAAAGGGCAATACCAGCAAGGAGCGCTAAAGAAGGACATACCTCAAGGGGAAGACCAGGCCGAAGAAGGAGCGAAAAGGCAAGGCTTTTCCCCGGGAGGGAAAACCAGCTTCGTCCCCGCCGTCCCCGCCCCCTTGTCTGGCGTTCCGCTATGCACAACGTTCCCTCCGGGGCACCTGCCTCAGCAAGAGTCTTAAGGCGAGTGTTTGTTGAGTCCACTTCCTCTTCGTACACCACCCGGATGCCCTGGACTTCCTGCGCAAGATAGGGCTCAAGAAAATCGGGGTCAAAAGAATCAGGAATAGTAAGGAGTCGGTATCCTGTACGGGATGCAGCAACAGGAAAACCCTGCGCTTTGAGTTCCTGGATCGTCTTCCATATGGCAACACGACTCACCCCTGAAAGAGAAGCAACGCGTTCTCCTGAGACGCCTCCGGGAAATGCTTCAAGAAGGAGGAAGAGGATGCTCTTTCGCAGGTTCTTTTCGCTCATGGTTGGCATTCTGGGAAAGACCGCGCAATACCCGGAAAAAGACAACTCCTCCCACAAGGAGAGGAAGGTAGTACGTTGCTGTTCGCCAAAGAAGCACAAAGCTCCCCAAACGATATGACCCCACAAATCCTCGAAAGACTGAAGCAATCGAGAGCTCTACCCCGCCACTCGCTCCGGGAGAGGGGATGAAGGAAAAGACAAAAAAGAGGGGAATCTGCGCCCCCACCACCCGGAAGTACCAGGGGAAGAACCCCAAGGCCCGGAGAATAAGGTAGGCCACGGAAAAGGTGCAAAGGAAGCTTAGCACGTAGCACCCCACGTTCCAGAGAAGATACTGGGGCTTTCGCACAAAAAGTATTGTGAATCCCTCCCGAAACTCGGCAAAAAAGGTTTCTATCCACCGGCGCACGGCTTCTTCAGAAAATTTTGCTTTGGGAAAATGGCGACGAACAAAACCGATACCCCAATCTACAAGGCGCATGAGCGCTTGAGGTCGAAAGAGAAAGAAAAAGAGGAGGAACATGATGGTGCTATAGAAAAAGGCAAAAGAGTACAAAAGTCCAAGGAGTATGCCCCGTAGAGCGAGTCCCGTGCCGAAAAAGGCAAAGAGAAACACAAGCAGCGTCAGAAGCCCTACCTGATAGAGAATCCCACAGATCACCACTAAGCTTCCTGCCTCACCCCAGGAGAGCCCGGAACGGGCGAGGACGAAGAGCTGGGCCGGGCTCCCTCCAGTGAGGAAGGGAGTAATGGCCGACATAAAGTACGTAGAGAGGACAGCAGCCATGGCATCCCGAAAGCGAACCCGTTTCCCCCAGGCACGAACGGTGAAAAAGACCCTTGCCCCATCAACAAACCACCCTCCTACCACACAGCTCAGGGCTAAAAGCAGAAAGGCCGGTCGGAAGAGGGACTCATCGATTTCGGTAACCGAAACTCCTCGCAGAGAGCCCAAGGAGAACACCAAGACAACGGTTCCTAAGCTCAGAAAGACAGCAATAACAAGTTGGCGCTTGAGTCGTGAGGGTTCGTAAGGAACTATCGAAAACCGTTTTTCTTCCACTTTTTCCTCCTACAGGGAGAAGAACAAGGCCAAAAGAGAGAAGAAAAAGACTGCTACTCCCGTTCCCACCATTATAATCCGCCGAGCTTCCTCAATGCGAACAGGAAGAAGGTCAAAGATGGGCTCCCCCAAAAAAGGGCGCTCCTCGCGTCTACCTTGGTAGTAGTTCACGCCCCCCAGGCGCACTCCCAGGGCTCCCGCCATAGCGCTTTCCGGCCAACCTGCATTAGGACTGGGGTGTTTGTGAGCATCCCGAAGGGCCAAAGCAAAAGCTCCTCGCCAGAGACGACCACAAAAAAGTGCCGCTATCCCGATGAATGCCGTACTCAGGCGAGCGGGTACAAAATTAGCCACATCGTCGAAGCGGGCCGAGGCAAAGCCGAAAAAGTAGTACCGGAAGTCCTTATGCCCTATCATGGAATCAAGGGTGTTGATGGTTTTATACACCAACCCTCCCAGGCCTCCAAAAAGGGCCATATAAAAAAGAGGAGCAACAATGCCATCGTTAAAGTTTTCGGCCAGTGACTCCACGCAGGCCCGCACCACCTCCCCCTCCGAGAGGTTTTCGGTGTCTCGACCCACGAGATGGCGAAGGGCGAGACGAGCCTGGGGAAGGTTGTGACTCCCTAGAGCATCCTCCACTTCTTGAGCCCGCGCAAGAAGTGTTCGAACGGCCAAAAAACTGAAGATAAGGTAGGCCTCACAAACCAAAAAGGCCACCGAAGACTTTAAAAAAAGCCAGCGCCGAAAGAAGAAATATCCTACCCCAAGACCTCCTACGATCACGGCCACCAAGACGAACCCCAGGACAAACTCTCTTTTGAAATTACGGGTTTTGGGAAAAAGAAGGCGTTCCAACAATTCGATAAGGTGCCCAATGCCTACCACCGGATGCCACTTTCCCTGGGGGTCTCCCAGGGCTACATCCAACCCCACTCCCAGAAGGAGGCTCAAAAATCCAATCACTCTTCCACCTCGAAGTTCACTATGTTGACCACCTGGGGAAAGTCGTTTTCCTCACGAATAACTATAAGAACCCCTGGCTCAAAAAGGAAAGAAAAGGTCTGTTCAAAACGCATTTTAAAAAGATGTACAAAGAAACAGCGCAAAACTCCGGCATGTGTTACCACCAGGTACCGCCCATTTTCTATGGCCCTGAGTCTCCCCCAGAAATGGGCCACCCGCCCAAGAACTCTCTCAAAACTCTCTCCGCCAGGAGGGGTAAAGCGAAGAGGGTCTCTCTTCCATTCTTCTATCTCCTCAGGGGACTCGATTTCCAGGTTTCGCCAGCCTCGTCCTTCCCAGCTCCCAAAGGATCGCTCTTTGAGGTCTTCACACACCTCAAGGGGCACTGAGGCATCCACAAGAAGCAGTGCTGTCTCAAGAGTACGCCGAAGGGGGCTCACAAACACCCGGTCAAATCGCCGCTCCCCTAAGAATTCTCGAAGTCTCTGAATTCTCTTCCTTCCCCGAGGAGTTAAGGAGATATTGCTCAGGCCGGCAAAGTACTCCTTTTCCGTGGCGTCAGTGTCGCCGTGGCGCACGAGATACACCTCTTTCATTCCCGCACCACCCGCACTCCTCCACCTATGGCCCGGGCCGTCCAGAGGTGCACGTTTTTCCCCCTAAGGACTTCGGCGACCCTCCTTTGCGCTTCCGGGAGCCCCACAACTCGCGTATCAAAAAGAACCCCCAAAGCCCTCCCCGTATGGGCCCGATTCACCCCCAGAGCACGAATGTCCCACAGGGCTTCAAAAAGAAGGCTCAAAATCTCGCTTTTTTCATACTCCTGCATAATAGTACTACTTACGGTGGCAGCCCTTCCCAAAAGGGCGAGGTCTCCCTCTTCCAGTGCTCTCTCAAGCATCTCAAAGGCCCTTTCTGTTTCGCGGGAGAATCGCTCAAAATGGTGGCGAAGGCGCTCCCGGTCCACAGAAAGCGTCTCTACCGCTCCAGGGAGCTCCACTACCACAATGCCCAAGTACCTGGGGGCAGGAAGGGATACAAACGCCTCTCCCCGGAGGTGATCGAAAAGGCACCACCCCGAAAAGAAGGTGGAGTCAGTGGGTTCAATCTGCAAGGCCAAGCGGGCAATTTCTTCCTCTCGGACCTTCCTCCCCAAAAAACTCGCCAGTGCTCCCAAAAGGGCGGCAATGTCAGCAGTACTCGAGGCAAAACCCTTCCCTTCTGGAAGAGATCTCCTTCGTCGGAAGGAGATCCTCCCCCTGAGTTCCCCCGCCCCGAAGCACTCAAGGGCCGTCTCCAGGGCCCTCTCGCTTTTCCAAAGCCCTGAGGGTTTTTCTCCCCCAAGGACTATTTCCATTTCGCTGAAGCGGTCCACGGTCAGAGAAACAAGGACCTCCCGTCCCTCCAGCATTCCTTGAACGACTTCACCCACACTCCCAGGACAGATTGCTCTGGACATAATCTCACACCCTCAAAAGAAAAAGAAAGACCGCTTCCCCCCATTCGATTCCTGCTCCCACCACATCACCACTTAGCCCTCCAAGGCTAAAAGAAAGCCTTTTCCCAAGCGTGAACATGATACCAAAGGTGAAGATGGTTTTCAAAAGGGTGGAGAATCCTCCCACCTCAAATCCCCAGACAAGGAGGATTGCCCACCAAAAAAGGAAGACTTCTTTCCGTACTCTCCCCACAAACTCTCCTCCCAGTCCTTGGAGGGAAGGGGGCGAGAAAAATGCTCCAAAAAGGAGCGCCACCACCCTCCCCAGAACTGGAACAAAGAGAAAGGGGAAGGGTTCATGAAGGCCAAAAATGCTTGCTCCCTTTATTCCCAGAGTGAAGAGCACCCCAAGAACCCCAAAGGTTCCTACCCGGGGGTCTTTAAGGATTAATCGGCGTCCCTCTTTATCCCTTCCTGAAAAGAGCGCATCGCACACATCGGCCACCCCGTCAAGATGCAGCCCTCGGGTGAGGAAAACCCACACCAAAAGGGCTAAAAAAGAAGAAAAAAGAGGGTCTTTCGTCCGCCATTCTGCCAAGAATCGCGCGCCCCACACCATTGTTCCAATCCCCAAACCCACTACAGGAAAAGCAAAAGAGGCACAAGCCAGGTCTCCCTCTCGGTACTCTTGTCGGGGAACGGGGAAGATGGTGAGAAAGCTCACCGCTATCCCCAGAAGGTGTCCAATCCTTTTTACTTTATCCGCCATGGAATCCCTGCCACCACAAAATACACCGCCTCAACCCTTGCAGCAAGCCACTGATTCACTCGCCCCAGAAGGTCCCGATAGGTCCTTCCCAGGGGGTACTCGGGAACCACCCCCATTCCCACCTCGTTGCTCACAAGGACAAGGAAAAAGCCGTCCCTTTTTTGGCGGGAAAAGAGCGCTTCAAACTCCTTACAAATCCTTTCATAGGACCTCTCTTCTTCCTTTTCCTCAAGGAGGATATTGCTCACCAAAAAGGAAACACAATCCAAAAGCAGCGCTCTCCCCCGAAGGTCCTTTTCCCAAAGAGGAGAAAACCCCAGAGGGACCTCCACGGTTTCAAAATGGGGGGGGCGTTCTGCTCGATGGCGGAAAATGCGGGTCTCCATCTCCTTATCCACGGAAAGGCCCGTGGCACAAAAAAGGGGCCAAAGCCCACTCTCTTCCACCAGCTCGAGAGCTAAGCGACTCTTCCCGCTTCGGGCTCCCCCCAAAAAGAAGACACTCCGCTCAGGCCCCCCCAAATTCCCTCACCACCTCAAGGAACTTCTCGTTTTCTTCGCGGATCCGCACCGCCACCCGGAAAAACCTCCGGTCAAGTCCAAAGAAATCATAAAGGCGCCGCACAAAAATACCCCTCTCCTCCAAAAAGGAAAAGAACCGCTCGTTCTTTTCCCTCATCCGGAGAGTGTAGAAATTAGCCCGGGAGGGGTAAAAATCCAAAAAGGACAGAGAAGCAAAAGACTTCTCGAGAAAAGCTTTTTCCTCCCAAAGCCACCGCTTTGTAGCTTCATGGAAAGAGAGGAGGTCTTCCCCAGCCAAAATCTCAAGAACTCCTACCAAAACTGCGTTGACGCTCCAGGGCTCGAAGTGCTCCAAAAGCCGAAGGACGTTGTTCGGATGGGTAACGATGAACCCTCCCCGTAGCCCTGCCAAGGCATAGTACTTTGTCAAAGACCGAACAATGTAGAGGCCGCGATCTTCCAAAACCTTGTGGACAAGGGAAGTCTCTTCCCTCAGAAACTCTTGGAAGACCTCGTCCACCAGAAAGGTTGCCTTAATTCCCTCCTCGCGAGCCCAACGATAAAGATGAAATCCTTCCACATCTCCTATAGGATTGGTCGGGTTCCCCACCACTACAATGTCTGCTCTTCTCATCATGGGGAGAGGGTCCTCTTTGGAAAGAACCGAAAAATGCTCTACCCTCTTCTTTCCCAAACGAAAGGCCCGAGCGTATTCACTGAAACACGGTTCCATAATGAGGACGGTTTCCCCTTCAAGCAACCGACCTAAAAGGTAAATACTCTGAGTGGCGCCGTTAGAAGGAAAGAGGGTTTCCCAAGAAAAACCGTATATTCTTCCCAAAAGGCGGCTCACAAAGAAAGGATCAAGAGGGGGATAAAGGGAGACGTACCAAAAGAGTTCTCCCCACCTCTTCCGCACTCCTTCTGGGGGACCAAGGGGATTGAGGTTGGCGCTAAAGTCAATCCCCCTTTTCCCCTCTTTCTCTCGCTCTATAGTTCTGCCACCATGAGGATTCCCAATCATGAGGGAATTACGGCGAAGGCAGCCACTCGATCCTGAGACTTCAGGTTTATAAGCCGAACGCCCTGGGTAGCCCGTCCCTGAATCGGGATTTCCCCAGTATAGACTCGAAGAAGAAGGCCGTTCTGAGTAGAGAGGAGAAGTTCCTCCTCTCCCCTAACTGTGGCGATACCCACAACCTCCCCCGTGCGGGGGGAAGACCTCAAAATCTTCACCCCCATTCCCCCCCGATGATGAATAGGGAAATCGGAAAGGCCCATGCGTTTCCCCATTCCCAGGGAAGTCACGATGAGGAGGGTTTCCTCTCTCTTGATAGGACAGGCCCCCACCACTCGGTCCCCCACCTTTAAGCGCATTCCCCGGACACCAGAAGCACCCCTCCCCACGGGGCGAACTTCCTCTTCCCGGAAGGCACGACCAAGGCCCCAGGCGGTAGCCAAAAGCACCTCGTCCGACCCTTTCGTCACGAAAGCTACCTCGAGTTCGTCTTCCTCTTCAAGCCCTACGACCTTGGTTCCCCTTCGGGTGACGGAGAGAAACTCAAGAAGGTCCATCTTTTTCACTTTCCCCTTGGCAGTAGCCAAAAAGAGGTACCGACCCTCCTTGAAATCCCGAAGAGGAATGAGAGTCACAACCCTCTCCCCCTCTTCGAGGGGCAGGAAGTTCACAAGGTGCATCCCTTTGGCCTGGCGGCTCATCTCGGGCAACCGATGAACAGGGAGTTGAAAAACCCTTCCTCGGGAGGTGAAAAAGAGCACCCGGTGGAGAGTGGTAGCCACAACAATGGCGCTTACAAAATCCTCTTCTCCCATGCTCAGGGCACTCACTCCCCTCCCTCCCCTTCCCTGACGGCGGTAAGTGGAGAGGGGTACCCGCTTTACATACCCGTCCTGGGTCAGAGTGACAACGACATCTTCTTCCCGTATCAAAAGCTCAAATTTTCCCTCTTCCTCCTCCTCTTCTTCCACAATCCTCGTCCGGCGCTCATCAGCGTAACGCTCTTTGATGTACTTGAGCTCCTCCTGAAGACACTGCTTGAGGACTTCTTCTTTCTCAAGAACCTCGTGAAGATGGGTTATCTTCTTTCGGAGCTCCTGGTATTCTTCCCGGACCTTTTCCCGCTCCAGAGCTACAAGGCGTTGCAGGCGCATCTCCAAAATAGCCTGGGCCTGCCTTTCGGTAAAGCCAAGTTCCTGTACCAGCCGCTCCTTGGCTTCCTGAACACTTTGAGAGGAGCGAATGAGGTGAATGACCTCATCGACCATATCAAGAGCTCGCAGAAACCCTTCCAGGACATGGGCTCGATCCTCGGCCTCCTGGAGCTCAAAGCGACTCCGGCGGAGGACAACCTCCTTCCGAAAATTCAAAAAATGTCGTAGAGCCTCAGGCATAGTACAGACTTCGGGCCGCCCCTCCACCAGCGCCAGAAGTATCACTCCAAAGCTCACCTCAAGAGCGGTGTGTTTGTAGAGGTAGCGGAGAATATAGTGAGGTTTTGCGCCCCGCTTGAGCTCTAAAACCACCCGGATGCCCTCCCGGTCCGACTCATCCCGAACCTCAGCAATATCGGGGAGCTTCTTCTCCTCCACAAGGCGGGCAATGTGCTCCACAAGGTCGGCCTTATTCACCTGGTAAGGAAGTTCCCGAATGACTATGGCCTGCTTACCCCTTCCAATCTCCTCCACTCTCGCCTCTCCCCGGAGAATAAGCTTCCCCTTCCCCTCTCGGAAGTACTCCTCCGTGCCCCTGCGCCCGATGAGCTTTCCCCCGGTGGGAAAGTCGGGACCGGGGACAAAACGAAGGAGGTCTTGATACGTGGCATCAGGATGGTCGAGAAGAAAAAGGAGGGCGTCGATGAGTTCCCCTAAGTTGTGGGGAGGGATATTCGTGGCCATCCCCACAGCAATGCCCGAGGAGCCGTTGGCCAGAAGCTGGGGAAAGGCGGAAGGAAGAACGGTGGGTTCTTTCAAAGATTCGTCAAAGTTGGGGACGAAATCCACTGTGTCCTTTTCAAGATCTCGGAGCATTTCCTCGGCAATGGAGGAAAGGCGAACCTCGGTGTAGCGCATAGCTGCAGGGGGGTCTCCATCTACAGAGCCAAAGTTCCCATGACCATCGACGAGAGGATAGCGACAGGTGAAGTCTTGGGCCATCCGCACCAAGGCCTCATATACTGCCATGTCTCCATGGGGGTGATACTTCCCTAATACATCTCCCACCACGCGGGCACTCTTGCGGTAAGGCTCCGAAGAGCGCAAATTCATCTCCTGCATAGCGTAGAGAATCCGCCGCTGCACAGGCTTCAGCCCGTCACGCACGTCAGGAAGCGCTCTTCCCACGATAACGCTCATGGCGTAACTCAGGTACGCCTCTTTCATCTCATCTTTAACGTCCACAAGAAACACTTTGCCCTTCTCTTCCACCGGCATCACCTTTAGATATCGAGATTCACCACTTCAAGAGCGTGTTCCCGAATGAACTCTCGTCGCGGTTCCACCACATCCCCCATGAGGACGCTGAAAATCCTCTCCGCCTCAAGGGCATCCTCTATGGTGACCTGCTTGAGGGTTCGGGTCTGGGGATTCATGGTAGTCTGCCAGAGTTGTTCTGGGTTCATTTCCCCCAGGCCCTTATACCGCTGAAGAACGTATTTCTTGTTTCCCAGGTTTTTAAGGATGGCCCCAAGCTCCCGATCGTCAAAGGCATAGTAATCCCGTTTGTCCACATGTACTCGGTACAGGGGGGGCAGAGCAATGTAGATGTGGCCTCCCTCAAGAAGAGGACGCATGTAACGGTAGAAGAAGGTGAGAAGGAGCGTCCGTATATGCGCTCCATCCACATCGGCATCAGTCATGATGATAATCCGGTGATAGCGAAGCTTCTCCAAAACCACATCCTCTCCGATGCCGCATCCCAGAGCAGCAACGATATTCCGGATCTCCTCACTTGAAAGAATTCGGTGAAGGTTTGCTTTCTCCACGTTAAGGATTTTTCCCCGCAGGGGCAAAACGGCCTGGAAACGACGGTCTCTGCCCTGCTTGGCTGAGCCACCGGCTGAGTCTCCCTCTACGATGAAAATCTCCGAGACTCTCGGGTCTTTCTCGGCACAATCGGCCAGCTTCCCCGGAAGAGTCACCGAATCAAGGCTATCTTTCTTTCGGGCGAGTTCCCGGGCTCTTCTCGCAGCCAGGCGAGCCCGCACGCTCTCCAGGACCTTCTCCACAATGGAGCGCGCCACGGAAGGGTTTTCCTCAAAAAAGGTCCCAAGATAGGAAGCAGTCAGGTCCTCCACAAATCCTCGAACCTCAGAGTTACCAAGCTTTGTTTTGGTCTGCCCCTCGAATTGAGGAGAGGGAACAAGGACATGGATTGCCGCACAGAGCCCTTCTCGAACATCATTCCCGGTAGGGAGTTCCTCCTTGTCTTTGAGAATACCATGTCGCTCTACGTACTCGTTAATGACCCGAGTAAGGGCCATCTTGAACCCGGTGACATGAGTCCCTCCTTCTTCCGTTCGGATATTGTTGGCAAAAGAGAGAATGGTCTCAAGGTACCCGTCGTTGTACTGAAGGGCTACCTCCACTCTTATCCCCTCTCTCGTTCCGGAAAAGAAAATGGGCTCAGGATGCAGCACCTCTTTCCCCTGATTGAGATGCTCCACCAGGGCCTTAATGCCACCCTCAAAGGCATAAACCTTCTTTTTATCCGAGCGCTCATCGTAGAGCACAAGAGTTAGTCCGGGGTTTAAAAAGGCGAGCTCCTTCAAACGCTGAGCAAGGATGTCAAAATGGAACTCTACCTGGGGAAAAATGGCGGCATCGGGCTTAAAGCGGATCGAGGTCCCCGTTTTCTCCGTTTCCCTCAAAGCCTCAAGAGGAGAGGCCGGTTTACCCCTCTCATACCGCTGACGCCATACCCGACCCTGAGTATGAACCTCGACCTCAAGCCACTCCGAGAGAGCGTTGACCACCGAAATACCTACACCATGGAGACCACCAGAAATCGTATAGGCCCCACTCTCAAACTTTCCTCCAGCATGGAGGGTAGTCAAAACAACCTCTAAAGCCGGCTTCCCCGTCCCTCTATGGATATCTACAGGGATTCCTCGGCCGTCGTCCACCACTGAGACACTCCCATCTCTGTGAACGGTAACCTCGATGTTCGCGCAAAAGCCAGCAAGGGCCTCATCGACGCTATTATCTATCGCCTCAAAGACCAAGTGGTGCAGGCCCCCGATATCGGTATTCCCGATATACATGCTTGGGCGCCTTCTCACTGCCTCAAGGCCTTCTAAGACCTGAATCTGATCGGCACTATAAGATTCCCTTTTTGCCACTCCTTTTCACCTCATCGGCGGATTCGAAGCTTTACTCCTTCAAGGGGTATACCCTCACGTCTAAAGCGCTCTATAATTTCTCCCACCCTTCCCTCTATCTGGGGAACACAAAGGGGGTCCTGTATTTCGAGAATAAGCACTCCTTTCTGCACCTTATAGGGAACACAAAAACGGATAAGCTCCGGAAACCACTCCAAGAAGTGTTCCACCGCCTGATACACCCGAACCTTGGGGAGAAAACCTCGCCTTTTTAAGTATTCTTGTACAACTTCCTTCAAAGGAATGGGTCCGTTCACCCTCTCACCTTTCCCTCCTCTACCAAGAGAATTCGAGCCCCTTCCCTGGAGAGTTCCAAGGCTACGTCCTCTTCAGTCGTGGTGAGGAAAACCTGGCTCTCTTGAGCAACGAGAGCACGAAGAGCTTCCCTTCTTTTTCTGTCAAGACCCGGGAAAGCATCGTCAAGGAGAAACACTGTTTCTTCCCTTTTCATCCATTGTACCACAGCTTTTTCCGCCATACGCAGGGCAAGGGCGATACTCTTCTTCTCTCCAAAAGAGGCGAACTCCCGCACGTCTCTGTCGCCGAAGAGGAAAAGGATTTCGTCTCGATGGGGACCAAAGAGGGTCATTCCCTTCCCCCTTTCCTCCTCCTCGAAAGCCTTCCTTGCCCTTCCCAAACCCTCAAGAATCCCCTCCTTCAGTTCATATCCCCGGGTCCTATACTCTACCCGAAACCCTCCCCTCTCGCCCGAGAAGAGCTCAAAAGTCCTTAAAAAAAGGGGGGAAAGGACCTGGAGATATTTCAAGCGCTCCTCTACGATTCTGGCTCCCAAAAGAACGAGTTGTTCCCCATAAGCATCGATGAGCTCCCTCGGTCCTCCTTCCCGCAAAAGCAGATTCCTTCGAGTCAAAACCTTTTCATAGTTTCCCAATATCTCTCCAAGGCCCGGCCTTATGAAGCTCAGAGCATCGTCCACAAAATCCCTCCGCCTTTTCGGTTCTCCATCCACCAAAGCGAGATCTTCAGGGAAAAACCCTGAAAGAGGCAAAGAAAAACGCCTTCGCTCGATTTTCCCATCCCTTCGCCACTCTCTTCTCCCACTCCGAGTGAGGAGAACTTGCCTTAGGGACAGCGCTCCCCCCTCCATGAAGCGGGCTGAAAGCAGAGCCGATTCCTCGCCAAAAAGAATCAACTCCTCATCGCTGGCGTGGAAGGGAGAAAACCCTCGAGCAAGAAGAAAGAGGGCTTCGAGGAAGTTCGTCTTCCCTTGAGCATTCGGGCCCAAAAGGACGAACATTCCCCGCCCCAACTTCAGGTGAACCTCTCGAAGGCTTCGAAACCTTACGAGATCGACCGTCTCGAAATACACCGGCACCCGTCACTCCCCTTGGAGCCGGACGGGCATGAGAACATACTCAAAGGGTTGATCGGGCGAGACCATCCGCGCCGGAGAAAGCTCCCCAGAAAGACCCATCTCCACTTCCTCACCCTTCATTACCCGTAAGGCCTCAAGGAGATATCGGGAGTTGAACGCTACCTTGAAATGTTCCCCCTCAACCCTTGCAGAGATCTCCTCTTCAGCCACCCCCAGGTCTCCCACCGCCCGAAGTCCCAGAGACCCTCCGGATACGGTAACCTGAACGACAGGGACACCAGAAGTCACAAGAGAAACCCGCTCCAAGGCTTCAAGAAAATCGAGTCGTAAAATCCTCATGGTACTTACAAAGTTCTTGGGGATTACCTGAAGGTAGTTAGGATATTCCCCTTCGATAAGGGTGGAAAAAAGCGTAGTTGTTCCGCATCGGATAACGATGTTTCCCCCTTGAGGTATAAAGAGAGCGTCTTCTTTCTCCAACAGTCGCAAAAGTTCCGAAACGGCTTTTTGGGGGAGAATGTACTGACCTTCGAAATCGGAACGACCAATTCCCGGAACGATATCCCGACTCAGACGATGTCCATCAGTAGCAACCACTTCAAGACGCCCAGAGGAAAAGGAAAAAAGAATGCCGGTCAAAACTGGACGAGTCTCATCCCGAGACGCGGCAAAGTACGTCCGGAGGAGTGCTTCTTTCAAGGCGCTTCCGGGAATGAGCATCTCTACTTCTACCTCCTGAGGCGGGAAGAAGGGAAAGTCACTACTTGAGAACCCTGAGAGCTCAAAGTAACTCCTGCCAGAGCGGATCGTAGCTTTCTCTCCTTTTCCCTCAAGCTCTACTTCTCCCTTGAGGGTGCGAACAATGTTGTAGAGAACCTTTCCAGGAAGAACGATGCTTCCTTCCCTCTTCACTTCCCCCTCAAAGGTCGAAGTGATGCCCACTTCAAGGTCTGTGGCAGAAAGTCGCACGTTATCCCCAGAACTTTCCACAAGAACTCCACCCAGAGTCGGAGTTGCAGGACGAGTAGAAACGACCCTGTAGACCTTACTCAGTGCCTCCTTGAAGCGACTTGCTTCAACCTTTATATTCACAGAAAGTCCTCCTCTCTTCTACTCACTTACAAATATCTTTCTTAGGAGTAGTAACAGTAGGGAAGAACAAACCTGTGGAAAGGTTTCTCTTTCTCCCTCCTTTTCCCTGCGCTCCTTTTGTGCGTAAGATGTGGATAAAGGATGTTTCGTCATTTCTCAGAGCGAATTCGCCCTATGAGTTCTTCTATCTCCTGAGCAAGCTGTGGATTTCGAGAGATGTCTTCTCTGATCTTCTCACAAGCGTGAAGAACCGTGGTATGATCCCTCCCTCCGAACTCTTCTCCTATGGAGGGAAGGGAAAGGTCTGTTAGTTCTCGGGCGAGGTACATAGCAATCTGGCGAGGATAGGCGATATCTTTACTGCGCTTCCTGGCCCTCAAGATGTTAGGTTTTAACCCGAAGTGTTCGGCCACCACTTTCTGGATGACCAGAACGGAGACCTTTCGGACCTCCTTCTTTGGAAATACATCTCGCAGAACTTCTTGAGCAACAGAGAGGTTTGGTTGAACGCTATTGAGAGCACAGAAGGCCTTGACCCGCACCAAGGCTCCCTCAAGTTCCCGGATATTCGAGGGAATGTGGTTGGCAATAAAGACGATCACGTCATCGGGAATGTCGACCATCTCGAGCTCGGCCTTTTTACGGAGGATGGCAATGCGGGTTTCGAGATCTGGAGGCTGGATGTCGGCGATGAGCCCCCACTCAAAGCGAGACCGGAGTCGATCCTCAAGGGTTGGAATCTCTTTGGGAGGGCGGTCACTGGTGAGGACGATTTGCTTGAAGGCCTCGTGAAGAGTGTTGAAGGTGTGGAAGAACTCTTCCTGGGTCCGTTCCTTTCCAGCCAAGAACTGGATATCGTCGATGAGAAGTATGTCAACGTTTCGGTACTTCTGGCGGAATTCCTCGGTTTTGTCATCCCGAATAGCATTAATGAGCTCATTGGTGAATTTTTCCGAAGAGGCATAAACGATGCGCATGTTTGGGTTTTTGTCAAGGATGTGGTGACCTATGGCGTGCATAAGGTGTGTCTTCCCCAATCCTACACCTCCGTAGATGAAAAGAGGGTTGTAGGCTCGGGCAGGACTTTCGGCCACTGCCATGGCGGCGGCATGGGCGAACTTGTTGCTGTTTCCCACTACGAAGGTGGCGAAAGTGTACTTGGGATTGAGACTGGGCTTCTCCCATTCTCCCTGGGTGGAAGCAATTTCCTGGACATCCAGAGACTTTCGCAAAAGAGATGGATCCACAATGAGTCCAATCTCGAGATTATTGGCGAGTCCTGAGACCCGCTGGAAGGCATACCGGATGAGCTCGAGGTACTTCTGCTCAATCTTTTCTCGGGAGAGTTCAGTGGGAACACTAAGAACTAACCGTTTCTCGGCAAAAGAGATCGGCTGTATTGTTTCCACCCAAGAGCGGTACTCGGGGGTCGTCATCTGCCGCTCAAGGAAAGCCAGGGTCTTTATCCACATCTCCCGAAGGGCTTCCGGAGAGACTCTCATGCTTAACCCCCCAAATTCATCCACAGAAATCCACAGAGTTTTCCACAACCTATCCCATCACCCGAAAAACATCTCAAAACGGCGAAAAAGAAAAGAAATCCCGCCCCCCATCCCTCTTCCCTCCCCTTTCTCCCTGAGGGTGTTCCTCCCTTTTTCTGCCTCTTAATTTAACCATAAAATCGGGAGCGGAGCAAGTTATCCACAGCTTATACACACTTGTGGATAACTTGGAGGGGGAGAGGAAAGGTGCTTCCCCCGGGAATCCTGAGGGGCAGAAAAAATTTCTGTCCAGGGTGGGAAAAATGGAGTGCCACAGCAAGCCCCACTGCATTGTCCTGGTGGGGTTCAAGTCCAATCCTATGTGTAAAATCCCCCTACAAGATTTACTGGTTACTAAAGCAGCGTTAAGCCA
>CAYRSB010000022.1:0-37858 GCA_964426875.1 uncultured Atribacterota bacterium
GGAGAAAGGGTGTACCATGACGACAAAGCCCGGAAGAAATCCTTCCGGGCTTTTTATTTCCGAAACTTGGCTTTTGAGTACAGTGCCTCAGGGAGGTGTGCCAGCGTGAAGAGGTGGTTATTCGCCCTTACCATTTTTTTATTATGGGTGTGGGGAACGGAAGGAGTTTTAGCGCAGGGGTATTCCGCCAAGGCCCAAATCGCTGATTTCTCCTCTTTGGTTTCTGCCGACATTGATTTTGGTCTGCGGCTTTTCACCCAACTCTTTTTGGAAGAAAGAGAAAAAAACCTCCTTATTTCTCCCTATGGCATCACTTCCCTTCTCCATCTCACCTATAACGGTGCGGGGGGCAAAACGCAAGAAGCGATGGCCAGAACTCTTGGTATCGAGGGCCTGAGCTCAGAAGAGATTAACCGTGGCAGTGCAATGCTTTTTGGAAATCTTGGGGCTATTGCCAGGGAAGATCCTGCAGTCCTTCTGTCCTTTGCTTTTTCTATTTGGGCTCAAGAAGGGATTTGTTTTCAGCCCTCTTTTTTGGTGTTAGCAAGAGATTTTTACGAGGCAGAAATCGAAAATATTGATTTTTCAGACCCTGGAGCCTTGGAAAGGGTTAACGGCTGGGTCAGGGAGAGAACAGAGGAAAAGATCCAAAAGATTCTTGAGAGAATAGAGCCACAGACTATAATGATTCTTCTCAATGCATTGTACTTTCACGGGCTCTGGCAGGTACCCTTCGACCCTAAAGAAACCCAACTCATGCCTTTTACCCTCTCCGACGGTACGAAGAAAGAGTGCTTCACGATGTTCACGACGGGAAAGTTTTTGTACCTTGAGGGGGAAGGATTTCAGGCAGTAAACCTTCCTTATGGGGCAACGGGTCGGGTGAGTATGTATGTCTTTCTTCCCCAAAAAGGTCAGGATTTGGAAACTTTTCTCTCCATGCTCCATCGAGAGAGCTGGGAGAGGTGGATGTCTCATTTTGAGAAGAGGAAAGGCGTGGTTATCCTGCCCCGCTTCAGACTGGAGTACGGAAGGGACTTCAAAGACGTTCTTGAGAGAATGGGCATGGGTATTGCCTTTGGGACCGGTGCCGATTTCAGCAATCTTGTTTCCGGTCCCGCATGGATAGGCAAGGTCCTTCATAGGACCATTGTGGAGGTGAATGAAGAGGGAACCGAAGCCGCCGGTGTCACTGCGGTAGTCATCGAGAAAGGTGGGGTGGAAAAGACTTTTAGTTTTGTGGCCGATCGGCCGTTCTTCTTCGTCATCCAGGACAATGAGACGAAAACCATATTCTTTCTGGGATGCTTTGTTGATCCCTCAGAGTGAAAATTCCACCCTGGTCCACCTGGGGTTAGTTTGCCTTAGTGGAAGGCGACTTGTAAGGTTTTGAGCATTCTTGGAAGAAGCAGCGTGTCATGGGTGCAATAATCCAAGAGGACCAAAGCGCCGGGGTGTTAGGATCAAGCCAGGGCAGGGTACCGATGTTGAAGGAAAGTGTGGTACAATACCTGTGAAAAAGTCTTGGTGAGGAGCGTTGAGGGAATATGTCGGGACATTCAAAGTGGGCACAAATAAAACACAAAAAGGCGAGAACTGATCTTGAGCGTGGAAAGGCTTTCTCCAAGCTCATTCGCCTCATCACGGTGGCAGCCCGCCAGGGCGGTGGGAATCCCGAGAACAACCCCCGTTTGCGCCTGGCCATCCAGAAAGCCCGTGAAGTGAACATGCCCCAAGAAAACATTGAGAAAGCCATCAAAAAGGGGACCGGAGAGTTAGAAGGCGTTACCTATGAGGAAATCACCTACGAAGGGTATGGTCCTGGAGGCGTAGCCATCATGGTAGAAGCAACGACCGATAATCGTAATCGTACCACAGCAGAGATTCGCCATCTCTTCAGTAGATACGGTGGAAGTCTTGGTGAGACCGGTTGTGTATCCTGGGTTTTTGAACGAAAGGGCCTCATAAGTTTCGAGAAAGACAAGGTTGATGAAGAAACTGTAATGAGTGTGGCCATCGATGCCGGAGCCGAAGATATCCGTTCTACTGGGACTACGATTGATGTCATCACTGCTCCGGAGGACTTTGAGCAGGTCAAGGAAACTATTGAGCGAAGCAGCTTACAGTATGCTGTTGCTCAGGTTACCATGGTCCCCAAGACCACGGTAAGTGTCGAGGGCAAGCAAGCCCAGCAAGTGCTCTCTCTTATTGAAGCCCTTGAGGACCATGACGACGTTCAGGAAGTTTACGCCAATTTCGACATAGCTGATGAGCTTCTCGAGTCGCTGAAGGGTTCATGAGAGTACTTGGGGTCGATCCGGGGATTGCGCTGACCGGCTTTGGCGTGGTGGAGGTAGAAGGGGATAGTTTTGTTTTACTTGAGGCTGGTTGCATAGCTACTGAAAAGTATCTTTCTCCAAGTGAGCGCCTGAGAAGCCTTTTTGAGGGCCTTAGTGTGGTCTTTGACAAGTACAGGCCTCGGGAAGCCGCGGTTGAAGAGCTTTTTTTCAACCGAAACACAAAAACAGCCTTCTCTGTGGGAGCTGCAAGGGGCGTTATCCTTCTTTGTGCTGCTTTACATGAAGTGCCAGTGTACGAGTATACCCCTCTTGAGGTCAAACAAGCTCTTGTGGGATATGGAAGGGCCACCAAAAACCAGGTGAACTACATGGTGAGACAAATTCTTCGTTGTGTCGAAATCCCTGGTCCAGACGACGTGGCTGATGCCTTGGCAGTAGCAGTTTGTCATGCCTTTCACCTTAAGGCCCATTATGTTTGAACATATCCGGGGAAAAGTCCTCAAGAGAGAGAAAGAAGAGTGCGTTGTGGAAACAGGGAGTTTTGCTTTTCGCTTTCGGGTTGTTCCTTTTACCCAGGTGGAAGAGGGGGAAGAGCGGTGCTTCCTTCTTCGTTCCTTTCTTAGGGAGAGTGGAGAGTTTATTTTCTATGGGTTTGGAGAAGAAGGGGAAAGGAAAATCTTTGACATTTTGCGGGAAGTGCGGGGCATTAACCACCGCACGGCTTTTAAAATTCTTTCCCGGATTTATTGGAGGGAGCTTGTCAACTATGTCCTTGAGGAAGATGTCTGTTCTCTGGAAGAGAAAGCGGGCATAAGTAACAAAACCGCCAAGCGCCTGATAGTGGAATTGCGCCCCCGGCTTCTTGAAGTAGGATTTAGGATGGATCTGCCTCAAGGGGATATTTTAAACGAGGTTAAAGAAGTACTTTTTCGTCTGGGGTATACGCCTTCAGAGGTGAATTCGGTTGTCGCTGGGCTTTTTAAGGATGTACGTGAGAAAAAAATGGATGTTGAGGAGGTCATAAAGCAGGCTCTTTTACGATTGGGGGGAAGAGAGTGAGGGGCAATGAGTCCTCTTTATACCTACGGAGGGAGGAAGACGCCCTTCGTCCCCAATCTTTTGATGAGTTCATCGGGCAAAAAGACGTCGTTGCCCACCTTAGGGTGTATGTAAAGGCTTCCCTTTTGAGGAATGAGCCGCTGGATCATGTACTCTTTTATGGTCCTCCGGGGCTTGGCAAAACCACTCTGGCCCATATCATTGCTAAAGAGTTGCAACATGGCATTCGCTGTCTTTCGGGCCCTGTCTTCACCCGTCCTGGGGATCTGGCAGCGGTTTTGGCAGGCGTCGCTCCTTTTGATGTAGTTTTCATTGATGAGATCCATCGTCTTCCTCGCCAGTGTGAGGAGATTCTCTACGGTGCCATGGAAGAATTCGCGCTTCACATCCTCGTAGGTAAGGGACCGGCAGCGAAAAGCATCACCATTGATCTTCCGCCTTTTACTCTTGTGGGAGCCACTACCCGTATAAGTCTTTTGAGTGCCCCCTTACGCAGCCGCTTTGGTATCGTGGAGAGGCTCGATTTCTATACTGAGGAAGAGATTATTTGCATTGTGAAGGTGACTGCAGGGCGCCTTGGGGTTACTCTTGAGGAGGAGGCGGCACTTGAAATCGCCCGGCGTTCCCGTGGTACACCCCGAATTGCCTACCGACTTTTGCGCCGAATTCGGGATTTCGCTGAAGTTCAAGGACAGAAACACCTTGCCAGAGCCCTTGTGGAAGAAGCCTTTCGTAATCTTGAAGTGGATGCGTGGGGACTCACCAAAATGGATCGCAGGTTTTTGCAGGCACTTCACGAGCAGTATGCTGGCGGTCCGGTGGGTATAGAAAGCCTTGCGGTGATTCTGGAGGAAGACCCGGCAACTCTTGAGGAAGTTTACGAGCCCTTCCTTGTGAAAATGGGATTTGTAGCCCGAACAAAGAGGGGTAGGGTTCTCACGCCTTGTGGTCGGGACTACCTCAGCAGGGTGATACTTCGTGGAGAATAGGCTTGTGCTTCATACCTGCTGTGCTCCCTGTGCCACCTGTGTGAATCGCTTCTTTGCGGAGCAGGGCTTTAAGGTGGTGAACGTTTTCTATAATCCCAACATCCATCCTTATGAAGAGTACGGTCGGCGTCTTGAAGCCCTTGTAGAGTATACAATGCAAAGCGGTGGGATTCTCTACACCCCCTTTCCTTACGACCCCCGGGAGTTTTTTGCCCTTTCTTCAGACCTTGAGAAACGGTGCGTTTTGTGCTACACTCTGCGCCTCCAGAAGGTAGCCCAATGGGCGAAAGAGCACGGCTTCGCTTTTTTCAGCACTACTCTCACTTTGAGTCCTTACCAGGACGTAAGGAGAATCTGCGAGGTAGGGGAACAGGTAGGGAGTAAAGTGGGTATTTATTTTTTGGGATTTGATCTCCGAAGATATTTTGCCGAAAGCACAAGAATTTCCAAGGAAATGGGTCTTTATCGCCAGAACTACTGTGGGTGCATTGCGAGTCGCTGGGAAGGAGTGAAAAAGAGATTATGGAGATCTCTTACTGGGCACGGATCTTCATCGTCATAGGTTGCATCTTTGTCTTGGTGGGCCTTTCCCTTCTTGTAATTCCTCGCATTCCCGGTCTTAATCGTCTGGGGCGTTTGCCTGGGGACATTGTGTATCGAAGAGGTAACTTTGTTTTCTATTTCCCCATTGTCACTTCGCTCCTTTTGAGCCTTCTTCTTACCCTGGTTTTAACCCTGATTCTGAGGCGATAGACATGAAAAGGCATGCCTTCCTTTTTGTGTTTCTCCTTGTCTTTCTTTTTGCTATAAGAGGGGAAGGAAAGGACCTTGTGGTAAAGGTTTTGCTTGTGCGGAGCCAAGAAGGGATTTCCCTCACTTCCCCCTCGGGGATTTTGGTGCGAGTAGGGAAGAAAGCCTTTTCCATAGCTCCTGGTCGCTCTCTTGCATATCTACCCGGAAAAAGGGGAATTCTTTGGAAAGAGAAGAACATTGAGGCTTCGGTTTTTGAGGTTATCCCTCGGGGGGATAGGATTCTCGTGGGTCAGAGGCCTTACCGGGGCCAGATCGAGCTTCGGGAAAAGGATGGCATGGTTGAGGTGGTGAACGTTCTTCCTCTTGAGGATTACCTCAGGGGGACGGTAAAACTTGAGGCAAGCCCTTCCTGGCCGGAAGAGGCCCTTAAAGCTCACATCATTGTAGCAAGAACCTACGCAGTGAAGAACCTTGGTCGTCACAAGGGAGAGGGTTTTGATTTTTGTAACGGTGTCCATTGCCAGAGATATGGAGGGATTTTCGCTGAGGATCCCCGCGTCAACGCCCTCATCGAGGAGACGAGGGGGATTGTTGTGACGTATCAGAGCCAACTGGCATCGGTGGTGTTCCATTCCGAAAGCGGAGGGTATACCGACAGTGCCAAAAATGTATGGGCAAAGGATGTGCCATATCTTGTTGAAGTTCCCTCCCCTTGGGAAGAGGGGACGCCTCATGCATTCTGGGAAATCACCCTCTCGTGCCGAGAGATTGAGGAAGCCCTAAGAAACCGTGGATACGTACGGAGCAGCATTGCAGGGCTTGAGTGTCGCAAAAGCCCGGTAAGTGGCCGGGTAATTTCGGTGATCGTGCATACTGATTGCGAGAGTGTTGAACTCACCGGCAATCAGTTCCGGGAAGCCATAGGATATGACCGTCTGCCAAGTACATTCTTTGATCTTTTGGGCGGTACACCCCAGGAGGTAGAAAGTCCTTCCGGTAGGGGAAAGAGAAAAGAGGAAGAAGAAATCGACTACAAGGTCTGGATGGAAAAGGACTGGAACCTCGATGACATCATCGCCTTTCTCAAGCTTCGAGAAAAGGAGCGGGAGAGAAGAAAGGAGAAGTCGACGCCAACAAGAAATACCGTTTCTGCCTCTTCCTGGGTTCTCGCTGAAGCCAGGACCTTTACCTTCCGGGGGAGGGGGTGGGGTCATGGCGTAGGTCTTTCTCAGTGGGGGGCGGTGGGCATGGCAAGAATCGGTGCGAATTTCGTCGAGATTCTGCGTCATTACTTTCCAGGGTGTGAGCTGGGGAGAATGGTGATCCGATGACGAATCTTAAGGATTTTGATTTTCATCTTCCTTCCGAACTCATTGCCCAAGAACCCGTTTCCCCTCGAGATTCCTGTCGTCTTATGGTGCTCCACCGGGAGGGAGAAAAAATCGAACATCGTGTTTTTCGAGACATTGTCGAGTACCTAAAGCCGGGAGACGTTTTGGTCTTTAACGATTCTAAGGTCCTTCCTGCTCGTCTCTTTGCTCGTAAAGAGCATACCGGTGGGAGAGTGGAAATTCTCTTTTTGGCTAGAAGAGAGGATCTTTGGGAGTGCCTTCTTTACTCCTCTCGTCTTCGCCCTGGCCAAATTCTCGTGCTCCAGGAGGCTCCCCAAATCCGTTGGGAGATTAAGGGGAGAAGCGAGAAAACCTGGTTCCTCTCTCCACTTTTTCCCATAGAGGAGACGGAAGACGTTCTTTTCCGCTTCGGCCACGCCCCCACTCCTCCTTATGTGAAGCGAAGGGATATTCCCCTTGAACTTTATCAAACGGTTTATGCTCGAGTCCCTGGATCGGTGGCAGCGCCGACCGCTGGGCTCCACTTCACCGAGTCCCTCCTTGAAGCTCTGGTCAGGAAAGGGATAGAAAAAGCTATGCTGACGCTTCACGTGGGCCTTGGGACCTTCAATCTCATGAAGATTGAAAAGATAGAAAATCATAAGATGCACGAGGAGTGGTTCTCTCTTTCCCCGGGGGACGCCGAGAAGATTCGAAGAGCGAAAGAAAGGGGAAAGAGAGTCGTGGCCGTAGGAACCACAACCGTCAGGGCTTTAGAGAGTATCGTGAAGGAACTGGGACGCATAGAAGCCCATGAGGGGACAACTGACCTCTTCATTTACCCCGGGTTTTCCTTTCAGGTTGTGGATGCCCTAATTACAAATTTTCATCTTCCTCGCTCCACCCTTTTGCTCCTTGTATGCGCCTTTGCCGGAGCGGATTTTGTAAAGAGGGCTTATGAGGAAGCAATACGGGAAAAGTACCGTTTCTACAGCTTTGGAGATGCTATGCTCATTCTCTGAGAAAGGAGTCGGGGATGGGTCATTTCAGAGTTCTTGTTGCGGACCCTCATTCCAAGGCTCGCCTTGGAATTCTCGAAACCCCTCACGGGGCCATAGAGACGCCGGTTTTCATGCCGGTGGGAACGCAAGGCACCGTTAAGGCTATTGCTCCCGATCGCCTGAAGGCCTTGGGAGTACAAATTTTCCTTTGTAACGCCTACCATCTCCATCTTCGCCCTGGAGAGGACCTAGTACGGGAAGCAGGAGGACTACACCGTTTCATCTCTTGGGATGGGGCACTTCTCACCGATAGTGGGGGTTTTCAGGTCTTTAGCCTTGCCCAGCTCGTGCGGGTAGACGATGAAGGGGTGCTCTTTCGTTCCCATCTTGATGGATCGCTGCATCACTTTACCCCCGAGGTAACCATGAAAATTCAGAAAGACCTGGGAGCGGACATTGTAGTGACCCTCGATGAGTGTGTCGGCTTCCCGGTTTCCTTAGAACGGGAAAGACAGGCGGCAGAGAGAACCATCCACTGGGCGAAGCGCTGTCGGGAAGTTTTTGAAGGGGATCGTCAAATGCTTTTTGGTATTGTCCAGGGGGGGACAAGCCCTGAGCTTCGCCGATTCTGTGCCCAGAAGATTGTTGAAATCGGCTTTGACGGCTACGCCATAGGGGGCCTGAGTGTTGGTGAGCCCAAGACTCTCATGTATGGGATGATAGAAGTCTTGGATTCCCTTTTACCTTCGGATAAACCTCGATACCTTATGGGGGTGGGACATCCGGCAAGCATCCTGGAGGCTGTACTTCGAGGGGTGGACATGTTTGATTGTGTTCTTCCTACTCGCAATGCCCGGAATGCTTGCCTTTTCACCTCTCAGGGGAAGTTCAACATCGACCGGGTAGAGTTTGCCCGCGACTTTCGTCCACCCGATCCCTCCTGTAGCTGTTACACCTGTTGTCATTTTTCGCGGGCCTATCTTCGGCATCTCTTCAAGGCCGGAGAAATCTTGGCTGCTGAGCTTGCCACTATACATAACCTTGCTTTTATGATAAAGTTAATGGCAGACATCCGGAGGGCTCTAAAGGAGGGATATTTTTTGGAGTTCGCTCGGGAGTTTTTGTCTGTGTACGGGGAAATTCCCTGAAAGGGAAAAGGGGTGATATTCAGTGAGTTTTTTACTTTCCATAGCTCATGCTGCACAAGAGGCGGCCTCTTCACCGGCTCCCTCTGCTCAAGCAGCGCCCAATGTTTTTGCCCAACTTCTCCCGCTCCTTTTTATCATTGCCATTTTCTACTTTCTTCTCATCCGGCCACAGCAGCAAAGGCAGAAGACCCAGCAGGAACTGTGGCGAAGCCTCAAGAAGGGTGATCGAGTGGTAACAATTGGGGGAATTCACGGAGTGGTTGCTCAAGTGGATGAGGATGAAGTTGTGGTTGAGGTTGCCAAGGATGTCCGTATCCGTTTCTCCAGGACTGCCATAGCTTCCAAGAAACAATAGGAATAAGAAGTAGAAGGAGGGCAAGAACGTGAAGCGGCAATTCCTCCCTTGGAGACTTATTGTGGTCCTTGCACTCATTGTTGTGTCGGCTATAGTGGTTTTCCCCCTTAAAGACCGTGTTCGTCTGGGACTTGACCTCCGTGGAGGGTCTCATATCCTTTTGGAGTGTGTAGATACTCCTGAGGCACCGGTAGATGAGGATGCAGTCCGTAGGGTGTTAGAAATCATTCGCAACCGTGTCGATCAGCTTGGGGTGTCAGAACCGGTCATTGCCCGCCAAGGAGAGAGGAGAGTGCTTGTCCAGCTTCCCGGAATTATGGATCCTCAAAGGGCGGTAGATATCATCGGTAAAACGGCACTTCTTGAGTTTAAAGATGAAGAGGGACAGACGGTTCTCACCGGAGCACATCTTAAGAATGCCCAGGTACAGTTTGACCGCATCGGTCGGCCGGTAGTGGCGATTTCTTTTGACGGCGAAGGAGCAAAACTCTTTGCCCAGGCTACGACGGCCAATGTAGGAAGACACCTGGGAATTTACCTTGACGGAAAGCTCATTTCAAATCCTGTGGTTCAAGAACCCATCACCGGGGGGGAAGCCCAAATAACCGGGCGCTTCACTCTGGAGGAAGCTCAGAACTTAGCCATCCTTCTTCGGGCAGGAGCCTTGCCGGTGAAGGTGGAAGTTATCGAGAACCGTTCTGTAGAACCCACCCTGGGGCGGGATTCGGTGAACGCCGGCTTGCGGGCGGCAGTCATCGGAGTTATCCTTGTTTTGGCCTTTATGGTTCTCTACTATGGTTCTTTTGGGCTTTTGGCAGATTTGGCTCTGGTGTGCTTTGTTCTCTTCTTCTTTGGTTTATTTATCGGGCTTCATGCCACGCTGACTCTCCCAGGCATTGCCGGTTTTGTGCTTACGGTCGGTATGGCAGTGGATGCCAATGTTCTCATTTTCGAGCGCATCAAAGAAGAGTACCGTTCCGGCAAAACCTGGAGAGCTTCTATTGATGCTGGATTCCAGAAGGCGTTTCGCACCATCGTTGACGCTAACGTCACTACGCTCATTGCTGCGGTGCTCCTTTTCTCTCTGGGTTCTGGTCCCATCAAGGGGTTTGGGGTGACTTTGAGTCTTGGAATTCTCTGCAGTATGTTCACCGGGGTGTGGGTGAGCCGGGTGTTTGTGGATCTCTTTGCCGATCGCCTCAAGATGCGGGTGTGAGGGGGTTTGCGTATGGAATTTATCAAAGCAACGCACATCGATTTTATGCGGGTCCGGAAAGTGGCCTATGTGATTTCTATCATTCTTGTGGCCAGTGCTCTTTTGGGTCTTTCAGTGCGAGGGTTGAACTACGGGGTGGATTTTGCCGGAGGGACGCTTTTGCAGTTCCGCTTCTCAAAGGAGGTCACTACGGAAGACCTTCGGAGGGTACTGGGGGAAATGGGTCTTGAGAAGAGTGTCATTCAGAGATTCTCTCCCAGTGAAGTGGTTATCCGGGCACCCAAAATGTCTACCGACAGCCAGAACCAGTTGAAATCCCTCCTGGGGGAGAGATTTGGCGAGGTAGAGCTTGTGCGAATTGAGGATGTGGGACCGGCCGTAGGGGCAGACCTACGTCGGATGGGCATTATTGCCCTTCTTGTGGCTGTTGGGGGAATCCTCGTTTATGTTGCCTTTCGTTTTGAATTCCGTCCGGCAGTTACCTCCATCCTCGCTTTGGCCCACGACGGTCTTACAGTCATTGGGGTGATTTCTATTTTGGGGCGGGAATTCACCATTCCTATCCTGGCTGCAGTTTTAACTATCCTCGGTTACTCCATTAATGACTCTATCGTGGTCATGGATCGGGTACGGGAAAATCTCCTGGACCGGAAAAAGAGTGAGGGCCTTGAGGAAATTGTGAACAAAAGCGTTAACGAGACTCTTTCTCGAACCATCAATACAGCTCTCACCACGGCCCTGCCGGTTCTTGCTCTCCTCTTTTTCGGGGGGAAGATGCTGCAAGACTTCTCTTTGGCCATCCTTCTGGGGCTTGTGGTAGGAACATATTCCTCCATTTTTGTGGTGAGCGCTCTATGGGTTGACTGGGAGAAGAAAAAGCCTCGTCGGAGGTAGTTCTTTTGCGCAAACGCTGGCAGATACGGAAGGTCAACGAGGTATATCTCTATCGGCTCATGGAAGCCCTCTCCATTCCCAAGGCGGTGGCCCGAGTTCTCCTGAATCGGGGTATAACCACCCCTGAGGCAGGTCGAGATTTTCTCTCCCCCTCCCTGGGGTGTCTTCTTGAGTGGTGTGCTCTTCCCGGGGTTGAGAGAGCAGCACAGGTCATAGGACAGGCTATACGACGCAATGCACGGTTGGTGATTTTTGGGGATTACGATGTTGACGGACTTACTGCCTCGGCCATTCTTGTACGCTTCTTGCGTCGCTTTTCTGAAAGTGCCGAAGTGTACATTCCCAGCCGTTTCGTTGAGGGATATGGACTTACCGAACAAGCTGCTTTCCGCATTCTCGAGCTTCATCCTCACCTTGTGATCGCTGTAGATTGTGGCATTCGGGATTTTCTGGGGGCTGAAGTACTGAAGAGTCACGGTGTAGGGCTTGTGATTGTCGATCACCATCTTCCAGAGGGTCCTCACCTCCCCCGAGCCGATGCCATCGTGAGTACCTTTGACCTTGAGTCCAAAAAACCCCTTTCCTATCTTTCTGGAGCAGGTTTAGCCTTTGTTCTCGTGCAGGCTCTGGCGAAGTGTCTTGGAGTGGAGGTGAGTCCTGAAGAGTCGTACCTTGATTTTGCCTGTTTGGGAACGGTGAGTGACGCTGTTCCCCTCTTGGGAGAAAACCGGGTCATTGCGAAGTATGGTTTGGAATGCCTTCGTCGTTTCCCTTCCTCCGGAATTCTGGCTCTCCTTGAGGTTGCAGGCATCAATAAAGGAGACGTGGATGTGCATGAAATAAGTTTTATTCTTGCTCCCCGCATCAATGCTGCCGGCAGAGTCGAGCATCCCCGCTTTGCCCTTGAGCTTCTGCTCTGTGAGGAGTACGGCGAAGCCTTGGAAAAGGCCCGCTATCTTAATCTTTTAAACGGCCGGCGTCAGAGGGACGAGGAGCGGGTTTTCGAGAGCATTTACGGCGATGAAGAGATGTACCGTTTCCTTGAAGACGAGATTGTAGTCCTTGTGGGGAAGGACTGGAATGTAGGAGTTTTGGGTATTGTGGCCTCCCGGTTGAGTGAACGCCTGAATCGCCCGGTTATTGTCCTTGGTGAGAAAAACGGAATGGCTGTGGGTTCGGGACGGAGTATCGAGGGTTTCAATCTCACTGAGGCTTTAGGGGCTTGCCAGTCCTTGCTTGTGAGGTATGGGGGGCATGAGATGGCAGTGGGTCTGCGCCTCAAGGTAGAAAACATTCCCTTTTTCAGGGAGAGGATAAATACCCTTTTTGGTGACCAAGTGCGCGCTCTTCGTTTATCTTCTGGGCTTGTGGTCGATGCAGTAGTAGGACTTGCTGACCTTGACCGAGAGTTTTTGGAATTCTGGGAGAGGCTCAAACCCTTCGGAGAGAAAAACCCTAACCCTCTCCTGGCCACTCTGAACGTGGCTTTGGTGAAAAAGTCTTGGGGAAAGGGAGAGAGCCAAGTGTGGCTTTGCGTTTCTCAAGGAAGAGAACGACAGGAGGCGGTGGTTTTTGGAGGAAAAGAAAGGGCGGGGGAACTTTTGGAAAGTTCCCTTGTCGATTTAGCCTTTGAGGTGCGGTGCAACGCTTCTCGTTCTCCCTATCTGAAACTTCATGACTGGCGAATTAAAAAGTGAGGGGGTTGACTGAAGCCGTGGATCTTTCTCAGTATATTCGCAACATTCCCGACTTTCCCACTCCCGGGGTTCAGTTTAAGGACATTACCACCCTTTTGAAGAATAAAGAAGCCTTTCAAGAAGCCATAAATCACCTGGTAGACGCCCTGCGTAACACAAAGGCCGAAGTCGTGGTGGGCATAGAGGCACGAGGATTCATCATCGGAGCACCGGTGGCCTACCTTTTGGGATGTGGTTTTGTTCCGGTCCGCAAGAAAGGAAAGCTTCCTGCAACAACGCTTTCTAAAACCTATCAGCTTGAGTATGGTTCAGCAACACTCGAAATCCATCAAGACGCTATCGAAAGGGGGCAAAGAGTAGTGGTTGTCGACGACCTTCTGGCCACCGGAGGGACGACGAAGGCAGTGTGCGAGATGGTGGAGGAGTTGGGGGGAAATATTGTAGGAGTGGGTTTTGTTATAGAACTTGAAGCGTTGCGAGGAAGGGAACGATTGGGGAAGTACCCCGTTTTCTCTCTGGTCAGACTTTAGGGAGGCGCTTTGGTTCGTGAATCAGGCGGGGTAGAAGAAAAAAGAGAGACTCTTGAGACGCTCTGCGCTAAAATTGCCTCATACTATCCAGACTTTGATCGGAACCTTATCGAGCGAGCTCACCATTTTGCCTCTGAGGCCCATAAGGAGCAGTTCCGGCTTTCGGGGGAACCCTTTTTCATCCATCCCTTGGCGGTGGCCCACATCGTGGCCGATCTCCGGATGGACGAGGTTACCATTGCTTCTGCTCTTTTGCATGACGTCCTTGAAGACAGCAATGTCACCGAAGAAGCCTTGGAAAGGGAATTTGGCGGAGAGGTAACCCAGCTTGTCCGGGGAGTTACAAAGCTTAACATCGGTTTCGCCTACACTTCTAAGGAAGAAGCTCAAGTGGAGAATTATCGGCGGCTTTTCATAGCTATGGCTGAGGACGTGCGGGTCATCGTCATCAAACTCGCCGATCGTCTCCACAACATGCGTACCCTTAAGTATCAGAATCGCGAGAAGAAGGAGGAAATTGCCCGGGAGACTCTTGAGATTTTTGCTCCGGTGGCCCGCCGCCTGGGGATGTACGCCATTCAGGTGGAGTTAGAAAATCTCTCCCTATTTTTCCTGGACCCTGAAGCCTATTGTGCTATTCAGCGGGGTGTGGAACGCCTAAAGGCTGAACGAGAAAACCAGATTGAGGAAGCAAAGAGACAGCTTCTTTTGCGCCTCGAGCAGGCGAAAATACAGGCTGAGATCCAGAGCCGTTTCAAGCATATCTACAGCATCTATAATAAGCTCCATCGACAAAACCTAAACCTTGAAGATCTCCCCGATCTTGTGGCCTTGCGGGTCATTGTGAGGACGATCGATGAGTGTTATGCTGCCTTGGGCATCGTCCATTCCCTCTGGAGCCCCCTTGAAGGACGCTTCCGAGATTACATCGCTCTTCCCAAGTCGAATATGTACCAATCGCTCCATACCACGGTCATCGGACCCAAGGGGTTGCCTATGGAGGTGCAGATTCGCACCTGGGACATGCATCAGGTAGCGGAATACGGCATTGCTGCCCACTGGAAGTACAAGGAAGGAAGAACCAAGGGCGGAGAAGATAGCTTCGATGAGCGCATGAACTGGCTGCGGCAGATCTTAGAATGGCAGCAGGATCTTAAGAGTACTCGGGAATTTATGGAGAGTCTCAAAATCAGCCTCTTTGACGACGAGGTATACGTTTTCACTCCCAAGGGAGATCTCAAGAAACTCCCCAAGGGAGCAACTCCCATAGACTTCGCCTATCTCATCCACACCGAGGTGGGAAATACCTGTGTGGGGGCTCGGGTGAATCGTCGGATGGTTCCCCTTGATTACGAGCTCAAAAGCGGAGATATTGTAGAAATCATTACCTCCCGTTCTTCTTCCGGTCCCAGTACCGACTGGCTCAAAATTGCCAAAACCCCTGCGGCGAGAAACAAAATCCGGGCTTTTCTTCGCAAGAAGAACCAGGAGATGAATCGGGAACGGGGAAGGGAGCTCTTTGTACGAGAAATGGAGAAATACTCCCTGACCCCGGAAGAGAACGTGAAAGTGGCTGAAAATCTCAACGCTTTCCTGGAACAGGAGAGACTGAAAGACATTGAGGACCTCTATGTGGCCATTGGCGAGGGTCGCTATAGTGCCCGCCATGTGGTAAATAGAATCATCCCCTACGTCATCCGTCGACGCTTCCAGGAGAAAAAAAGAACCGGGGTTGTACGTCCCCTCAGAGAAGAAGAAAGTGTCGTCGTCCAGGGGATGTCGAACCTCGTTATTCGATTAGCCCGTTGCTGCGGCCCCATTTTGGGAGACCCCATTGTAGCCTTTGTGACCCAGGGGAAGGGTATCACCGTTCATCGTCGTGACTGTCCGAATATAATCTCTCTCTCACAGGATGCCGATCGTCTTCTTGAGGCCGAGTGGGTTCCGGAGTTTGAGGGAAAATTTCACACCGGTATGGTGGTGGAGGCACTCGACCGCCCCAAGCTTCTTGCTGATGTCTCGGGTGCCATTGCTAACTGTCAGGTAGAGATAAAGGCTGTTCGAGCCCATACCGTAGGAGACGAGGCTCGGATTAACCTTGTTGTGGAAGTCAGGAATCGAGAAGAACTCGAAGGAGTTTTCAAGGAGATTCGAAAAGTTTCCAATGTACAGAACGTCAAAAGAGGAGGTATTTTCTCTGCCCGATGAGAGCCGTTGTGCAAAGGGTGAAGAAAGCATTGGTGAGGGTCAACGGGAGGGTGGTGGGGTCCATCGGTCAGGGACTCTTGGTGTTTCTTGGAGTGGGGAAAGAAGATAGCGAGAAAGACCTTGAGTTCATGGTGCGGAAGATTCCCTACCTCCGGGTCTTTGAAGACTCGACAGGGAAGATGAACCTGAGTGTGCGGGATGTAGGAGGAGCAGTACTCTGCGTTTCGCAGTTTACCCTGTACGGGGATTGCCGTCGAGGTCTGCGGCCGAGCTTTGACGAGGCTGCCTTACCGGATCAGGCACAATACTACTACGAGGCTTTTCTTGAGCGCCTGAGGAAAGAAGGAATCCCGGTAGAGAGTGGGATTTTTGGGGCTTTCATGGAGGTAGAACTCCTTAACGACGGCCCGGTCACCCTTCTTCTTGATAGCAGGGAAAGGAGGAGACAGTGAGGCTATCTTTTGCGTGCTTCGTTCTTGGAGATTTGGCCACAAACTGCTATGTAGTCCACGATGGCAAAGAAGCAATGCTCATCGATCCGGCGGTGGGGTCAGAAGAGCTTGAGAGGTGGATCGAAGGTCAGGGGCTTGTGCTCCGCTTTATCGTGAACACCCATGGTCATATCGACCACATCGGGGGTAACGCCTTCTTCAAGGAACGTTTTCCTTCCGCTTCTTTGGTGATTCATGAGCAGGACCTTGTATACTTGAAGCAGCCTGCGCTCAACCTCTCTCAAGAGATAGGTTTTTCTTTCATTTCCCCTTTGCCTGACGCTTTTTTTGAAGGCGAGGAATCACAAATTTTTTTGGGAGAGCATCGGATGGAAATTCTCCACACTCCCGGTCATACCCCGGGGAGTGTGTGTCTTTTCGTTCCCGAAGAGGGATGGCTTTTTTGCGGAGACACGCTCTTTTTGGGGTCGGTAGGCCGGACGGACCTTCCGGGGGGATCCTTTCGAGAACTGGTGGAAAGTCTTGAGCATATCTTTGAGCGCTTCTCGGATTCTGTTCAAATTTTCCCTGGCCATGGACCGGAAAGTACTATCGGGGTAGAGCGAAAAACAAATGCATACTACCTTATGTATGTTGCCCAAAAGTGAATCTTTGCTCACTTTTGGGCTTCCTCGATGAGTTGCAGATATTCTTCGGCAAGTGCTTCGGCCTTCTCCTTTTCTTTAGCTTCGGCAAGGACCCGAATGAGGGGTTCTGTTCCCGAGGGACGGATAAGAACCCAACTTCCATCCTTAAATACGACTTTATAGCCGTCGATGGTGATACGATTTTCGAATAAGGCAGTCTTTTCCTCTACCGCAGCGAGAATTTTCTCTCTTTTCTCCGGGTCAATGGTGGTCTTCCGCTTGACCTGGTAATACGGGGGGAGCTCGCTGAGCAGCTCAACCAGGGATTTCTTCTGGGTGGCAAGGATATGGAGGATAAAAGCTGCAGCCATGGCTCCGTCTCTGCCCCATACGAAATCGGGGAAAATCATACCCCCGTTTTCCTCGCACCCGAAAATTCCTTCCTTTTCCTGGAGGACCTTAGCCACCACAAGGTCTCCCACCGCGGTAGTGATGACCTCACGATTCGTGGAGCGAGCGATTTCCTGCAAAATGTGTGTGGTAGCCACTGTTGTAACAATGGGTCCCTCATTGGGTCTTTGGGCAAGCTCTTTGGCCACAAGACTCACACTCAAATCCCCGGGAACGAACTCTCCTTTTTCGGTGATAACGATGAGGCGATCTCCATCTCCGTCTTGGGCAAACCCAAGGTCAAAGTTTCCGTAACGCATAAGGGTGACGATATCCTTGAGATTTTCAGGTGTAGGTTCGGGATTCCTCCCCGGGAAATTCCCATCAGGATGAGCGTTGAGACTCACCACGTGACACCCTAAAGAACTCAGAAGATACGGAGTGATGAGGGAGGGAGCACCGTTAGCGCAGTCTATGATCACTCGGAAGCTCCTTGCACGGATGGCTTCGGCATCCACACGCGATATAATGGCCGATATGTAATCGAAATTGATATCTCTTTTGGTTGTTTCTTGGGGGATGTCCAGCCAGGAAACCCGACGAAAAGTTTCGGTGAAGAATACCCGCTCCACCTCAACCTCTTTTTCGCGGTCCAGGCCCTTCCCACTTTTTTCCATGAATTTGATGCCATTCCACTCTGGTGGGTTATGGCTTGCAGTGATCATAGCTCCCCACATGTTCCACTGTCGGCAAGCCCACTGAAGGGCAGGAGTAGCAGTAACTCCGAGTTCTATGACTCGACAACCAGCGGAGAGGAATCCTGCCACAACAGCGTCGTAGAGCATTCTGCTGTGCTTTCGAGCATCCCTTCCCACCACCACATCTTCACCGTTTATGAAGGTAGCAAAACTCAGGGCAAGACGAATGGCCATTTCAGGCGTCAGGACCTCGTTTGCCACTCGTCGTATTCCGAAAGTTCCGAAAAGTCTTGGCATATTCTTCACCTCACCAGTTGATGGAAAATGGTACAATAAAAATGAAGTATCAACTCCATTATAGCAGGTGATTTCTATGGAGGAGAAAATCGAGGCCTTGGCCCGGATCAGTGAGCTCATTACCTCTGACATGTATTTTGAAGATGTTCTGCGACTTATTGTGACCATCACCACTCAGCTGATGCAGTCACACATCTGCTCCCTCATGCTCCTTGACGAGAAGAAGAAACTCCTTGAGGTTAAAGCTACCCAGTCAGTGAGCGAAGCCTACAATAAGAAGCCCCCTCTTCGCCTTGGAGAGGGTATTGCCGGCCTTGTGGCTTTGGAGCAGCGTCCCATCATTGTGTATGATGTCAAAAAAGACCCTCGCTATGTGAACAAGGAAATTGCTGAGAAAGAGGGACTTGCCTCTTTGGTGAGCCTTCCCCTTGTTGTGCGGGGGAAGGTTATCGGAGTCCTGAATCTCTACACCTCTGAGCCTCGAGAGTTTACGGCGGAAGAAATCAAGCTTTTGACCGCCATTGCCAACCAAGCAGCTATCGTCATTGAGAATCATCGCCTTCTCATGGAGAGCGAGTTGGTCAAGGAAGAGCTGGAGAGTCGCAAAAAGATTGAACGGGCCAAGGGTATCCTCATGCAGGAGTATGGGTTGGCAGAGGAAGAGGCCTACCGTCGCATTCAGCGCTACAGCATGAACAAGCAAAAGAGCATGAAAGAAGTGGCTGAGGCCATCATCCTCGCTTGGGAAATGAAGAAGAAATAGAAGCCAAGAAGAATACCCCGGTGGCACAGAGTACAATCGTGGCTCCGGCCGGGGCATCGAGAATATAGGCTAGGAATAATCCTCCCAAAGATACGGCTACTCCGTCCACAACGGCAAGCAACAGCGCTCTTTTAAGAGTTTTGGCTTTTTGCAAGGCGGTGGCAGCAGGAATCACAAGAAGCGCCGAAGCCAGAACAATGCCTACAAGTCTTATGGCTACCACAATAGCTCCGGCCACAAGGACCACAAGAAGATATGAAAATGCCTCGGTAGGAATACCGGTGGCCTTGGCTCCCTCGGGATCAAGGATAACCACTATGAACTCTTTGTAGAAGGCGAGAAAGAAGAAAGCAATGGCTCCGCCCAGTAGTACCGAGAATTTAAGGTCCTCCGGGGTAATGGCTAAGATATTCCCGAAGAGGTACCCAAAGAGGTCGATATTACGAATTCGAAAAACGCCAAGGAGAAGGATTCCCAATGCCATGGTGCTGGCGAAGAAGATGCCGATGAGCGTGTCTTCTTTGGAACGGGTTCGCTCGGCTAAAAAGACAATCCCCAGACTCACCAAGATACAGAAAACAAGAGCTGAAAGTATCGGATCAATGTTCAAAACATACCCTAGCGCTACCCCTCCAAAAGCAGCATGGGATATCCCCGCTCCCATAAAAGAGAGACGCTTGAGAACTGCGAAAACCCCTACCAGAGCGCAAAGAATCCCAACAAGACATCCGGCAAAGATGGCTCTTTGCATAAAAGAAAGGCCGAGAAAACCCATAGGGTGGTCAGTGTTCTCCTTTCTCCTTGAGGGGAAAGTTGCAGGAAGAACTGGCCCGGCGAACCACAATGTGTGGAATCTCACCGTGATGGAAAAAAGCTGCCTCTTTGCCGTAAAGGGCTTCCAGCATTTCGGTGTTTATGACTTCTTTGGGTTTTCTGTGGCAGAAGATGGTACGGTTGAGACAGGCGATGCTGTCGGCGTACTGGGCGATGACTCCTACATCGTGGGAAATGACGAGGATGGTCGTTCCCTTGTCTTTGAGTCGCAAGAGAAGTTCATAAAAGCTCTCGTTATTTTTAGGATCGACGGCCGTTGTAGGCTCGTCGCAGAGAAGAATCTCCGGCTCCACACTCAGAGCTCGGGCGATGAGAGCCCTTTGTCTTTCTCCTCCCGAGAGGTCCCCAAAGAGCCTATTCCTGAGAGGAGTAAGGTGTACTTCTTCTATTGCTTTGTTCACCACTTCCCAATCGGTTCTCTTAGGCCTTTTTCCGATGCCGATGAGTCCGTATCGTCCGGTGAGAACAAATTCCTGCAAGGTTATGGGGAAGTGGGGATCAAAATGGGCAAGTTGTGGGACGTATCCGATTCGGTGGCGAAGGTCTCTGAGTTCTTGGGGCTTTCTGCCCAGAACATATACTTCTCCTCTTTGAGGAACGAGAATGCCGAGAATGATTTTGAGAAGCGTCGTTTTCCCGGCACCATTTGGTCCAACGAGGGCGACAAACTCTCCCTTTTGAACCACCAAGGAAACGTCTTCAAGAACCGGGGTATCATTATATGAGAAAAAGAGATGGTTCACCTCAATGATTGGTCGAGCCATTCTTTTCACCCTTCAGAGCCCTTGCGAGTTCCTCGAGGTTTTTCCGCATGAGTTTGTGATAGGGAATTTCCGGAAAGTTTCCCAAGGGGTCGAAGATGACAAGAATACTTCCTGTTTCTTTGGCCAACACCTCGGCTGCTTTAACGCTGAATTGGGGCTCGGCGACAATGATGCAGGCATTCTTGGTCTGCATAGCGTTCACTATCTCCTCAAGTTCCCGAGGGGATGGCTCGTACCCCGGGGATTTCTCCAGAATGTCGATTTCCTCAAGCCCGTAGTCCCGAGCAAGATAGCTCAAAGAGCCGTGCGTAGCCACAAAGGCAAAGGAAGAAAAGGCTTTGACCTCTTCTTCGAACCACTCGTCAATCTCTTTCAAAATCTTGGCATATTCTTGAGCGTTCTTGCGGTAGAAGTTCTCCCCTTCCGGATCAAGCGTGGAAAGGGCCTGGACAATGTTTTCAAGAATGAGCGGGGCATTTTTTAGGGAGAGCCACACGTGGGGGTTTGCATGTCCATGCAGTTCCTCAAGGAGAGGAATTCCCGAAGAGATATAGAAAATGGGCCTCCCCTTTTTTCTCGCTGCTTCGATCACTTTCAGGAGAAAGGAATCAAACCCGAGACCCACCAAGAAAAAAGCATCGGCCTTTGTGGCCTTGAGAACATCAGAGGGTGTGGGTTCGTAGGTGTGGGGATTTGCTCCATTGGGGATGAGTTGCATCACATCTACCCGTTCTCTTCCCACCTGTTTCACGAGGTCACAAAGAGGAGCTATAGAAGCTGCTACGGTCAGGGCCTGGGCACTCCCCACAAAGAGCACAACGCCCAGAAGCAACACCCACGAAACCTTGTAAAACACGCAAGCATTCACCTCTACTTCCAGAAAAGACCACAGTGGCAGTGGCCATTCCTTTCCACGCTACCCTGTCGTGTCTCAAGACAGGGACAGACGTTCTCGGGGATGTTGTCGATCTTGCAGGGACAGTAGAAGTCTCCGTACCTCTCATATTTTTTGAGGAGAGCCTCGATAAGGGATTCTTTCATCTCGTTGAAGCAGTAACTTCGCAATCGGGCAAAGTTCTCCACTCGAGCACGGATTTCTTCTTCAGGAGTTATGTCCTTGGGACGCTCGAGGATCCACTCTTCGTTGTCTTTCAAAAGCACCAGTACTGCTCCACAGATTGGACATATGACTCGTTTTCCCAAAGCTCTTTCTTCTTTAAGGAGAAAGGCTACCCGACATACTGGACAGAGTATTTTCTTGGCAGGATTCATTCCTCCAGAGCCTCCTTGATACGGAGTTCATCGTACCCCACAATGACCTCTTTTCCTATGACGATAACCGGGAAGGCCCTTCTTCCAGAAATCTCTTGGACTTTTACTATGGTTTTCTCTTTTTCCTCTTCAGGCAAAAGGTCTACATCCACAAAATTATAGGGTATGTTTCGACTTTCAAAAAACTTTTTGGCCATTTTGCAGAAGGGACAAGTACTCAAGGCGTAGAGCATAACAGACTTCATAATTTCACCCCTTTTCCAGTGTCATATTTTTTTAACCCTGAAACCACCTTTTTATTCATCCAAAGAGTTATTCAACATCAGGCTTATATTTTTGACCACCTTCGTAAAGACACAACAAAAACTTGTAAAAGGGGGATGCTCTCTCTATAATGTATCCTGGGGTAGAAAAGTCAACGGAGAGGTGGCTGAGCTGGACGAAGGCGCCCGCCTGGAGAGCGGGTAGGCAGGGGTTGAACCTGCCTCGTGGGTTCGAATCCCACCCTCTCCGCCAGGTTTGCCTCTAATCGTGCTAGGCGGGGAGTTAGCGGTGCCCTGAACCTGCAATCCGCTATAGCAGGGTCGAATTCCGGCATGAGGTCCTTCCTTTCAGCCCTGGCCGGGGAGAGGGGACGTTGAGGGTTGGGTCCTGCGCGACGAATCCTCACAAACCCCGCCAGGCCCGGGAGGGAGCAACGGTACGTGAGGCTCTTCGGGTGCCGCAGGGGCGCCTGATCGGAGTTACCGGCCCTGGCGCAGTCTGGGAGGAAGCAATCGAGTGACGGTGCACGATTAGAGGCAATTTTATGGTTATATAAGAGGTGTAGTTTTGTCGTATCTTGCACTCTACCGGAAGTGGAGACCGTACCGCTTTGAAGACATTGTCGGCCAGGATGTAGTGGTTCAACTCCTTGTCAATTCTCTTGCTACTGAGCGTGTTCCCCACGCTTATCTCTTCTGCGGCCCTCGAGGAGTGGGAAAGACCACAACGGCAAGAGTTCTTGCCATGGCCCTCAACTGCCACGAGGGTATCACTCCCCAACCTTGTGGAAACTGTTCGTCGTGTCTTGGAATCCGCCAAGGGAGGTCTCTTGATGTTGTAGAGATCGACGCCGCTTCCCATCGGGGAATCGACGAAGTACGAGAACTCAGGGAAAACGTAAAGTACACGCCCCTTGAATCTCGTTTTAAAGTGTACATCATTGACGAGGTTCACATGCTGACTCAAGAGGCCTTCAACGCTCTTTTGAAAACTCTTGAAGAACCACCCCATCACGTGGTCTTTGTCTTGGCCACTACCGACCCAAAACGCTTGCCAGAAACTATCCTCTCGCGCTGTGTGAAGCTTGTTTTCAATCCTATTCCTCATGAGGCCATAGTAGGACAGCTCAAAAAAATTGCCTCTCTTGAAGAGGTTGAAGTAGAGGAGGAAGTATTCCACCTTCTGGCCCGAAAGGCCGACGGTTCCCTCCGGGATGCGGAGAGTCTCTTTGAACAGCTTCTCTCCTGGGGAGAGAAAAAAGTTGCCCTTTCCCTGGCGGTAAGAGTCCTTCGGGATATAGAGGCAAAAGATCTTGATGCCTTCTTTGAAGCTTTAAAGCGCCAAGGTTTTAAAGAAGTTCTTCTTTCCTTGGAGGAGTGGATTATCAACGGTCTTGGCCCTGAGGATATTGCCTCGAGTCTTTTGCATTATTTCAGAAACCTCCTTTTGGTGAAAGTGGTGACTTACAGTCCCGTTTTCGGTCTCTCCAAGGATCGCTGGGAAGAGCTTTCTTCTCTACTTTTGGACGTTTCCCCCGAGGGCCTCAAAAAGGCCTTAGATCGTCTGAGAGTTCTTGAGGGAGACCTGCGTCGTTTGCCTCATGCTCGCATTTTACTCGAGCTCGCTCTTCTTGATATAATGAAATGCTTGGAGCAGAGTTTGGAAAAAAAAGAAGGAGCTTGGGTTTCTACTTCTGAATCCCAGAAGCCTCAGAATCTTTTAAAAGAGCCGGATTTTTGGTCGGAGGTTCTCAAGGAGGTTAAGCGCTGTAAAATTTCACTCTATGCCTTTTTGCAACTTGCCGAGGTTCGTTTTGAGGAGCCGTCGCGGGTTGTTATAGCTTTTGGTCCGGATTGTCAGTTCCACAAGGAGAGTGTTGAGCGGCGGGAGAATCTTGAACTTCTGCACAAGGCCCTCCTTCGAGTGAAGGGAGAAGAGTATCGAATTGAGTGCATGTTCAGAGAGGGAGCAAAGATAGCTCCAGTGACTGCTGTCCCGGAAATGGACAAAGGCAAGGGAGAGGAACGCCGGGAGGATAGAGGGATATTGCTCTCAGAAGTGGTGGATCTTTTCTCGGGAGCGGTTGTGCACTATGCTCCAGTTGAGGAGCCAAAGGGCGGGTGGGAAGATGCAGAACTGGAAAAATCTGATGAAGGAAGCCCAGAAGATGCAGGCTAAGATCGCCAAAATGCAGGAAGAGCTGAGGCAAAAGACCGTTGAGGTTTCGAGTGGGGGCGGGATGGTGAGAGTCTCTTGCAATGGTCAGCAGGAGATCTTGAGCATTACCATAGATCCCGAGCTCCTTGAGGAAAAGGATGTAGAGATGCTGCAGGACCTTATCCTTGTGGCGGTCAACGAGGCTTTAAATCGATCACGAGAAATGGCTCAGGAAGAGCTTCAGAAAATCACCGGTGGGCTGAATATTCCTGGTTTGTAGAAGGTGAAAGGGGTGCAAGAATCCTATCCCGAATCATTGGGTCGGGCAATCCGGGCCCTACAGCGGTTGCCTGGCATCGGTCCGAAAACCGCACAACGTCTTGCCTTTTATCTTGTGAAGTCTCCCTTCGGGGAGCTTGAAGAGCTTCTTGAAGCCCTTCGGGATGTACGTGAAAGGGTCCACTTTTGTAAACAGTGTGGCTTCTTCAGCGAAGAAGAACTCTGCCATATCTGTCAAGATCCCACTCGGGATAGAAGCACGATTTGTGTTGTAGAGCGTTCCCAGGACATTTTTGCCTTGGAGCGGGCTGGCTTTCGAGGTCAGTATCACGTTTTGGGAGGTGTCCTTTCCCCGCTTTCTGGCATTGGTCCCGAGGACATTCGTATTCCCCAACTCTTCGAGCGGGTAGAGAGAGAGTCGGTGAAGGAGGTGATTCTTGCCCTCAATCCTTCAGTGGACGGGGAAGCCACGGCGCTTTTTCTTGCCCAGAAGCTCAGTACTTTCCCCCTCAAGGTGACTCTGATTGCCCGGGGGCTGCCCTCGGGTGGAGATTTGGAATTTGCTGATGAAGTAACCCTCACACAGGCTCTGGAAGGAAGAAGAGAAATTCCTATAGAGAGAACCAGGAAAGGAGGCTTTTGAGTCTTGAGTAAGCCCTTGGAGATTCGTTGGCATGGTCGTGGAGGGCAGGGGGTAGTCACCGCTTCTCGTATCCTTGCCGATGCTCTTTTACGTGAAGGGAAGTACTTTCAGGCCTTCCCTGAATATGGCCCGGAGCGTATGGGTGCTCCTGTAAAAGCGTACAATCGGGTGAGTGACACTCCTATCCGAATTCACTCCGGTGTCACCAGTCCCGAGATTGTTGTCGTTGTGGACCCCACCCTTTTGGGTTCGGTGAATGTCCTTGAGGGTCTTGCTGACAACGGGGCAGTGGTGGCGAATTTTCCTGGCTCCCCACAAGAACTTCGAAGTCTCATAGGCTTTTTTAGAGGCACGGTGGTGGCCGTTGATGCCTCAAGGATTTCTCGGGAGATTCTGGGAAGGGTAGTGGTCAACACCCCAATGCTCGGAGCTTTGTGCCGAGCTTTTTCTGGGGTCAAACTTGAAAACGTCCTTGAGGCAGTACGAGCGCAATTCGGTGAGAAGCTTCGGGCAGAAGTAGTAGAGAAGAACCTTGCCTGTTTACAAAGAGCGTACGAGGAGGCGCAGGTCGGATGAGTCAACTCAAAAGCTGGAAAGAACTTCCTATGGGTGGCCTTATCCTGGAAGCAGGAAATGCCTGTACCTACAAAACCGGTGACTGGCGGACTGAACGCCCCCAGGTGGACAAGGCCAAGTGCATCAACTGCTTCTTCTGCTGGGCGTATTGCCCCGATGCCTCCATCGTTGTCGATGCAGATAAGGGAACGATGGAAGGCTTCGACTATGATCACTGTAAGGGTTGTGGAATCTGTGCAGGTATCTGCCCCAAACAAGCTATCACCATGGTTCCAGAGCGATAGGAAAGCGAGGGAAATACGATGGCGAAGATCTTAGGTTTGAACGGGAATGCCGCAGTAGCACATGCCATGCGTCAAATCAATCCTCATGTAGTCGCGGCATATCCCATAACGCCCCAGACAGAGTGTGTGGAACGCTTTGCCGAGTTCGTAAGTGAGGGCCTTGTGGATACGGAATTCGTCACCATAGAGAGTGAGCACAGTGCCCTGAGTGCCTGTATCGGGGCAGCAGCAGCTGGTGGAAGAGTGATGACTGCCACCTCTTCTCAGGGCCTTGCTCTCATGTGGGAAATGCTCTACATTGCTGCCAGCATGCGTTTACCCATCGTCATGATGGTCGTCAACCGGGCTCTTTCGGGCAACATCAATATCCACTGCGACCACTCCGACACCATGGGGGCTCGAGATGCAGGGTGGATTCAACTTTTTTCGGAAAATGCCCAGGAAGTCTATGACAACACAATCCAGGCAGTGAAGATTGCCGAGGACATGCGAGTCCGGCTCCCGGTCATGGTGACCCAAGACGGGTTCATTATCAGTCATGCGGTGGAGCAAGTGGAGATGCTCGAAGACAAAGAGGTACAGAACTTTGTCGGTCCCTATAAGCCTTTCTATCCTCTCCTTGATGTTAAAAATCCCGTCACCTATGGACCTCTTGACCTTTTTGACTACTACTTCGAGCATAAGCGCTCTGAGATTGAGGCCATCGACAACTGTTTGCCGGTCATTGAAGAGGTTGCAGAAGCTTTCGGGAAACTCTCGGGGAGAAAATACGGACTTGTGGAAGAGTATTGCCTTGAAGACGCCGAGTACGCTGTGGTGGCTTTGGGTTCCACCTGTGGAACGGCCAAAGAGGCAGTGGACATGTTGCGAGATCGGGGTAAGAAGGTTGGTCTTCTCAAGATTCGGTGTTTCCGGCCATTCCCTAAGGAGGCCATCATTCGGGCTCTGGCTCCGCGTAAAGGCGTTGCGGTTCTCGACCGTTCGGTTACCTTCGGAGGCTTTGGAGGGCCGGTTTTCACCGAAATCCGCTCGGCACTGTATGACCTTTCAGTGCGGCCCCTTATCATCGATTTCTATTATGGCCTTGGAGGAAGGGATATTTACGTGGAGGATATAGAATGTGCCCTTGCCCGAATTGAGGAAGTCGTCCAAAGAGGACATGTGGATCAGTACATTGACTATCTTGGTTTGAGAGAGTAAAGGGGGATAGACCTATGCCGACCCTAAAAGAACTGGCCAAGAGACCGGAGCGTATTACGCCGGGACACAGGCTCTGTGCCGGGTGTGGTGCACCAATTGCCGTTCGCCTTATTCTTGCTGCGGCAGATAAGCCTGTTGTAGTGGCCAATGCTACAGGTTGTCTTGAGGTTTCCACCACTATTTTCCCCTACACCGCTTGGAACGTTCCTTGGATTCACAGTGCTTTTGAGAATGTTGCAGCGACCATTGCCGGTGTGGAAAGTATGTATCAGGCCAAGCGCAAAAGAGGCGAAATCGATGAGGAGATCTATTTTGTAGCTTTCGGAGGCGATGGAGGGACATACGACATCGGTCTCCAGGCCCTGTCAGGGGCTTTAGAACGAGGACACCGTTTTCTCTATGTCTGTTACAACAACGAAGCCTATATGAACACCGGTATTCAGCGCTCGAGTGCTACTCCTCTCGGTGCCTGGACTACTACAAGTCCAGTGGGGAGGGTTGTTCCAGGGAAAACTCAGTGGCGGAAAAATCTCACCGAAATCGTTGTTGCCCATGGAATTCCCTATGTGGCCCAATCGGTATCTTCGAACTGGCGCGATTTGGTCATCAAGGCCGAGAAGGCTTTCCATGCCGACGGTCCTTCCTTTATCAACGTTTTGGCTTCCTGTAACCGTGGGTGGCGACACGATCCTTCAGAGACCCTGAAAATCATGCAGCTTGCCGTCGACTGTTGTGTCTGGCCCCTATACGAGGTGGAGAACGGGGTCTATCGTCTGACCTACAAGCCCAAAGAGAAAAAGCCGGTGGAGGAGTGGCTCAAGGCCCAGGGACGGTTCCGTCATCTCCTCGCTCCGGAGAACCGGCATCTCCTTGAGACTTTCCAGAAATACGTCGATGTGGAGTGGGAACGCCTCCTCAAAAAGTGCGGAGAGGCATAAAAGAAGAGAATTTGCCTCAATGGCCGTTGACAGTAACGACAATTGTGTTACAATAAAAAAAGCCTCAATGTCGGGGCGTGGCGCAGCCTGGCAAGCGCACTCGTTTGGGGTGCGAGTGGTCGGCCGTTCAAATCGGCTCGCCCCGACCATTTTCTTCCGCCAAGGGAGGAGACGAAGTGAGGGTTCTTGACCTCTTTCGCCTGGACGGAGAAGTGGCCATTGTCACCGGTGGAGCCCAGGGGTTGGGAGAGCAAATGGCCCTGGGACTTGCCGAAGCCGGAGCCTCAGTCGTAGTGGCTGATCTTAACCTCGAAAAAGCCCAGAATGTAGCCCAGAATATCCGTTCCCTGGGTGTGGGAGCCGAGGCAGTAAAGGTCGACGTGACGAAAAAGGACGAAGTAGATGCAATGGTGCAGAAAACCTTAAATCTCTTTGGGAGAGTTGATATTCTCGTGGCTGCGGCAGGGATAGGACAATGGGTGAAAGCTGAGGAAATGCCTGAAGGAGACTGGAAAAGAGTCCTTGACGTCAATCTTAATGGGGTTTTCTTTTCCTGTCAGGCTGCAGGACACGAGATGCTTAAACGCCGCAAAGGCAGCATTATCACCATCTCATCGATGTCTGGTCTTGTTGTCAATAACCCTCAAGCTCAGTCCCACTATAATGCCTCTAAGGCTGCTGTTATTATGCTCACCAAATCTTTGGCGGTGGAGTGGGCTCCCTATAATGTCCGGGTGAACACCATTGCCCCTGGATACATGGAGACCCAACTTGTGGCCGACCTCCTCAAGACCCGCCCGGATTATGCCGAGCTCTGGAAAAAGCTTACTCCTATGGGACGTTTAGGGCGTCCCGAGGAAATCAAGGGTCCCTGCGTCTTTTTGGCCTCCCAGGCTTCCTCGTACCTTACAGGAAGCGTTCTTGTTATGGATGGTGGATACACTACGTGGTAGGGAGGTGAGAGGGGAGCCCCAAAATTTTTGCTTGCATTCTCTTTTTATCTTCATCAGACAACAAAAAACTTTAAATATGGGGGGATGTGAAGCATGCGTAAGCTTGTTGGTTTGTTTTTGGTTGTGCTCCTTGTGTGTGGAAGCGCGGTAGCCTTGGCTGAAGTAGCCAACCCAGAGTGGTGGCAAAAGGCGGCGGAACCCTACAAAGGAGTCGTTATTAAAGGAATTTCCGAGAGTACTCCTCCCTCGAAAGCCATGGTTGAAGTAGCGGCTCCAGAGTTTGAGAAACTCACCGGCATCAAGGTACAGTTTGAAGTGACCTCCTGGGATGAAATGTACAACAAGTCTATCCAGGATCTCCAGTCTGGTGCTGGAATTTACGATTTCATCTACGTTGAGCAAGACATCATTTTTGCCTATCTGGCGCAGAACTGGTTGACTAATCTCGCTCCCTTTATTCAGAACTCTAACATCACCGAGCCAAACTTTGATATCGATGACTTCACAAGCTTTATCAACTACTTCAAGGATGCCAAAGGTGATGTTTACGCCATTCCCTTTGAAGCTTTCCTGAAGTCTTACATCTACCGCAAGGACCTCTTTGAGGACCCCGAAATCCAAGCAGCTTTCAAGGCGAAATACGGATACGACCTTGCGGTTCCGACCACCTGGGAGCAGTACACTGACATTGCCAAGTTCTTCACCGAGTATGGAAAAGAAAAGGGCGTTGAACTCTATGGTCACGTTGCCCAAGCCAAGACGCACCCCTGTGTAGCCTATGAGATGTGCGAGAGCATCTGGCCGGCGTGGGGTATCTACAACTGGGGTATTAATCTTGAAAAGATGAGAGCAAGTGTGGAGAACGGTGGAACCCTAAACAGCGACCAGGCTAAGAAGGCCTTCCGCTGGTACGTGGACATGCTCCAATACGCTCCTCCGGGAGTTCGTACCTACACCTGGGATGAGACAGCAGCGGTCTTTGGTGCCGGAAAAGTGGCTCAGGGTCTCATCTACCTGGAGAACCTTGGCTGGATAGCCCAAGATGAAACCCGTTCGGCGGTGATTGGGAAGATTGGCGTAGCCCTTCCACCCACTGCCCCTGGAGTTATGGATGATGCTAAATCCGGGAAAGGGTACATCGGCTATTACGATGGTGGAGCCTTGGGTATTCCGCACAGTGCCAAGAACAAGGAAGCAGCTTGGCTCTTCATCCAGTGGTGTGCCCGGAAGGAGTGGCAGCCAGAGTTTGCAAGACTCGCTACCAGGGTTGTCCGCAAGTCTACCTTTGAAGATCCACTCATTAAAGAGCTCGACGCCAAGATGGGTGGTTACTTCGCCCTCCTCAAAGATTCTGGCTATCTCTTTGCTGGCGCTCCTGCTTTGCCTATGCACCGTCCGCTCAATGAGCTCTACCTCAAGTGGGTCTCTAAGGCCGTAGCCGGAGAGGTCTCACCGGAGGAGGCACTCGATAACCTGGCTAAGGAAGTCGATGCTTTGATGGAAGAGTTGGGCTACTGAGTGGAGGTTTCTACCAGTGAAAGAGAAAAAGCCTCAAGTGTGGGGGCTTCTTGCCCCCACACTCTTTTTAATGTTTGCTATTGGTGTTGTACCGGTCATCTATATTCTGTACCTCAGTGCTTTCAAGTACAACGTGTTTTCTCGGGTTGGGATGGTGTATGCGGGATTCAACAACTTCCGCAAGCTGGTTTTCGATACGGACTTTTTAAAGTCCCTCCGCCTGGGGTTGACTTTCGTTGCTTTGTGCTGTGGAATTGAATTGCCCCTCGGGCTTTTTATAGCCAATCTCCTGACTTTGGAGTTTCGAGGGAAGGGGATTTTCCGAACGATCATGACCTTGCCTTTGGCCATGGCTCCTATCACCATCGGGAGTATGTGGGTTTTACTCATGAACCCCGATATCGGGCCTATTCCTTTCTATCTTCGAAAACTTGGAGTTGAGTACAACATTGGGGTGAACCCCACTCAGGCTTTCTTCACCACCGTCTTGGTTGACATCTGGCATTGGACACCTTTTGTGGTTTTGACCTTTATGGCCGGGCTTTCGGCTTTGCCTAAGCAACCTTATGAGGCGGCTTTAGTTGATGGAGCCAGTCGCTGGCAGACCTTTCGGTATGTGACTATTCCTCTTTTGAAGCCAGTTATTCTTACTACGCTCTTTATCCGCATTATGGATACCTTCCGGGTGTTTGATGAAGTCTGGATGCTCACAAGCGGTGGTCCTGGAACGGCTACACGGTATGTGAGCATTCATCTTGTGCGGCTTGTTCTCCAAGCTATGGAATATGGATATAGTTCGGCAATGTCGCTCTTTTTACTCTACCTCACCATCGTCATGTGTTGGCTTTTGATGACCTTCATCTCTTCTTCTCAGGAGGCGGCGTGAATGCAGAGGAAGGCCCTCCGACTCTTTTTCGTATACCTCGTATGCATTCTCATTGCAGCGTTCACCCTTTTTCCCATCTACTGGATGTTTGTTGTCTCAGCTCGTACGAAGCTTGAAGTTTTCTCTGGTCCAAAGCTTATTCAGACGGGTTTCTATGCCTTCAACTACTACCGTCCTTTTCTTCGAGATGTCTACGGGCGATATCTCCTCAACTCTCTCATCATTGCCTCGGGTAACACTCTCCTTGTGATTTCTTTAGCAGTTCTTGCTACGTATGCTTTCTCTCGCTTTCGGGTTCCGGGCTCGAGTAACCTCTTTTTCTGGACCATTACGAACCGCATGGCTCCTCCGGCAGTCTTCATTGTGCCCTTCTTCCTCATTTTCACCCGTTTGGGACTTCGGGATACGCGGTTGGGGATCATCCTTCTTTACTGTATCTTTAACCTTCCCTTTGCCATCTGGCTTTTGAAGGGAATGATTGACTCCATCCCCAAGGAACTCGATGAAGCGGCCTACATCGACGGATGTTCTCTCTGGGGGGTACTCTGGAATATCATCTTACCCCTGGCCAAACCTGGCATTATGACTACAGCCATCCTCACCTGGATTTTTGCCTGGAACGAGTATCTCTTTGCTGCTATTCTTACAAGCGTCAACGCTCGCACTATCACTACCGGTCTTGCCGAATTTGTCACGGTCATCGGTACCAACTGGGGAGAAATGGCAGCGGTGTCTGTGGTGTGCCTTATTCCTGCTGTAGTCTTCATCGGTATCGCCCAGCGACACATCATTGCTGGACTTACCTTTGGAGCGGTCAAGGACTGAAGGAGGGAAGAGTGTGCGTATGCTCCCTTTCCGGAGTAACCTCTGGGATAGAATCTTCATCGGTGTAGTCATCATGTTCGCGGTGCATCTTCTCTGGGTACGCTTTGTGGAGAAATTCCTTCCCCTTACGGTGGCGACGGTGGGGACTCTCTTTTTTCTAGTGCTGCTTATCATCACAGGATAAGAAAAAAGCCCTGGGTTCTCACCCAGGGCTTTTTCTACTCGTGCCAGTAGGTTTCAAAACCCAGATACTTTTCAAAGGCCTCGGCAAGAATTTCCCCAACGTGGGAGAGATTAACGGCTACGTGGTGCTCGAAGCCGTTCTCGCAGAGGAATGCCAAGAGCTCTTGAAGTCCATCGATTTTGGCCACGCCAATGCCTCCAAAAGTGTTGACCATGTCCTTGGTGATTTCCCCTTCGGCGATGTAGGCTACGATGCGCCCCTCGGTGTCATCGGTGGCGAGGCGGGCAACCGTAAGGGGTCCTTCGGGAATCGTGCCATAGCAGGTTCCATAGGTGTTCTCCTTGGGAAGGGTGGAGGAAATGATGTCCCCATATCCCATCCGAATGCCTCGAAGGAGAGATTTGGGGAAATTGCTGCAGTGGAAAAGAATGGCTTTGTCAGGGTCATCATCGAAATTGTTGTTCCAGTCCACGAGCGCCGAGGGTTTCTGGGAAGCAAGCTGCAGGGCATACATCCCCAATCCCCCGGTGAGGTCCACTTCACAGGCTGCAGGTATGAATTTTTCGCTCAACATGCTCATGACTGTGCAGGGCATGATTCCAAAATTTTCCTCGATTGAGGTCCAGCACTGAATCGCTACGAGAGATACTCCGGCCTTTTTGATCCACTCTTCGATGACTATACCGAGCTTGGCTATTTTCACTAAAGCTTTGTCCGGAATCCCAGAAGTATCAAGATATGAGCGGATTTCAGCAAGCTTTTCCTTGACCTTCCGGTCCTCTTCTGAGAGAGCGTTACATGCTCCGATAATTTCCGACAGGTCTGCTACTTCTACCGAGATACCGTAGTGCTCAAGAATTTTTTCTGAAAACCGTACGGTGTTGAAGGCGTTGGGACGAGCTCCAATGGCTCCTGCCTTGAGGTTTTTGAAGCCTTTTACCACCCGGCAGACTCCGGCAAACCACTCAAGGTCTTTGCGAAAGATCTCCGACTCAGGGTCTTCGGTATGGTAGGTGGTAAGGGAGAAGGGAATACCAAATTGCTTGAGGTTGTTACATACCGAGAGTTTTCCGCAGAAGCTGTCTCTTCGATTTTTCACGTCCAGGAGATCCGTACGGTCAGGGAAGGCGTGCACAAGTACTGGGATGTTGAGCCCCGAAAGACGAAGGGCGTAGGCTATGCCCTTTTCGTCTCCGAAGTTAGGGAGGGTCACAACGATGCCGCTTATATCCTTGCGGTATTCATCGAAGAGGTGGGCACACTTTTGTGCGTCCTCCCAGGTTTCCACGGTTCCAAACTTTGTGTCTTCAGGGCTCAAGGTGACGACGTCAAACCCCATATCTTCAAGAATGGCAAGAACCTTCTCCCGACCTTCCCTGGCCAACTCATCCGGAAAGAACCCTCGGTTTCCTACAATGACTCCCAGAGTCTGGGCCATACTTTTTCCTCCTTTCTCCGTTCGGTGAATCGGTGTTTCATATTTTGGACTTTCTGGAATTATATTACCACATAGGGTATTCTTACGCTATTTGAGAAGTTCAGGTACAATACGGGTGGAGAGTGGTGGTTGTGGGTAGCAACATTGTGTACATCGAGGATGAGAAAGATGTGGCAGACTTTGTGGTGTATTTTTTAGAGAGGGAAGGGTATACGGTGTACCACTTCCTGAAAGGCGAGGATTTCCTGAGGGTTATGGATAATCTTTCTCCCTCCCTTATCCTCCTTGACCTTATGCTTCCTGGAATAAGTGGTTTTGAAGTCTTCCACTACATCAAAGATCATCCTCGTTTTCGAGGCATTCCGATCATCATGCTCACCGTGAAGGACGACCCACTGGATATCGTTTCGGGTCTTGAAATGGGTGCGGATGACTATGTTACAAAACCTTTTCACCCCCGAGAGCTCCTTGCCCGTATTCGAGCTGTTCTGCGACGAACTTCGACGTCCTCTTCCCCTGGAAAAGCTATCCATGTGGGAGACCTCTTCCTTTTTCCCGAGAGCTTCACGGTGCAGGTAGGAGAAGAGACGGTACCGTTCTCCTTCCGGGAGTTCCGACTGCTTGAGCTTCTGGTGCGAAATCGAGGAAAGGTGGTCACCCGTCAGAACATCCTCGATGCAGTATGGGGTGAAGATGCTTTTGTCACCGATCGGGTGGTGGATGTGTACGTGGCCCATCTGCGAAAGAAGTTGGGTCACCGAGGTCGATGGATTGTAACCGTGCGGGGAGTGGGATATTCTTTTGAGCCTTCGTGAAGGTTTGCTGCTTCTTTTTGGGGGGATAGGAGGGATTTTGGGAGGATATTTCCTCTTTGCCTGGCGAAAGCGAGCTCCGGTACATGGTACTTTGGAAAACGACCGGGGTAGCTCTCTGGTCCTGGGGAAGAGAGAGGCAATTCGAGAACTTTTGGCCCTCTTTGATGTTCTCTCTTTGGGGGGAGCATTCTATGTTCCTGATGAGAAGTTCCTGGTGAACCAGACTTTTGCCCAAGCAATCGGTCTTGGTGGAGATTCTCTTGAGATACAATCCTTTGAGGTCCCCTTTTTTAGAGAGAAACTTCTTCAGGCCGTTTCCTCGGGTAAGGAAACTGAGGTTCCTCAAGCGGGGTTGGCCTTTTTGCCCTTTTTCCTTGGTGAGGGTACCCTCCTTCTTCTTGAAGACAAGAGAAAAAGGGAGAAAAAGTTTCGCAGTCTCCAATATTTCCTCTCCGCCCTCTGGCATGAGGTGCAAACTCCTTTGACGGTTCTCTCGGGTTACATAGAGACTCTTGAGGAGAACGTACCTCTTCCGGGGGAAATACTTGCACGAATGAGGCGGCAGGTGCAGCGCCTTGAGGGAATTGTGCGAGAAATACAGAATCTCGGTACTCTTCTTCGCGAGGAGACAGAAGGCCTCACAGGGTCGGAGTTTTCTGTCCTTCTGCAACGTGTAATGGGAGAGAAGAAAGAGGGGTACCCCACTATCCGTGTAGTGGTGGAAACCGAAGAAATGCCTCCACATTCGGTCCTTTCTCTCTCGCGGGGCGAAGCCTTTGTGTTACTCTCTAACCTCCTCTCCAATGCTTTTTCTTTCAATATTCCTTTTGGAGAAGTTCGCGTTAGTGTATCCTCTCAAGACTCTGGTCTTGTAGTGCAAGTTGAAAATACCACCACACCTTTTGACATAGAATTCCTGAGCTGGTTCTTCGATCCAGCAAAAACGCTTCCTCGGGGTGGGAGTGGGAAAGGAATAGGGCTCTTTCTACTCCAGGAGGTTATAGAGAGAGTGGGCGGGGAAATACGCCTTCGAACCCAAAAAGACCGGGTGCTTTTTGAGGTTTTCCTACCTTGGGGGAGAAGGGAAGGCAAAAATTCACCCTCTCAGTCTCTTCCTCGTTGACGGAGATTTCTCTCCCTGGTATAATTCCTTCTACAAGCCGGGCTGGTGGAATAGGAAGACACGCTATCTTGAGGGGGTAGTGGGTTTCGCCCGTGCGGGTTCGAATCCCGCGCCCGGCACCATCAAAGATTCCTCGCTGTGTGTCTCTTTGCCTTGTTGGTGTGTTCTGTTCGTTTTTCCCGATATCAGAAGCCCCCGTGCTATAGGAATATTTTCCTATTGCCTCTCTCTATCTTTTTTCCCTACAATGGAAGAGAGGTGGCGTTTTGGGTGAATACCCTGATTCAGGAACAGAGGACAATTCGAATTTTCCTGGTGGATGACAATCGTTTTCTTTTAGAGAGCCTTGTTTTTCTTCTTAAGCGACAGGGAGATTTTGAGGTCGTTGGTGTAAGTCTCAAAGGCAAAGGACTTTTAGGGCAGCTTGAGAAGGCCAAGCCTGACGTTGTTCTTCTGGATGTGCGCCTTGAGGATAGCGATGGGGTAGTGGTTCTTCGAAATATACGTGAAAAACTCGGAATTCCTGTGGTAATGATGAGCGCCTATGAGGAGTACCGAAAACGCGCTTTAGAGAGCGGTGCTTCTGCTTACATTGTAAAAGGCGGAGATCCTTTTGAGCTCTACCGGGCTCTCCGCAGAGCTGCCCGGTTTCAGTAGATTCCCTTTTCCTTCTTTCTGGTATACTAACCACAGGGATATCCAAATTCTCAGGGGGGGAATCTCTGTGGACAAAGAGGAACTCTATAAAGCTCGCCTCAGACGCTATGTTACTGCTTTGAGGAACGGAAAGCCCGACATGATTCCCATTCGCCCCTTTGTGGCCGAATTTGTGGCCAAGTATGCCGGGGTAAGCATACAGGCAGCGACCCATGACTACCGGGTGGCCTTTGAGGCTACTCTTCGCTGCGCCGAAGATTTTGACTGGGATGCGGTAGTCCCTAATATGATCTATGTATGGACTGGACTTGTGCAGGCTCTGGGGCTCAAGTACTATGGAATCCCTGGTCTTGACCTTCCGGCCAATGTGGCCTTCCAGTACAAAGAACCCCCCGAGGAGCATGCTTCTATGCGCCCCGATGAGTACGATCTCCTTATTGCCAACCCCACCGACTATCTTTTGAATGTATGGCTCCCCCGGGTTTCAATGTTCGTAAAGTCTCCCGGGAAAGAGGTCACCTATGGACATAACCTCGCTCTGCTCAAGGGTGGTATGGCCATGATGGAGTACTTCAATGCTTTGGGAGGACTTGTGCAGGAGCTTCGAACTCGCTGCGGGATGGTATCAGCTATAAGTGGGATGCTCAAAGCTCCTCTTGATATTCTGGCCGACAAACTCCGGGGATACTATGGTCTGGTGAGCGATCTCCACGCTCGGCCGGAAAAAGTTCTTGCCGCTTGTGAAGCACTTATGCCCCATCTTTTCCGCATCGCCCTTGACGGAGCCGATCCAGAGAAGAACGTTCCCATCGCCTTCTGGATGCATCGGGGGTGCGTCCCCTTCATAAATCCTGACCACTTCCAGAAGATTTACTGGCCCACTTTGAAACCCATTGTGGAAGAGCTTTGGAAGCGAGGCCATCAGGTGCTCTTCTATGCCGAGGGGAACTGGGATTACCACCTAGAATCTTTTCGAGGACTTCCTCCGGTGAGCATCGTATACCACGTAGACCGGGGAGACATTTTCAAAGTACACCGTGTCTTGGGGGATAAATTCTGCATAAGTGGTGGCCTTCCTAACGATCTTTTGGCCTTAGGGACACCGGAAGAAGTACGGGCGTACTGCAAGAGAATCATTGAAGAAGTGGCCCGGGATGGTGGTTATATTATGGATGCAGGAGCAATCATTCAGGATGATGCGAAAGTGGAAAACATCAGGGCGATGACAGAGGCAACAAGAGAGTATGGACAGTATTGAAAAGGAGGAGAAATATGGAGGATTTCCTGGAGAGAGACAAAGCGGGGGTTTGTTTAACCTGGGAAGAGGCAAAGGTGTACTTTCCCATTGTACAGGGAGATGAGAAAATCGTCAGGGAAATCTGGGAGAAGATCGAGTACTGGCCATGGCTTTTCGTCTGGCATGTGCTTCTCTCTTTTTGAGGGAGGATAACCTATGAAACGAGATGACTGCATCATTTGGGCCAACCGGGCCCTCAACTCAGACCTCTGGGTGGAAGTGTACCTCACCTTTGACCCTCGCC
>CAYRSB010000023.1:0-31708 GCA_964426875.1 uncultured Atribacterota bacterium
TGGCTTAACGCTGCTTTAGTAACCAGTAAATCTTGTAGGGGGATTTTACACATAGAATTAAACTGAATCATCGAATGGTATTGATAGCTCTTTCAAAAGTGGAACATCCCTCCTTCCCGAGTTAAAGAATATCTTTTGTAATCTTTTGAGGTCTTTTTGGGTGAAAAGAGGGCGACAAACCTTACCAAAGAAGCATCGAAGACCTCAAGAAAACTGGCACATCGCTGTCAGCCCTCTTTTTCCCTTCCATAACCCAGGAGGAGCTCAATAATCCCTCCTTCCATAGAAATACGCGGATACCAGCTAAGTTTAAGGACCTTGGAGATGTCAAGACCGAGAACTTGTGGCTTTCTCTTCCCCAAAGGGTCAAAAATGCAAATTTCCAGCACTTTTAGGTCGAGTTCTTTACAGACCTCTCAATAGAGATTTGCTAAGGTAAGAACGCAAAGAAGTGTCCCTCCGCCCACGTTGTAAACGGTATTCCAGTGTTGCTCTTGCCGTGGATCTAAGAAAAAACAAAGGGTAGAGACTGCATTCTGAACATGGAGCAAATCAGGAACGTCTTTCCCTCGCAATAAACAGGAAAGAGATCCCCAAAAATAGCAAAACGGGCAAACCAGTGAGGCAATTCCTTATCTTGCATGAAAATTCCCCATCCGTAGAGACGGGCAAAACGCAGGATAACAAATTGAAGCCTTTTCTCCAGCTCTCTGTGTCCAAAGTTCTCCAAGGTACTTGGTTAAGCCTAAACGTTTTCAGGACAAAGAATACATGCTTCGTGGAAAGGAGGAGAGTCACAGAAACCACATACCTCTTGGGTAGAACAATACAAGAATTGATGAATCCCAAGGGTTAACGCTGCTTCAAGAAGTTTTTCTGTACCCTCTACGTTAATCTTCTTAGCTATTTCGGGGTGATGTTCACAAAATTCAATACCTCTAATGGTGGCCAAGTGAACTACAACTCTACGCCTTTCAAAAAGATTTGTATGTTGCAGGATCGCAGAGATCCCCAATCAGGTAGCGAATTCTTCGATCATAAGCGGTATACCGCTCAAGAATTGGTAGTTCAAGAATACTCGCGCTGTCTATCCTCTTTTCCAGGTTCCCATACCCTGAGAATACAGTATTTCTCCACATTTTCGATCCACAATGCAGTCCCCGATAAATCGAAACACAATCTTTGTGGTGTCGATGCAGAGAATGTCTTGTAATTTTTCGACAGTCTCTCCTTCAAGATAACGGATCATCGCCTCACATTCTCGAAACCCCAGAGCAGTCCGCATTCCAGTAATTCTGGTAAAACGAGGGTTCAATTCGAAAATCTTGAATCCCTTCGTCGTTACTTCTCCCTGAATGTTCAAGAGACCAAAGATTCCAACTTCGCAAAGCGCATCGGCTACTCTCCCAAGAACTACCTCTACCTCAGGCATTACTTCAGGTTCAACTCTATGGGGATACTCTTCTTCAGGAAATTTCTACTCACAAATTTCCCCAACGTTTCCCCTTGTAGACCCTTCAGGATATATGTGCAGAAATTTCGTGTTCTTGCCGGAGCTCTCCGAGGGGGAAAATATCCTCTGGACGAAGGAGACACTTCCCCATTGAACGGAAACCAAATACTCTTGAAAAACATAGCTCTGCGGCTCCTGCAGGTTAGAAATTTCCCTCCAAGAGAAGAAAACCCTCACTCCTAGAGAACTCGAACCGTCAAGGGACTGGCCAAGATGGAAAAGCCATTTCTATCAACGAGACCTTCTAAGCCATCAAGAGCCACAGTTTCGGCAAAGGACAAAGCTCTTTCCTTACAAAAACGGTACGTCTCAAGTTTATTACGAGAAATCCAAATACATACCTCATCTGCAACAATGATCCGACAATCGAGTTCTTTTTGGAGCTCATGCTTTATCCGCGATAGGGGTAAGAGTTCTGGATCCGAGCCTGGAAAAAGACGATCAACACCCTCCCGAGCCCAGATCTCAAGACTCCGTGTTGTGTAATCCTCTTTTACTGCCGGGGGCACAATATAACCTCTGTAACAAAAAGTAAAAACGGCGCTTTGAAAAATGAGATTTCTATGTACGAATAGAAGTCTTTTAACCCTATCCCTGAGTTTCTTCCCTCGAGTAACCCAGGTCTACTATACTATGGTTACTGTTTTCAGAGTGGTCCCTTTTCGGATTTTGGCCCTTCGGAGGATTAGTACAGGCCTTCTACAGATGATTTTCGCTTTGGGACTTCTCTATTTCCCTGGTACGAACTATAGGAACTCACTGGTACAAGACTTGGGAAACCTCATGGGAAAATCCCCTGGAAATTCTAAATTCTAAAAAGGCGCTATGCCTGGGGAGAACTTAGCCGGGACGAATACGAACGGATGAAAAAAGACCTCACAGGATGACCCCCCATTCCTTTCGTGGTACACTATTTTCATGAAACTCGAAGAAATTGTGGCCAAAAAGAAGGCTCGAGAAGAGAAGCTCCAGGATGCCCTGAGGCGGATAACTGCCCAGCTGCGAAAATGGGGTGTCTTGAAGATTGTCCTTTTTGGTTCTCTGGCACGTGGAATCGTTGACTCCCAGAGTGACCTTGACCTCCTTGTGATTATGCCATCCTCACAAACAAGCAAAGCGTGGATGGACCAGATTTATCAGCACGTTGAGCGGGACGTGGCCACTGACATTGTGATTTACTCTCAGGATGACTTTGAAAGAATGCTTCCGGAGAGTGTGTTCTTGCAGGAAATACTTCGATCAGGAAAGGTGATTTATGAGGAAAACCCCTCGTGAAGAAGCCCTGCGATGGCTCACGCAAGCTCAGGATGAGTTCGACGATGCTGAATTTCTTCGTCAGAGAGGACGTTTCTACCTTGCCCTCTTCCACTTCCAACAGGCAGCCGAAAAAGCCCTCAAGGCGTATCTGTATTTGCGCATTGCCGACCGACAGGTCTTTTTCACCCATTCCATCAATGAACTCCTCCAGATGACTCAGGAACTCGATAGTGATTTTGTCCCTCTTGCCCGGACCAAGAAACTCGACCAGTACTATATCCCAACACGTTATCCGAACAGCCTTCCGGGCGGGGTTCCTTCCCGTTTCTATACCGATCCAAAGGAAGCCGAAGAAGCAATGCTCCTTGCCCGAGCGCTTCTTGAAGTCGTCACTAGAAAAATTACTGAGGAAAGAAAAGATACGCCGTGAAAACGCTTTCTGGATCATCGTTCCCTTTTGGCTATCGTGATTCCCAGCAAATTGTCGATCGCCGAAGTAAATTCGTGGTGATGTGCATTGGAAGTGCGTGACCTTCGCCATCCCCCCAAGATTTTCGGGAGGTCTGGAAAGAGAGGGCCAGCTCCAGTCCCATACAGCAAGCCGGGATTCTCTTCATGCTGACGGGAATTTTGCTACGCTTCGCCCTGTCCTCACTCTGAGCAAGCACTGCACCCCGGACATTGCTCTGGCGGAAAACCACAGGCTCGTGCAGAAAGGCATTTATCGCTTCATCCGCCCATCCCAGTTACATCGGAGAAATTCTGGCTTTTGGGGGAATAGCTCTGGTCTTCTGGCATTTTCTTTCCTCAATTTTTATCTTTTTCTTGCCCTTTCCAGGTTTCCTCTATCGGGCATCTTTAGAGGAACAAAAACCTTTGAAGCTCTTTTGAGGAGAATGCCGGAAGTACATGAGTAAAACCAGGCGATTTATATATAGGATAAATCACTTCCTCAAGGCGTTTTCCACCGCTTTGAGAAAGGCCTTGCTTGACACGGTGGCACCACTCACGGCATCCACTGGCAAGGCGCTGGCTTTTTTGAGGCGCACGACGAGTTCTTGGTAAACGACCGGGATGGAAATTCGGGAGGAAGAAACTAGCTTCACGTCCACAATGGCATGGTCCTCGACCCTTACCTCCACCTCACAGGTAAACCGCCCCTTCACATATTTTCCTCGATACACACCATCCTCAATGGTAAAAAGGTCGATCGCGTTGAGGGTCAAGTTCTGCGTTTCGTAAAGTCCATAGGTGAGATATCCCCAGAAGATGCCAAAAAGGGCCACGAGAATTAATAGAACAAGAAGAAGGATTTTCCAAACTTTTTTCATGATTCCATTATACGCTCTTTGGGATGCAATTGCTACACACTAAGGTAATGTGTTACATTCCCCGTGAGGGGAGGGTACCGTGAAAATCACCATCGGGGATCTTAAAAATCGAAGGGGATGGCTCCTTGCTGGTATTTTTGCCCTGGGGATATTTGTGCGGTTTTTTCTCTTAGGGGTTATCCCACCGGGATTGAATCAGGATGAAGCTTCCATCGGGTACGATGCCTGGGCCTTGCTCCACTATGGAATCGACCGGAATGGTTTCCATAATCCAGTTCACCTCGTTTCCTGGGGGAGTGGGCAAAATGCCCTCTATGCATATTTGTCCATGCCCTTTATCCGGATTTTTGGTCTGAACGTCTTTTCGGTGAGATCTCTGAACGCCCTGATGGGATGTTTGTCACTCTTTCTCTTCTATGACCTGATGAAGAATCTCACCGATAGAGATACAGGAATCGTAGCGCTTTTTTTGCTCGCCATAAGCCCCTGGCATATCATGATGTCCCGCTGGGGTTTAGAATCAAATATTTTCCCTGCCTTCTTACTGCTTGGAATATGGCTTCTGGTTCGCTCTCTTCAGCGGGAATTTTTTCTCCTGTTGGCTTTCTTTGTTTTCGCCCTATCTCTTTATGCCTACGGAACGGCGTACTTCTTCGTCCCCCTTTTTCTCCTCTGTGTGTCATGGTATCTTCTTCGACATGGCAGGGTGAGGATACCAGTTCTTTTTCTGGGGAGCGCAATCTTTGCCCTGGTAGCCATACCGGTGGCCCTTTTCGTGTTCATCAACTTCCAGGGCCTTGATTCTATCATCACCCCCTTCTTTTCTATACCACGATTGCCGACCCTCAGGTTTGGTGCAGTTTCATCCCTTTTCGGAGGACGGTTCTTCACCGAATCCCTGACAAATTTCCGGGACCTTTTGGATCTCCTTTTCCTCACCCAGCATGACGGTCTCATCTGGAACAGCATTCCTGCCTACGGATATCTCTTTCTCTTCAGTCCTCCCTTTCTTCTTTTTGGGTTTTTCCATACCCTCCGTACCCAAAAAATGTGGACTCAGTTCAACCCTCTGTTTCTGCTCGTCGTCTGGTTTCTAGTGGGGATGTTTTTGGGGATAGTGACCAGGGTGAACGTGAACCGGGTGAATGCCATTTTCCTGCCAGCCATTTGCCTTGTGGCAATAGGAATTTCCTTCCTTCGAGAACATGCCAGAACATTTTTCCGGTATCTCATACTTTGCTACTGCCTCTTTTTTGCCTCTTTTCTCTACAGTTACTTTTTTATCTATCCTATCAATGCTGGGCCGGCCTTTTTTGAGTCCTTTGGCGAAGCGATTCAGTATGCCCTGAAAATGGCCCCACCGGAAAGTAAGATTTGTATCACCGATACTGTGAACATGCCCTATATCTTTGTCCTCTTTTATGAGCACACCGACCCAAGGGTTTTTCTTCAATCAGTAACCTATACGAACCCCAAGGCGCCGTTTCGGGCAGTACAATCTTTTGACCGTTACTGCTTTGGAATCTGGAAAGAGAACCTCCAGGGCAACGTCTTCATCCTCCACAATTCCGAAGCATCCCTTTTCGAGCATTCCATTTTCACTATCCAGAAGTTCCAGTACTACTCGGTTGCCATACGAAACCAGTAATAGACTCCACAGGGAGACCGTCCCGACTGAGAAGACAGAGAACCAAAAAGAGGGGATGAACGTGAGGTGTTTTTTCCATAGTTATCCCATTTATTCAACGTAGTAGCCTCTCATCTCAATTGCCGTAAATCCCCGAAGTCTTCTTGCTCCTGGTCTCTTGTTGATCCCAGAGAATGAGGTATAAAGCTTTCTCGCTTCTTTCCTATGGGCAAATACCACCACTTTCTCTCCTCCACCATCAATTCTGAGAGCCCTGCTGCCTCGCCTTCTTCTCTTTCCCCACTCTCTCCGCAATTCCCCTGTAGTCTTCCCTTTGCACGGTGGCCTCCCTCCTTTCTTTGGCCTTTTTCAGGAAGACTATCGCATCGCTGAGAATACGCCTGTCAAGAGAAATGGGTTTAATTCAGAGGAAATTATCGAAGCTCTTTCAAGAAACAGGAGATACAATATGAACCGCAATATCCCACCCAGTGATGCTATAAAAGCGTGCCTTGAGGTAAGGGACTCCTGTTTTGACCGGACACGATGAATGGAGCCATAAGGTAGCCTCAATAGGCCCAAAGGCTACCAAAGGGATTCTACATCCAAAATCGGACTTGACCTGGGTTTCCTCTTTTCTCTCTAATGGTTTTCCTAAACCAATAACACCCGAGGGATACTCACCCCCTGCGACAGCTGTTTCACTCCCTCAAAGTACTGCGGACGAGACTCTGGTTTTTCTACACCCCAGGTATAACAAGCTCTTGACAACCGATGACGTTTTTTGTAAAATTTGCGCAAAATAAAAATTTTTAGCAAAGAAGGGGAAAATGTGGCCACACTGAAAGATATCGCCCAAAAAGCGGGGGTTTCCATAACGACAGTCTCCCATGTTATCAACGGTACACGTCCGGTAAGTGAGAAACTCAGAGAGCGGGTCCTCAAGGCAATGGAAGAACTGGGTTTGGAGCCCTGTTTCCCCCCAAAGAAAAAACCGTCCCAACTCATCGCTATGCTCATCGATGACATTTTCAACCCTTTCTTCACCGAGGTTTTTGCTACAGCAGAAGCCACCGCCCGAAGCATGGGGTATCACCTCCTCCTTCTCCCCTCCATCGAAAAGGGCTCAGACATTCTGTACCTGCGAGACCTTGAGGAGAAGTCGGTAGACGGTATTATCGTTGCCACCCGTCTTGGTCTCTCGCATCTCAAAAAGGCCTTTTCTACTCAGCTTCCGATGGTTTTTCTGGGAAGTACCCTTGACGTTCCCTTCTCAACAGGCGTGCTTTTGCCCGATGAAGAAGGGGCGTACCTTGCCACACGACACCTCCTGGACCTCGGACACACTTCAATTCTCTGTGTGGGAGGCCCAGGGAAAATCACTCTCTTCCAGGATAGGTTCAGGGGTTCCATGAGGGCTTTCAAAGAAAGAGGAATAAGCCCCGGTCCCGAGCTTTTTGTAGAAATCAACCTCACCTTTCAAGAAGCCTACCAACTTGGACTCGAGTTTTTCAAAAGGAAAAAGAATGTCACCGCCGTCTTCACCCACAACGACCCTGCAGCCTTTGGCATCCTCAAAGCTGCTCAGAACCTCGGTATTCAGGTGCCTGAGGACCTCTCCATCGTGGGTTTCGATAACACTTATGTGACGAATCTCGTCAATCCTCCTCTCACTTCGGTCGAAATCCCCAAAAAAATCATCGGAAAACGCCTGGTAGAACTCCTCATCCGTCTCCTGCGAGGCAATAACGTCGAGCCCTGCTTCATAGAGGAAGTGAGTCTTTCGGTGAAAGCTTCTACCGCTCCCCCGAGAAAGGAGGACAAATCATGACAGAACGGACAAAAATCACTGTCGTCGGGGCAGGGAGCGCCGCTTTTGGGCTCTCCACGCTTGTGGGTATTCTGAAGCATAAAGACCTTCAGGGAGTGGAACTCTTCCTGCACGATGTGAATGCCGAGGGTCTCCACAAAATTCACCTCCTGGCAGAGAAACTCAACCAGGACCTCCGGTCTCACGTTCTCATTCGAAGCTCCACTGAGAGGAAAGAAGCTCTTGAGGGAGCAAAGTTTGTGGTGCTCTCCATCGCTGTTGACCGGGAGAAATGCTGGCGTCTTGATCGGGAAATCGCTCTCAAGTACGGCATCAACCACTACGCGGAAAACGGAGGTCCAGGAGCCTTTGCCCATACTGCTCGGAATCTCTCAGTCATTATGCCCATACTGCGCGACATGGAAAAGCACTGCCCTGATGCCTGGCTTTTGAACTTCACCAATCCTGTGCCCAAAATCTGCACCGCCGCCGCCCGATGCACGAAAATCAAAACCATCGGCATCTGCCACCAGATTCAATTCGGATACTTTATCCTGGCTGCTCTTTTTGCCGAAGAACTCGGCCTTAAAATTCCCAAAGACTTCAACTTTCGCTGGAATGATCAGTCCACCGCTCTTTTCCGTCTCATGAGCAAAAAGGCCCACGAGCGTTTCCTCATCCGGGCCTATGGATTGAACCATTTCACCTTTATGCTCTCCATCACTGAGAGAGGAACGGGAAAAGACCTTTATCCCGAGATTCGGGAGCGGGTACCGCGTCTTCGGAAGACCCATCCTCTTTTCGAGCCTCTAACCATGGACTTCTTTGAGGTTTTTGGTATCCTCCCTGTTCCGGGAGACTGCCACCTCTGCGAGTACCTCCCCTACACCCACAACGTGCATCGGAAAACCTGGGAGCGATACGACATCCAGATGTACGACTTCGAGTGGGCCACCAAAAGCCGCGAAAAAATGTGGGAGGAGATTGAACTGACTATAAAAGGGGGTATGCCTCTTTCTCGCTTTGAGGACGTAGAAACCGAGCGGGGAGAGTTCATCATTGCCGGCATCTTAAAAAACCTCAATACCTATGAAGAGGCAGTAAATATCCCAAACCTTGGCCACATTCCGAACCTCCCAGAGGGTGCCATTGTTGAAGTTCCAGCCATCCTGGGCAGTGAAGGACCGGTAGGACTTGCCGGAGGCTGGCTTCCTGAACCACTTGCTGAACTCTGCCGAAGGCAAATCACCATCACAGAGCTTGTGGTACGGGCTATTGTGGAAGAGGACAAAAAGCTTGCCCTTGAGGCACTGGCACTGGATCCAATGATCGACGACCTCGAAGTGGCACGAAAGCTCCTTGAAGAGTATCTCCTTGTCTTTGAACCGTACCTCAGTTTCAAACTCCGATGAGGGGGTGATGCGGGAGGAAGGGAAGGTATCGTGCTCTTTGGAGATTTTGACCGTTTTCCCAAAATCCCAAAACGTGAAAGGAGGAGAAGACTGTGAAGAAACTGGGATTTTGGTGGGTAGTGACGTTGGTGGTACTCTTTGTGGTGGGACAGGGACTAGCTCAGGAAAAGGTGACCCTCCGGTGGCTCTTTGAGACCGACTTTGGTGGGGGATGGAAGGCTCTCATAGAACAATTCGAGAAACTGCACCCCAATATCGATATAGAAATGCAGGAAGGACCATCAGCCACAAACATCAGAGAGGACATGTATGCCACATCATTTATGGCTCAAGAATCCACTTATGATATGGCCTACGCCGACCTCATCTGGGTGCCAAAGTTTGCTGCCGCTGGTTGGATCATTCCTCTTGGAGACCGACTCACTCCCTACGATATCGCCCAATTCCTGCCCGGAGACATCGCTGGAGGAATGTACCAGGGGAAACTCTACCGTATCCCCAGCCAGTCCGACGCCGGTATGCTCTATTACCGAAAGGACATTCTTGAAGAAGCAGGATTTGAGCCTCCCATCACCTGGGACGAACTTGTAGAGCAGGCCCAGAAACTTCAGAATCCTCCAGACCTCTGGGGCTTTGTGTGGCAGGGGAACCAATACGAAGGGCTCATCTGCGACTACCTCGAGCTTCTGTGGGGTGCTGGTGGTGAGCTTCTTGACGCTGAAGGAAAGGTAGTCTTGGACCAGGGAACCGCAGCAGTTGAGGCACTGCAGTTCATGTACGATGTCATCCACACCTACAAAATTTCTCCACCAGGTGTCACCACCTATCAGGAGGAAGAATCCCGCCACGTGTTCCACAATGGCCAGGCTGTATTCCACCGGAACTGGCCCTATGTGTGGACCTTAGCCCAGAAGGAAGATTCCCCCATCAAGGGAAAGGTCGGTATTACCCCCATGGTTCACAAAAAGGGTTTCCAGAGTGCCGCCACCCAAGGTGGATGGGGCTGGACAATCTCAAAATTCAGCAAGAACCCTGAGGCTGCCTGGGAATGGATCAAATTTGCTACAAGTTATGAGTCCCAGAAAACCCTTCACTTCTACAACGGTTACATTCCTACTCGTCATGCGCTTTTTGCCGATCCTGATATCCTCAAAGAGAGCCCTCACTATCCAGACCTGTGGAGGGTGCAGATTAACGCCCGCACTCGCCCACAACATCCACAATACGCGCAAATCTCTGACATCCTGCAGCGACAAATTCATGCCGCCATCACCGGTACTATAAAACCCGAAGAAGCCATAAAGCATGCTGCTGCAGAAATCCGGGAACTTCTCGGGCAATGACACCAAAGGGGGGCGGGGACCCCGCCCCCTGAAGGAAGGAGAAAGAGAATGAGGAAACGGATGCTCTCCGATACTTCTTTTGCTTATCTTCTCCTTCTTCCGGCAATTTTCCTCTTTGGTCTTGTAATCCTCTATCCGGTAGCCCGCAATGTCTACCTTTCTTTTCAGGAAAAGAACATCACCACCGGTATGACCGAACACTTTGTGGGATTGAAGCACTATGTCAAAATCCTCACTTCCGACCTTCGTTTTCGCCAGGCTCTGGGCAACACGATATATTTCACCGCGGTCTCTGTGGCCCTGGAGTTTGTTTTAGGGTTATCTTTTGCCCTGCTTTTGAATCTCTCCTTCCGGGGGAGGAATTTTGCCCGGGCGAGTGTCATCTTGCCATGGGCTTTACCCACTGCCGTCATGGCCATGGCATGGCGGTGGATTTACCATGACATATACGGTGTCGCTAACGACATCCTTTTGCGTCTTGGAATCCTCAAAGAGTCAGTGGCCTGGCTCGGACAGTATCCTTTGGCCATGCATGCGGCCATCTTTTCCGATGCCTGGAAGACGACCTCCTTCATGGCCCTCATGTTTTTAGCCGGTCTTCAGTCCATTCCCCAGGACCTCTATGCTGCCGCAAGTATCGACGGTGCGGGAACCTGGGCCAGATTCCGCCACATCACCTTGCCGCTTCTTCGTCCGGTTATCATCCTGGCCCTCCTTTTCAGGAGCCTTCAAGCTTTCGCCGTCTTCGACCTCATCTGGGTCCTTACCCAGGGTGGACCGGGGGGGACCACCGAAACCCTCTCCGTGTACCTCTACAGCTACACCTTCCGCTACCTCAATCTCGGGTATGGCTCAGCGCTCTCCATGGTGATTTTTGGACTCACCCTCATCATCATCTTTGTCATCCTCCTTTTCCGCAGAGAGGAGGTTGAATTGGGATGAAACGAAAAGCAGCGATACGACTCCTCCTCTTTCTGGGAGTAGGAATGGCAGTGGCTTTCAGCCTTCTGCCCTTTCTCTGGCAGGTTGTGACCTCTATCAAACCGGCCAACGAAATTTTCTCCCGTCCGGTTCGCTACGTCCCAAGTCACGTAGACCTCAGCGCCTACAGTAGCATTTTCTCTCGCCGCCCCTTCGGGCGACAGATCGCAAACAGCATCATTATCGCCTGTGGGGGGACCTTTTTGTGCCTTTTTGCCGCCTCCTTGGCTGCCTATGCTCTCTCCCGACTCCGTCTTCGGGGAGAAAGAACCTTCCTTCTTTTCCTCCTCTTCCTCTCCCTCTTCCCTCCAGTGGTGCTCATCGTACCCCTCTATGAGATGGTGAGCACCTTCGGCCTCATGAACAACTGGCTCGCCCTTGTCGTTCCCTATGCGGCTTTAAACGTCCCCTTCGCCACCTGGGTTCTGACGAGTTTCTTCCGGCAGATTCCTGAAGCCCTGGAAGACGCTGCCAAGGTAGATGGACTGAGCCGCCTGGGAATCCTTGTACGCATTATCCTGCCCCTCTCTGCACCGGCCCTGGCCACCACGGCCATTCTCGTCTTCATCTTCTGCTGGAACGAATTTCTCCTCGCCCTGACTTTCATGACCCGGGAAACGTCTCGCACTGTCCCGGTGGGCATCGCCATGCTCTCAGGAGCTTCCCAGTACGAGATACCCTGGGACCAGATTTCGGCAGCCACCGTTTTAACCACTCTGCCCTTGGTGGCCTTTGTGGTGCTCTTCGAGCGGAGGATCGTAGAAGGGCTCACCGCCGGAGCCGTAAAAGGGTAGCGTCCCCGAAAAGACATATCAGCCTCTCTGTGAGAAAATGAAACCCCGGGGATTACTCCGCACGGAGATAGACTACTGAATATCTGAAAAGTGCTCTCTTCGTATAGAAGACGCGATGTCCGTTTAGCAAAGAGGGGGTTCCAGAATCCTCACTCCTTCCTGTACGGTTCATAGCGGGCAGGAGGGGTAGCCCTTCCCACAAAACCCGAGAGAACGAGAATAGTCACCGCATAAGGAATGAGGAGAATGATCTGAGGCGGAAGAATTCCCAGGGCTTGCAAGCGCATCTGCAAGGCATCGGCGAAACCAAAAAGAAGGCTGCTCAGAAAACATCCCAGGGGCATCCACTTGCCGAAAATCATGGCCGCCAGACCGATAAACCCCCGGCCATTTGTCATGCCCCAGGCGAAAAAGCTTAAATGGGCCAGGGAAAGAAAGATTCCTCCTAAACTTGCAATGGCCGACCCCACCACCACACCAAAGGTTTTGTATCGGAGGACGTTCACCCCGGCGGTATCGGCCGCCTGAGGGTTCTCACCCACGGCCCGCAGGCGGAGCCCCCAGGGGGTATGGAAGAGGAAAAGGTGAAGACCAAGAACGAGGATAAAGCCCAGGTACACGAGGAAAGTGTGTTCATTCAAAACCGGTCCAAGATAGGGAATGCGGGCCAAAAAATTGCTTTGCAGGGGCGAAAAGGCCGAAACAGCCTCTGAGGCTCCTCGAGAACCCCAAATTTTCTGGGAGAGGAAAGCACTGAAGCCCAGTCCAAAGACGTTCACCCCTGTCCCCACCACGATCTGGTTTCCAAAAAAACGGACCGTCAGAAGGGCAATCACAAAACCCCAGGCGATGCCGGAAACAAGACCCCCCATAAATCCAAGCCAGGGGGAAGAGGTGAAATAGGTGACCAGGACGGAAAAGAAGGCCGAAGTGAGCATAATGCCCTCAAGGCCAATGTTCACCACTCCTACCCGCTCACAGAGACATCCCCCCAAAGCGGCGAAAAGAATAGGGGTGGCCATGCGGACCATGGCCTGAAAGAGGCTGAGGTTGACAACGAGCCCAAGATGCATTCTTCAACCCTCTGACGAGCGTCGTCGCATAAAGAGAAAACGCACAAAGTACGGTGCAGCCACAAAGAGGATGACAAAGGACTGGATGATGAGGGAAAGATCAAGGGGCACCTTGGTGGTCCGGGTCATAGTCATACCCCCGGCCCGAAGCACACCAAAAAGCAAAGACGCCAGAACGCATCCCAGAGGGTGCAGCCTCCCCACAAGACTCACCGCAATGCCATCCCAGCCGTATCCGGGAGAGAAGCCATCGACGAAACGCCCGTGTACTCCGAGAATTTCTCCTCCTCCTCCCACTCCGGCCACAAAGCCAGAGAGCACAAAGGCCAGAATCTGGTACCGTTTGACCGGAATCCCCCGGTTTTCAGAGGCTTCCGGGTTCAATCCTACTGCCCGAACAGCAAAACCGGGTACTGTCCGCTCCAAAAACCAGAAGACGAAAAGAGCAAAGAGGAGAGCTATGGGAAAGGCCAAAGAAAGCTGAGTAGGAGGAAGGATTTTGGGGAGGAGCGCCGAGGGAGCAACTGGGTCGGTCTGTGCCACCCATCCCGAAGCCTTGAAAGGATAGTTGACGAGGTAACTCGTAAGGTACGAAGCGATGTAGCTCATCATCATGGTGGTGATGACTTCGTGAGCTCCAAGGTACACCTTAAGGAGTGCCGGAAAAAGGGCGTACAGGGCCCCTCCCAGACCTCCCCCAAAAAGAGAGAGCAAAGCTCCCAAGGGAAAGGGTACCTGCCTCAGAGATAGGCCCAAAAAAGCAGAAACAAAAGCCCCTATAAGGAACTGGCCCTCAACCCCTATGTTGAAGATTCCTGCCCGATAGGCCACAAGAAAAGAAAGAGAAGTGAAGAGGATGGGGGTCGCCTGCGTGAGGGTCTGCCCGAGGGCATTTCTGCTCCCAAAAGCTCCCCGAAAAAGAGCTCCCAGAGCCCGAAAGGGAGGATATCCCGTAAGGAGTAAAACTACAATGCCTAAAAGAAAAGCCAGCCCGATGGCCAGAATTTCAGGGGGAACTTTACGATACCTCAAGGGTCTTTCCTCCCATAAGAAGCCCAAAGTGGTACTCGTCACTTTCCGGGGAGAGCTCCCCCACCACCCTTCCCTCGTACATTACCAAAACCCGGTCGCTCAAGGCCCGGATTTCATCAAGATCGGCAGAAATAAGAAGCACCCCATTCCCCTTTCGCTTCACCTCAAGGAGAATGTTTCGCAGATACTCGGTGGCCGCCACATCGAGGCCCCTGGTGGGCTGGCAGGCCAAAAGTAACCTTGGCTCAAAGGCAAGCTCCCTCGCCACCACGACCTTCTGCTGATTTCCCCCACTCAGAAAGCGAAGGAGAGTGTGCTCACCTGGAGTCACAATGTCAAATTCTTCAATCTTCCGACGGGCAAACGCTTTTGCCGCCGAGAGATCGAGAGTCATTCTTCCCCTGCGAAAGGGAGGCCGATCCTCAAACCCCAGAAGGAGGTTTTCCATAACCGAAAAGTCGAGAATAACCCCCAGACGATGCCGGTCTTCAGGGATATAGGCCATACCCTGCAGAATCCGTGCCTTAGGAGGGTGGGCAGTGATATCTTTCCCCCGGAAGAGGATTTTTCCCGCCCTGGGCCTTCGAAGCCCCACCACCACTTCTGCCAGCTCCGACTGCCCATTACCCTCTACCCCTGCAATGCCCAGGATTTCTCCCGCATGGAGGCGAAAAGAAATCCCCCTGAGAAGTACACCGGGTGGGTCGGTAAAAACCTCAGAGAGCTCAAGGAGCACCTCTTCCCTTCGCAGGTTCTCCCGAGGGAAATCCAAAAAGACTTTCCTCCCCACCATCATCTCCGCCAGAAGCTCAAAGGTGGCCTCTTTTATGGGAAGGGTTCCCACTTTTTTGCCCCGGCGAAGGACCGTCACCCGGTCGCAGAGGGCAAAAACCTCCCTGAGTTTGTGGGAAATGAAAACGATGGTTTTCCCCTGGGCCCTGAGACGGCGAAGGGTGGCGATGAGCTGATCCACCTCCTGAGGGGTGAGAACGGCGGTGGGTTCATCGAGAATGAGGATGTCTGCTCCCCGGTAGAGGACCTTGAGAATCTCCACCCGTTGTTGTATCCCGACCGGGAGTTCCACCACCCGCCTGGTGAGGTCGAGCTGAAAACCGGTCTCTTCAAGAAGCTTTTCGATGTCTGCGAGGGCTCTCTGGCGATCCACTCGAAGCACGGCGCGAGGCTCTCTCCCCAGGACGATGTTCTCCCAAACAGTGAGGTGCGGCACAAGGGTTAAGTGCTGGTGCACCATGCCGATGCCCAGACGGATGGCGTCAAGGGGGCTCTGAATTCTTGCCTCTCTTCCTCGCAGAAAAATTTTACCCTCATCGGGGCGGTAAAGCCCGTAGATGGTGCTTGAGAGCACGGACTTCCCCGCCCCGTTTTCTCCCAAAAGACCGTGGATTTCTCCTTCCTCAACGTCGAGGTCTATATGGTCGTTGGCAATGACTTCCCCAAAGTGCTTAGTTAAGCCTCGAACGGAAAGTACGGCCATACCTCATCCGCCAAACTCTGGTGGACGCGGAACTTTGAGTTCTCCCCGAGAGATTTTCTCCACGGCCTCAAGAACTTTCTCGATAGCCTCTTTGGGAACCTCCACTTTGTGGGTGAAACCGAATCGAGCTTCCCAGAAAGGTTGCTCTTCCGGAAGACGACAATTACCGATCCAGCCCTCGGCCACTCCTTTCTCAAAGATTCCCCCCTGGAAGGTCCCAGCAAAGGCAGCCTTGACGGTTTCATACACCGCCACATCGACACGCTTGGTGAGGCTGGCAAAGACATACTCTCCCAGGTAACACTGGCAGGCATCCACTCCCATAGCGTATATCCCTCGTTCCTTTGCTGCCTCAAGGGCTCCAAGACCGCTTTTGCCTGCCGCGGCCCAGATGACGTCACAGCCGCTATCGATGAGAGACAGGGCAAGCTCTTTGCCCTTGGTGGGGTCTGCCCACGCCCCTACGTACACCGCCGGGAGTACCACTGCTCCGGTATTGGCCCATTTGACCCCTTCTTCAAACCCCAGAAAGAAATCCCGGATGAGGGGAATGTCCATGCCCCCCACGATACCGATTTTTTTGGTCTTCGTCATGTAGGCAGCTTCAATTCCCAGCAAAAATCCACCCTCGTTGGCCTTGAAAAGCAAAGAAGCCACATTGGGCTGGTTGACCACCATGTCCACGATGGCAAATTTCTGGTTGGGGAATTCCTGGGCGATTTTGTTCAGGGCATCGGCCTGGTCAAAGCCTACACATACGATGATTTCGTACTCCCCGGAAGAAGCAAAATCCCTCTGGTACCCTTCATACTCGGCCACCGCCTTGGGCTCGACGTAATCGAGCTCCACCCCCAGCTCCTCTTCGGCCCACAGCGCCCCGGCATAGGAAATATCGTTAAAAGACTTGTCTCCCAGGCCCCCGGTAGCCAGAATAAGCCCAATCTTCCCCGGAGAGGCAAAAGCAAGGGGCACAAAGGCAAAAACGAAAAGCGCAAAAAGTAAGAGTTTCTTCATCCCAAACCCTCCTCTCAAAAGGGTATTTTCCCCATTGTACTGTTTGGTATAAAAGAAGACAAGATTCACATCCCGCTTCCAAAGGTAAGGTACAGCTCTATCGCTCCCTCCCCACTCAGAGGGAAACTCACCCCTGCCTTTACCTGAAAAGGAAAAGCATCGTTGCCCAGAAAGGAGCGAAGAATCACCTCACAACCGAAGGTGCCCAAAATTTTCCCCCCTTCCTCCCCAAAAATTCCCACCCCCTGGAGGTACAGCCTCCCCCGTACATCCTTAAGCCACAACGGTCCCCACCCGGCATAGAGCTTCCGTATGGGAAAAGCGTAGGAGAGTTTTCCCAAAAGAAACTCCTCTCCTCTGATACCCGAGTATCCTCGCACCGCCAGGGGTCCCTCCCCCACTCCAAAATCGGAAGAGAAGGAACTGTATCCCCAAAAAAGGCCAAGAGCAAGTTCTTTATCCCCATAGGACAGCGTACTTTTCTGCCCGGCTATCACCCGAAAACCCTTCTCTTCGCCCCTTCGACCGAAAAAGAAATGAAGGTTTCCCTCCGAGAATCGCAAAAACCGAATCGTGCCTCCCCTGTCTTCCAAAAAAAGGTTCCCCCACCATCCCTTCTCCATACCCTGAAAGACCTCATCCTCCCTCACCAGTCTTCCCCAGGAAAGACTGAAGGCACTTCTGGCATAGCCTTCCAAGCGGGTAAAGCGAAGCGTTACCAATCCTTCTTCTTTCTCCCCAAGATGCGTCCAGAGGATAAGTTCGGGGAAAAGCAAGCGATTCTCATACTGCAACACCCAATCTCCCAAACTCCTTCCCTCAAGGAGGAGTACCTGTCGGCGCAGGGCGTCCTCGCCGTACATCCCCCATCCCTCAAGGGATACAAAGGGATTAAAGCGCCACAGCGCCCGGTAAGGACTTACGGTGTGGGGGGCTTCAAAAGTAGGTTGAATTTCTCTTGCAGGTTCACTCCTTACCTTTACCTTCTCCCAAAAAAATTCCTCAGGGTTGAGCAATCCCACATGGTACCCTCCACTCCCAAGAAAAACACAGTATACCTTCTCCCCGGAAAAGGTTACTTCAAAGATACCGACCTTTTCGTCGGTAAGCCGAAAAAGGGTCCCCTCTCTCAGAGAGTAGGCGTAGAGTTCGTAGGTACCACTCCGGTCCGAAGTAAAATAGAGGAAGTCTCCTTCCAAAGAAAAGGCGGGATAGAAATCCCCGAAACGATCCTCAAAGAGGAAGGAAAAGGCGCGATTTTCAAGGTCAAAGAGGGCGACATCGAGGTATCCTTTGTTCCACCCCGAAATGGCCAAAAGATGGCCCAAAATGGCAACGCTCACCGGGTGAAAGGAAGGGTCAAAAACGTGCACCAGGGAGGTACGACCATCGAGGATTTCCAAAGCCCAGAGCCCTTCTCTCCCTCCTTTTCGGGAAAGGAAAAGGACTCTATCTTCCCCCCGGAAGACTGGAGAAAAGGCCCGAAACTTCTCAGTCAAACGCACTTCCCTTCTCTTCACCAAATCGTAGAGGAAGAGATCGGCATAATCGGCGAAGGTGCTCTCCACGATCTTGCTGTAGACGAGTTTTGTGTCATTCGGGGAAAAGGCCGGCCTCCCCACGATTCTTCCCCGGGCAAGGAGCCTCTCTTTCCCCGATACCAGATCGAGAAGTCGCAAACCGGGCAAACGTTGAGGACCAGAAACGGCATACACCAAGAATCGACCACAGGAAGAAGAGGCTATCCCCCAGAGGTAGAATCCTCCCCCAGAGAGGGAAACGATGGAGGTTTTTGTGTCTTCTCTTTTGTATTTCTCTTTGAGGCTTTTTCTCCAATCCTCTACAATCTCGTCAAAGGAAAACCCTGTGGCCTCTCGGACCGCTTTTTTGAGGTCGAAAGGGTTGGCGGTACGATTTTGCAGGGCAATGATGTCCCGAAGAACCTCATCCCCAAAACGCTCCACAAGGTATCTACAGATACTCGCCCCATAGACGTAGCACCCTAAGGCCCCCGGCCACTCGTCCACAAAGCCATAACCCCCAAAAAAGGAGAGGCTCTTCAGGCCTTCCTCGGCTTCTTTCCGAAGGTACGAGTCAAAGAGGGGATCGTCAAGGCGTCCTCCCCTGGAGGAAAGCCTGGATTCGGCATACACCGCGTATCCTTCCATAAACCACATGGGCTGAAGTCCCCCTGGAGGAAAGACCTTCCCCAGAAATACCCTCCACCAATCCTCCTCGGGAAGAAAGCCTGTCTGGAAGAGATGGGCAAGCTCGTGGGTCAAAACAAGAGAGAGCCAGTCACCAAAGCGCATTCCCACAAGATGTTCCAGGGGCCAGGAAACGAAGACCACGACCTTCCCCATTTGAGGATCAGCAAAGCCGTTGGCCAAATCTGAAGAATCAAGCAGTACCACCTGGGGCTTATAGGAAAGACCTCTGCCGAAAAACTTTTCGAGTCTTGTCATTGCCTCTTCCCCGGCCCAGACCGCCTGGGGAAGAAGAGGCCTGAGAGATTCGGGAAAGATAAAAAACAGAGAGGGAGCCTCTGCCACCAAAAACCGCTCCGAGGGGTCCACTCTCTCGAGGGCCCCCAGGGAGGGGGAGAGGAAAAAAAGGAGAACCACAAAGAAAACGACTCTCTGACCTCTTCTACCTTGAAAGCTCACAAAGAGATTGTACCAGAAAACAGTGTTGCCAGGGCAATTTTCTCCTGCCCCGGTCGATGCTATGGACTACAGGCCATTCCTTCTTTCAATTCCACACTTTCCCCATCAGATTTTCAAAAAAACTTTTGCGATGCGAAAGTAGATGATGACACCAATGATGTCGACGATGGTGGTGATGACTGGGGTAGCAGCGATGGCCGGATCAAGGCGCATTTTCTTGAAAAGAACCGGGAGGAAGACTCCGATAAGGTTGGAGACAAAGACGATGGCAAAGATGGAAAAGCCAACCACAAGCCCGATAAGGGGAGATTCTTGCAGGAAAACAACCCGCAAAATCCCGATGCAACCAAGGAGTATCCCCAAAATCCCTCCAATTAAGGTTTCCGAGAACACCACCCTCCAGAGGGATCGCCCCTCAAATTCCCCGGTGGCCAGGCCCCGTACTATGACGGTGGTCGATTGACTCCCTACATTTCCTCCAGTATCGATGAGCATGGGGATGAAAAAGGACAGGGCCACGATGGTCTGAATAACCTGGGAAAAACCCTGGATGACGAAGCTCGTTAGGGTCCCCATGATGAGAAGAACGGCAAGCCAGATAAAACGATTTTTAATCCTCCGCCACACAGGGGCACGGAGGTATTCATCCTCAGTGGTGCGAATAGCCGCCAGACGGTGGATGTCCTCGGTGGCCTCGGCCTCGATAATGTCGATGGCGTCGTCAACGGTGACGGCCCCCACCAGTCGTCCTTCCCGATCCACCACGGGGACGGCCAAAAGGTCGTATTTCTGGATGATCTGGGCAACCTTTTCCTGGTCGTCATCGGTGTACACAAAGACTATATCCCGGTTCATGATCTCACCGACGGCGACCTCCGGGGAGGCAAGGACAAGGTTCCGAAGAGTGACCCGGCCAAGGAGACGCCGCTCAGCATCAGTCACATAGGCAGTGTAGGCAAGCTCTTCGGGGGGATTGAGACGACGAAAGCGCTTCAGGGCCTGCTCCACGGTGTAGGACTCCTTGAGGTCTACCACCCGGGGATTCATGATGCGCCCGGCGCTGTTCTCGGGATACCCAAGCATACTTGCGGCGATATCCCGCTGGGCCGGCTCAAGGAGATTGAGGAGTTTCTTCACCACCTTAGCCGGTAACTCATCGAAGAGCCCCACTCGATCGTCCGGAGACATCTGGTTGAGAATTTCGGCCACCTTTTCATCGGTGAAGTGGCGAAGAAGGTTCTCCTGATGTTCGAAATCGAGTTGCTCAAAAACGGCTATGGCCAGATCCTTCTTGAGGAGCCGAAAGAGCATGACCTGTTTTTGAGGGTCCAAAAGACCCATGATTTCGGCAATGTCTACCGGATGGAGGGTGTTGACTTCCGCTTTCACCTCGTTGTACCGACTCTCTTCAAGCAAAAGGTCGATACGCTCCGCAAAAGAGGCGGTATCTTCCCGCATGATTTCCACATCCACAGCGCTCCCTCCCTTCTGAGTCAAAACTCCAAAGGTCTCAAAACGGTAGAACCTCGCTCTTTAAAAGCCAGAAGAAAATCCGTTTTCTCCAGAGCAAGTCTCAAGGGCGGTACTTGAAAGGATGAGCCCCTTCCACTCCCACCCATACAGCCCCTCATCAACCACAAGGTAAAGAATATCGTACTCCGGGTCTCCCCATCCGTCAACCCGCAGAACCCACCCTCCGTCCCGGAACGCAAGATCCTGTGCCACCTGGAGACTGGAGGATTTGGGGAGGTATTCTGAAAGGTATGAAAAGGCCGCCTCAAAATCATCCACGTCGAACTCGCTGAAGTTCACACCCGTCCAGAAGTCGCCCTTTTTGGCCAGTTTCCTCAGGCCTTCCGGGTTCCTCTTTTGGAGAGTCTCAGAAAGACGTACAGCAAGCTCCTCTTTGGTACGAAACCTCTCCTTCGGAGGAGTAGAGAGATACACCATTCGAAGTTCTGCCCACCGCTCGTACATCGAACCCGGGGATTCCCCGGCTACCTTCTTGTAGACCCTTTTAGCCTCTTCGATTTTCCCCAATCCCTCATAGCAGAGACCAATTTCCATCTGGGCCTGCACCCGCTCTTCCGGTTCCTCCGAGATCTTCACCAGCTCCTCGTAATACAAGAGAGCCCTGGCATAGTCCTTCTGGCGATAGTGAAAGTGGTAGGCAAGGTCGGCAATGACCTGAGGCCTCAGGTCATAGGGATCGGGATGAGAGGAAAGAGAAGTGGCAAGGTCCTGAAAAATGGCGAGGGCCTTTTCGAAGTTCTGTCGCTCTTCCTCGTGCTTCCCCACCCAGTAGCGGTACAGATAGGCCTGGGGCGTACCGGGAAAGCGGGCAACGTAGACTTCAAGAGCTCTTATGGCTTCGTCTATTCTCCCCTCTGTGGAGAGGACTTCATCAAGAAGTTCTACGGTCTCCCGAAGAACTTCTTCCTCCTTGGCAGTCTCAAGGAGGAATTCGAGGACGGCTGTGGCCTTTTCCGTGTTCCCTGCCTCAAGAAGGAGTCGGGCCTGATCCAGAGGAGTCAGAGAAAAAGCTGCCTCCCCAAGGTTCAAAAGCACCAGGAGTACCAGCCCAAAAACTATGCACACCCTCATCGTAGAACTCCCTTCTCAAAAAATGGTGAAAGAGAACGAGCCACCCGAAAGGCCAAAGAAGCGGGATGAAGAACCTTACGGTCGTCGAGTTCTACAAGGTCCATCCCCAGAAGCCGCATATTTCCCCGCGAAAGCAAAGAGGCCAGATTCCTGAAGAGTTCCCCAGGGTGTTCAAAAGAGACGTCCGAGGGGAAATGGGCCACCTCTGGAAGCCCAAAATCGACATCCCAGGAAAGGTACAGAAGACCGGAGGGAATATTCCCAAGAGCTCGATGAATCTCAAGCCAGGTACCAGGGGAGGAGCAGACAAAGATGTGGTCTTCAGGAAAGCGCTCCCATCGCATGAGGCATGCCAGGAAGTTACCCCGGTGCACCAGGGAAGAGATGTGCTGAGAGTCGAAAAGGTCAAGGTGAGCATCGAAGACCACAAGATAGGGAACGAGAGAGAGGACCCGTCGAAACCCTGCCACCACTCCTCCGGTGAAGGCATGGTCCTCAGCCACGAAAAGGAAAGAATGGGCAAAAGCGAGAGGAGAAAGGGCAAAAGACAACCTCTTCCCCTCAAGGAAAGGTTCGTCCCTCACCCCACTGGCAAAGACACAAAGAGTCCCAAGGAAACGGCTCAGGGCAAGGGCAAAGCAACGGAGATTTTTTCCTCTTCCTGCCAGAACCACCCAGGGTTTCCTCATCCCCTTCCTCCCTCCAACGACCATTATATCCCAGAGTGGTGTCAAAGAATCCCTGAAAGCGTATAATTACCCAAAAAGACCAAGGGATGAAAAACCATGGACCGAACCTCCTTTGAGCTCAGAGAAGCCTTACGGAAGCCAGGGTGCTTTCTTTGCCGCCTGGAGAGAGAGCACGCCGTACGTCTCCTTGAGGGAATCTTTTACGAGTTTGTGAACGACCCAGGAGTGCGGGAGAAAATCACCCAGAAAGGCTTCTGCCGGGAACACGCTCGGCTTCTTTTTTCCCTGCGCCCTTCAATTCTTGGCATGGCCATTGTATATCACGACCTTCTTACCCACTACCTCAACGGACACCAGGAACCCTCGTCGTGCCTGGTGTGTGAGGAATGGAAGGAGAGCTACGCCCGTATTCTTCGAGCTCTTTCCAACCACTGGGATGAGCTCAAAAGTGCCTGGGGAGAGGAAACGTTTTTGTGTCTTCGGCACCTCGAGGAGGCTTCTTTTGAGCCCCCGCACCTGGAGCTCGAGCACCTTGTGAGGGAGAGGCTTTGGGGCATCCTCAAATCCCTGGAGAGTTTTGTAGAGAAGTTCGATTACCGAAAAAGTGGGCTTCCCATATCTTCAAAGGAAGCCCACTCTTGGCAGAACGTGATGGAGTTTTTCGCCGGGAGCATGTTCCGTTCAGGGAAAAGCTGAAAGGACTCTCAATGCCCTCCCCGGTTCAAAAATAGAAAGCCCGGGGACCCGGGCTTTCTATTCAGGCCTTCCCGGCACTCCCAAGGAGCTGGCACTTTCCAATGTACATCTTCTTGAGCTCTTCTCGAGCCGGACCAAGGTACTTGCGGGGGTCGAACTCATTCGGGTGCTCAGCAAGGTACTTGCGCACCATGGCGGTGAAGACCAGCCGTCCGTCGGAGTCGATGTTGACCTTTCGCACTCCCAGCTGGAGTGCCCGGCGAATTTGGTCCTCGGGAACCCCGGCGGTATTCTCGAGCTTCCCACCGTAGCGATTGATGATGTCAACGTACTCCTGAAGCACCGAAGAGGCCCCGTGGAGCACAATAGGAAATCCAGGGAGTCGCCGCTGCACCTCCTCAAGGATGTCGAAGCGGAGCTCCGGGAAGGGCTCTCCAGGCTTGAGCTTGAACTTGTAGGCCCCGTGAGATGTCCCGATGGAGATGGCCAGGCTATCGACCCCGGTCCGGGTCACAAAGTCCTCCACCTCTTCAGGGCGGGTGTAGTGGCTTTTCTCAGCAACAACGTGCTCCTCAATTCCGGCAAGGACTCCAAGTTCCCCCTCCACCGTCACACCATGGGTATGGGCGTACTCAACGACCTTTTTGGTCAATGCCACATTCTCTTCGTAAGGCAATTGCGACCCATCAATCATAACATTGGAAAAGCCGTTATCGATGCAGGATTTGCAAAGCTCAAAGGAGTCCCCGTGGTCCAGGTTAAGGACAATGGGGATGTTGCTTCCCATCTCCCGGGCCATCTGTACTGCTCCGGGCACCATGTAGCGCAAAAGGGTCTGATTAGCGTACTGCCGAGCACCCTTGGAGATCTGGAGAATGACCGGAGAGTTGCACTCCACACAGGCCATGATGATGGCCTGGAGCTGCTCCATGTTATTGAAGTTAAAGCCAGGAATGGCATATTTTCCTTCGGCAGCCCTGCGGAACAGCTCCTTGGTGTTGACAAGACCAAGTTCCGTGAAATGTACCGGCATAGACAGTTCCTCCCTCTATGGGATGGTTTTACCCTCTTTTCCCCTCATATTTTACCCCCTTTCTCTCTGGGGAAAAGACCTCTCGGGAACTTTTTTCTGACCGAACCCTCGCACAAGAGCCTAAGAGCTTGAGGTATGTGGGTTTACACCTCAGGAATGAAAGGAAGAAAAAAGGCTTCTCCAAAGGTCCTTCAATGAAGCGGCCCGCTGTTCCCGAACCTTCAAGAGGAAGAAAAAGACGGCAAGGAAGCGTAACCCGGTGGACAGGATAAAGACCACGTAGTACGGCGAGAAGTGCATCCCAAAGGAACGCACAAACTCCGCTATGGGGGGCGCGACATACTCCACCACTGCTCCTCCCACAATGTACCCCAGGGCATTGCCGAAAAACCCCAGGAAAAGGTTGAGGACGGCAATGTAAAAAGAGCGGAAAAGGTCTGGAGAGAGACTTAGAGCAAGATTATTGATGGCTAAATCTATGGCCGGCCAGAAGATTCCGGCAAGAACCTGGATGATGAGCACAATAAAGGGCCAGTTACTCTCTCTGGTGAAACACCAGAAAATCGGCAAAGAGGAGGCCACAGTCGTGGCCAGAAGAGCCACAGGAAGATTTCCAAAGCGATCCGTCAGGCGTCCAAAAAGCCGAATGGAAAAGAGCGTGGTGAAGTTCGACACTCCCTGGACATAGAGGGCAATCTCGAAGAAACCCATGTGGAGTTCCCGAATCATGTAGAGGTTAAAAAAAGGAGAAGCCACGTTAAAAGCAAAGTACCAGAAAACGGCAAAGAAGAGGAAGCGAGAAAACTGGGGATGGACAAAGACCCGGTGGAAAAGGGCAAAGAGGCTTCCATAGAATTTTTCCTCCCGCCTCATGGGAGGGTCCTGGACCCGAAGAAAACAGAGAATGTCCACCACCCCAAGGATGGAGGCCAGGGCGATGACAAAGGAAAACCCCACCATTCCAGGGACTTTATCAAGAAAACGCCCGATAAAGAGCCCGCTCACCAGGGAAGCCACGGTCGCCAAAAGGCTCCGATGGCCGAAAAACCTTCCCCGGAGTTCCAGAGGCACAAGGTCTGCCACCCAGGACATGAAGCTCACTGTAAGAAAGGCCCCACCCACAGAGGCAAAGACAAGGAGACTCATGATGGAAGAAAGGAGGTTTCCCCTCCCCTTCAGCAAAAAGGGGAGAAGGGCTATGAAAAACCAGGGAATACGGTTCAGAAGTCCACTGGCGAGAAAAATGGGCTTTCTTTTGGCACTCCGCTCAAGGATAAGGGAGGCAAAAATTTGAATCGCCCCACCCATAACCGGCAGGGCGAGAAGAAAGGCATAGAGAAGGTCGCCAAATCCAAGGGCATTGGCAAAACCGGCTATGGGGGCACCGGTCGTAACGTTGAAAAAAACAATGCCAAAGCAAACCCCCAGGGTGACGAATCCTAAATCTCGGCGGAGCTTTGCATCTTTGATGCTTGAGGCTACATCCCGACTCAAAAGAAAGGACATAGGTTACTGTGTCTTGGCACTCTCTTCGTTCTCCGGACGTTCTTCTTTGGGTTTCTCTTCCTCTTTCCTTCCCTCGGTGCGTTGCAAAAGCTCAAGGGCTTTCCTGAGCTTTCGGTCTACCAGGTCGTTGACCGTCCCCTCCTCGAAGGTTCCATCCTCTTTTCTCTTTCCGGCCGGAAGCCCAGTGAGAATTTCCATGGCCTCGTCGACCGTCGAGACGGCGTAGATGTGGAATTTGCCCTCCTTGACCGCCTCCACCACTTCCTCCTCGAGCATGAGGTTCTGCACGTTGCTCTTTGGGATGATGACTCCCTGAGTTCCAGTGAGGCCCTTCATACGGCAGGCTCGGAAAAAGCCCTCGATTTTCTGATTGACCCCCCCAATGGCCTGGACCTCACCCCTCTGATTGATGGAGCCGGTGACGGCAACGTCCTGTCGCACAGGCACCCCGGCAAGGTCGGAGAGAATGGCGCAGGTCTCGGCCAGGGAGGCACTGTCCCCCTCTACTCCCTCGTACGACTGCTCGAAGCAGATACTTGCCGCAATGGACAAGGGTTTGTCCTGAGCATAGCGGTACCCCAGGTATCCACTCATGATGAGGACGCCCTTGTCGTGGATGCGGCCGCTCAGGCGAGACTCTCGCTCGATGTTCACCACTCCCTGCCTCCCCAGGTATGTCCGGGCAGTGATGCGAGAGGGCCGGCCGAAACTGAAATCTCCAAGGTCGTATATCGCAAGGCCGTTCACCTGTCCCACTACCGCTCCCTCGGTGTCGATGAGGAGGACGTCCTCTTTAATGAATTCGTCGACCTTTTCAGCAATAAGGTCGAGGCGCTTTTTGCGAGACTCGATGGCCTTTTTGACGTGACGGTCGTACACCCGGTCGGCTCCCTCCTCCCGGGCCCAGAAATCGGCCTCAAGGAGAACATCCCGCAAAAACCCAAAGCGGGCACTGAGCTTCTCCTTGTGGGAGACTGCCCTGGCGGCGTATTCAAGGAGTTTGGCCACTCCCGAACGGTCGAAGGGCAAAAGCCCTTCCTTAAGACAGCACTGCCGCACGAAACAGCCAAAGGAGGTGACGATATCCCCCTCCTTTTTGACCTCGTAATCGAACTCCACCTTGACTTTGAAGAGGTCTTTGAAGTCCTCGTCAAAGAGGGTGAGGAGCCGATATATGTATTCATCCCCGATGAGGACGACTTTGGCCTCAAAGGGCAGGGGATCGGGACGAAGTCCCTGAGGAGCGATAAGGCCGAACTGCTCAAAGGGGTCTTCCATGCGGATTTCCCGATTTTTCAGAACTCTTTTGAGCCCTTCCCAAACCCCGGGATTGACTATAAGGTCCCGGAAGTACATGATGACGTATCCCCCGTTGGCCTGGTGCAAAGACCCAGCTTTGAGCATAGTGTGGTCGCTGAAGTACGTTCCCATTAAAGCTCGCCGCTCAATCCTTCCGAAGAGATTCGTCCAGGTGGGGTGAGTCTCAAGAACAACCGGGGGGGTATCAGTCGAAGAGTTGTCCACGAATACGTTGACTTTGAAGGGCAAAAAGGGGTCCTGGAACCTCTGGTAGGGCACAAGGTGTTGAGGTTGCGCCGGTGCTTCCTGAGAATCCCGGAAGATGTGGAGGTAGGAAATGGTGAACTGGCGAAGCGAAGACAGAAATTCCACCACCTCTGAAAAGGTGGCATAGTGCTCCAAAAGCTCCCGAAAAAGGGGGGCAATGGTAAAGTCGGCAATGCGGGTGTCAAGCTCAGCAATCCGACCTTTGAGGTCCATCTCCAGCTGGTGAATACGTTCGAAGACCTCATTGATGCGGTTCAAGAGCTTTTGACGACGAGCCTCGATGGATTCTCTCTCCTCCTCGCTCAAAGAGAGATACTGTTCCTGAGTCATGGGCTTCCCTTCATAAAGTGGCACCAGGATGGGACCCATGGAAGTCATGCGAAAGGCAAAACCCTCCTCCAGCGCCTCTCGCTCCAGTTCCTGCAGGACCTGGCGGTGTCGCTTCTGATGCTCGTCGATGAGAATCTGCCGTTGATTCTTGTACTCATCGCTTGAGAAGGCCTTGGGGATGGTCTCTCGCAAGTTTTTTAAAAGTCCTTCAAGAAGCCGGGAAAACATCCTCCCTTCCCCCCGGGGGAGACGAAGCACTTTGGGACGATCGGGGTTGTCGAAATTGAAAACGTAGCACCAGTCAGTCACCGAGGGAAGAAGACCGGCTCGCTTTTTCTCCTCAAGGAGCTCTTCAATGCAGGCTTTGACTACTGCCGCCCTCCCCGTTCCACTGGGACCAACCACGAAGAGGTTATACCCCGGACGGTCCATGCGAAGACCAAACCTAATAGCCGAAAAAGCTCGCTTCTGCCCCACAAACCCCTTAAGCCCTTCGAGTTCATCCGTGCACTCAAAAGGCAGGGTAGCCGGGTCGCAAACCCACCGCAAGTCTTCTGGCCGAAGGCGATACTTCGAGATGTCGACTTTTTCCTCCATAGAACTCATATCTCCACCAGAACCGTTTTCACACTCTCTACCGCTTCAAGGGCCTCCCTGAGTTTTCTAATCTCTTCATCGTTCCCCGCAATCTCAAGGATGATGAGTCCTTCGTCCTTTTCCTCACACCCAAGAGCAAACTCATGGAGACCAAGACGAGTTTTTATACTGCAACCGTGCTGCGTCAGGACTTCCTGCACCCGCACTGCAGCTTTTGGCCTGTTTTCCACTTTCACGATGAGGAGCTTCGCCAAGGAAATTCACCTCCCCAAACTTTTGGGGATATTATACGACGAAAGGCCCAAAAAAGGAAATGGCGCCACACAACCCTCGTGGCCGGCCTGGAGACAGATACTGCAAGGGAAGACAAAAGCAGTCGCAAAACCTCGTTAACGTGGGTGTTTAGCCCAGGGCATGCCTGGGACAGATTTTGTGGGACGGAGAGCACCCTTACTATAACATCTTCGGCAATCTCCAGGGTGATGTCTGCCCCGATAACCTTGGGTTCCTCGAAACTATAGAAGGTGGTTGCTGGCCGATGTGTCTTGCAACACTCACACTGTAAGTGCCTTTTCTGGGAGGAGGACTTCCAAGGATCCGTCCAGGCCGTAGTGGAAGAGGAATACACTGCAACCGGGGTCTTCCTGCGGTTTCTATTCTTCACCCCTGGTACCCGGGGAGCTCAAGAAGGCAAACAAGGCTCCACAAAAACAATGGAGCGGGAAACGGGACTCGAACCCGCGACACCCAGCTTGGAAGGCTGGCGCTCTACCACCTGAGCTATTCCCGCCCGATTCAGGGAAAATTATAACATACCCCTTCAAGTCGTCAAGACCTAAGGGGTTTCTCTGGGTTTGCTTTTTTCCATCGGCGAACCTCATCGTTTCGTCCCCCTTAGTCGTCATTGTGAACCTCGCCGTTTCGTCTGGTGAAGCAATCCTATCCTTCCCCTGTAAGGGCACGAAAAACGGGATTTAAGCGAAGAAATAGCAGGAAAGAAAGCCCTCAAAGAAGCGGGTAAGGCACTAAGTGACGTTTTCATTCCGAAACTCTGCACCTGGATAGGCGGTGAGGAAATGCGTAAAACAGAGGTAGAACTCCTGATACGAAATATCGATTTCCGCGACCTTACCACCTTCGAGGATGCACTCCACAGGACGAAAGAGGTGCGTACTGTAAAGCGCCTGAGTTATACCGACGGAGTGGCTTATCTTGCCCTTGAACTGGCCACCACAAGTGACACCTTTGCCAACTAACTCCTTTTCTATCCCTTTAGCTCTTTTACCCTGGAGATAGAGCACGTCTCTCCTGCTCGCATTGAGCTTCTTTGTATCCCCGGGGAAACGTTGCAGAAGAAAAGACGAGCGAGCAAATCCCAGGCGAAGAAACAAGCTTCTTTGAGGGGGAAACAGGCTGGTACCACCGAGGGTTCTATCCTGAAGGGAGACTCAAGCTCGAGTATACCTATTACCTCGATAAAAAGGGTCGAAAAATCGAGCAAGGGCCTTTCACCAAATGGCACGAGAATGGCCAAATCATGATTGAGGGAAATTTCCGGGATGGGAAGGAAGAAGGAATATGGAAAGAATTCCTCCGTAATGGGGTGATTAAAACTGGAGGAGGCTACCAGGGAGGAGTTAAAGAAGGACTGTGGATTATTTATTATCCCGGAGGGCAAAAACACTTTGAAGGTTTTTACCACAACGGGGAGAAAGAAGGAGAGTGGATCGAATACACCGCCGATGGAAAGATTTTTGCCAAAACCCTCTATAGGAAGAGACGAAAAGTCCTGGTCGATACGCTCCTTGGCAAATAATTCCAGGGCACTAAAATCTTTGCCATACGCTCTTTAGAGCGCATTCAAGAACCTAACGCCAAAACCACCATGAAGACATTGGTAAACCAAAGCACCGTAAGTCCTCCGTTGAGTCCGGTATGCCCTGCCTCCCGACGCCCCCCTCTCTTTCACCGTGAGGACTCTGGAGGCCGTTCCGCTATATCCCGGAAAGAGCAAAAAGCCTAAAGCCATCGCCATGAGAGAAATAACGGAGAAGAAAAACCCCAAAGGGTAAAAAGAAGGAGAGCCAAAGGCATCTAAAATTGACCCTCCAAACTTACCTATCCCACTCACTATCGATGGAACACCGATTTCCCATGTTGTGAACCACCGTGTGGTAAAATAAAAAAGAGGGGTTCTCATGCGTCAGGAAGTCCAGGACTGGATAGAAAGCGCAGAATATGATTTGGAAACAGCCAAAGTGATGCTTGAAGCGAAGCGTTACAATTACTGTGTCCTCATGTGCCATCAGGCTGTCGAAAAATATCTCAAGGCCCTGGTAATTCTTTTCTTTCGGGAACTTCCTCCCCGAACTCACAACCTCCTAACTCTTCTCGAAATGATTGAGCCAGAACCTTCGGAAGAGATAAAAACCGTACTTCTCCGGCTTAACCCCCACTATACGGTGGCACGGTATCCTGATGTGGCCATGGGGCCGAGTCACAAAATGTACAATGAACGCATTGCCCAGGAATTTTTACGTGAAACGGAAAAAGTCTTGCAATGGCTGAAAAAGAAGATTCCCTCATCGAACGCCTAAACCGTTACCTTTTCCGCCTCGGGAAGGAAATCCGGATTACGCGGGTGATTCTCTTTGGCTCCCGCGCTCGTGGGGAGGCCCTCAAAACAAGTGACGTGGACCTTGTGGTCCTTTCCCCAGATTTTCAGGGGATGAATTTTCTCACCCGCCTAGAACTTTTGGCCCGTTTCTGGGAGCCAGGACTCGATGCCGACATCCTGGGGTACACCCCGGAAGAATTCGAGGAAGCCTCTCAAAGACCCACCCTCCTGGCAGAAGTGAAACGAAGTGGACGGGAGATTTCCTGGCCATAACCTCCAGCCAGTGCTTCCAAAAGGGAGGCACTGGAAGGAAACTCTGGTTTTGGCAAGTTCACTCACCCCTTCCCAAAGCAATCCCAGAGACCGCCACACCTTTGTAATACGCTCATCCCAAAGGGGTGAGCTCTGGTTATATCCGTTTTACGATTTCCACGACTTCCCCCATGGGGCCAGAGAAATAAGCGTACCGGTAGCCCCGCTTTCGGTAAGGGGCAAAAGAACCGGGAATCCCCTTTTCCTCAAGGTGAGTAAAGACCGCTTCCACGTTTCGAACTCCCAGGGCCAAATGGAAGCGCCCCGTGTTTCGTTCAGGTTTCTACCCCTCCTACTCTCAATAACGACTCCTCCTTTTTGCCATCACGAGGGTCCCCGAAGGAGACCCGTGGTGATCCTCGCGAGGAGGTGCGTTTTGCCTCCGTGGTGATCTCGCCTTTCATGCCCTT
>CAYRSB010000024.1:0-27614 GCA_964426875.1 uncultured Atribacterota bacterium
GGGAGAGGTTTCACAATATTCTCCTGCAATAAAACATACGCTTCACTAACTCAGAGACACAAAAGTATACAATCACTATCCCAATGATACCCAAGAGAATGTGTGGGGGGAGAGGCTGAAAGCCCATAATCGATGCCAGGAAAGAATACGGAAGGTAGAAAACCAAGGCCAGGACAAAAACGGAAACTCCAAGAAGGCTCTTTGCAGGAAGGTTGCGGAAAAAGGGCAGACGGGTACGAAGAGCAAAAATAACCGTGACAGCGGAAAGCACCGATTCCGCGAACCATCCGGTTTGGAAAAGAGTCTGATTGACTCCCAGAAAAAGGAGAAACCCAAAAGTGGCAAGATCAAAGAGAGAGCTCAGAGGACCAAAAGTTACCATGAAGCGTCGGATAAAGCTGACGTCGAAGCGATGAGGCATATCGATGTAGGTTGTATCAACGTGGTCAGAGGCAATGGTCATCTCAGGAAGGTCTGTGAGGAGATTGATGAGGAGAATTTGCTTGGGCAAAAGAGGAAGGAAGGGCAGAAAAAGAGAGGCCAAAGCCATACTGAACATGTTTCCGAAATTAGCACTCGTGGCCATAAAGACGTACTTCAGGGTGTTGGCAAAAATCTTCCTCCCCTGAATCACTCCCTCCTTAAGCACTCCCAGGTCCTTTTCGAGAAGGACAAAATCAGCAGCTTCTTTGGCGACATCTGCTGCCGAATCCACCGAAATGCCCACATCAGCGCTGTGGAGAGCGAGGGCATCGTTGATGCCGTCACCCAGAAAACCGACCACGTTACCCGTCTTCTTCAGGGCAAGAATAATTCTTTGCTTTCCCTGTGGGTCAACTTCGGCAAAAACATCGGTTCTTTCTACCACGGATAAAAGAGCCACGTCGCTCAGCGTGTTGAGCTCTCCTCCACTTACGATTTTCTCTGCTCCAAGACCCACAGCTTGGCTCACCGCTTTTGCCACAAAGCGATTATCTCCCGTGATGACTTTCAGCCGCACTCCCAGTCTCTTGAGCTCAGCAAGAACCCCCGCTATTCCCTCTTTGGGAGGGTCAAAAAAGGAGAGAAAACCCACAAAGGTCAATTCTTTCTCGTCTTCTCGACCGAAAGAGACACGAGGTTCAACCACCTTACAGGCCACGCCAAGGACTCGAAGACCCCGCTCACCAAAGGTGTGGTAAAGACTCAAAATGCGTTCTCGGTCAGAAGGCGTAAGGGAATGCTCCTCTCCTCCCTGAAGGAAAGAAGAGGAGACTTCCAGGATTTTCTCCAGAGCACCCTTGGTGATCAGGCACATTCTCTGTCCTTCTTCCACCACCACGGTGAGTCGCTTGCGCTCAAAGTCATAGGGGACCTCGTCGACTTTCTGGAAATCCTCCACCCTCACTGGACGGGAAGAGAGTATAGCTGTATCAAGAGGATTGACAAAGCCGGTTTGAAAATAGGCATTGAGGTAAGCCCTCTCTAAGACAAACTCTGAGGGATTCCCATCTGCCCCATAGGCTCCTTCAAGTTGCATAACTCCTGCGGTGATGGTTCCCGTTTTATCCACGCAGAGAACATCCATGCTCCCAAAATTCTCGATGGCCGCCAAACGGCGCACGATAACCCCAGTCTTTCCCAGGAGTTGCGAGCCACGGGCAAGAGTGGTGACAATGATAGCCGGAAGAAGCTGAGGAGTGAGTCCTACAGCCAGGGCGATAGAAAAAAGGAGAGAGTCAAGAACTGGACGATGAAAAGTCACATTGAGGGCGAAAATGGCAAAAACGAGAACAAGCGTTACCTCTGAAAGCAGATAACCAAGACGACGAATACCTTGTTCAAACTCGGTTTCCGGGGGCCGGAAACGGAGCCGATGAGCAATCTGTCCCAGGACAGTTCTCTTCCCAGTCTGCACCACAAGCATTTTCCCAGTACCACTGTGGACACTTGTCCCCATGAATACCACATTCCGGCGCTCTGCAAGACTACCCTGGGTCTTGGAAACTCCGGGTATCTTTTCGGCAGGAAAGTTCTCCCCAGTCACCATGGCCTGGTCCACAAAAAGATCGTGGACCTCAAGAACCACTCCATCCCCAGGGATAAGACTTCCCGGAGAGAGAGGGACAACGTCCCCTGGGACGATTTCCTCTATGGATACAGACTCTTCCCTCCCTTCTCTTAGAACTTTACACCGGACAGTGACCCGCTTTCTGAGGCGTTCTAAAGCAGTGTTCGCACCGTACTCCTCAAAGAAGCTCAGGATGGCACTGAGCATGACAATACTGAGGATAATCGCCGCATCAAGAAAATTCTGCACCACGGCCGATACCACCGTGGCAAAGACAAGAATAAGAACAATAGGGCTTTTGAACTGCGAAAGGAAAGAAAAGAGGGGTGAAAAACGCTTTCTCTCCTCCAGGCGGTTTGGCCCCACATGTGTACGACGTTCTTCGGACTCTTGTCGGGAGAGCCCCAAAGAGGGCTCCACACCTAAGGCATGCGTCAGAACCTCGGATGGAAGAGCAAAAAACGCCGAAAGGTCTGCTAAAGCGTTAACCCTCTTCTTCTCTCTCAAGCCAACTTCTCCAGATTACAGTATCAAGGATGTCCCGTTTTATCTGGGAAAAACCACCGTCGACAAAAAGCTCGTCCTCAATTAGAAAGGGCCTGGAAAATGTCGTACTTCCGAAAAGAGAGATACCGGTCAGTCATGACGTTGAGAGGTTTTTTGGTGAAACGGAAGTTGTCAGCAATGTAGAGCAGCAGGTCATCAAGCTGGTATTCCCGGGCCACGGCGCTCTCGCTTGCCCGGCGATAGAGCTCTACTCCCTTTTCTTCAAGCTCCTCTCCCCGACCTCGGAAATGCCGAAGCCAGGTACGCTTGGCAAAAGAGGCATGGAGACCTCCAAAGAGTTGCTCCGGGAATATACCGCTCACAAAGAGGGCAATATCTCCGGCCCGCTTGAGGAAGATGAAGCGATAGGGCTCTTCCACCCGCTCGCTGAGTTCGACAAGGAGTTCAAGGTCGAAGTCCGAGAGAGTTTTTTTAAAGTATACACCCTGTCCTCGACGGATATACACCGTGAAGTTGTTGATGCGGATAAAGGAAACCAAAAGTTCCACAAGATAGTCTCGCAAGGTTTCTCGGGCGAGTACTTCAAGGACCTTCTTGCCATCAAAGACTGGCACCACGGTGCGGTACCCGATGCGCTCGAGCGTATAGGACTCCCGTTCTATGTCCCGAATGACTCGTCTCAAGAGAAGCTCAAAATAGAGATAGGGGCTCACCTGCACAAAGAAACGCTCATCTTGTGCTATTCTGGCAAAGAGAGTGTCATTTTCAAGAACCTGATTGAGGACTTCAGGGTCGTTCTCCACGAGAGACAGAAAAGCCCCTTTTTCCTCGCCCCTACAGAGCACATCAGCGAGGAAGCGAAAATCCGAGGGAGTGAACTTGGAAAAAATCCTCCGCACGTTTCGTCACTCCTCAAAAAACAGTCTAAAAACTCTCGGCATAAAATCGCTAACACCCTTCGCCTCCCTACATATTATATAAACATACCGGACCATCTGCTTCTTCCAGAATCCACAAAAGTCGAGAATTCTTACCGCTACATGCTAAAACATATACGTAGGCCTGAAAGCCCAAAACATAACTCCTGGACAGAGAGTAAAACTGAAAACTTGCAGAGCTTTCCTCAAAAAGAACAGGAATAAAAATAGTTTTTTCGGTACTGCCTCGTCTTAAGCACGTTACATCACAATGTCTCTTACAAACACAGCCTTCCCTGACGATAGGCAGTGATGTAGTTCATACAGAACTCGTCTCTACCCATAAGGGCCTCTGAGGCAAAGAGGATGGACATAAGTTCCCGGTCGAGGGGGTCAATGATGGCAGCATCAAGTCCATACCCCACACAGAGAGCAAGGAATGCCCTATTGAGAAGCTTGCGGTTCGGCATGCCAAAAGAGATGTTGCTCAACCCGCATATAGTCCGCACCCCAGGAAATCTCTCCTTTATAGTCTTCAGAGTTTCAAGGAAAATCTGGCCTTGCCTTTGGTCAGTCCCGATGGGAACGACAAGGGGATCGACAAAGAGTTTTTCTCTGGGGACTCCATATTCCTCGGCGGCTCTGACGAGAAATTCCACGAGCTGCAGACGGTCAGAAGAGGTCTGTGGAATCCCTCCTTCTCCCATGGCCAGTCCCACCACAAAGGCTTCGTACTCCTTTGCCAGGGACAAAACGGCTTCAATGCGAGATCTTTCTGCAGTAAAGGAGTTAATCATGACCTCCTTCTTACGATAGACTTTCAAAGCCCGAACAAGGGCTTCGTCGTTCGCCGTGTCAAGGCAGAGTGGAATCTCAACCACTCCCTGCAAGAGTTCAACAAGCCAGGGGAGATTTTCCACTTCTTCCTTGGCCTCAGTCCCGGCGTTAACGTCGAGAAAGTGAGCCCCTGCCGCTTCCTGTTTTTTAGCCTCCTCGACAAGAAACTGCTCGTCTTTCCGTTCCAAAGCTTCTCGGATGGGTTTACGGGTGGCATTGATGCGTTCGGCCACGATTAACACAGCTCCACCTCCTCTTCAGAGATTTCCTCCATCGCAAATTCTTCTTTGAAGGGCTGTGCCAAGTAAAAAGACCCAGCCACCACAAGAGGCAAGCCAAGAGACAAAGCCTTTTGCCAGGCCTCTTCTTTCGCCCGATAGGGGTCCCTCACAAGCTCACAGGGAATGTCCAAAGAAGCAAAAAGAGAGAGAAGTCCTTTCCCAGGAATGGCCTTGGGATGAAGGGGCTCAGTGAGGATGACACAATGCGCCACCGGAGCCACCTCTGCAGCAATGCCGGCAACATCCTTCCCCTCCAAAAATCCCAAAAGGTACACTGCTTTCTCAACTGCAAGGTATTCCCGCAGCGCTCTCAGAAGGGCCTGAAAGGAAGCTCGGTTGTGGGCCACGTCGAAAACGAGGAGTGGGTCCCGGGACAAAATGTCCACCCTTCCTGGCCAGCGCAGGGAGGAGATAGTCTCCCTTATGAGGTCCGGAGAGAAATCAAGGCCCCACTCTCGTAGGACAAGAAGAGCAGTCAGGAAATTGGTGACCTGATGGTCTCCCAAAAGGGGAAGCGTCACCTCTCCCCTTCCCCACCCCTTTACCTCAAAGACGCATCGCGAGCCTCTTTCACTCCGCTCAAGGATCGACACCCGCGAGTTTCCCGACACCTCAAAAACCGGGGTTCCTTTTCTTCTTGCCTCCTCAAGAATCGTTACATAGGCTTCTGCTTTTTGCGGAGCAAGGACAAGAGGAACACCAGGACGGAGAATCCCGGCTTTTTCCCTGGCGATGCTTTCCAAAGTGTATCCCAGAACCTCCATGTGATCGAAGCTCACCGGGGTGATGACTGTCACCCGAGGTTCGATGACGTTCGTGGCGTCAAGTCTCCCTCCAAGGCCTACTTCGACCACTGCCACATCCACTCCCCGGCGCAAAAAGTACAGAAGCGCCAGGGCCACCGAGACTTCAAAGTACGTTGGCTTCCCCCAGGGAGAATCGAAGGCCATAGCCTCCACGATGGGTTTCACCTCGGCCACCAGGACAGCCAGCTCTTCAGGAGCAATGTACTTTCCTCCCACCCGGATGCGTTCCCGAAAGGTGAAAAGGTGAGGCTTGGAATAGAGACCACACTGCAGACCAAAGGCACTGAAAAGGCGGAAGAGCATATAGGAGGTACTCCCCTTGCCTTTCGTTCCAGCCACAAGAACGGTAGGGAGAAGTTTCTCGGGGTTCCCCAGCCGCTGCATAAGTTCCCGCATCCGCTCGAGCTTCAAATCTGCGTACACCATGCGGGTTTTCTCGTAATTGATGAGCCCATAGAGATACTCAACGGCCTCCCTGTACTCCATATCAGTACTCCTCCGGCATTCGCAAGAGCTCCTCGTAAGAGAACATCGGACCGTCCTTGCACACGTAGTACGGTCCGATGTTGCACCTTCCACACTTTCCCAAGCCACACTTCATTTTCATCTCAAGAGTAGTGATGATGTCCCCCGGCGCAAATCCCATCTCCACGAGGACTTTAATAGTGAACTTTATCATAATCGGTGGCCCACAGACAACGCTCTTCCACCCAGAAGGAGGAAAGGTGAACACCTCACGAAGCACCAAGGGCACAAGGCCTATTCTGCCCTCCCAGGAAGGGTCTCCCTCATCAACCGTGACACATAGGGTGAGGTCTTCTCGCCCGCTCAACTGCTCGAGTTCCCGGCGAAAAACGAGATCTTTTGGGGTACGAGCTCCATAGAGGATGAAGATCTCCTCAAAGGAGGACCGATGGGAGGGGTGCAAAACGTACTTTATAAGTGACCGCAGAGGAGCCAGGCCAATGCCTCCCCCGATAAAGAGGAGGTGGCCACCCATAAGGTACTCTAAGGGGAAGCCTCGGCCATAAGGACCCCGGAGGCCCACAAAATCTTGAGGGTTCAGGCGGTGTAAGGCATTCGTGACATTCCCCATGCGTTTGATGCTGAACTCAAGGTACTCCGAATCGGTGGGGGAAGAGGAAATGGAAAAGGGAGCCTCTCCTGCCCCGGGAACGAAAATCTCTGCAAATTGTCCCGGCTGATAGAGAAAGTTGCCGGGCCTTGGTAGACGAAAGGTCTTGATGTCCTTCGTCTCCTCAACAATCTCAGCAATGGGGAGAAGGGTTGGACAGAGTTCACGCATCGTGCACCATCCTCTCCACGGCTTCTTGAATATTCCAACCCACGGGGCAGACCTTGAGACACTTTCCACACCCCACACACCCAAACTTCCCCGTACGAAGGGGAAAATAAGAGAACTTGTGGAGCACTCGCTGGCGGACTCGCTGTTCTTTCCTCCCTCGAGGGTTGTGGGAAGAAGCATGAAGGGTAAACATGGGAAACATGCAACTGTCCCATGTGCGGACCATCGCTCCTTTGAGCCTCCCATCGGCGACAAGATCAAAACAAAAACAGGTAGGACAAAAGAAGGTACAGGCTCCACAGTTCAAGCATGACCAGGTTATCTCCTCCCACGTCGCACTCTCAAAATGTTCATAGAGTCGCTCAGGCAACCAGGAAGGAAAGGGAGGAGGAGCCTGTACCTCGAGGAAAGACACAATTTTGCGAAGCGCTTCCTGGTCATGGGTGGTGGGGGGTCGACCTTCGACATCGCCCTCCCCAAGGCCCTCAAGGTACACCCCGGAGGAGAACGGAAGAATGAAGAGGTCCTCTGTTCTGTGGAAAAGGGGATGGCCTCCTACCCGGGTGCAAAAGCAGGTCTTCTCCATAAAGGTACATCCCACAATGCCAATCTTCAGCTGTTCTCGACGTCTGCGGTAATACCCATCGCCAGGAGATTCTTCAAGGAAAATCTGGTCAAGAACGTCAAAGAGGGCCCTGGCCTCACAGGGGGCAAGAAGGAGAGAGGCAGGTTCCACCGGGAATTCTTCGGGGTATAATTCCCACTGCCTTTCCCGAAAAATGTACCGGTAGAGACATTCCCGAGGAGGGAAAAGGAGGGTCTTGAATGTCACCGGAGTCAAAAACTCCTGCGGAACAGCATGGAGGTGTTCCCGCACAAGAGGAGTCACAAAAGGATTCATCTTCCTAAGCCACCCTACAAAGGCTTCCCACGAAGTCACTATACCCCTATCGAATGAAAGCATCCGGATCTTCCTCCCGATACACTAAAAGAGGCGGCTTCGCTTCAAGATCGACTCCTGCCTCAAAGGTAAAGTACTCCCGAACAACTCCAGAGAGCGCACAGGGTAAAAGGGCAACGGGAATGTCAAGAGGACAGGCTCGCTCGCAGGCTCCACACTCCACACACCTCCCTGCCAAGTGCATAGCCCTCCCCAGGTGAAACACCAGGTTGTCCTTGAGGGAGGGAGCAGGGTGAGCGAAAAGAGGCCTCTGGAGCTCCACGAAGCACTCTCGACAGTAACACATGGGACAGGCATTGCGGCAGGCGTAGCATCGGATACAGCGGGAAAGTTCCAAGGAGAAGAACTCCCAACGATTCTGAGGGGGCATCTCCCAGAGCCTGACGATATCACTGCTACCCCCAAAAGAATGTTTCTCTATCCTCTCACCCACCAGAACGTCAAAGAGAGGAGGATTAGGGTGCACACACCGTGCACAGGTTCGGTCAAGAAACTCCAAAAGGGAGAAGGACCTTCCCCGCACAAGGAGGCTCGTTCCTCGAATCTCAACGTCGCCTTCCTCAAGCTCCCCGAAATGATGAAGGAGTTTCTTTTGGTCAAGTATACCCTGGCAGGACACTCCGATGACGAAGAGCTCTTCCCGCCTTATCTGTCCCTCTTGCACGAGGACGGCAATGGCCCTTGCATCACAACCCTTGGCAACCACTGCTAACCTCTGAAGGGGCCTGTCGCGGGATACAAGATACCGGGCGAAATTCATCCCACAAAACGGGTTAAAAACAAGGTTGCTGAGCTCAGAGGGAGTGCGAAAAATAAAAGGCCGAGTCGACAGGGGAAGAGAACCTGAAACGTACCCTACAACCCCTTCCACGTCTCCCGACTCAAGAAGCTTACAGGATATACGAAGAATCTCGGTCTCGTACATAGACATCGATCTCCTCACTGAAGGCTTTCTGCGGCCCTAAGCGTCGAACAACCTCGGTGACTTCCCGCACCACCTGAGCAAAACGCCCCCCTTCGGAGGCCGAAACCCAGGAGAAGTGTACCCTTCCCTCCAGTCCTAAAAACCTCAGAAGTTCATGGAGGAGGAAGAACTTCCGTCGGGCAAAGTAGTTACCACTCAGGTAGTGGCAGTCTCCAGGATGGCATCCCGAAACGAGTACCCCATCAGCTCCTTCGCGTAGAGCCTTAAGAATGTAAAGTGGGTTGATACTTCCTGAACAAGGCACTCGCACGACCCGGATATTGGGGGGATATTGAATACGACTGACGCCTGCAAGGTCAGCCCCGGCGTAGCTACACCAGTAACACAAAAAGGCCACAATTTTCGGCTCCCACTCACCATTCATAGAGGCACTCCACCTCAGACAGCACGGCCTCAGGGACAAGACCGAGAATTCGAATCGCACTGCTTCTACAGGTAGCACTGCACAGGCCACAGCCTTTACAGAGAGCCCGGTTTACCTCGGCAACTCTCTTCTCGGCGTTCACCGTTATCGCCTTGTATTGACAAATCCTTTCACAGTCCCCACAAGCCATGCACCTTCTCTCCTCAACGAAAGCTACCTGGGCTTCGGTGAAGATAGAGTCATGGCTCAAGAGGGTCATAAGGCGGGATACTGCAGCCTTGGCCTGGAGTATGCTCTCTTCAGCAAGCTTGGGGCTATGAGCCATGCCACAGACATAAACCCCTTCGGTGGCAAAGTCCACCGGACGAAGCTTCACATGAGCCTCAAGGAAAAAACCATCTTCGCTGAGGGGTACCTTGAAGAGCCTTGCCAGGTTCTCTGCCTCCGGAAGGGGCACTACCCCTGTACTGAGCACAAGAAGGTCAGCATAGACTTGCACTTCCTCCGCAAGAAGAGGGTCGAAAAAGGTCACCTGGAGTTTTCCATTCTTTCTCTCTACCAGCGGAGTGGTACCATCCCCGAATCGTGCAAAGAGCACGCCCTTCTGGCGAGCTTCCCGGTAATATCGCTCGTAGAGACCATAAGTACGCATGTCCCGGTAAAGCACGAGGACTTCGCAGTCTGGAAAGAGCTTCTTGAGACGCAGGGCATTTTTTGTTGCCTGTACACAGCAGATTCTGCTACAGTAGGGATGCTTCGTATTGCGGGAACCTACGCATTGTACCATGACGACCTGCCCCCGCAGGGAAGAGAAAGACCCCTCCTCAAGTTTTCTCTCCAGGTCGTTCTGGATAACGACCCGTTCGTCAAACCCATAGAGAAATTCACCTTCAGGAAGGTACTCTTTTGCCCCGGTGGCGATGATGACCCCTCCGTGACGAAGGGTAACCGTCTTATCTCTCTGGCGAAGCACTGTCTCGAAATTCCCCACAAAACCCCGAACGTCAAGAATCTCGCTCCCCGTGAGAACCCGGACTCTGGAGTGGGTAACGAGACGCTCCTTGAGCTCCTCGAAGAGGGCCACAAGATCCTTCCCCTCAATGGTGCATTTTTTCCGGTATCCCCGCACCTGGCCTCCCAATTCTTGTTCTCTCTCCACAAGATACACCAAGAGACCTTGCTCTGCTGCTTCTAGGGCAGCGGTCATTCCTGTCAAACCTCCTCCAACCACAAGGACAGACTTCTCCACCGGAACAGAGAGAACCTGTAGAGGTTCCAAAAGAACAGCCCTGGCTACCGCCATAGCTACAAGATCTTTGGCTTTCTCGGTAGCTTTCTCGCGCTCTGCTTGGTGCACCCAGGAACATTGATCGCGAATATTGGCCATGGTGACGAGATAAGGATTAAGACCAGCTCCCTTGAGGGTTTCCCGGAAAAGGGGTTCATGGGTTCGAGGAGAACAGGAGGCTATCACTATTCGGTTCAGGCGGTATTCTTGAATCTTTTCCCTGATGCGCTCTTGGGTGTCCTGAGAGCAAGTGTAGAGATTCTCTTCTGCATACACTACGTGTGGCAACCCCTTTGCCCACTCCACCACGTCCTGGGTACGCACGACACCGGCAATGTTCATGCCACAACGGCACACGAAAACCCCGACGCGTACCGGTTCTGTCTCAATATCTCTCTCAGGAGGATACGCTTTCTCCCGCACCATACCAAAGCGACTCTCGCAAAGCAGCGAAGCTACTTCGCATGAAGCTGCGCTGGCCTCAACAACGGCAGAGGGAATGTCTTTGGGACCGGCAAGGCTTCCGGAAATCCATATCCCCGGTCGTGCCATCCGTGAACCAAAGGAGAGAAGGTAGGGGAACCCTTCTGCACCAACGGGAATACCCAGGCGCTCAAGGACTTCTTGCTCCTCTTCGGAAACCACAAGACCCACCGAGAGAACAACGAGGTCGAAAACTTCTCTTCTGAGCCCACCTCTCTCATCCACGTAAAAGACTGCAAGATCGCCGCCCTCTTCTTCAAGAACATGACTCACCCTTCCTCGGACAAAGCGAATGCCAGAGGCCTTGGCCCGTTCGTAATACCTTTCGAAATCCTTCCCATAAGCCCGCATGTCGATCATGAAGATGGCTACATCAAGGTCACTCTGAGAAGGACCATCGGAAACAGGAGAACAGCAGGAAATTTCTTCTCCCACAAGAAGGTGTTCCCGGGCCACAAGAGCCTCTTTTATGGCATACATGCAGCACACCGAAGAACAGTATGGCTTGCCCCGCTCTACATCCCGGGAACCCACACACTGCACGAAGGCAATCTTCCGAGGAACCTTGCCATCCTTGGGACGCACAACCTTTCCTCGGGTGGGGCCGGAGGCACTCAGGATACGCTCAAAGTCAAGGCTCGTCACCACATTGGGGTACTTCCCATATCCCAGCTCTCGCAAGCGCTCCTTGGGATGGAAAACGCCTGTCCCCATGGAGACAATGACTGCCCCCACCTTTATTTCTCGTACTCTTTCTCTATCGTTGTGGCGGATAGCTCCTCGCTTACAAGCTTCTACACACCTTAGGCATTCAGCACATCCCCCGCAGGAGAGACAACGCCTTGCTTCTTCCTGGACTTCTTCCGCGGTATACCCCTCAGTCACTTCCTCGAATCCCTGCACTCGTGAAGAGGCGGGAATTTTTCGAGGGAGTTTCCCAAAATCCTTCTCTTTCCCCCAGGGAATCGAGAGAGGAGCGGGAGAACGTTGTGCTCTCTTTTGAGGATTTTGGGAAAGAAAAGCATCAATGGAGTAAGCCGCTCTTTTTCCGTAAGCGATGGCCTCAACGAGTGTCGCAGGTCCCAGGACGAGGTCTCCCCCAGCAAAAACTCCTCTCCGGGAAGTCATGAGGCTCTCGTCCACTTTGACCGTTCCCCGACGGGTGAGCTCAAGGCCTTCCTCAGGAATAGCTATACCCTGTCCCACTGCCACGATGAAAAGGTCGGCGGAAACGGCAAACTCGGTACCCTCGAGGATTTCAGGCCGTCTTCTGCCCGACTCATCCGGGGCGCAGAGCTTCACACCACAGAATGTAAGGTGAAGCTCTCTGTCTTTCTCGAAAAATCTCCGGGGGGCAGCACAGAAGAAAAATTCTATCCCCTCCTCCCGGGCCTCCTCAACCTCTTCCCGGCGGGCGGGCATTTCTTCCTCGGAACGACGATAGTACACCGTTATCTCCTTTGCTCCCCGGCGGAGAGCAACCCGGGCACAGTCTATAGCCACGTTTCCTCCTCCAATGATGACAACCCTCTTTCCCCTGGGTACCTCCTCGCCCCCATGGTACCGCACAAGGTATGTCAGACCATCCAAGACCCGGGGGTCATCCTCACCCTCTATACCGAGCTTTATTCCTTTCCATGCCCCACAGGCCAGGTATACTGCCTGGAAACCCCGGGCGAAGAGGTCATCGATGAAGAAATCCCTGCCCCAGGCCTTCTGATATTGCACTTCTACTCCAAGCCGCTGTATGAGGCATATTTCCCGCTCTACAACGCCTCTTGGCAGACGATAGGGGGGAATACCAAAGGTCATCATACCCCCAGGGCGATCTTGGGCTTCAAAGACCACCACCTGGTACCCCAGAAGGCGCAAAAAGTATGCACAACTCAAACCACTTGGACCGGCACCAATCACAGCTACCCTTTCAGGACGCTCCTGCACTACCTGCGGGAGGACTTCTCTCCCCAGGATGAGCTCAAAATCTGCCAGGAAACGCTTGAGGTAGGGAATTCGCAAAGGTGCATCAAGCATCCCCCGCTGACACTCTTCCATGCAGGGATGGTGACAGGCTCGTCCGCAGATTCCCGGGAAGGGGTTATCCATCCGAACGACTTTTAGGGCTTCCTCAAATTTCCCTTCCCGGATAAGAGCAATGTAGCCTTGAGCTCTCTGCTCCAGGGGGCATCTTGCCTGGCAGTTTGGTACACCCCGCTTGTCGATGAGAAAAGCCCCGGGGAAAGCCTGAGGAAAGGAACGGTAAATGGCCTTGCGAAGGGAGAGATTGCCCTCAAAGTCATTGGGGATAGCAACCGGACACACCTCGGCACAGTCTCCACATCCGGTACAATCTTCAAGGCTCACGTAGCGGGGATTCTCAAGAATTTTCGCAGTGAAATTCCCTGGTTTTCCCTCCACAGAAAGGACCTCCGCCATGGACAAAACCTCGATATTCAGGTGGCGACCACACTCCACAAGCTTCGGTGAGAGAATGCACATCGAGCAGTCATTGGTGGGAAAGGTCTTGTCAAGGTGGGCCATAAGCCCGCCGATAGACGGAGATTGCTCAACGAGATATACGTAGAAGCCCGATTCCGCAAGGTCAAGTGCCGACTGAATCCCCGCAATCCCTCCACCCACCACAAGTACGGCCCCCAAGGGTTTACGCTCGGTCATTTCCTTTTTCCTCCTCAAAGAGCATGTACTTCACATACTCTTTGTATTCTGGGAAGGAAAATGCTCGTCGTTCCCAGAGCTCCCGGATCAGCTGACGGCGAAAGATCTGTGTCCTTCGGTCAAGATCCTCAACGACGGACTTCCATGTTTTCAGGACATAGCCCTCCTCTACACTCATGTCCCGCAGGACCCGAAGGACGTTGGTAAACTCCACACCCTGAGGACAGTGAGCCGTGCAGCGGAAGCACCCCACACACACCCAGAGGTACTCTTCCTTGAGCACATCTCGATCTCCCAGAAGGACCCGGTGAATGATGCGTCGGGGATTGAAGTTCTCCTCTACTTCGGCAACCGGACACGAAGCCGTACACACCCCGCAGGAAAAGCAGACCAAAAGCCCCTCTCCTCCTGGACGGGCAGCTACCTGGTATCGAAAAGAAGGGTCAAAGGTCTTCATCACTTTCACCCCCTCTCTCTCGGACGAGGGAAAAGACCAGCTTCTCGAACAATATCAGGAACAACGCTCTCCCAGGCCACCGCCATAATGTGGACCCCTCGCACACCCTCAATAGTTCTCAGGGTCTTGATCGTCTCCACACACAGGCGAATCCCCTCTTCCTTGGGGTCACGAGCACCCTTTATGCGTTCCTCGACTTCCTGGGGAATCACCATTCCCGGTACCTCTTCTTTCATGTACCGGAGCGCTTGATAGGACTTGAGGGGAATAACCCCAGCAATAATGGCCGTCCTCTTGTGAAGGCCCAGGCAACGGACCTCTTGCATGAAACGAGCAAAGGCTTCAAGGTCAAAAACTGCCTGTGTCTGGATGAATTGAGCCCCAGCCTTGACCTTTTTCATCAGGCGGTACACCCGAAATTCCACAGGATCTCCAAAAGGATTCTCTCCAGCCCCCAGAAAAGCCAAGATTTTCCCCTTAATCTTCTCACCACTTTGGAACATGCCTTCATCCCGCAGAGTTTTAAGGAGCAAAAGGAGCTGTACCGAATCGATATCAAAGACACTCTTGGCCTGAGGGTGATTGCCAAAGCTCTGATGGTCACCGGTGAGGCACAGGAAGTTCTCGATCCCCAGGGCACAGGCCCCCAAAAAATCACTCTCCAGAGCAATGCGGTTGCGGTCCCGGCAGGTCATCTGCATGACCGGCTCAAGACCCATGCTTTTGACGATGAGGCAGCTGGCAAAACTCGAGAGACGCACGATGGCTGTCTGGTTATCAGTAATGTTGACGGCATCAACAGAGTCGGCAATGTGGGTGCACTTCTTTTCAATGCTCTCCCGGTCTGTTCCCTTGGGAGGTCCAACCTCAGCCGTGACCACAAATTCACCTTTTTCCAGGAGTTCCTGGAGACGGCTCATACCCTTACGTCCTCACGAACCATCCTTCTCTGCGCTCCATAGCGGGAGGGTGACCAGTCCTTGGGGGGTTGAATCTCGAAAAGCTCCTCGAGTCTTCCCAAAATCTTCATACGGTCGTAGATGAGCTGCCAGGCGCAGTCTCTTTCGGGCCGTACCTCACACCGACCACCCTTTGACCCCCCACAGGGCCCGTTGAGGAGACTCTTTGCGCAGCGGGCCACCGGACACACTCCCCCAAAACGATGCACGATGCACTCTCCACACCCAATACATCGCTCTTCCCAGAACCCTACATCAAGTGGCGCTCCCATGAACGTGGTGTTAAGCCCAGGAAAAACGGGCACCTGAGGAAAGAATTCGGAAAGCGTCTGGACCCCAACACCACAGGCCAAAGACAGAACAGCTTCGGCTTGGGTAACAGCTTCTTTGGCATGCATGACAAACTCTTTTTCGCACTGCCGTTCTACCACCCCGTATCCGGTCTCATACCCCCGAAGGCTCAAAAGAGCGGCAATTTCCTGTGCTTCCCGCTCTCCTCCAGAAAGACACACCGTCACACAGGCCCCACAGCCAAGAATGAGAACCCTTCGATAAGAAGCAAGGGAATTAAGAATCTCCTGTATCGGTTTTCGCTCTCCCACGATCATGGACTTACCCTCGTATCCTCAAGGACTCTTTCCACTTCACCAATCTTCTCCTCAGTGGCAAAGGCGAGAAGAATTTTCTTTTTCACCCCTGCCTCCTTAAGGAGGTTTTGGGCTCTTCGAACTCTCTTTTCAGCAAGCATACTCCCCGACTCGTTGAAACAGCTTCCTGGAGGACAGCCCACAAGGAGAATGAGGTCTCCCTCTTTGAGAAGCTCAAAGAGCATGGCTTCACTCACCACACCAAGACAGGGCAGCAAGAACACCTCGAGATTGTCCCCCGGGTTCAGTACTCCCTCCCTTTTTGCCCTTAAGAGGGCTGGAAAACCGCTCCGCTCACAGCCCAGGGCCCTGATTTTCATTCGCTCTCACCCCAGACAACCACAGGTCGAAGTTCTCCTGTCTCGTACCCCAAAAGGGTAATGGCCTTTGCAGGACAGAGACTTGCGCAGACACCACAGTGGCGGCACCGCTCCTCTTCTACCTCGATTCGCCGCCTCTTGAGGTCTCCCCCGATTTTCAAAGCCTCCCAGGGGCAGTTCCGAAGACACGTCAAACAGAGGGCACACTTTTCCTCGTTAATACCTAATCTTCCCAGTTCCACCCCTTGAGGACGCTCAAGATATTCCCGCACCACCACAAAAAGGGCTGGAAAATCTTTCTTTTCGAAAGGCGCAAAGAAGACTCCAGGTAGAGTGGTCGAAAAAGGAAGACTATTCGGATTCTCTCGAACCTTGGGATGAACAAAAACCCTATCGCTTGCCAGAATCCCATCAAGAGATGGCAGTACCACAGAGTACTCGGGAAGATACACGCACCAGTCAGCAAAGAAAGAAAGCGGAAAACCGTCCTTCACTGCACGAGTAGTCACCACGATTCTTCGCATGTCCAGAGTAGGACGAAGGAGTGTCTCCCTGAGAGACACCCGCTCAAAAAGCACTCCCCTTTCTCTTGCCTGGCGATATTTCTCTTCAAAACCATCCTCGGCCACAAATACTTCTTCCCCCAGTACCACTACCGAGGCTCCTTTTTGACAAAGAAGAGAAAGGGCAAAAACCTTCTCCCATTCCTCGGAGGAAAAGCCTCGAGGAGGTGCAAGGACAACCACGTTCTTTCCCCATAGAGAAAGCGAGGGCAAAGATTGCCAGAAGTTGGAAAGAGATAGCACCCTTCGAGTGCTCAGGGTTTCTTCATCAACTGTAATCGGCATTTTCTCCTCCCAGGAAGGATAGAGTACTAAAGCCCCGACACGTTCTCCTCCCGGGGTAACTACAAAATCCAACCCCTGGCGGGCCAGAGAAAAAGAAGGAGGCAGGGGTACAACTTTTATGCCGCCTCGCTCAAAAATATTGGAAAGTTCTGCATCCGCCGGGGGATAAAAAAGCACCCCCTTTGTCGGCAGGAGAGCCCGAGCCTGAACCACAGAAGAGGAAGGGACAAGACAAGCAAGAAATTCCTGCCAGAGCACACGAAAAACCGGAGGAGGAAAAGTTACAACCTCTTCATAGGGAAAGACAAAAAGGGAGAGGGGATTCACCCCCAGAGACGCTGAAAGTAAAGCTCTGTCCTCCTCAGTCCACAGAGCACTCCCCAGCACCACCACACAAGAAAAACCTGAAAGGCCCTTGAAGGTATCCATGGGTCGCACCACAAAGGTCCTGAAACGCTCTTCCAGTCCTTCAAGAACTGCAGAAGAGGGAGGGAGGCCCTTTCTATAGAGAAGGAGAACTCGCTCCACAGCTTTCCCTCACAAGACGTTCCCCAAGCTTCTGAGCATCGAGGATGGCACCTTCTATGTCCATGGGACCGGAAGCGGCTCCACACACAAAAATTCCTTCCCTTCCAGTCATGCCCTCCCGGGAATCGATAAAGCCTCCCTCTTTAAGGGGAAGACCGAATACTGCTGCCAGTTCTTTTGTCCCTCGAGAAGGAACCATCCCCACAGAAAGTATCACCACGTCGTACCGCCTTCTCTCCGGTCCTCTTTCTCCCTCCACATATACCGTGACACCTTCTTCATCCTCTTCAACGGCAAAGGGCATAGAGCGGCAGAGGGTCACGGAATGGGCAATGTCGGCAAGGCGTTCTTTCCCTGCCCCGAGAATCTGTAAATCCATGTAGTAGAAGTCACAGGAAACTTCAGGGAGGCGAGCACGCAGATTCTCAGCGATTCGTAGAGCATAGCGGCAGCAGACTTTTGAGCAGTACCCCTGTCCACCCCTGGCGTTCCTCGAACCCACGCACTGGATGAAGGCAAAGGACCAGAAGTGACAGAGATGTTCCAAAATTCCTCGGTTGAGCCCTTCTTCGATCTCGAAACCGCTGAAAATTCTCCCCCGCTTTCCGAAAGCGTACTGGGGGAGCCTCGTCACCTCAAAAGGTTCGGCTCCAGAGGCCACAACTACAAGGCGTGTCTCGATCGCTCTTTTCTCGGTCACCAGGCGAAAGCCTTTTCTGGTGCGGTGTGCTTCTCTAAGTGTCTCTCCCAGAAGTACAGGAAAATCATTCACAAGAAAAGCCTTCCTGACACTCAGGGCACGGCACACCCCACAGAGGAGGCATTCGCCATCCTTCGCCTTGCAACCGAGCCTTGTGGCCAGTCCCCCAGGGGAAGGTTCCTGCTCAAGGACCACAACGTCGTATTTTCTCTCCAGAGAACGGGCCGCCATCATACCCGCTACACCTGCTCCCAAAACCACAATGTCACAGCGCATACATATCCCTTCAAAAGAGTCCCACAACACGACCCTCTTCGTCAATATCCACCCGTTCCCCGGCAGGTTCTGACGGCAGTCCAGGCATGGTACGAATCTCTCCACAGATGGGATAGAGGAACCCGGCACCGATCGAAGGACGGATATCTTTGACAGGGAGCTTAAAACCGCGGGGCCGTCCCTTGAGCTTTGGGTCGTGCGAAAGGGAGAGATGTGTTTTGGCCATACAGATGGGGAGTGCACTCCATCCAAACTCGGTGAAACGCCTGATTTTCTCATCCACACCCTCCTCATACACCACCCCATCGGCCCCATAGATTTTTGTGGCAATAATTTCGATTTTTTCCTTGACGGGAACATCGAGGGGATAGAGGAATTGGAATTGGTTTGGTTCCTCGCAGGCCCGCACCACCGCTTCAGCGAGCTCTCTTCCCCCTTCCCCACCCCTTGCCCAAACCTCAGAAACGCAACAGGCGAAGGCTCCATTGTCGAGGGAAACCTTCCGTATTGTTTCAATCTCTTGGTCGGTATCGGTAAAAAAGACGTTGATGGCCACTACTACCGGAACTCCAAAGAGGCGAGCATTTTCTATCTGCTTTATAAGGTTCTCTGCGCCCTTTTCCACTGCCGGGACGTCTTCCTTGGTAAGCGCTGGGTCAAGGGGTTTCCCAGGGGTAACCTTGTATTTTCCACTGTGCATCTTCAGAGCCCGAACTGAGCACACCATGACCACACAATTGGGAACAAGGCCGCTATAGCGGCACTTGATGTCCATGAATTTTTCCATGCCACAATCGGCTCCAAAGCCACTCTCAGTGACCACGTAATCACTCAGGCGAAGGGCAATCTGGTCGGCAATGATGGAGCTATTCCCATGGGCAATATTGGCAAAGGGACCAGCGTGGACGAAACAGGGGGTATTCTCGAGAGTCTGTAGGAGATTCGGCTTCACGGCGTCTTTGAGAAGCACAGCCATGGCTCCGGCACACTTTAGGTCTTCAGCTGTTACCGGTCTCTTGTCCATGTTGTAACCAATAACAATTCTCCCCAGCCTCTGGCGCAAATCCCAAAGACTGGTGGTAAGAGCTAAAATGGCCATAACTTCTGAGGCTACAGCAATGTCAAAACCTGACTCTCGGGGAACTCCGTTCTCTTTCCCCCCAAGACCGATAACGATCTTCCGAAGCGCCCGGTCGCTTATGTCCACCACTCGAGGCCAGCTTATGGTGAAAGGGTCAATGCGGAGAGTATTGCCATGGTGGAGATGATTGTCGATAAAGGCCGCCAAGAGGTTGTGAGCTGCTGCCACTGCATGGGTGTCCCCGGTGAGATGCAGATTGAAGTCTTCCATAGGTACAACCTGAGAATACCCTCCACCGGCAGCTCCTCCCTTAATCCCAAAGACCGGCCCCAGAGAGGGCTGACGAATGCAGACAATACTCTTTTTCCCAATCCGATTCAAGGCCATAGAGAGACCGATGGTGGTGACAGTTTTGCCCTCTCCCAGGGGGGTGGGAGTGATGGCCGTAACGTCAATGTACTTGCCTAGAGGCCGTCCCTCGAGTTTCCTGAAAACTCCAAGGGAAACCTTTGCCTTGTATTTTCCATAAAGTTCAATATCGTCCTCTTCAAGGCCAAGGCTTCTGGCAATCTCAGCAATGGGCCGCAGATGAGCGTTCTGGGCTATTTCAAGGTCGGTGAGCATGTCGATCCCCCTTTAAATTTTTCTTTCTAAATTATGTCATAATTAAAGCTCTTAATTAAAGAAGTGCAAAAAAACAGGGGGCAAGGACTCTTGCCCCCTGTTTTTCAGTTCAACCCCAGGAGTTCCTTCGCCTTGTCCACTGCCGAAGCAGCATCGGGAGCATACCCATCAGCTCCCACCTCATCGGCAAACTTCTGCGTCACCGGAGCACCACCTACCATGATTTGCACGCTATCCCGTATGCCCGCTTCTCTAAAGACTTTAATGTTCTCCCGAATCTGGATCATGGTAGTAGTGAGAAGGGCTGACATGCCCACAAGCTGGGGTTTATGTTCCTTCACTGCCTGGATGAATTTCTCAGCCGGTACATCGATGCCGAGATCGATAACCTCAAAACCTGCTCCCTCCATCATCATAGCCACAAGGTTCTTCCCAATGTCGTGGAGGTCACCTTTGACGGTACCGATGACCATCTTCGCCACCGGTTTAACTCCAGTCTCTACCAGGCGAGGCTTGAGAATCTCCATTCCCGCTTTCATGGCCCTCGCCGCAATAAGGACTTCGGGAACGTAGATTTCATTGGCCTTGAACTTTACTCCCACCTCATTCATACCTTTGATGAGGCCATTGGTGAGAACCTCTTGAGGAGAAAAACCTTCGTCGAGGGCTTTCTCAGTAAGTTCGGCCACAGCCTTGGCATTCCCCGCAAAAAGCTCTTTAGCAATCTGATCCAAAATCTCTGCCATTCTGAACCCTCCCTCTCCGCCATTCTTAAAGTATTGTAACAAGAGGACTGGAGAAAATCTACCATGAGCAATAAGAAACTTTGCAAATCAAATATGTTCCTTTATTATTAAACTTGAATAATCAAAACCGAGGAGGAAAGCTATGAAAGACCCAAAGGCGGCTCTCGGTGAGTGGTACAGTGGGAAACTCCAAAAAGGCTTTAGGGAACTCCTCATTGGAGGCTTTTTTGCCGGGGCTTACATTGGCTTTGCTGGACAGCTCCTTACCCTTGTGACCACTCCCCAGGAAATCCCTTTGGCATTTGCCAACTCTTAGGGGGTTTGGTCTTTTCCGTGGGCTGTGATGGTCGTCTTGGGGCGAGGAGAACTCTTTACCGGAAACTGCCTTCTTTTCAACTCTTATCTTGAGAGGAAAAAGCAGGTAATCACAGTACTCCAGAACTGGGCTATCGTCTACGGAGGGAACTTCTTGGGAACTCTCTTTCTCGCTCTTCTCTATAAGTTATCAGGGCTCTCCCGGGGAGGAGAGGGTGTAATAGCCCAAAGGATACTCTCCATAGCCCAGGGAAAGGTTGCTCTTCCCTTCCTTCAAGGATTCGTGCGGGGCATTCTCTGTAACTGGCTCGTGTGCCTGGCGATATTCCTGGTAATCCTCACCGAAAATTCCGTGGAGAAAACACTCGTCATCCCTGGTCCCATCACCACTTTTGTGGCCTTGGGATACGAACACAGCGTAGCCAACATGTACTTCCTGGCCATGGGGATTTTTGAAAGCGGAGGTTTCGGAATTGCCTGGGGAAAAGCGCTCCTCCAGAACCTCCTTCCGGTGACCCTGGGAAACATTGTGGGGGAAGCATCCTTGTGGGGATGCTATACCACTTGATGTCCACAAAAAGGCAATGAATCAGAAGACTTGTTCGACCGACTTCACCTCGGGAACTTCTTCCTTGAGGATGCGCTCAACGCCGTTTTTCAAGGTGATCATCGACATGGGACAGGCACTGCACATGCCCTTCAGGCGCACCTTTACCACCCCGTCCACCACGTCCACGAGTTCCACATCGCCACCTTCATACTGCAGGTAACCTCGAATCTTTTCCAGAGCCTGCTCTACCTTTTCTCGCATCGCCATCACTCCCTCATGGTTCTGTGTACGCTATACAACAATTCCTCACCTTCCTTATTCCCCAATCTCCGGGTAAAGAGGAAAGCGGGCACAGATATCGAGCACTTTTCTGCGTACTTCAGCAAGCGTCCCGGAATTTTCCCTTCCCCGCAGGACAGTGTCAATGAGCGAACCAATTTCTTGCATCTCCCTTTCTTTCATTCCCCGGGTGGTACAGGCGGGAGTCCCAAGCCGTATGCCGCTCGTCACCGTAGGCTTCTGGGGATCAAAGGGAATGACGTTTTTGTTGACCGTTATGCCCACCCGGTCAAGGAGTTCTTCCGCCTCTTTACCGGTGATATTAAGATTCCGAAGATCCACAAGGAGGAGGTGTGTATCCGTGCCTCCCGAAACGAGACGATACCCCCGCTCTTTCAGAGCCAAAGCCAAGGCCTTAGCATTTTCCACAACCTGCTTTTGATAGGCAACGAATTCCGGCGTAGCCGCTTCTCTCAAGGCTACAGCCTTAGCCGCAATAACATGCATGAGCGGCCCTCCCTGTACTCCTGGGAAAAGAGCCTTATCGATAGCTTGGGCGAATTCCTTCTTGCAAAGGACAATCCCCCCCCGGGGACCACGAAGAGTCTTGTGGGTCGTGGTAGTCACAAAATGGGCATAGGGCACAGGACTGGGGTGGATTCCCACCGCCACAAGCCCGGCAAAGTGGGCCATATCCACCATGAGGTACGCCCCCACCGTATCGCAAATTGCCCGCATCCTTTCAAAGTCAATGAAACGAGGATAAGCGCTACCCCCGGCAACAATGAGTTTGGGACGAACTTCCCGGGCCTTTTTCTCCAGAGCAACGTAGTCGATGGTCTCAGTCTTCTCATCCACCCCATAGGGGACGAAATGATAGAGCATGCCCGAGAAGTTCACCCGGCTTCCATGGGTCAGGTGCCCTCCGTGGGCAAGGTCCATACCCATGACGATGTCCCCAGGGCGCAGAACGGCAAAGTACACTGCCATGTTGGCCTGAGAACCGGAGTGAGGTTGAACATTGGCGTGTTCGGCACCAAAGAGCTCCTTGGCCCTCCTAATGGCCAGAGACTCGGCCTGGTCCACAAACTCACAGCCTCCATAGTACCTTCTCCCTGGATACCCCTCAGCGTACTTGTTGGTGAGAACCGACCCTTGAGTCTCCATGATGGCAAGGCTCGTGAAATTTTCCGAAGCAATGAGCTCAAGGGTAGTACGCTCTCTTGTGAGTTCAGCCAAAATACATTGGTACACCTCGGGATCCTTTTCCTTAAGATATCTCCACATGGAGAACACTCCTATACCTTCTCGAACGATCCATACTTCTTAAAGTAGCTCACCAACCCCCCCTCTCGAAGAATGGTAATCATCACCTGGGGAAGGGGAGGAACAGAAAAGGTTACACCTCTGGTGAGGTTTCGCACCTCTCCCTTTTCAAGATCCACAGCCACTTCGTCTCCGGTTTCGAAAGAATCGGTGTCGCACTCCACCACAAAAAGTCCACAATTTATGGCGTTTCGGAAGAAAATTCGAGCAAAAGATTTAGCAAGAATTCCCCGAACACCAGCCGCCAGAAGGGCTCGGGGAGCCTGCTCTCTGGAAGAACCACAACCAAAATTCTTCCCTGCAGCAATGAAATCTCCCGGTCTTACCCGTTGGACAAAACTTGGATCGATGTCCTCCATGACGTGCTTGGCCAGCTCCTGCATATCGAGAGTCTTGAACTTGTACTTTCCGGAAATGATGTAGTCCGTGTTGATGTCATCGCCAAACTTGTGCACTCTTCCTTCAAGGCGCATAGGCACTCACCTCAGATACTTTCTCGGATCGGTGATCTTCCCCTCTATAGCTGAAGCAGCTACCGTGGCTGGAGAGGCAAGGTAAATCGACGATTCCCGATTCCCCATCCGTCCCCGGAAGTTCCGGTTGGCAGTAGAAATCACGTTCCACCCATCTCCTGGAACACCCTGGTGGGTTCCTACACAGGGTCCACAACCAGGGGGAACAAAAACCCCTCCAGCCCTCACGATGTCCTCTACCCACCCTCTCTGGAGGGCAAAGAGAAAGGTTTCTCGGGAAGCCGGAGCCACAACGAGCCGAACATCAGGATGGACCTCTCGCCCTCTGAGGATGTGTGCCACCACTTCAAGGTCTGGGATTCGGCCATTCGTACAGGTTCCCACAAAAGCTTCCTGTATGGGAACACCCTCTGCCTCGGTGATAGGTCTCACATTGTCCACCCGGTGGGGAAAGGCCACCTGAGGAACAAGGACAGAACAATCGACATCAATGACCTGGACATATTTGGCGTCAGAGTCGGGTACAACCGGCTCAAAAGAACGATTGGTACGCTCCTTCACCCAATGAATAGTCTTCTCATCAGGAGGAACGAGCCCTGCTTTCGCCCCCACCTCTACCGCCATGTTGGTGATGGTGGTCCGTTCTTCCACGCTCAGCGCTTCAGTGACTGGACCATGGAACTCAAGAGCTCTGTACGTTGCTCCATCGGCTCCCAGAATCGAAGCAATATGAAGGATAACGTCCTTGGCGTACACTCCCCAAGGCAATGTGCCCAAGAGATTCAGCCGAACACTTTCGGGAACCTTGAACCAGAGTTTCCCCGTCATCATGACCACAGCCAGTTCGGTGCTTCCAATGCCTGTAGAAAAAGCCCCAATAGCCCCATAGGTACAGGTGTGTGAGTCAGCTCCCACCACAAGATCCCCTGGAACAACGAGACCCCGGCTCATCATGAGTTCGTGGCACACACCTTCACCAACCTCAAAGATCTTTATCCCGAACCTTTTGGCAAAACTTCGCATGAGGTCGTGAAGGCGTGACACCGACTCTAAGGGGCTTGGAGCATTGTGGTCAATGACAAAGATAATCCTTTCTGGATTGAAAACTCCTTTCCCTTCCATCTCCTCGAAAGACTGGATGGCCAAGGGAGTTGTTCCATCCTGACCCATTGCCCAGTCCACCGGGGCCACCACAATCTCCCCCGGTTGCACAGGCTTTCCCACTTTCCTTTCAAAGATCTTTTCGGCCATCGTCTTGCCCATGCTGTGCTTCCCACTTCCTTTACCAAACGTAGTATTGGCACAATGATACCCCAGAGGAGAAAGGAAAGTCAACGAGAGGAGGGAGTTAGGGTACCGTCAACCCCGGTGTGGCGAAACTTGGCCTGGGAGTATGGAAGTGTATCTTGCGGTTTTTGTCCCTGACCCACCACAAGCCTCACCCCTTTGAAACCCGGAGAAAACACTCAAAGAGGCAGAAAAAGGTTCCGTGCTCTTGAGCACAAAGATAAGTATCCAAATGAGCACTTAAAAAGATTTTTTACCCCAGCAAATCACCAGTACCCTAATACACACACTCCCAAGCCGCCTCAACGTACACTCGCAAGTTTTCCAGAGGCGTATCGAAGAAGTGATCGGCACAGGAGAGGATATACCCTCCCTCATGCCCCCCTTTCTCAAAAAGCGTGTGAACCATGGTACGTATTTCCTCGGGAGTACCATAGGTCAGCATGTTAATCTGGTCCATACCGCCAATGAGGGCCAAGCGTCGACCTACTTTTTCCTTAAACTCCCAGGGTTCTTGATTACCCCCGATGCTTGTGGGAGCTAAGGTTTCTGAAGCATCCGTTCCATTAGCTATGATGTACTCCTCAATGCCTTTTGTCCCACCACAGGTATGGTAGGTAATCCTAAAGCCCAAATCGTGCAAGGCTTGGTGGAGCTTGCAATCGTAGGGGAAGCAGAATTCTTCATGGATTTTAGGGGAAATCAATGTAGAGGAAGCCGCTCCTCCTCCAGTTTCCACAAGGTCAAATTTTGCTCCCTTCATGGTTTCGATAAACTGGAGTTTCTTTTCAAGGAGTATGGAAAGCAACTCATGTACCCAATCTGGTTTATCAAAGGTTCGCAAAATGAGCTCCCCGATGTCCATAAGGCATGCTGCGTGTTGCCAGCATCCTGCCTGATCCCCCCAGATAAGCCCTCTCAAAATTCCCCGATCCCCAATACGATCGTAAAGTTTGTTAACTGCTTGAACGTCAAGCTTCTGTACCGGCATGTACTTTCTAATAAGCATGATGTCTTCGTCGTGCTTAATGAGGTATTCTGTAACCCAAACTGTCTTACGATTGCCTCCAGTTTTATAGGTCAGGACTCCCTCAGGCGTGGTAATGGTGTGCTGGTATTCCCAATCCTCCGGGTCGTTTTTTAACACCTCTACCTCGTGCCGCCAAGTAGGTGTTGAGAATCTCGAGAAATCAGGATTTGCAAGCCAAAACTGCTCCATTTCCTGTACGTATTGAACCGCTGCATCCATGCCGAAATACTCAAAGGCTTCAAGCTCATCCATGCCCCCAAGATACGTCTCAAGATGGTACTTCTGCCATTGGTGCACAGTTACTGGAAGACGATCAGGAATGCCCCGCTCAAGGGCAATGATCATTCGCTCCTTTGAGGTCATGAAATCCTTTGCCTCCTCTCTTGAAAGACAATACCCCAGGTAGCAATCTCAAAAGGACCCATGGTTCCCTCTATAGCATTACCCTGTACAGGAACAAAGTCCTCTTCCTCCTCAACAAGCGACAATCGCTGGATTGTAAGCACAGGAAGGGTGAACGAAAGGCGGAAGTGCTGGAAAGAGGCTGTGGGATTGTACATCCGCAGAACTACACCATCACCATTTTCCCTCTGCTTCAAGGCACTCAAAACGAGCACCGGGTTGTCACACTCAAAGAGTGACCAACCATCGAGGAAACACTCTTTACCCCCCTCGATTTGCAAAAGAAGAGGTGGCCGACTGAAAAGACGGGCTTCCCGATTCAGGGAAAGGTACAAGGCAGGCCCTTTAGAGAAAAGAAGCGCTAAACGAAAACAATGGTTCCCCAAACATTGGGCTCCTTTCGTAGGTAGACTCCAGCCGGCATCCCCTGTACGGGTTAAGAGGTCATCTCGCGAGAGCCACCCCACCGAACGCAAAAGGGTAATGGCTACTCTTGTCCCTTCCTTCTTTGAGGACACCTCGTATTCTCGGAGCCCCTGGTTGAGGATAGCAAAGACCTTTTCTCCATCTTCTAGGAAGACAAAATCGTTTTGAGGATGGGTCTTGCTGTCATTTTCCCGCCGCAGAATGGCAAAATGGGCATCGGCAAAGTGGTGTGCTGTCCTGAACGGCGCGTCAAAAAGGACTCGTAACCGGTGGTCTTTAGCAGTGTTTTCCAAACTGATGTCAAAGTCAATCCTCCGTGATCCCCTATAGAGGCGAACATCTACGGTGATAGGAACAATAATTCTTTCCTTGCTTCGCCCTTTCCGGTCCGGGGTAAGGGAACGAGGAATCACCATATCATAGTGAAGACGAATGCTCTGAACGTATCGGTCCTTCCTTACCCACGAAATTGCAGGAGAAAAGTCACTGCTTTGAATAATTTCGTCGTTTTCACAAGGCGAGTAGTCATACTCATCCCCCGCATCGGCACCGTCTTCAAACACGGGACCCAAAGTGCATTCCTGGGAAAGTTCATGAGCAAAGAGACGAAGATACCCCGATGGCTCCACCACAATCCGATAGAATTCGTTCTCTAAAACATTCCTTTCAGGAAAAACCGAATTATTCTCCTTCGTGACATTTCTGGGAACGATACGGTATGCACGGAAGCCAAGGGGCGGGAGATTGTGTACTTGAAAGCCAAGAACACATCGCTGTGCTCTGAAAATTTGAGGGAGTGTATGGGACGGAGTGGTCATAAACGTAACGTGCGCAATCGCGCTTTTTGGGGATGCAATGCTGGGTCAATCCCTGTCAGCTGCA
>CAYRSB010000025.1:0-21636 GCA_964426875.1 uncultured Atribacterota bacterium
CCTTAGGGAGGAGAATTGGAGGGTGAGTTTTTCTCTCCCGAAGAAACCAGCCCGTACTACTTTTTGAAAGAACACTCTGCCCCCTTTTGGGGTGTAATATAATGGGTAACGGGAGAATAGTCACCAAAAGGTGACATGGTGAAAAAGCGATAGGGAGGAGAAAGGCGTTATTAGGAAGAAATGGAGAGTGTTTCTACGGCGTGCAGGGCACGTTTTGTGGGTCCTGACGCTCGTACCTCTTCTGGGCCTGGCAGGATGCCTTGGCCCAGGGGAAGGTTTCCCCGAAATGGAGGGAAAAGGAATGCCTCCTTCTCCTCCGGGAAAAGGATTAGAAAGGGTGAGAGAGCTTTTAGAGCAAAGACTTTTCGGCGTGCCTGGATTTGCGGGAATCGCCCATGATGAAGCAGAGGGAGTAATCTACGTTTTCCTGGAGAACGAGGAGGCGAAAAAAACGTACCAGATTTCTTTGAGGGCTTTCGGGTACAAAAGCGCGTCACCGGGAGATTCAAGGCACTGGGTTTTCAAACAGTAACGGAGGGGACTTCGGTATCAAGGACAGGTGTAGTCAGGCCCCTGGTTGGAGGGATAAGCCTTTCAGCCTATGTCACGGATAGAAAGGGCAATATCAAGCGGTACGCTGGAACCCTCGGCATAGTGACTCAAAATATAAAGATTCTCTCAAATGCCCACGTTATAGCCATGGATCCAGGGACATCTACCTTCCTCAAGATTGGGACTCCCGTCATCCAGCCGGGAAGCTACGACGGAGGAACCCTAAACAATAAAGTCGGGAATCTGGAAAAATACATATCGATTACCTTCAATGACTTCCGGAGGCCAAACTATGCCGATGCTGCCATAGCCTCAATCGATGAAGGCGTTGGGGGAACACCTGGTGCACAATTTGGTGACTACACGGTTTCAGGCACCATCGAAGTTATTAAGGTGGGTGACGGCGTCAGGAAATCGGGGAGGACAACCGGGGTAACTACGAGTACCGTGAAGAGTACAAATGCTTCGGTCAGAGTCTTCTACGGAAATAAGTGGGCCTACTTCAAGGACCAGATTCTGGTGGATAATCGGGGCGGGTTTGTTGGTGCTGGTGACTCTGGGTCCTGTGTGGATAAGGGCGGAGAATTCGTGGGACTTGTCTTTGCCGGTTCCTCCGATCTTGCCGTCGTCTGTAAGGCAAAACACATTCTTCGTGGACTTGGCATCAACATATAGATTAGGCCTTGGAAGGGGGGTTCTGCTTTTAGAGCTCAAGGAGTAGGTAAAGACTCCAAGAGAAGGTACTGGGATCCTGATTGCGCTTCGGTAAAATAACTTGGCAAGAATCTCTTCTCCTTGACGCTCCCTCCAGGAAGTGTTACTCTGAGGCCACCACGGGTTTCGGGAATCTCTCACCGGGCAAGAAGCCCAGGGGGCTCGATTTCCTTCAAAGGAGGGGAGAACGCCATGAGCGCTCAACCGCAAGGACCATTCTGCCAAAGCTGCGCCATGCCAATGGCGCGGCCGGAGGATCTTGGTACCAATGCCGACGGCAGCCCAAATAAGGAATATTGCCGTCACTGCTTCCAAAATGGCCAGTTTACCGCACCGGACATAACCGTGGAGCAAATGATTGCAAAGTGCGTCGAAATCATGAGACAGATGAACATACCCGAAAGAGAGATTGAGCAGACAAAAGCCTTCATCCCCATGCTCAAGAGATGGAGAAAATAAAAAAAGAGGTATCAGGAGTGGTTACAAAAACCCCTGGCTCACCCCAGAGCCAGGGGTTGATTTTTTATTCCTCCGGCTCCCCCGGCCAGGACCCTTCGATACCCTCAGCCGCCCACTCCATGGTGATGAGCTCATCCATGGTGAGACGAACACCCCAAGGCACCCGAAGGACACCCCTTCGGTCAGAGATCGGGCCGGTGAAAGGACTGAAGGTGTACTCCGGATCGGCCATGGCGTCCCGGAGCTTGAAGACCAGGTCGTAGACACTGATTTCCCCGTACACCGGGTCGTTGACGATTTTCGACTTCAGGGCCTCTTCGAAGACCGGGTTTATGGGCATGCCAAAGTCGGCACCAAGCTCCACTGCCCCTTCCTTGAGAAGCCACCAGTAGTCGACGTTCTCCAGGTTTTTGGCGTTGTAGAGCCCGGCATATACCTTGGCGAAGAAATCAAGGTAGATAGCCTCCCAGTGGACGAGCTGCCCGGAAGCAGTGGATTCCGGAGCAAACTTATACATGGGGGAGTAATGGCCAAAGCTTGGAAGGCCATGCTCTTTGGCTACCTGGACCACGGTGGGAGAGTCCTCGGTGAAGGCCAAGACATCGGCTCCCTCGGCAATGAGAGACTCGGCAGCCTCCTTGGCCCCCGCCGGGTCGTACCAGGAGGTCTGCAACCAGCGAACAAGAACCCGAACGTTGGGATTCACCCGGCGAGCACCCAGGGTGAAGGCATTGATGTGACGCTTGAGCTCAGGAATGGGGAATGCTCCCACATAGCCAAGTTTTCCCGTCTTCGTTAAAGCTCCGGCGATGAGGCCGTTCAGGTAGTACACCTGGTGAAAATCAGCCATGTAGGTAGCCATATTAGAAGCCCTCTTGTACCCTGAACAGTGGAAGAAGATTTTGTCGGGATAGCGCAAAGCGGCGTTGAGCGTCCCGTCCATGAAGCCGAAGCTTGTGGTGACGACGATGTCCACCTTTTCCTGGTTGACGAGACGGTCGATGACTCCCTCCACTTCTCCCTCGGGAACGGCTTCAACGTAGACAGTCTCAAGCCAAGGATAGGTATGGTCCACAATCTGGCGGGCCTGATCGTGAGCGTAGCTCCAGCCAAAGTCCCCGATGGGTCCTACGTAAATGAACCCGGCTTTGAGGGTTTTTCCTTCCTGTGCACTTCCCAAAGCCGCCACACCCAAAAGCACCACAAGACAAAGCACCACTCCCAAGATTCTCTGTCCTCTCATCAAACCACCCCCTGTGAGAGTATTTTATCCGCTTTCTCTTCGATAGGGTATCCCCAGGGCGGAAGGGGATCCCATTCTTTTTCGAGCCGCCAAACGAGAAACCAAACTCAGGGCAGCAATGGGGAAAAGATAGGGGAGTGTATTGAGAAGCTCAGGAGGCACCCGGGCCTGCAGGCGAAAGGAGAGATGATAGAGAACCCCAAAAAAATATGCTCCCACCATACCCCAGAGGGGGTTCCAAAAGGCAAAGATGGTGAGGGCGATGGCCAGCCACCCAATGCCTGCCGTCATGCCATAGGACCAGGAAGGTCGGTATCCTACCGAGAGATACGCTCCAGCCACTCCCGCAAGCACCCCGCCAAGGAACACACACAGGTACCGAACGGCCCAGACGTTGATGCCCATGGCATCAACCGCTGCGGGGTTTTCACCTGTGGAGCGGATAATAACTCCAAAACGGGTCTTGAAGAGGACAAACCACAAAAGGAAGGAAAGCCCCAGGGCCAAATATACCAAAACGTTGTGGTTCTCAAAACCAGGAAGGGAAGAAAGCCCGGGGATTTTTGCCGGCGAGAGGGTGGATTCAAGAACCTTCCCCTCGAAATTCCTCCCCAGGGTTCCAGAAATTCCCATGCCAAGCATTCCCAAAGCAAGGCCGGAGACCACCTGATTGGCCTGGAGCGTGATGCTGGAGAGGGCATGTACCAGGGCCGCACACCCTGCCACCAGTCCTCCCACCACCACTGCAAGCCAAAGGTTGCCGAAAAAGAAGGCCACGGCAAAGGCCGAGAGAGCCCCCAGGGACATCATTCCCTCCACCCCGAGATTGAGAACTCCCGAGCGCTCGGCATAAATCTCCCCCAGAGTGGCCAAAAGGAGAGGGGTCCCGTAGGCCAGGGCTCTTCCCAGAATTCCGCTAATCCACAACCCTATGGTATTCATCTTCTTCTTCCTCCCAGGGAGCAAGATGCAGAGTCACCTGGTAGTGTAAAAGCCGCTCACCGGCGATGAGGAAAAGGAGCACCAGTCCGTTGAGAACGTAGATCACCTGGAAGGGAATGCCGAAGGAGACCTTGAGGGCATCGCCGCCGGACATAAGGGCCCCGAAGAGGAAGGCACTGGCCAAAACCCCCAGGGGATTGGCCCGGGCAATCCAGGCCACGATAATGGCCGTGAACCCGTACCCCAGGGAGATGTGGGCGGGATGACGCAGCATGTGGTGGATGCCGCTCACCTCCCCCATTCCAGCCACTCCAGCAAGCCCTCCAGAAAGGAGCATAACCAGAAACACCACCCGCTCGGTGGCAATCCCGGCAAGGTACGCCGCTCTCCCTCCCCTTCCCACCACCTTGAGCTCAAATCCAAAGGTCGTCCGAACAAGAACCACGTAACAGAAAAGGGCGGCAAGAATCGCCACGCAGAGAGTCAAAAGGGGAATCCGCGTCGTCCCAATGGTGGAAAGCCAGGCTTCTTCCGGAAAGGGGTCGGTGTAGGCAAAACCCCGAACGGTTTTCCCCTTCCAGGGGCCAAGGATGAGGTAGAGCACCAGATTCGTGGCCACGTAGTTGAGCATGAGGGTGGTGATGATTTCGTTGATGGCCAGCTTATTTTTACACCAGGCCGCCAGGGCTGCCCAGAGCGCCCCTCCTAAAAAACTCAGAATGAACATAGCGGGAAGGAGAAAGGATGGAGGGAAGGGAGAAAAGAGGGCTACCCAGGTCCCCACGATGGCCCCGATGAGCATCTGGCCTTCCGCCCCGATGTTCCACACTGAGGCCTGGAAAGAGAGGGCAAGACCCGCCCCGATGATGGCCAGGGGAATCATCCTCTTTATCGTCTCAGAGAGCGCATAGACACTGCCAAAGGCTCCTTTAAGGAATACCTGGTAAGCCGAGAGGGCAGGGACCCCCAGGGCCGAAAAGACGAGCCCGCTGGCCAAAAAAGCCCCCACCAAAGACAGGGTTGCCACTCCAAGAATCGTCCAGGTTGTCGGTTCAAAACGTTTCGTTACCCTTACCCGCAGTCTCATGGAATCACCGCCAGCCGTTCTCGAAAAGCTCCTCCCATCATCATGCCGATTTCCCGGCGGTCTTCGGCCGAGAATTCTCCCTCTGGCCGCCTTTTTTCCCCCACAACCTTCCCCTTGTAGAGGACCAGAACCGTATCGGAGAGAAGGAGGATCTCGTCGAGGTCTCCGGAAATGAGGAGGATTCCCACCCCCTCTCGCTGCAGAGAGAGAAGGAGGCGGTGCACAAAGTCGGTGGCCAGAAGGTCAAGGCCTGCCGTGGGGTGGGAAACAACCAAAACCCGGGGGCGAGAGGCCAGAACCTGGGCGAGCACCACCCGCTGGCGGTTTCCTCCTGAAAGATGGCGAACCGGAATGCGGGGAAGAGGTGGTACAATGCGATAAGCCTTGATGGCCTCCTCGGCGTGTTCGTACACCTTCCGGTAGTCGAGGAAAATCCCCCTGTGGAAGGAGGGCTTCCGGAAGCTGCGCAGACAGAGATTCTCCGCCACACTCAGGTCGCCAACCAAAGTCATCCTCCGATCCTCGGGGACATAGGCAAGACCAAGCTCACCGATTCGCCGGGGAGGGAGGAAGGTGATGTCTGTCCTATCAAGGAGTACTCTGCCTCTTTTGGGCCTGCGGAGACCGGCAATGCTCTCCGCAAGTTCTCGCTGTCCGTTGCCCACCACTCCCGCCACGCCCACGATTTCTCCTTCCCGAACCTCCAGAGACACTCCCCGCAAGCGCTCAAACCCCCGATCGTCGCAGGCCCATACCTCCTGAACTTCAAGCACCGTCTTTCCAAAGGAGACCGGCCTTTTCTCCAAAGACCGCAACACCTTCTCCCCCACCATCGCCGTGGCCAGAGTCTCAAAGTCGGCCTCCTCCCTGGTAAAGGTGCCAACCACTTTTCCCTTACGCAGTACCGTGATGACATCTCCGATCTCCCCCACCTCAGCAAACTTGTGGGTAATGAAAAGACAGGTCCTACCCTCCTCTTTCATCTTCCGGAGCACCGCAAAGAGCTTCTCTGCGTCTTTAGGAGTAAGGACTGAGGTGGGTTCATCGAGAATGAGAATTTCCGCCTTCCGAAGGAGGGCCTTGAGGATTTCCACCCACTGCTGCTCCCCGGCCGAGAGCTGCCACAGGTAGGCATCCGGGTCCACCTCAAGGCCGTATTCGGCCGACACCTCTTGTACGGTTTTCTTCGCCCAAGAGGAAGGGAAAAGGGTAGGAACCTGAGGAAGCCCGAGAACTACGTTCTCCCAGACGGTATGGGTGGGAATGAGGCGAAAGTGCTGGTGCACCATGCCGATGCCCAGATCTCTGGCCACCCGGGGGGAGGTGATGTGGACTTCCCTCCCCTGCACAAAGATGGTCCCCTCATCAGCCCGGTAGAGCCCATAGAGAATGTTCATGAGGGTCGTTTTTCCTGCCCCGTTCTCCCCCAGTATGACGTGGACGGTACCCTTTTGAACTTCAAAACTCACCCGGTCGTTGGCCAGAATATCCGGTGGAAAGCGCTTCGTGATGTCACAGAAGGCCACTACCGTCTCTCCTTTGGAAAGCATTCTTCATCCTCCTTGGAAATTCCGACAACGTGTTATTATACTATCAGGACTTTCAAAGGGGCAATCTTCTTGCTACAATTATGCCAACTTACCTTAAGGGGGGAGAAGCATGTTTGGGCTGCACGACTTCTGGATTATCCTCGCATATCTTCTTTGTATCGGGAGCGCGGTCCTTTGCGTAGTGTACGGGCTCGTGAACTGGCAAAGAGGTGGAGAACCGGTAAAGCCGGAAAAAATCATCAAGTGGGAAAAGGAAGAAGAAATCATCGAGGAATGAAGGAGGAGAAAACATGTACCGCCTTGCTCTTGTTCTGGCCATACTTGTGTACCTTTTGATCACCGGATACTTGGGCTACATGGGCTATCGGAGGACCAAAACCACCACAGACTACCTCCTCGCCGGACGAGTAATCCACCCCTATATCATGGCCATGTCCTATGGGGCAACGTTCATCAGCACTTCGGCTATCGTAGGCTTTGGAGGAACAGCAGCTCTTTTTGGGCTGAGCCTCCTCTGGCTCACCTTCCTCAACATCTTCGTGGGGATATTCATCGCCTTTGTTTTCTTCGGACACCGTACCCGGGCCATGGGTTACAACCTCGACGCCCATACCTTCCCCGAACTCTTGGGAAAACGCTTCCAGTCCCGGTTCATCCAGGTTTTCAGCGGCATTCTCATCTTCCTCTTCATGCCTATCTACATCTCTGCCGTTCTCATAGGAGCAGCGCAGTTCCTCGTCGTCAACCTCAAGGTAGATTACGAAGTGGGGCTCCTTCTCTTCTCCGCCATTGTGGCTCTCTACGTCGTCATGGGCGGGCTCAAGGGTGTCATGTATGCCGATGCCTTTCAGGGAACAGTGATGCTTGCGGGGATGCTCTCACTCCTCTTCTTCACCTACTATCGCTTGGGTGGTATCACCCCAGCTCACGAAGCCCTCACCCAACTCGCCCCTAAGGCCATGGAAATATTTGGAGCAACGGGGCATCGGGGGTTCACGAGCATGCCTTTAGCCTTCTCTCCCCTCTGGTGGAATGTGGTGTCCACCATCGTCATGGGGGTGGGGATTGGGGTCTTAGCGCAGCCCCAGCTTGTGGTGCGTTTCATGACGGTGAAAAGCAGTAGAGAGCTCAACCGTGCCACCGCCATCGGTGGAATCTTCATCCTGGCCATGACTGGAGTGGCCTTTATCGTTGGAGCTCTCACCAACGTCTACTTCTATAACACCACCGGGCAGATATCCTTTTTGGCTGCCAACAAAAGTGTTGATTCCATCATTCCCCTCTTCATCGAGAAAACCATGCCCCAGTGGTTCAGCGTCCTCTTCCTCATAACGCTCTTTGCCGCCGCCATGTCCACCATGAGCAGCCAGTACCACACCGTGGGAACCGCCTTAAGCCGTGATATCTTTGAAACCCTGTCTGGGAGAAAAGGAACAATCGGTCTCAACCGGGTGGGCACATCCATAGCCATCATCCTCAGCACGATTTTGGGATGGGGCCTGCCACGTTTCTACGGGACGGGCTCCGAAATCATCGCCCGGGGGACTTCGCTCTTTTTCGGGCTCTGCGCCTCCACCCTTCTTCCCATGTACATTGGGACTTTGTACTCCCGACGTATCACCAAAGCCGGAGCCATCGCCGGAATGATGGCAGGCTTTGCCAGTAGCATGTTCTGGTTCCTCTTCGTTCACGAGAAGGAATCGCAGGTTCTGGGCCTATGCCAGGCCATCTTCGGACGGGGAGCCCTGTGGGGTTTGCCCTGGAAGGTGGTAGACCCCATCTTCATTGCCCTGCCCATTGCCGCAGTGGTGACGATCATAGTAAGCCTTGCTACCAAGCCACCTGAAGCCTCGCACCTTTCCACCTGTTTTAACGGCCTTTCCTGAAAGAAACTGCTGAGGAGAACACTCTCCTCAGCGGTTTCTCCGGCGAGCAGCAAGAAGAAAGAGTTCCATCCGGTCCTGTAAATTGAGCTTGCGCAGGATCTTTGTTATGTGATTCTTGACAGTGTGGTCGCTTATTTTGAGGATGCGGGCAATTTCCTTGTTGCCTTTCCCAGCAAGGATGAGTTCCACGATTTCCCGTTCCCGGTTGGTCAAAGGAGTGTGTTGAAGAAAATCCGCGGGGAGCACTTCTTCTTTCCGCAGGCGGTTAAAGACCTTGGCATACACTTCTGCTCCCAGAAGGAATTCACCCCGGGCACAGGTTTCAATGCTCTCAAGAAGTTGCTCTGGAGGACTATGCTTTAAGACATACCCCAGGGCTCCTTCCCGGAGTGCCCGAAAGATAATCTCTTCATCCTCCTCCACCGTGAGCATGAGGAACATGGTTTTGGGCATTTTTGCTCTGAGTTCCCTCAAGAGCAAAATGCCATCACCCCCGGGGATGTGGAAATCCAAAAGGACAACCCGGGCTCCCGAAAGAGGGATTTTTTCCAGGGCTTCCTTGAAATTCTTCGCCGTGGCCGCCACCACATACCCTTCCCCTTCCACCAGCCTCACAAGCCCGGCAAGGACAAGCTCATGGTCTTCAACAATCGCTACTTTGGTCCGTTCCACCGTCACACCTCGTACAGGGGAATTTTGATCCTGATTTCCGTGCCCTGAAGGGGCGAGGAGACGATTTGTGCCTTGCCTCCCAGAAGCCGCACCCGCTCCCTAAGATTGGTAAGACCAAAATGGCTCAAATCGTCACGCACACCGAACTCGTCCTTCTGAAAACCCACACCGTCGTCCTTCACCCGGCAAAAAAGGGAGTCGTTCTTCTCCCGGATTTCCACCCACACATTTTGGGCCTGAGCATGCTTCTGGATGTTGGAGAGTGCCTCCTGGAGAATGAAGAAGAGACCCTGAAAGAGGCGGAGAGGCAAGAAAGGCGAAGATATCGCAAGATCGAGATGGAGCGAAAAACTTCCCTCGGCAAAAACTCTGGTCATCTCTTCAATCCTGCGCAGAGATTCCTCCCGGGATATCGGTTTTCCCCGGAGCTCAGAGAGAATGGAGCGGGATTCCTCAATACCCAGGCGGACGAGGGAACGGAGCTTCTCGTAGACCTCTGAGGAGGCCAGGTCTTTTTCCTCCTGCAGGAAATGGAGGTAGAACTGTATGGAGGTGAGAATCTGGGCAAGGCCGTCATGGAGCTCCCGAGCTATACGGTTACGCTCCCTTTCCCGAACGAGCTTCTCGTTCTTCCGAAAGAGGACAAGATGCTCAAGGTGCATCTCCCCAAGGCGGAAGATTATGGAGAGCACCAGACCATCAAGGGGATCAAGGTACTCCCCAAAGAGGCTCACAAAGACAAAGTTGCTCCTATTGACGGAGAGGGAAAAGGGTACAACAAGCAAAAAGTTCCCATCCCCCCGAGGAAGGATGTTCGGCATGTCCTTATTTGAGAGAACGTCCTCAGGAATGTGGAGGGCCTTGAAACTCAAGTTTCTGGGAAAGTCGTGAGAGAACACCCGGTAGGGTCTTTTGGCAGAAACCTTAAAAAAAGCCCCTTGTTGGACCCGGAGGAGAAGACGTACCGCCTGGAACACCCGCTCAAAAATGGCTTTTTCCCCCCGGAGACCCACCGTACTCCCAAAGAAGTTGATGATCTCCGAGAGCACGATGACGAGCTTTTCCCGGTGTCGGCGGAGAGTATTTTCTTCTAAGAGAAGGGCAATGTTTGCCACCACCGAGCTCAAATTCTCGTATTCCCCCTCGGTGAAGGGCTGTGTCGCCCGGTTGAGACTCAGAACTCCGATGGTTCTGCCCTCGTTGTCCCGGATGGGCAGAAGAAGAGAGTACTTCCTCTCCGGTCGGGTGTTCCGAGTATCCTCAACAAAGAGTGGACGACCGGTCTCGAAAACATGGGTAGAAAAGGAAGCCTTTTTCTCCTCCCCCAGGTGGCGGGCATACACCCCCTTTCCAGCCATCAGGACCAGCGCATCTCCTTCCTTGAGAAAAAGGGAACCACCCAGGGCGGAAGCGGAAGAGAGAGCAAGATCCAGGATGGCGTTCAGGGTTTTCTTCTCCCTCTCGGAGAAAAAGACAAAAACTATCGGTTGCACCCCCCTTTTTTCATTATATCACGGTTTTCTCTCCCCATGGAAAGCATGGTATAATAAAGGAAAAGGGAATCTTGCCTGCGGTGAGGAAGCGGAGAGCTTCTGAAACCAAGGGGTGGGAAGAACCTGGTCTTTTCCTCCCGCAGGCCAGGTCGTATTTTTTAAGGGAGGTGTTTTTGTGCTCACCAAAGAGAGTCGTCAAAGCGTTCGAGAATGGATGCAGAGCATCGTCAAGGAAGAGGAAATTAAACGGTACCTTACGGATGGCCAAGACTTCATCAACGACGAGGAAATCGAGGAACTCCTCCGCAAATGCCAAAACCCTGAACCCCAGAGAGTACGGGACATTTTGGCTAAATCTTTGTCCCTGGAGCGCCTTAAGCCCCAGGAGACAGCTACCCTCCTCAACGTGGAGGATGAAGAGCTCTGGGAAGAGATTTTCCAGGCTGCAGGGGAAGTAAAACGCCGGGTCTACGGCGATCGCATCGTCACCTTTGCCCCCCTCTACTGCAGCAACTTCTGCGTCAACAACTGTCTCTACTGCGGTTTTCGTCGGGAAAACCATCTGCAGAAGCGGAGACAACTCACCGTTGAGGAGGTACGGAGGGAAACCGAAGCTCTGGTTTCCCTGGGCCACAAACGCCTTATCATGGTCTATGGAGAGCACCCCCTCTCCGATGTGGACTACATCGCCAAAACCATCCAGACGGTGTACGAGACCAAGGCGGGGAATGGAGAAATCCGGCGGGTGAACGTCAATGCCGCCCCCATGGACATCGCCCGGCTTAAGGTCCTCAAAGAGGTGGGCATCGGAACCTTCCAGGTTTTCCAAGAGACGTACCACCACGAGACATACAAAAAGGTACATCCCGAGGGCACCATCAAAGCCCATTACCGCTGGCGCCTTTATGCTCTACACCGGGCCCAGGAAGCAGGGATCGACGACGTGGCCATCGGAGCCCTCTTTGGACTCTACGACTGGAAATTCGAAGTCATGGGACTTCTCTACCACACCATAGACCTCGAACGTCACTTTGGTGGAGTAGGACCGCACACCATCTCTTTCCCCCGCCTTGAGCCGGCCATCAACACTCCTTTTGTACAGGAAACCCGCTACAAGGTATCCGACCGGGACTTCAAGAGGCTGGTGGCCGTAATCCGCCTTTCTGTCCCCTACACCGGAATGATCATCACCGCCCGGGAACCGGCCCCCGTTCGCCGAGAGGTTATCCCCGTGGGCTGCACCCAGACCGATGCCTCAACCCGCATCGGTATTGGGGCCTACAGTGAGAGATACACAAAGCAGGAACTCGAACGCCAGCAGTTTGCCATCGGCGATCCCCGTTCTTTAGACGAAGTGGTACGGGAGTTGGCCGAGATGGGCTACATTACCTCTTTCTGTACCGCGGACTACCGCTGTGGGAGAACCGGGAAGTACTTTATGGCCATCGCCAAGAAGGGCAAAATCCATCACTTCTGCATGCCCAACGCCATCCTTACCTTCTGGGAGTACCTTTTAGACTATGCCTCTCCCAAGACCCGAAAGATTGGTGAGGAGCTCATCAGAAAGAAATTCGAAGAGCTGGACGAGAGTCTAAAACCTGTGGTGAAGGAATACCTCACCCGGATTGAGCATGGAGAGAGAGACCTCCGCATTTGAAGAGTGGCTTTCGACTCTGCAGAAGGACATTGAGAAAGAAGACCTCATCCCAGCACTTTCGCGGATGGCTTCAGCGATCTTTGAGCGCTACAGGGTGCGGGTGTGGTTTGCCGAGATTCTGGGTAAACGCTGGTCGTACATCGCCGGGGAGGGGGGAGACACGCCCCTCCCCCTCTTTCAGGTGGTCCTCTCTCCCCGCTTCGGTTTCGCCGCCGAAAGGTGGTCGGACATTCCCTCCCCGGAGAGGGAGATACTCCTTGTCTTCTTACAAGAATTTGTTCACACGAGGACTGCTTCCTCAAAGAAAGAGAGCTGAGAAACTGCCCTTGCCCTCTTCCCTTCAAAGAGGAGAAAAGGCAGAGCCCTCCGGGCAGAAGTTCCCAAGCGCACCAAAACCTCGGGGGTAATCTTTGTCCCCTCCCCCCGAAGCTCAAGAATTTTCTTTGCCGTCAGAGGACCGATGCCGGGGACCCGGACGAGGATTTCATAGGATGCCCGCCCCACTTCCACCGGAAAATACTCTGGATGCTGCAGAGCCCAGAGGGTTTTGGGGTCCCGTGCCAGTTCAAGGTTACCGTCATCGGCAAAGGGTAGCTCTTCGTAAGAGAAGCCATATCTCCTGAGGAGGAAGTCCGCCTGGTACAGACGGTGCTCTCGCCAGGTGGAGGCAGAGGGAAACTCCTCAAGAGGGGTTCCCACCACAGGCTGGAAGGCACTGTAGTACACCCGGGAAGCTCCAAATTCCCGGTAGAGGGCAGCCGTCATTTTGAGAATGTCCCGGTCCTTTTCCCTGGCCGCTCCCACCACAAACTGGGTGGTGAATCCTGCCGGCATGCCCCCACCCTTTTCTCTGAGCCTTCGAAACCAGAGGAACTTCTCAAAAATCTTCCCGAAATCCTTCTCCGGAGCGATGCGGGCCAAGTACTCAGGAGAAGGGGCCTCAAGGTTTACTGAAATCCGGGTGGCCAGTTTTGCCGCTTCCTCCACAAAGTCGAAACCCACTTCTGGGAGAATTTTGAGATGAATGTAACCCCTAAATCGGTAGTGGTAGCGAAGGATCTCCGCCACCTTGATCATCTCTCCCATAGCATGAGGAGCTTCCCGGAAAACGGCCGAACTCAAGAAGAGTCCCTGCACCAAACCCTTTCTATAAAACTCCACAAAGAGGCGGGCAAGCTCAGAAGCGGTGAAGGAAGCCCGCTTTACCTTTCGTCCAATGCGATTGGCACAGTAGAGGCAGTTGTGAATGCACACATTGGAGAGGAGGATTTTGAGCATCGGAACCCTTCGGCCATCCGGTAGGGCCACCGGGTAAATCCACCCTCCCCGAGGATTCCGTATCCTCGATTCCCCTCCAAAGCACGACCCGCAGAGATCAAAGCGCGCTTCACTCCCCAAGAGGATAAGTTTTTCTTCCGGATCCCGAACCATACTCTTTCCCCCCAGATATTGTACTCCTTTTTTGGCCATCCGTAACCTCCTTTTTCCCGATTGCTCCCTTTACGAAGCCCTGCTTTTCCTGGTATGCTCAGAAAAAAGGAGTGCCTCCGATGTCCAGAAAACGCATTCTCTGCTTTGGTGATTCCCTCACCTGGGGATGGAATCCGGAAAACGGGGAACGCTTCCTGCCAGAGGAGCGCTGGACGGGAATTCTTAAAGAGCTCTTAGGTGAGGGGTACGAAGTCATTGAGGAAGGGTTAAACGGAAGAACCACAGGGTTTGACGACCCCATCGAGGGGGACAAAAACGGAAGACGTCATCTCCCCATGCTCCTTGAGTCCCATCACCCCCTGGACTGTGTCGTGGTGATGCTCGGGACAAACGACCTCAAGGACCGCTTTCACCTCTCCCCAGCCGACATTGCTCAAAGCGCCGGGGAGCTGGTGAAGATTATAAGAAGAAGCGATGCCGGGAAGGAGGGTAAGGCTCCGCTTGTTCTTCTTATCGCTCCACCCCCCATAGGTCCCCTGTCGGAAGAGATGGGAATTTTTGCCGGGGGAGAAGAGAAATCAAAAAGACTCGGCTTTCTCTACCGTCTGCAGGCAGAATGCCTGGGGTGCCACTTCTTCGATGCCCAGGAAGTGGTCCGAACAAGCGAAAAGGACGGTATCCACTGGGACCGGGAGGGCAATAGAGCCTTTGCTGAAGCCCTCTCAAGAATCATCCCCAGGCTTTTTGAGGAGTGCCGGTGATGGACAAAATCACTCTCCTTCGAGAGCGATTCACCCACGAGGGATACGCCCAGCTTCTGGGCATGAAGCTTGAGGAGCTTCAAGAGGGCTATGCCCGGGTTCGGATGAAGGTAGAGCCCCGTTTCCAAAACATCTTTGCCACTCTCCATGGTGGGGCACTCTTTTCTCTGCTTGATGAGGCTTTTGAACTGGCCTGTAATTCCCATGTGGAAGATGCCGTGGCCATGAACATTACCGTGCACTATGTGAAGCCAGTGCTTGAGGGGTGGATCACTGCCGAGGCCAAAGAAAGGACCCTGACGACAAGAACCGGAATCTACGACATCGAAGCCCACGATGAGGAGGGAAACCTTGTAGCCTTAGCCCGGGCTCTGTGCTACCGGAAACGAAAAGACTGAGGGGTACACCCCTCAGTCTTTTCGTTCTCCCATTCGGGCATCAAGTACCAGCAACCCCGCTCCCTCTCCCGCTATCTTCAGGTACTCGACGATTTCGGTAGCATTCTTCTCTTCCTCCACCTGCTCGTCGATGAACCAGGCAAGATGCGTCATGAGGGGATAGTCCTTTTCCTCCCGAGCAAACTCGTAGAGCCTGTGGATCATTCCGCTGACTTTCTTCTCATGCTCCAGGACTGCCTCAAACATGGCCTTGAGGGAAGGGTATTCTGCAGGGGGTTGCTCAATGGCCCGCAGCACTACCCGTCCTCCCCGGTCGTTGAGGAACTCAAAGAGACGCATGCCATGAGAAAGTTCCTCCTTGGCCTGCACCTTGAGCCACTGGGCGAACCCCTTGAGGTTCATGGCCTCACACTGGGCCGCCATAGCGAGATAAAGATATGCCGAGTAGAACTCATTCTTAATCTGCTCGTTCACCGCTTCCTCGAGACGCTTGCTCAACATAGGCCTCCTCCTCTCTGCTTTAATTTCCTCTTCTAACCCCTGATGTGTTCCCCGAATTCCCTTCCCAGGGCTTTAACTCTTTGAATATCTTCCTTTCCACCACCACCCCGAAACTCAAAGACTGAAACCCTTTCCCATCCCAGGGCCTCAAAGAGCTTTTCGATTTCTCTCTTTGCTCCTCCCGTCCAACCGAAACTCCCTAAGTACATTGCCCTCTTGTGCTTCATGTCTTTGCGAAGGGCAAGATTGAGAACCTCTGCCACCGGTGGGAAAAGCCCAGCCTCATAGGTCGGTGCCCCCACTGCTACCCCCCTCTTCTCCCAGAGAGAGGCAAGGATGTAGCTTGAGTGAACCCTCCGGGCATCAAACATCTCTATTCTAACACCGCTTTCGGCAATGCCTTGGGCCAGGGCTTCCACCATCATCTCGGTGTTCCCGTACATCGACCCATAAAGCACCGTTACCCCCACCTCCCCACCGCTTTGGGCATACTGAGCCCACGTCCGGTAGAGCTCTACGATACGCCCTGGTTCCCTCCGCCAGATGAGTCCGTGGGAGGGAGCCACAACCGCTACCGGAAGGGAAGAGAGCTTCTCAATGGCTTTGAGGACCATGGGACTGTATTTGGCCACGATATTTGCGTAGTAGCGAAGGGACTCTCGGAGGTAGAAATCGAACTGGGTGCATTCATCGTCGAAAACCACTCCCTGGAGTGCTCCATACCCCCCAAAGGCATCACAGGAAAAAAGAACCTGGGACTCTACCTCATACGTAACCATGGTTTCCGGCCAGTGGACCATGGGGGTGAGGAAGAATTTGAGTTTCTTCCTCCCCAGGGATATCTCATCTTTATCCTGAACGACTTGCACACCCTCGGTGATGCCGTAGAAAGCCGCCACCATGTCTTTGGCCTGAGGGGAGCAAAGGATGGTGGCCGAGGGGGCGAGTTTTCGCAAAACCTTGAGGGTACCGGTGTGGTCCGGTTCCATGTGGTTGAGGACGATATAGTCAAGATTGGCAAGAGGGGTCTTTTCCTCGATCTGGGTGATGAAGTCGTCGGTTTTAAGGGACCTGGCAAGGTCGATGATGGCCCGCTTCTCGTCCACCACCAGGTAGGAATTGTACGACACCCCCTCCTTGGTTATGGGCCAGAGACCCTCGAAGAGATCAGTGGTATGGTCGTTCACTCCAATCCAGAAAATCCCCGGGCGTATCTCTACGGGAGGCATAGTGTGTCCCTCCTTCTTCTCTTAGAGAATCTGTTTTCCCATTATATCGGACTCTCTGGTTTTTCTCCACTCTTCCGTAAAGGGTAGACGTATAAGCCTCTTCTCCTCTGGATCTATGACTCGCTCTAAAACCCAGGCTATGCCAAGAACTCCGAGAAACGACATGCAATAGCGAGGTAGGGCAAAGAGTGCCCCCAGATTGTGTAACTCAAAAAGGAGCAGTGGAATCTTCATCGTCGACCAGGCCCCCAGGAAAATCCAGACATTTTTGAGGCTCACCCCTTTTTTGAGGAGCACCTCAGCTACCGGAAAAGCCGCATAAAGTGGTCCGGCAGTGAAGGCCCCCAAGGCAAGGGAAATCGTCGTTCCTACAAATCCTGAGGTATCTCCCAGGTGTTTCATCACCTTCTCCTTAGGAACCCACACATCGAAAAGCCCTACCAGAATAAAAATAGGTGGAATGACGCTGAGCATGAAGAGGACGTTTCGAAAGACAACCTGGAACACCCTCTTCCCCAAGGTGGGAGAAAATTTGAGGACCACGAGGCATACTCCAAGCGTCACCAAAGACCCCAGATACTCCCGCAGAATACGCTTCATCGCCGCACCAAAAAGAAGGCTATCCATACCGCATACCCCACAAGAAAAGAGTAGAAATAGGCTAAGAGATTTCGCCACAGAGTGGCCCGGAAACGGAAGTACCGTGCCTCAAGGGGCGCCGTCACCACTCCCACCATCATGAGGGTGGAGATGAAAACCGCCATCTGTGCCACTCCCGCACCATGCTCAAGGAGCAATTTGGCCATGGGAAGGGCCACAAACCCAGGGATAAGCGTCACCGCCCCCACAACCGAGGCGATAAAATACCCCAAAAATCCACTCTTCTCCCCCAGGAATCGGGCAACGGCCTCTTGAGGAAGAAAAACCACCACCAGGGAGAGCAAAAGAATGAGGAAGGCAAAGGGAGGAAGAATGCCCAGAAAACTCTTCCACGCCTGGCGCAGGGCCTGTTCGGTTTTTTTCCGGTCTCGCACCAGGGAAAAGAAAAACCAAGCAAGGGCAAAGGCATAGAGGAGGTACGTTGAGAGATCACTCATGGCCTTCCCTCCCCTCGAGGATACCGGAATACTCCCTAAGGAAGGTTTCGAAACGCTGTAGCTGCTTTCGAATGTGCTCCGCCCACAAGCTTAGGGCCGCCTCACCCTTCCCGGTGATCGTGTAAACCCGGCGGGCCGGCCCAGGACCACCCGTCACCCACTCCGAGAGAATGAGACCGTCCTCTTCCATTTTCCGGAGGCTCCGATAAACAAGGCTTGGGTCGAGGGCTTCTTTCTGAAAGAAGAGATTCTGCAGTCCTTCCAGGAGCTCATACCCATGAGCCCTTTTTCGGGCAAGGAGCAAAAGGAGACAGGGCTGGACGAATCGCTCCACCCGAAACCCGGGACATTCGCGGTGCTCGTGAGCCTGGCACACTACCACTTTCTCCCCTTTCTACAGGATTTGTTACTCTATATGAATAAAGCACATATATGCTCTCATTACAAAGCAATGACTCCCCTCTGTCAAGAAGTCCAAAAATCCAGCTCGGTCTCTACCCCCGAGATTTCTTCATCTTTTAAAGACATATGCCCGGGGTGAAAAACCCTTATAATACTCTCGACCTTTCTTGCTCAAGGAGGTGCACCTATGAACGAGGTTATCGCCACCATCAGAAGGCGAAGAAGCATAAGGTCGTACCGGCCAGAACAAATTCCAGAAAACGAGCTCCAGGTAATTCTTGAGTCGGCCCTATATGCTCCCAGCGCCACAAACCAGCAAAGGTGGCATTTCGTTGCAGTCCAAAACGGGGATTTACTCCGGAAAATAGCAGAGGCGGCTAGAGAAAATATTCTTGCTTCAGGCATCGCTCCTCTTGTGGAGCGGGCCAAAAATCCCGATTTCAACGTCTTCTACAATGCACCCACTGTCATTTTTATATTTGTCGACAGGAATGCAAGGTTTGCTACCATCGATGCAGCTTTGGCAGCGCAAAACATGCTTCTTGCCGCCGAGTCCCTCAACCTGGGATCGTGCATCATGGCTCTTCCCGAATTCGCCTTCACATCCGAGCAGGGCGAAAGGCTCAAAGAAGAGCTCGGCGTCCCCAAAGACTACACCTATGTCTGCACCGTAACCTTAGGATATAAGGCAAAAGAAAACCCTTCCCCTCCGCCTCGAAGAAGAGACGTCATCACCTACATCAGGTAAGCTGGAAGATTATGAAGGTAGAGTCAATAACCAAGGAGGCTTCGCGGCGAAGCCTCCTTGGTTATTGACTCTCTTTGCCCCTTATTGTTCTCCAAAGCTCACTTCTTATAGAGCGGCCCAAAGTTCTGACAGGCTCTGAAATCGGCACCCTCCAGGTCCTCAGTACCAAAAGCACTCCAGGCACTGGGTCGGAAGATTCTCTCCCTCTCCACGTTATGCATGCACACCGGTATGCGCAAAAGGGAAGCCAGGGTGATAAAGAGATCCCCAACGTGCCCGTAAGAGACGGAACAGTGGTTGGCTCCCCAGTTCTCCATCACCGAGTAGACGCTGGTGAAGGCCCCTCTCCCGGTGAGGTGGGGAACAAACCAGGTAGTGGGCCAGGTGGGGTTGGTCCGCTCATTGAGCATTCGGTGAACCTCAGGGGGCAGGGTTATGGTGTGCCCCTCAGCAATCTGGAGCACCGGGCCCAACCCTTTCACCAGGTTCAGGCGGGAAATGGTAACCGGCATACCCCCACGGGTGGTGAACTGGCTTGAAAACCCTCCTCCTCTGAAGTAGCCCAAATCAGCATAGCAGAATCGAGTGGCCTTAAGACACCTTTCCACCTCTTCAGGAGTGATTTCCCAGAAGGGCTTTATGGCCGGTTGATGGTCGATCTCCTCTTCCCCGGTACCGTCAAGGGCAGCAGCCCCTGAGTTGATGAGATGGATGAAACCGTTCTGGGCCAATCCCTCGGGCTTCCATCCGCTCACCCGCTTGACGGCTTCCGGGCTCCAGTACGTGCGCACGTCGGCAAAAATCTGGGCGGTATTCGTGAGAAGATACCCAAAGAGCATGCATATCCCGTTGAGGCTGTCATTCTCGGTAGCAAGGAGATAGGGAGCTCTCAAACCGTTCCAATCGAAGGAAGAGTTGAGGATGGCCTCCATGAAATCTCCGTTGGGGAAGTGGTCGGTCCACTGACGCTGTCCCTGAAACCCGGCAAGGATGGCGTTGTGTCCCATGCTCTCCTCAGGGTACCCTTTCTCGGCAAGTTTGGGATTTCCCACCATGAGATCTCTGGTGATGAGGGCCATCTTCACCACGAATTCCCACACCCGGTCTTTGGTCTGGCGATCGACTCTCTTTTCAGGAGGATTGGGATCGTCACCCTCCTGACAGTATGTTTTCACCCACTTTATGGCCCGATCGAACTCTTCTTCATCGTAGATTTTTTCCTCAATGCGCCGGATAATCTCCGACATATCCACGTACTCAATCCGCATCCCCAGGTAGTCTTCAAAGAGATCAGGATCCACAATGGAACCGGCAATGCCCATGGACACATTGCCCACAGAGAGGTAAGATTTATTCTTCATCACGGCCACGGCCATAGCACTCCTGGTAAAGCGCAGGAGTCTCTCCTGAACATCCTGGGGGATGGTGGTATCGTCTTTGTCCTGGACATCTTTCCCGTAGATTTTGAAAACCGGGAGACCTTTTTGAGCATGGGCTGCAGCAACTGCCGCAAGATACACCGCCCCGGGGCGCTCGGTACCGTTGAATCCCCACACCGCCTTGGGTATGTCTATAGTCATATCCATGGTTTCCGAGCCGTAACACCAGCAGGGAGTTACGGTAATGGAAACCCCTACTCCCTCCTTACGAAAGAGCTCGTCGACCATCCTTGCCTCGACCACTCCACCGATGCACCGCGGAGGCACAATACACTGTACCCGCTCACCATTGGGAAGAAAGAGGTTGTTCTCGAGGAATTCAGCCACTTCCCGAGCAAGACGCATGGTTTGTCCTTCCAGAGATTCCCGCACCCCACCATAGCGCCCGTCAATGGTGGGACGAATACCGATCTTAGGGAAGTCCTCGACGAAACGCTTCTCCCCTTTGAAAACCTTAATTGGCCCTTCCATCACAAACCTCACCTCTTGGGATTGTGCAAAAGAAAAAAAATACAGTTCTGACTCTCTATCGGTGCTGAAAAACTTTGATTTTTTCCCATTGTACGGCCCTTCTCCCACCCTGTCAAGGGTTTAGCAACCTCAGACTTAGCTAACGATACTCAAAGATGGTAAAGGCCGAAGCCGACAAGACTATCCCCACCGGAAAAGACCCAACCTGCCATACCCAGCTCCATCAGAGTCTTCTTGAGTATCCTCCAAACAGGAGGGGCAGGGTGTACCCCTGCCCCGTTTTCGATGAGCTTTTCAAGACACCAATGCGCAAGGAGTTACCTGGGCAATTCGGAAGTGCAATTCGGACAACGGACGGCTTTGATGGGAATGGCGGTGAAGCAGAAGGGGCATTCTTTGGTTGTGGGCGGCGGTGGGGCAACCGCTTTTTCACGACGCAGACGATTGATCACCTTAACCATAAAAAAGATGGCTATGGCAACGATCAGGAAGGTAACGATGTTATTGATGAACATCCCGTAGTTCAGAGTCACCGCCCCGGCCTCCTGAGCTGAGGCGATGGTATAGTAGGGTCCGGGCTTATCTCCCTCCTTCAGGACCAGGAAGAGGTTGGAGAAATCAATCTTCCCCAAAAGGAGCCCGATGGGTGGCATAATGACGTCGGAAACCAGGGACCTGATGATGGCACCAAAGGCGGTACCTATGATGATACCCACCGCAAGGTCAATTACGTTACCACGGCTTATGAACTCTTTGAATTCATCCAGAGCTTTTGCCACAAAAATCCCCCCTTTTTTTCTACCTCCATTGTACCACTCTCCACGCAAAAACAAAACGCCTCCCGAGTTGGTGACAGTGTCAACCTATTGTAGGAATATTTTTTGTAATCCTCTCCATTTCTGCC
>CAYRSB010000026.1:0-21127 GCA_964426875.1 uncultured Atribacterota bacterium
TCCTGAACAAAACCCTCCTCCATTACCCAATCGTATCTCTCTCTTTATGCCTAACATTCTGGCTCTTACCCACAGAGAACTTCTTTACAACCTTACAGCCTTTTGGTAAGGCTTCCTTTTTCTGATAGCGTTTTTACATAGTTTGGTTTTCTTCTTTGCCAACTCCCCTCCTTACCATAAAAGGCGACAGAAGGTGGCAAGAGGAGATGTGGTGGGCACGAACTTCTTTAAAAGACATTCTTTTTGGGAGGGAAGATTTGTGTGAAGTCTACTCCAAAAAGCGCGGCGAAAATCTTCCTTTGTGTTTTCTTTTTGGTGTTTTTTCCAGCATCGGCCCACTCTCACAACAACGATAATTGAGAATGGATCGTGTCTTGTGGACCTCATTGGGCTATCAATGCTTTTGCAATCCAGGCATTCATCAACGAGTCCCAAGGCGATCTAATTCTGGAAAAGTATGATTTTTAGAAGGAAGTTGCTTGACTGGAATCACGGTAGTACAACCGGGTAACCGGATGAAAGATATTCAAGGAGAGGGAAGGCAGGTGTACCGGTGGGTGAAAGAGGGTGGCTATACGGCCGATGAGCCGGAATGCCACATGCCGCTCCGCCACTTTTATGATCCTGTGGGGGCAAATCGGGGGCGACATACCTTACAGACTACGTTGATGAATGGTTAACTCTTTGGTCATGGGGTGGAACCCCAAAGTGGACGTTCAATGGTGGGGAGCATTGCACTCTCCTTATTCTCTTGAAAGGGGAGTGGAGTTCGTGACGGGCCTTTTTGGTTCCTCGCTTTCGAGAAAAGGAAAAAACTCTTTGTTGCTGCCTGGTGGTCGCTGGGGGAGATTGTGCATCTTCTGGCCGGCATGATGGTTCTCGTCCATGTCCGAGATGATTCTCATCCAGGTGTAGTACAGTCCGTCACTAAAAAGTACCTGCCGATCCCTACAGGACGTATGTTGACGAGGGGGTTGTCGAGAAGTCTTTGGGCTGGGCGGATCCAGGTTTACTTTTGGAGATGGACTCCATCTCCGGGGAAGAACCGGGGTTCTTGAGAGTACTGCAGCTCTTTGACATTGTGGCAAGGTACACGAACAGGAACTACTTCTCTTAATACTGTGGCCGGTACCGAAAGGATTTCAGGCCGGGGATTCACCAATGCCAAAGGTATGCCTGAATACTCCTCTCCACGCCTGGAGACCCTCGAATTCGATGAGAAGTATGGGTACTATCGGAATGATTACCTCGGGGAACTGCGCCTGGTTCGGGTTACCCAAGAAGAACTGTTGATCGATGAAAACTGCTGTTCCGATCAGCGTTTGATCCTCGCGGCCGTGGCTGCCGGTGAGAAGCTTCTTGAGTGGTTTGTGCCCAGGATAGAGGTCTTCTTGATTCTTTCCTTGTCGAGGAGAAAGAGAGTGAGAGCATCGGTCTCCTGAAGGGACGGGTGGTACATGCTCCTTGGGGAGTTTACGATGAGCCTCTCTTCTTCACTCTTCCTGAGGACGAAAACGTCGTCGTGACGATCAATGGAGAGCCCATGGAACCCCCTTCGGGGGCGATTTCAATCCGGAAAGGAATTGTCGAGGGAAGAATTCCCTTACCTTCCGGGAGCCCGGTGAGGCAGGTGAGTCTTCTTCTTGATGTCGGCGGGATGAGGATTTCGTCGTGCCTTCCCTTGAACTCCGTCCGGAGAGCTTGAGTGGTCTTGCGGGAGAAAAATACGGGTTCTACGCGGTGACGCACAATTGTCCACCTCGGGTGACGTACCTTTGGGATTTTGGTGATGGGGGTGTGGAAGAGACGGAGGGGACCTCTTTTTCTCACGTGTATGCGAAAGAGAGAGTACCGCATCCGGGTAGAGGTGAAAGGCCTTGATACAAAGGAGGTCCTTGCCGTTGCCTGGAGCAGGGTGTACATAGTGCCTGCTCAGGCCGAAACCTCCAGGAAAGAGGGATCTTTGAAGTCAGAGTCGACCCTCTTGTTGGTCCGGCTTCAGAAGGAGCGAACATTCCGCCGGATCTCCCGCCACCAGTTGAGGATGAAGAGGCCCGCAGACAAAAGGTACTTGCAGAGTATCGCTTGCTGTATCCTGAGTTTTTATCCTGGTTTTACAAAAAGGGACGAATTGAGCTTATGGCCAATGCTCAAGAAGTCGGTCCGAATCTCTATCGGGTAGCCTATAAACTCTGGCAGGTTATTGAGGACGGCCCAAGGAAGGGTGAGGAGTACGTAGCGGCATACCTTGACTTGAACTTCAGTTTGGAAGAGCTTGAGGCCGATCTGGCAGGTATGAAAGAGAAACTGGAAAAAGAGTGAGAAAGACGGGCTCTCGAGTTTTTGTAGCGCCTATTGCCTTTTGGCCTTTGCGCTGTTACAATTTTTTCAAAGGTTGTGGTTCTGGAGAGGTGGCCGAGGGGCTGAAGGCAATCGCCTGCTAAGCGATTAGGCGGACGAAAATCCGCCTCGAGGGTTCGAATCCCTCCCTCTCCGCCAAAATTTTTTCTCGGGTTCTGAGGAGGTCCCGTGCGAAGCTATAGAAAGGAACTCTGGTTTACCATTCCCACCCGCCGGGCCCTTGTGAACATTACTCCCCTCCTTGAGGAGTGCCTCAGAGAGAGCGGTATTCGGGAGGGCTTTCTTCTCTGCAGCGCCATGCATATCACCGCCAGCGTCTTTGTCAACGACGATGAAGAGGGGCTGTGCGAGGATTTTGAGCACTGGCTTGAGAAGCTTGCTCCGGAGAAACCCCACAGTCAGTACTGCCACAACGTGGGTGAAGACAATGCCGATGCTCATCTCAAGCGAGCCATCATGGGACGGGAGGCGGTCGTCGCGGTGACTGAGGGAAAACTCGACCTTGGTCCCTGGGGGCGGGTGCTCTACGGGGAGTTCGACGGGAAAAGACCCAAGAGGGTACTGGTGAAAATTATCGGGGAATAGGAGCCTGGAGGATACCCAGAGGCCCAAGAAGCTGTTACAATACAAGAAAAGGGGGGAGAAAGGATGACGATTTCAAGGTTTCTGGAAGAAGAGAGAGTCAGTATGTCCCTTGCGGTTCTGGCGGTTGTTTTTGTAATTCTTGCTGTGGTGTTTACCCTGGCCGGACTTATCTCGGCAGCAACGCTCCAGGCGGGTGCGGCGGTAGGTTCCTTGGGATTGGTAGTGGTTTTTGGGGTTTTGGCGGCCATTTTCCAATTTCTCGTCTTGTACCAGTGGGCAAGAGCCATAAATCGCAACGTGCAGAACACCAAGGATGTGTTTCAGAATCTCAAAGAACGCCTTGAGGATCCTCTGCGGGGAGAAATCGGGTTTTTCCTTAACCGGGCCGAAGAATTTGCGATACAGATGTGGCCCTTCTGGTTGTATCTTGTGTTCTACCTCATTGGGCTCTTCACCGGAATGTACGGTTTTGTGTTCAACATATTGGCGTTCATCTTTCTTGCCGTATATCTTCACCATATATTCCGCTCTACTGGAAAACTCTCGGATCTCAAAGATAAACTCTACCAGTATCTTGAGGATAGGTACAGCGTGCGCCTGGGGGGTCGGGTGTTTCGCATTCCCCGTCGAAACATTATCCTCTTCATCATTTTAAGTATCGTTACCTTTGCCATCTACTGGCTCTATCTCCTCATCAAGCTCTCGGGGGAGATCAACCAGTACCTTGCAACTGATGAAGTGCTGAGAAAGGACGTAGAGGAGGCGCTCAGTAAGGTCTCTTCCTGATGCTCTATCCGATCATTGTTTTTAACCTGGTGTTTTTTGTAGCCACCGTGGCAAGCGGTGGCTTTACTCTTTCTAATCTTTTGCGCCTCGGGGCAAAGTACGGTCCTCTTATCGCTGCTGGGGAGTGGCAACGGCTCCTCATCTGCGTTTTTCTCCATGGAAATGTGTGGCATCTCTTTTTTAACACCTATGCTCTCTTTCAGCTTGGCAGACTCGTTGAGGGGATATACGGGTATCGAAAGTTTTTCATTGTGTACATTATCTGTGGTCTTTCGGGGAGCCTGCTTTCTTTCTTGGTGAACTTCAGACAAGTGGGTGTGGGGGCCAGTGGGGCCATTTTTGGACTTGCCGGGGTACTTTTTGCCGGTGGCCTGAAGTATCGCAATACTTCTTTGAACAGACTGGGCATGAGCATTCTTCCCTTCATTCTCATCAATCTCCTCATCGGTTTCACCGTTCCGGCCATCGACAATGCCGCTCATGTGGGAGGGTTATTGGCCGGTATGGGGCTGGGATGGGCCATTGCTCCGGGAGTTTCGCCTTTCTCCTGGAAACGAGGTGGGGAGAAGGTTCTCTATGGAGCGTGTATAGCCTTTGTGGCGTTTGCCGTGGCCTCCTTTTTCATCCCAGGGTTAGCCCGAGATAGTGCTTCCTTGGAGAGTGTGATTCTTTTCCACAACAGAGTGCGGGATATCATTGTGGGGGCCCAAAGGGGGGTGCTTCCTCCCTCTTACCTTGTGCGTTCCCTTCGTCCTCCTGATCGAGAAGCTCAAGGGATAAAGAACCTTCTTGAAGGGCTCCTTGAGGGGAAGGAGGGCGTCACTCTACAGCATGTTGAGGAAGCCTTTTTGCGGTGGCGGAGCAGTATTTTGAGGAAATACGAGGGCGTTGTCCTTGAGACGCCGGAAGGTTCATAGGTGTGTGGAGAATTCTTCTTGCCCTTTTGTGTGGTTTCTTTGTGGGGAGGATAGGGCAGAAATCTCTTTTTCTTCGAAAAGTGGGAAGGGTCTTCACCACAGGGGGACTCTTTTTCCTGCTTTTTGCCATGGGCATGCGCCTGGGAATGGACGAGTCTCTCCGTCGGGAATTCCCCCGTTTGGGGTCTCTGGCATTGGGTTGTGCCTTTGCTTCAGGAGTGGGGGCTTCGATGCTGGCGGGTGTCTTTGAGCGGCTCTTCAAGGGAAGGACAAAATGACGGTAGTGGTTTTTGTCAGTCTCCTTTTAGGTTTCCTCTGCGGTTTTTTCGGCCTTCTCCCTGCTTCTTTTTCTCTCTATCTTGACGGTATATTCGATGGAGCACTCCTTATGCTCGTCTTTGGAGTGGGCGTGGAACTGGCCTCAAGCGATGAAGCATTCCGGGAGGCAAAAAAGATGGGCTTTGGGGTATTTCTTCTTCCTCTTGTGGCCATGGGAGGAAGCCTTTTGGGAGCTCTGGGGGTAGCGGCCTTCTCCTCTCTTGGAGTGGCAGAGAGCCTGAGTGTAGCCTCGGGATTTGGCTGGTACTCCCTCTCTGGGGTGCTTTTGGCCCGCCTGGGAGATCCCTTTCTGGGCCTTTTAGCCTTTATGGTTAATGTTTTTCGGGAGATTATAACCCTCTTCGGGGTAGGATGGGTGTATAGAGTGCTGGGGGGATGGGCAGCGGTGGCTTTGGGTGGTGCCACAAGCATGGACACGACCTTGGGACTCCTTTCCCGCATAAGCAGGGGAAGACTTGTTCCTCTGGGGGTGGTAAGTGGTGTCGTACACTCTCTCTTTGTTCCCCTTTGCATTGCGCTTTTTTCTCGCTTTCTTTGAGCGATTTTAGTCGAAATTTTTCAGGAGGCTATGCTTTTCAAGGACGTGAGATAGAATAACCCTTGGGTACTCATGGAGACCTGTGTTTTGGCAGGCATTGGGGGAGTTGAGGATCTGTCGCTGTCGCCCGGAGTGGTCCGTCGAGTTCAAATTTGAGAGACTTTGACATAGGAAAATACTCGCAGAGGGCAAAAGGCTTCTCCGTGAGGATGGAGAAGAGGATCCAGAGTGGAAGGGGTACTCCATTTTTTCCTTCCCCAGCACTGTGTGGTTTGTGGGACGTATGTTTCGCAACTTCTCCCTTTTCCTCTTTGCGAGGGATGTCAGGCGAGGATCGTCTATTTTAGGGAGGCCATATGCCTTCGTTGTGGGAGGGCATTGCCCTGTCCTCGAGCCCTTGTGTGTCACCACTGCCGCCGCTTCTCCTTCCCCTTTGAGTATGCTCGAGCAGTGGCTGTGTACGCTTCTCCCCTCCGGGAAGCCCTGCATGCTTTTAAGTACGCCGGAGTGGTGTCCCTGGCAAAGTTTTTCGGAGGCCTCCTTGTAGAGTACTGTGAAGCAAATCCCTTTTTGTGCCAGGTGGATTGTGTTCTTCCTGTTCCTCTCCATCCCTGGCGGGAGAAGGAACGCGGTTTCAACCAATCGCTTCTCCTTGCCCAGGAGGTAGGCCGGAGTTTTCAGCTGCCCCTGCTCACAAAAGGTGTGAACCGTATAAAACCCACCCTTCCTCAGACAGGATTGAGCATGAAAGAGAGACGCAGAAATGTTCAGGGAGCGTTTCAGGTAGAGGATAAAGAGAGTGTGCATCGAAAAAACATCCTCATCGTTGATGATGTCCTCACCTCCCGAGCTACGGTAGCAAGCCTTGCCCAGACCCTGAAAAGAGCGGGGTGTGGCAAGGTATTTGTGCTTGCTTTAGCCTCTGGGAGATAGAGCTGAATTTTTATTCTTTTTCCTTAAGATTGTTGACGACCGGCCCTCACTGTGCCAGAATGTTTTTGCAAAAATATTCTTAATGGGAATATTCATTCATGGGAACGGAAGATGTTGAGCTTCTAACCCGAGTTGCCTGGTTGCACTTTATGGAGGGGGCTACACAGCGGGAGATAGCACGCCGTCTTGGAGTCTCCCAACCCAAGGTTGCCCGCCTTCTGGATAAGGCGCAAAAGTGTGGCATTGTTCGCATTTCCATCTCCTCTCCCTATGCCAATTGCCTCTCGATTGAACGGAGACTTCGTGGCCTCTTTCCACAGCTTGAGGATGTGGTGGTTGTCCCCACTCCCCCAGGGGACCTCTTTGAGGCTTTAGGCAGAGCAGGGGCCCTCTACCTTGAGAGGGTTCTGCAAAGTGGGAACCTGGTGGGCATTGCCTGGGGGAGAACACTCAAGTGCGTGGCGTCCTCAATCCGAAAAACTCGGGCCCAGGGCTTGAAGTTCGTGACGCTTGTGGGTGGCCTCACCTCTTCGGCCTCTTTGAATCCTTACACTATTGGGGAGAAATTGGCCTCGATTTTTGAAGGAGAATGCTACTATCTCTATGCTCCGGCAGTGGTGGAGAGTGAAGAAGTCCGTAATTTCTATCTGAGTGAAAGAATCAATCAGAAGACTCTGGAACTTGCCCGGCAGGCTCACTGGTCCATTGTGGGGATAGGAACGGTGGATGCTCGCCACTCGATTTACGCTCTCACCGGTTTCATCGACTACCAGGAACTCGAGCTTCTTCGCCAGAGGGGCGCCGTCGGAGATATTGTCGGCCAGTTCTACGACCAGAACGGAGTTATCGTTGATACACCTCTTCATCGGCGCACCGTGGCCCTTCCCCTTGAGGACCTGAAGAGCATGCGCAACGTCATCGGCATTGCCGGGGGGAAGGAGAAGGTGGTGGCTATCCGGGGGGCCCTACGGGGGAAGTACATCAAGATCCTTATCACCGATGAAGAAACGGCTCAAAGCATTGTGAGCGAGGAAGAAAGGGAGGGATTGGAGTGTCCTGGATAACCTGTGTGGGAATTCTCGTGGCAGATTTGATGGGAAGGCCCATTGAGCGGTTCCCCGAGAAAGGGAAACTTCTTCTTGTTTCCGAGATGGAGCTTCATGTAGGGGGCTGTGCCCACAACACCGCCGTGGACCTCAAAAAACTCGGGGAAGACGTGCTCGTGGTGGGCAAGGTGGGGGAAGACGACCTGGGAGAGGTGGTCATCAATTCCCTCAAACGTCACGGCATCGATACCCGAGGGATTTCCTTTGATCCAGTATATCATACCTCGGCCACTATGGTGCTCCTTGACAGTCAAGGTGAGCGGACTTTCCTCCACTACCCGGGAGCCAATCAAGGGTTGCGAGCTCTGGATGTGAGAGATGAGTTTATCCGGGGGGCAAAGGTCGTGCATGTGGCCGGAAGCTTCCTTATGCCTGGATTTGATGGAGAGGAAACAGCGAAGGTTTTTGCCCGGGCAAAAGAATTGAAAGTTGTAACTTCTCTGGATACCGCCTGGGACGATACGGGTAAGTGGTTCGCCACCATTTCTCCGGTTCTGCCCTTTGTGGACATTTTCATCTCCAATCGGGACGAGGCCTCCTGTATCTCTGGGAAAAAGACTCTTCCCGACATTGCCTCTTTCTTTCTCGACTTTGGAGCAAAGGTTGTGGCCCTCAAGATGGGAGAAGAGGGGAGTTTCATCATGACTCGGGAAGAGAAAATTCTTGCTCCTCCCTTTCCAGTGAAAGCCATAGACGGTACAGGGGCAGGAGATGCCTTTGCAGCGGGGTTTCTCTATGGGTATCTCCGGGGATGGGACCTCTACGAAGTGGGGAAGTTTGCCAATGCCTGCGGGGCGATGTGTGTGGAAAAAATAGGAGCCACAGAGGGTGTGGGGAGTTTTGAAGAAGTGATGGAATTCATGAAAAGGCACGAGGCAGATATGGGATGAAACCCTTTGGCGTGCAGTTTGGAGCGGGGAATATCGGGCGAGGGTTCATTGGGCATCTCCTCTGGCAGTCGGGGATGTCGGTGGTCTTTGTGGAGGTCAATGAAGAACTCGTTCGTGCCCTGAGGGAGCGGAAGTCGTACCCTTTGCGCCTTCTTGAAAAGGACGGAGCCTTGAAAGACATTGTGATTGATGACATTGAAGCTTTCTCTCCAAAAGAGGAGGACGAGGTGGCACAAAGAATTGCCCTTTCTTCTCTTGTTTTCACCGCGGTGGGAGTCCGCAACCTTGCAGGTGTGGCTTCGCTTTTGGCCAAGGGCCTGGAGAGAAGAAGAGAGAAGAATCCCAGAGAGCTCAATGTCTTTCTTTGCGAGAACCTTAAGAGTGCTCCGGACCTTTTGCGGGGGGAGGTTTCCCGTTTTCTTTCTCTGGAAGGGCAAAAGTTCCTCAAGGAGAAGGTGGGCTTTGTGGGCACGGTGGTGGCCCGCATGGTTCCGGTTGTGGGGGAACGCTTTGGGGTTCTGGATCCTCTCTGTATCGTGGCCGAGTCCTACTCTCGACTTCCCTTTGACCTTCGTGCCCTGCGAGGGGCAATCCCTCAGGTCTTTGGGCTTGAGGGAACCGAGTACTTTGAGGCAGAAGTGGAGCGGAAGCTCTTTCTCCACAACATGGGCCATGCCATCCTTGCCTATTTGGGATACCTTCGGGGATATGCCTTCATTCATGAAGCCATTAAAGATAGAGAGATTGCCGAGGTTTTTGAGGGTGCCTGGAGGGAAGTATCCTTAGCCTTCCTCCGAAAGTACCCCTTCTGGGACCGCGAAGAGCACAAAACCTACCTTGTAGACCTCAAAGAACGCTTTGCAAACCCCGCCCTCATGGATACCGTTGAGCGGGTGGGGAGAGACCCCTTGCGTAAACTATCTCCTCAGGACCGCCTCGTTGGTGGGGCTTTGTTCTGCATGGCCTGGGAAGTTTTCCCTACCTTCATTGCCCGGGGGTGTGCTGCAGCCCTCCTCTACGATCACAAAAACGACCAGGAGGCAGTGATGCTTCAGAAAATGCTTGCTGAGAAAGGCGTTGAGGGTGTCCTCAGGGAGGTCTGTGGTGTCGACCCGGGGAGTCCTTTTGGGAAGGAAGTGGTACAGTGGTATTCTGCGCTTCAAAGAGTGAAAACGGGGGGTGTCTTGCATGAAGAGTCGAGAAAGAGTGGCTCCTTTGGTGGAGAATAAAGAGCGGCTTCTTGGCATGTATAGAGACATGCTGCGGATTCGTCGTTTTGAGGAAACGGTAAGCGACCTCTTCGGCCAGGACAAAATCCGGGGAACGACTCACCTCTACATCGGTGAAGAGGCGGTTGCTGTGGGAGCATGTTATGCTATTCATCCTGATGACTACATCACCTCAACCCATCGAGGGCATGGCCATTGCATCGCCAAGGGGGCAAGGCTCGACCGGATGATGGCCGAGCTCTATGGGAAGATTGACGGATACTGCAAGGGGAAGGGTGGTTCTCTCCATATTGCTGATCTTACGGCCGGGAACCTGGGGGCCAATGGTATCGTGGGGGGAGGTATTCCCATTGCCGTTGGGTCGGGGCTCACCGCTAAGTACAAAAAGACTGGAAAAGTCACGGTGTGCTTTTTCGGGGATGGGGCAGTGAACACCGGAGCATTCCACGAGGCGGTGAACCTGGCTGCGGTGTGGAAGCTTCCTGTAGTTTTTGTCTGCGAGAATAACCTCTATGCCATGTCCATGCCGGTACGGGAGGCCTTTCCCATTCAGGATATTGCAGAGCGAGCCCAGGCCTATGGGATACCGGGAGTGGTGGTGGACGGGATGGATGTCCTGGCGGTGAAAGAGGCGGTGGAGCAGGCTGCAGAAAGAGCCCGGCGAGGAGAGGGACCAACCCTCATCGAGTGCAAAACTTACCGGTACTTAGGGCATTCTAAAAATGATCCCCGAGCCTATCGTACACGGGAGGAAGAGCAGGAGTGGAAGGCCCGCGATCCCATCAAAAGGTATCGGCAGTGGCTCCTTGGGGAGAGTATCGCCACCGAAGAGGAGCTCAAAGCCATTGACGAGGAGGTGGAGAGGGAAATTGAGGAGGCCATCGCCTTTGCCGAGCACAGTCCCTATCCTCCTCTTGAGGAGATTACCAAAGACGTCTATGTGGAAGAGGACTTTGCCGAAATCGAGCGGAAGAAGGGCACCAAGGTTGTCCACAGCATCAAGGACTTTGGCTCTAAGGAGATGCGTGTCATTACTTACCGTGATGCCTTGAACGAGGCCCTGCGAGAGGAGATGCACTGGGATCAAAACGTGGTTTTGATTGGGGAGGACATCGGGCTCTATGGCGGAGCCTATGGTGTTACACGAGGCCTCTGGCAGGAGTTTGGAGGCGAGCGGGTCCGGAATACCCCCATTTCTGAGGCAGCCATTGTGGGTGCCTGTGTGGGAGCGGCGATAACCGGTCTTCGTCCGGTGGGAGAAATCATGTACGTGGACTTTATGACACTCTGCATGGATCAGCTTGCCAACCAGGGAGCGAAAATTCGCTACATGTTTGGAGGGAAAGCCCGGGTACCCATGGTGATTCGTACCGAAGGTGGCTGCGGTCGCTCCTCTGGTGCTCAGCATGCCCAAAGCCTTGAGGCCTGGTTCATCCATGTTCCGGGGCTCAAGGTCGTCATGCCGGCCACTCCCTTCGATGCCAAAGGGCTTTTGAAGGCAGCTATCCGGGAAGACAACCCTATCCTCTTTATCGAGCACAAGATGCTCTACAACACCAAGGGACCGGTGCCTGAGGAAGAGTACATTATCCCTATTGGCGTAGCCGACATAAAGCGGGAAGGGAAAGACGTCACCATCGTGGCCTATTCACGGATGCTCCTTGTGGCCCTTGAGGCGGCAGAGGTTCTCGCCCGGGAGGGCATAGAGGCTGAGGTCGTAGATCCCCGGACACTTCTACCCCTTGATATTGAGACCATTTGTGCTTCAGTGCAGAAGACCAATCGAGTCATCATCGTCCACGAGGGATGCAAGACCGGGGGAGCTGGAGCGGAGATAGCCACTCAGATTATGGAGCATGCCTTTGACTACCTTGATGCTCCTATTGTGCGGCTGGGAGCAGCTGATGCTCCGGTACCCTGCAGCCGTTATCTGGAGGACAATTCTATTCCCCGGGTGGAAGACGTCATTCAGGCGGCACGATTCCTTTGCGGACGGAAGTAGAGCGTCATGGGGAGACAAGAGAAACTCAGACTTTCTCTCATCGTGGGCATAGCGTTCTACTTTTTGGCCGTGTCCATGGTTATCGCCGGAGCGGTCCTGCCTAAGTGGATTGAGGTTTTTGAACTCTCCACGGCCCGGGCAGGGCGTCTCTTTGCCCTGTACTACCTGCCGTATGTGGTGACTACCTTTTTCAGTGGAGCACTCTGTGATATCCTGGGGAAAAAGCCAGTACTCGTGGCAAGCCAGGCGTTTCTGGCTTTAGGTTTTTTTGTGGTGAGTCTTGCCGATACTTTCTTGGGTGTGGAGTGGGGAGTGTTTCTGGCTGGGATAGGAGGGGGGTTCTGCGAAGCCCCCCTCACGGGTCTCGTATCCCAGATTTTTCCAGGAAACGAGGGTTATGCGCTCAATCTGAGCCAGATTTCTTTCGGTCTTGGGGCAGCCACCGGACCCTATATTGCCGGGTTTCTTCTGGGAAAGGCCATCTCCTGGAGGGTACTCTATTTTATCCCCGGCCTTTTCTCGGTGCTTTTGGTTGTGCTCCTTGTGAGAGAGCAAGCACTTTTTGTTCCTGGAAGAAATGGGAATGCTCGTCTTGGGGACCTGCGGATCCTTTTCCGCTGGAAGGAGTTTCTCCTGGTGAGCTTTCTCGCCATTTTCCTCTATGTGGGGGCGGAGATTGGGTCTTCGGCCTGGCTGAGTACCTACTTTGTGCGAGAACTGAAGAAGGGCTTTTACCTTGGTGGGGCGGCTATGGGGATTTTCTGGGGAACTATGACTCTGGGAAGACTGATTTTTGGCTTTTTGGCTCGAAAACTCAGCTACCTTCTCCTTCTCCGCACCCTGGTTCTCGTGAGTTTCTTTTCCCTCCTTCTTTTGAATGTGACTCAGAGAGTGTCTCTGGTTTTGGGGGCGCTCTTTGGCATCGGTCTGGGCTTTTCCGCCATATGGCCTCTCGTTGTAGCCCGGGTTGCGCAGCGCATCCGCGATTTCCAGGCCACGGCCATAGGTCTCACCATAGCCTTCGGGGGTATGGGGGCACTTTTCTTCCCCTGGTTCATGGGAATGGTGGCGGACTTTGTGGGTCTTCGATGGATTTTTATCATTGCTCTTGTGCTTGTTGCGGTTCTCTTTTTGGTGACGCAAAGCAGAGTTTTTCGGGAAGGAGAAGAACATGGCGCTTCTTGGAATTGACGTGGGAACGAGTGGTTGTAAGGTTGTGGCTTTTCGAGAAAATGGAGAAGTGCTGGCCTTGGCAGGGGAGGAATACCCCTTTCTCACACCCCAGCCGGGGTGGCTGGAGATCGACCCGGAGAGCATCTGGCAGGCAGTGTGTGCTGCCTTGGGGAAGGTGGCGCAGGGGATTTCTGAGAGCATCGATGCCATTGCGGTGACGTCGCACGGAGAGACCCTGATACCTCTCTCTCGTGGCGGCCGGCCTCTTTACAATGCCATCGCCAATTTCGACGTGCGGGCCAACCCCTGTGCGGACTTCTTCAGAGAGCATTTCGACCCCTTTACCCTTTTCTCCACTACCGGGATGCCTCTTTGTGGGATGTACACCGCTAACAAAATCCTCTGGCTTCGGGAACATGAGCCCTCTGTCTTTGCAGATGCCTGGAAATTTTGTTGCGTTGAGGATTACGTCATCTTCCGCCTCACCGGGGAGTCCCCTACCATGGACTGGTCCTTGGCTTCCCGGACTATGATGTTCGATGTACGGAGGAAAATCTGGGCCAGAGAGATTCTTGAAGTTATGGAACTTGAGGAGGAGAAGTTACCCCAGGTTTTGCCCTCTGGGGCTCTTGTGGGATATCTGCGTGGTGGTCTGGCAGAAGAGCTTGGTATCAAAGGCAAAGTAGCGGTGGCCACTGGGGGCCACGACCAGCCCTGTGGAGTTTTGGGCTGCGGGGTAGAGAAGAAGGGGGAGGCCATGTATGGCATTGGGACCTCTGAATGCGTGGCCCTTAACATCGGCAGAGAGCCTGTCCTCACCAGAGATATGATGGAGAACGGCTTTTGCTGCTATCCTCATGTAACAGAGGAGGACTACATCACCCTGGCTTACATCGCCTCCGGAGGCTCGATTGTACGGTGGTTTCGGGATGAGATTGCCCCGGATGAGAAAAGGAGAGCCCAGGAAGCCTTACAAGATCCCTATGAGGTGCTTTTTGCGCACCTCCCTTCCCATCCCTCATCCCTTTTAGTCCTACCTCACTTTGCCGGCTCGGGCACACCATACCTTAATGAACGTTCCCGGGGAGCCATCCTGGGGTTGACTCTTGCGGCTTCTCGCTGGGAGATTCTGCGGGCCATCCTGGAAAGTTTGACGTACGAAATGAAGGTGAACCTCGACCTTCTCGAAGCCTTTGGTCTTCCGATAAAGGACCTGCGGACCATTGGGGGAGGGTCCCGCTCGAAGGAGTGGCTCACCATCAAGGCAGACATTCTGGGGAAGCCTCTTGTGCTCCCGGCGACTGAGGAGGCGGTAGCCCTGGGGACGGCGATTCTGGCTGGAAAGGCTCGGGGCACTTTTACCACCTGTCGGGAAGGCATTTCGGCCATGGTTCGCTTCCGGGGAGAAATTTTGCCTTCCCCGGAACGTTACAGAGAGTACGAGAAGTACTATCGGGTGTACCGGAAGATGTACCAGGCCCTCCGGGACATCCATGAGGACATCAGCAAGCTATAACGAAAGGAGGAGGAACAGTGAAGAGCAAAGGGTTTGCTACTGGAATCTGGGTTTTTGGAGGGTGTCCGGACCGATTCTGCCCCAGGGGGTATAAGGAAGAAGTCCCTATGGAGAAGGCCCTTGACGCTATTGCCTCGGTCAAAGACCTCAAAGGCATCATCATGCACTACCCAAGTCCCATTAATGAGGAAAGTGCCGGACGCATCAGGAAGGAACTCCAGGTTCGAGGTTTGTCTTTGGCCTCTTGCGATGTGGATCTCTTTGGCGACCCGGCCTTTGCTTTGGGAAGCCTAATGTCGGAGAGGGAGGGCATACGAAAGAGAGCCATTGAGCTGGCCAAAAAAGCCATGGATATGGCTGAGTACTTTGGAGCTGACGTCATGAACCTCTGGCCCGGGCAGGATGGCTTTGACTATCCCTTTCAGATCGACTACCGGGCCCAGTGGGATCTTCTCATCGAGGCTCTGCAGGAAATTGCAAGCCACAATCCCCGGGTAAAACTCAGTCTTGAGTACAAGCTCCGGGAACCCCGGACGCACTCCACCATTGCCAATGCCGGAGTGGCCCTCTTTCTGGCCCGGGAGACCGGTCTTCCCAATGTAGGTGTCACCATTGACCTTGGACACTCCTTCAACTGCAAGGAGTCTCCAGGGAATGTGGTTGCTCTTCTTGACCGCTATGGGAAACTCTTTGCCTTGCACCTCAACGACAACTTCCGGGACTGGGACGATGATATGGCGGTGGGAACGGTGCACTTCTTCGAGACCCTGGAATTCCTCTACTATCTCCACCATTCCCGGTACGAGGGGTGGCTTGGCCTTGACATCTTCCCTTACCGGGAGAATCCCTCCGTAGCCTGCCAGGTGAGCATCGAAAACATCACCATGATGCTTGAGGTGGTTAAGAAGATCGACATAACGACGCTCAGGGCTTACCAGAAGGAATCCGAAGCCCTCTCAGCATTCCGCTACATTCGCAGTCTCCTTTGAAGGGGTGAGAGAGTTGTGAGTTACCTGGGAATCGATGTGGGGACAACAGGGTGCAAGGTTATTGCCTTCGATGAGGAAGGTGCCATCCTTGCCCAGGCCTACCGGGAGTATCCTCTCTATTACCCTCAGAACGGCTGGATTGAACTTGACGCCGAGGAAGTCTGGGGAAAAATCCTTGAATGCCTTCGAGAGGTCGCCCAGAAGACTCGCCTGGATCCCCCGGTGAGTCTGGGCATTTCCGCCCAGGGGGAGGCAGTGGTCCCGGTAGATGAGGGGGGATGGGCTCTGGCCCGGAGTATCGTCACCTTCGATCGGCGGGGGGACGAGTTCGTCCCCTTTTTTCGGGAACACATAGGGGAGGAGCAGTTTTTCAACATCACGGGAATGACACTCTCAGGTATTGGGACGGTGAACAAAATTCTTTGGTGGAAGAAGTATGCCCCTGAGGCCTTCCAGAAAGCCCGCTACTTTCTCTGTTTCGAGGATTTTGTGCTTTTTAGGCTTGGGGTTCCACCAGCCATAAGCTTTCCTTTGGCTGCTCGGACCATGATGTTTGATGTCCAGCGAGGGGCCTGGTCGGAGGAAATTCTTGGTCTTTCCGGTATTGAACCAGAACGCCTGGCCTGCCCCTATCCTTCCGGGGCAGGAGTGGGAGAGGTGGCCAGGGCCATTCGGGAGGAACTCGGCTTACCGCGAGGGATTGTTGTTGCCACTGGGGGGCACGACCAGCCCTGTGGGGCTCTGGGTGCCGGAGTAATTCGCTCTGGGTTGGCCATGGATGCTACCGGAACGGTAGAGTGCATTGCTCCGGCCATTCCCCACTTTGTCCGGGGAGAGACCATGTGGAGAAACAACCTCTGCTGCTACCATCACACCTTTCCGGGGCTCTATGTGACGCTCGTGTACAACTTCACCGGGGGAGTTATCCTCCGCTGGTTCCGGGACCAGTTTGCCGGGGAAGAGAAAGAAAGGAGCAAAGTTTCCGGGCGGGATGTCTATGACCTTCTCCTTGAGGACCTTCCTGAGGAGCCCACAAATCTCTGGGTCCTTCCGCACTTCACCATGACTGGAACTCCTTATCTTGACGCGCATTCTCTGGGCATGGTAGTGGGTCTCACACTCAACACCACAAAGAAAGAATTCATCAAGGCCCTTCTTGAGGGAGTGAGCTTCGAGATGAAGCTCAACCTTTCTCTCCTTGAAGAAGCGGGGATAGAGGTGAAGAGGCTTCGGGCCATAGGTGGGGGAGCCAAAAGCCCGGTATGGCTCAGGCTCAAAGCCGATGTGTATGGTCTTCCGGTAGAGACGCTCTCGGTCTCTGAGGCGGCATGTTTCGGAGCGGCTCTTTTGGGTCGGAAAGCTCGGGAAAACATAAAGAACCTGGGAAACCTGGTAGAGGAGCTGGTGAAAGTCAAAGAGGTGTATGAGCCTGACGCTTGGCGCTCTGCGGTATACCGGGAACGCTTCGGGGTGTATCGGCGTCTGTATCCAGCGCTCAAAGAGTGTATTCTGAAGGGAGGCAAAAAACAGTGAAAGCCGCCGTTTTTCTTGGACCGGGCAATATAGAGGTCCAGGAGGTTCCAAAACCTCAGGTAGGTCCGGGAGAAGTCCTGATGAAGGTCGCTGCCTGTGCCATCTGCGGGACGGATGTGCGCATTTACCAGTTTGGACACTCTCACGTCACTCCTCCTCAAATCACGGGTCATGAAATCTCCGGAGAAATTGTGGCTGTGGGCGAAGGGGTAGAGGGGTACAGGGTAGGGGACAGGGTAGTGGTCATCACTGTTATTTCCTGTGGTCGTTGCCGTTTCTGCCGCCGGGGGCTCCAGAACCTCTGTCCGGAGCAGAAGTACATCGGATACGACTATCCGGGAGGTTTTGCCGAGTTCATGAAAATGCCCAGAGAGGGTGTGGCCCGGGGAAATCTCCTTATTCTTCCGCCGGACACGGACCTTCTTGAGGCCAGTCTTGTGGAGCCTCTATCCTGTGTCATTAATGGGCAGTCCTATCTGGACATCGGTCTTGGGGAGACCGTTCTCATCATCGGGGCAGGCCCAATCGGGTGCATGCATGTAGCTATGGCTAAAAACCATGGAGCAGGGAAGATTATCCTCGCTGATATTTCCGAGGAGCGGCTTGAGCTGGCAAAGCGTATTCAGGCCGATGTGTACATTAATCCCCAAAAGGAGAATCTCAAGGAGCGAGTGCTTGACCTCACTGAGGGTCTGGGGGCAGACGTGGTGATTGTGGCAGCATCTTCAGGAAGCGCCCAGGAAGAAGCCCTTGAGCTTGTGGCTCCAAAGGGGCGAATCAGCCTCTTTGGCGGACTTCCCAAAGAGGAACCCACCATCACCTTCAACAGTAACATTGTCCATTACAAAGAGATTGGAGTCTTCGGGGCCTTTGCCTCTCACGCCTCGCAGTATGAGGAAGCGGCCAGGCTCATCTGTGCAAAGAGAGTTCCCGTCCGGGAACTCGTCACGCATGTGCTTCCTCTTGAGGATATAGTGAAAGGTATTGAGCTTGTGAAGAGTGGAAAGGCTTTGAAAGCCGTGATTTCTCTGGAGAGGTGAAGTCGTGTGCATCCACAGCCGTTACAGGACAAAATTGCCATTGTGACCGGTGCGGCGTCGGGGATTGGCAAGGGTATTGCCGTGCGCTTTGCCCAGGAAGGAGCCCATGTGGCGTGCTGTGACGTGAACCTGGAGGGAGCCCAAAAAACTGCCCAGGAAATCGAGGCCCTCGGCCGGGAATCCATGGCCATCAAGGTGGACGTGACGAAGAGCGACGAGGTGGCCGAGATGGCCAAAAAAGTCTTTGAGCGCTGGGGACGTATCGACATCCTGGTGAACTCGGCAGGCATCATCCGGGCACACTTTATCACGGACGTTCCGGAGGAGGTCTGGGATGCCATTATTGCCGTGAATCTCAAGGGGACTTTCCTCTGCATTCGGGAAGTGGCCAAGTACATGGTGCAGCAAAAGAGTGGCAAAATCATCAGTATCAGCTCCAAATCGGGAAAGCGGGGAGGGCTCTGGCTTGGGGCCTACTCGGCATCAAAGTTTGGTGTCATCGGTCTCACGCAGAGTGTGGCCATGGACCTTGCTCCCTATAAGATTAATGTCAATGCCATCTGTCCGGGGAATGTCTTTGCCACCCCCATGTGGGATCTCCTCGACAAGGAGTACTCGAAAAAACTGGGGGTTCCACCTGAGCAGGTACGGAAAATCTACGTGGAGAAGGTACCTCTGGGTCGAGAGTGTACCATAGAGGATGTGGCGAATGTGGCAGTGTTCCTCGCTTCCTCCTATTCTGACTATATGACCGGGCAGGCCATCAATGTCACCGGTGGACAGGAAGTGCACTGAGGGTGTGCAAGATTGGCCTTGTGGTAAACCCTGCAGCTGGGAAGGACATCCGCCGTCTCGTGGCCTGGGGTTCGATTTTCGGAAACCGGGAGAAAATCAATACCCTCGTGCGTATCCTCAAGGGATTTTTGGGAGTAACGCAGGGTGAGTTTTCCTTCGTGTACATGCCCGATCCATACGACCTGGTGGGGGTTATGTGTCAGGAGGTTGCCTTCCCGGGGAGAATTTCTTTTGAGCGGGCTCCCACACCATCCTTTGGAGATGCTCTTGACACTCTTCTTTTCACCGAATGGGCGGTGGAGGAGGCGAAGGTCGAGGCTCTCCTTATTGTGGGGGGAGACGGGACCAACCGGATTGTGGCCAAAAAGAGCGGGAATACTCCTATTTTTTCTGTTTCCTCGGGGACAAACAACGTCTTTGCCAACGCCTTTGAACCAACGCTTGTGGGTATGGCGCTGGGATTTTTCCTCGAGGGCAGGGTTTCACCGGCAGAAGTCGTGGAACGGCGGAAAATTCTCCGCTGCTTCGGTGAAAACAGGGAGGATTTGGCCCTTATCGATGTGGTGGTGGTGAAAAAGGAAATCCTTGGGACCAAGGCTGTGTGGGAACCGGAGTGTGTGGAATTTGTGGCCGTTACCCAGAGTCACCCTCTCACCATTGGCCTCAGTGCCATTGTGGGGAGAATGGTAAGCATTACCCCTACAGAGCGGCAAGGGGCCTTTGTGAGGCTTGGACCGAAGGGGAAACCGATATCCGTTCCTCTGGCCCCGGGACTTGTGGAGAGGGTCGGAGTGGAGGAGTTTGGCATTTTTTCAGTAGGCGAGGAAATCCCTCTTCCCCACAACGGCGGGGCAATCGCCCTCGACGGGGAACGAGAGATTCTGACTCACGCTGGGGAGTGCTGGTGGGTTCGCCTGGAAGAGAAGGGCCCCATGAAGGCGAACATTGCGAAAATTCTTGAGCTTGCCCAGGAAAGGAGTGCATAGGGAATGGCTAAGGAAGTCATCATGCCGAAGCTGGGCCTAACGATGGAAGAAGGTGTCATCAACAAGTGGTTCGTCCAGGAGGGGCAGAAAGTGGAAAGGGGAGACCCCCTCTTTGAGGTAGCCACAGACAAAGTAAACATGGAAGTAGAGTCTCCTGCCTCAGGAGTGGTTCTTAAAATCCTCTACCCTGAAGGGGCTACTGTTCCCATAACCGAGGTCGTGGCCTATATCGGCCAAGAGGGGGAAGCAGTTCCCGCCAGAGCCCCTCAAAAGGAAGAGAGAGAAATCCCAAAGGGGGAAATCACCAAAGAAGAAGCAGTGGCAGAAGAAAAAAGGGGACTGGAAGAAGAGCGCGTTAAGGCCTCTCCCTTGGCCCGTCGGCTGGCCAAAGAGTACAACCTGGATCTTTCCCAAATCGCTGGGACGGGTCCTGGGGGTCGTATCGTGAAAGAAGATGTGGAGAGAGCCCTTGAAGCTCTTCGAAAAAAGGAGAAGGAAAAAGTCCTTGTGGCAGAGGGCGTTGAAGTGGAGGAAAAGCTTGCCAAAGGTAAAGCTGTACCCCTTTCCCGTATGCGTCGTATCATCGCCGAGCGCATGACCGAGAGCTTCACCACCAAGCCCCATTTCTTCATCTTCCAGGAAGTCCTGGCGGAAGGACTCGTGCAGATGCGAGAGCGAATCCTGCCCCTTGTGGAGAGAGAGACTGGTCTACGGGTTTCCTATACCGACATCCTGGTGAAGATGGTGGCTAAGGCCCTGGAGCGCTATCCCCTCCTCAACGCCTCCCTGGTGGGAGAAGAGATCGTTTTCCACGAGGATGTGAATATTGGCGTAGCTGTAGCACTTGAGGATGGGCTCATTGTCCCGGTTGTTAAGGAGGTTCAGAAAAAGAGCATCGCCCAGATCGTCCAGGAGCTTCACGATCTTGTAGAGAGGGCCAAGGCAGGGAAACTCACACCCGAGGAAATCTCTGGGGGAACCTTCACCATCTCAAACCTTGGGATGTTTGGTGTTGACGCCTTTACTGCCATCATCAACCCACCAGAATCAGCCATTTTGGCCTGTGGAGCCGTAAAGAAACGCCCGATGTTTGACGGGAAAGAAATCGTACCCCTTTCAGTTGTGGAACTCACCCTCTCTTGCGATCACCGGGTGATTGATGGAGCCCAGGCGGCGCAATTCATGCAGTTTTTGAAGACTCTCCTTGAGGAACCCTTTGCCTTGATGGTGTAAGGGACTTTTTTGGCTCGGCCGATTCCAAGAAGTCGGCCGAGCGTTAAGGAGTACGCATCATTTCTCCTTGGGAAAGGCCCTACAGCGAGCTCCAAGCTCGGTGAGGATTTCTATTGCTTTTTAAGTCTTTCGGTCTCCCGCCTTATGTTTTTGCTGTGTTCTGTGCGTTTTGCTCA
>CAYRSB010000027.1:0-20996 GCA_964426875.1 uncultured Atribacterota bacterium
GCTCTGTACACCCTGCGTACTTTCCTTTTGGCTCTTTGTGATTCCTCAGGATAGAATGCAGCATAGATGTACCCATCGGCCCCAGAAGACCAGCCTTGAGCATCCTCCTCCAGCATACCTTTCTCTTGGCCTTGGGAGTGTGGAGTCCACTCCTTATGAGGATTCTCCTTGGAGTTTCGTAGCTTGGCACCATGCCATGGCTTTCAGAGAGTTTCTCCTGGAGGTGGAGGATGGATGATCTTCTCCAGCTCTTGAGGCACCCAGATATGGGGAGGGTGTGGGAGAAGTTTCCTGAGCAGTCCCTCAAATCCCCGGGCTGTAAGGGGTTTCTTGAGCTGAAGAACCTGGTGGTAGCTTAACCCCGGAAGCTTTAAAGCAGCCTTCAGGGTTACGGATCTGCCAATAACCCTGGAACACGGCGTATCCCTTCCTCCCGACCTCCGTGACAGGGTATCTTGCTATCTCCTTTTCCCCTTGAAGGACAAGATCTCTTGAGGAGGAGTCTATTCTGTGTGTGACAGTCCAAAATTGAATCACAAAAAAATTGTTGACAGTTCAGACAGGTGGTGGTAGCATGAATCATTCTCTGAGAAAGGGGGGGCAAATATGCGGAAAGTTTTGCCCCTGGTTTTGGTTATTTCGGTAGTTTTTGCGTTGGTTACCACAGGGTGTGGCGCAACAGGTGGAGGGACACCACCACCCACGCAGCCGGTGGCATGCTCTTTGCGGGTTATCTCAAGTTGTGCAGCCTGCTGGGGGAATGTCTACGTTAATGGAATTCCTGCCGGGGTATACCTTGTTGCCAATGGGGCAGCTGTGGTCAGTAATGTTCCCTGTGGTCAGATGGCAGCAGTACATCTTGTCGATGAGTTTGGTTGGGTCAGTCATACTGAGTATGTCCAAGTTACTGGTCCGAACACTATTGTGAACTTTACCTACTGGTGATAGTTCTACTGCAAGTGTCATGCAGGTTCTTGAATTCTTGAGCAGGGTCTCCGGGGTAGTGCTTCTGCCCCGGGCCCGAGATTATGCGGGGTGAGCCACGCCTCTCCTGTAGAGCTTTGATCTTGAGCTATTTTACACCCTTTTTCCTCACTGAATTTCCTCTTCAAGAGTTCCCTTAACAATGTATCCAGTCTCCTTCTCCATTCTCCCACGCTGAGTTCTTGCCTTATTCCCTGTAATTTTTCCTTCACCCGAAAAGAGACCTCCACACACTCTGTGAGGGGTCTTGGGTGTCTCATAGACCCTCTTGCACACCCTCCCCTTTTCAAGGACTCTGGGGTCATATTGAAAGAGATACTCCTTTTTGAGAGCTCTTCAATACCAAAGGCGAGGACGAGATAGAGTCTTTCCATCCATAGGTATCCTGCAAGGGCAAAACATCTCTTTTGATCTTGAGGCACTCAGAGTACCCTTTCTTCCCCCTCTGGAGCCTGGTTTTCTCTGAGATTCACCTTCCCCCTTGAGCATTTTTCCCTCCGGGGCGAGGTGGTACTGACTCAGGAGGTAGTATATCCTTCACAGGCATTTTCCATTATCTAGTGCGAATCATTGACAGAGCATGAGAAAGTATTTATAATCTCAACGAATTTACTTTCGTAGAGCAAAGGATGGGTGACGATTTTGATCCGCTGGTTTCGTTCTCTTAAGAATTATTTTGTCGAAGCCTGGAATGAACTGCGAAGGGTTACCTGGCCCGGTCGCAAGGAGCTCTGGAACAGTACCCTTACAGTCCTTGTGGTGATCGTGATTTTGGGGATTTTCCTTGGTGTTATAGACCTTCTGCTCACCTTCCTCATGGGATTGTATCTTCGGTAGAGCGGTGGAGGGTATAGGAACTCATGCAGCGTCGGTGGTATGTAGTCCATACTTTGGCAGGAAGCGAGCATAAGGTAAAGGCCAATCTTGAGCGTCGCATCACCTCTATGGGGATGCAGGACCAGATTTTCCAGGTCGTGGTTCCTATGGAGGAAACGATTGAGGCTCGGAGGGGAAAAAAGCGTTTTACCAAGCGCAAGGTCTTTCCCGGATACGTTATGGTGGAGATGATCATGAACGACCGTTCCTGGTATGTGGTGCGGAACACCCCGGGAGTCACCGGTTTTGTGGGCTCGGGGATGCGGCCGGAACCCCTGAGTGACGAAGAAGTCAAGGTTATTCTTCGTCAGGCCGGAATAGAGAAAAAGCCCCGTCTGGACATCGAAAAGGGCGAAGTGGTGAAAGTCATCTCCGGTCCCTTCCTGAACTACACCGGAGCGGTGGAGAGTGTCGACCATGAGCGGGGCAAAGTCACTGTTCTTCTCTCTATATTCGGTCGAGAGACTCCGGTAGAGCTTGAGTTCTCTGACGTTGAAAAACTCTAAAGAGGTGGAAAGTTATGGCAAAGAAGATTGTGGCGATAGTGAAGCTTCAGATACCTGGAGGTATGGCTACACCGGCACCTCCGGTGGGGCCAGCCCTGGGGCAGCACGGCGTCAACATCATGGAATTCTGCAAGGCGTTCAATGCCCAGACCGAAAAGGACCGGGGGGTTCTCACTCCCGTTGAAGTTACCATTTATTCGGACCGTTCCTTCACTTTTGTGTGTAAGACCCCACCGGCCTCTTTCCTCATCCGTCAAGCCTTGGGGATTGAGAAGGGTTCCGGTGAGCCAAACAGAGCCAAGGTGGGGAAGATCACCCGTTCAAAGATCCGCGAAATAGCGGAGAAAAAGATGCCGGACCTCAACACCACCAGCATCGAGGCGGCAATGCGCATCATAGAGGGTACGGCGCGGAGCATGGGTGTTGAGGTTGTCGAGGGTTGAGGCAGGGAGGAATTCTTATGGCAGAGAGAAGCAAGCGATATCTTGCTCTGAAGGGGAGGGTTGAACCGGGTAAGCTCTACGAGCCGGAGGCAGCGGTTCGCCTTCTGAAGGAGATGGCCAGCACCCGTTTTGATGAGACGGTGGAAGTAGCTTTCAACCTTAGTATTGACCCAAAACAGGCAGACCAGCAGGTTCGGGGCACGGTCGTTCTCCCGCACGGGACGGGCAAAAAGGTCCGGGTGCTCGTCTTTGCCCAGGGTGAGAAGGCCAAGGAAGCACAGGAAGCGGGAGCAGATTACGTCGGCGGCGAGGAACTGGTAGAGAAAATCCAGAAAGGGTGGCTTGATTTTGATGCTGCCGTGGCTACCCCGGACATGATGCGTATTGTGGGGCGTCTGGGAAAGATTCTCGGTCCCCGAGGGCTTATGCCCAACGCTAAGACGGGGACAGTAACCTTCGACATCGCTCAGGCGGTGCGGGAGATCAAAAGCGGGAGAATCGAGATCCGTAACGACAAATTCGGTAACGTGCATCTGCCGGTCGGCAAAGTCTCTTTTACCGAGGAGCAGATTCTCGACAACTTCTATGCTGTTTTGGACGCCGTCTTGCGCCTGAAACCCTCGGCGGCCAGGGGTCGATACATCAAAAAGATTGTTCTCTCCCTCACCATGAGCCCGGGTGTTCCCGTGGATGTGAATGCTGCTTTAGTCCAGATGGAAAAGAGGGCGGCCTGAAGAGAAGAGAGCGTACAGCCGAATAGAGTATGGGCCTGAGAACCGGGGGCGAAAAAGCTTAAAAATCCTGGGGAGGCTGGTTCAAGAGAAGACTCCTCAGAGGAGTCTTCTCTTTTTTGTGGAGAAAGGAGGTCGGTGATTTTTGGAGAAAAGCGAGAAGGAAAGGATTATCGAAGAACTTCAGAGCAAGTTGAAGCAAAGCCAGGCAGTATTTGTGGTCGGCTATCTCGGTATGGACGTTCCCTTGGTGGAGCAGTTGCGCCGGAGTCTGCGCAGTGTCGAGGGAGAATTCAAAGTGGCCAAGAACACTCTTATGCGTATTGCCCTCTCGAGGGTCGGTATGCTGCAGGAGGACCATCTCCTCAGAGGACAGAATGCCTTTGTGTTCTCGTACCGCGATGTGGTGCAGGTGGCCAAGGCTCTGGCGGACTTTGCCAGGAAGTTCCCCCAACTGGAGATGAAGGGAGGCTTTTTAGGGACAAGGCTTCTCACCGCCCAGGACGTTCAGCGCCTTTCCGAGCTCCCCTCCCGCGAGGAGCTTCTGGCCCGGGTGGCAGGTGGTATTGCTGCTCCCCTGGTGGGACTTTTGGCAGTATTGCAGGGTGTTATGCGGAACTTCGTGTTCGTGTTGAAAGCCGTTGAGGAGAAAAAGAGAGAGAAGGAGGCATGAGGCATGACGAAGGAGGAAATCATTGAAGCGATTGAGAAGATGACAGTGCTGGAGCTCGCAGAACTTGTGAAGGCTCTAGAAGAGAAATTCGGCGTCTCGGCGGCGATGCCTGTGGCACAGGTTGCAGCTCCTGTAGCCGGAGCACAAGCCCAGGCACCGGCCGAGGAAGAGGAGAAGACCGAGTTTGATGTCATCCTGAAGAGTGCCGGAGCACAGAAACTTCAGGTCATCAAAGAGGTCCGAGCCATCACCGGTCTTGGTCTTAAAGAGGCCAAGGACCTCGTGGACAATCCGCCCAAGCCCGTCAAAGAGGGCATCAGCAAGAAGGAAGCCGAGGAGATTAAGGCAAAGCTCGAAGCTGTGGGCGCTGAGGTAGAGATTAAGTAACCCCAAAAGTCGGGAGATCGGGGAGTGCCCGGTCTCCCGTTCCGGGTCCTCACTGCCCGATCCATCGGCTGGGCAGTACTTCCCAAGAATCCCTTTCCTTCTTCTCTTTTTGGGAGTCACCCTTGAATGTTCCAAGCGGCTTCTCTTTCCAACGGTTCCTGGATTTCTGCGCTGTAGCCCTATGCAGGGGACCGGCAATCTCGGGAGGATTTGGGAGGGGAAAAGGCCAAAGTTCCAAAAGGTACAGGCGCAAAATTTTTGGTGCTTTGGTGCGTCACTTGCAGTACCCTATTGTCAAGATATACTTTGCACCCTTTAGCAGTCATAAGGAGGGAATCTCGGGATGGCACAGTGGATTCGGTTTCCGGAGGGTTTTCTGTGGGGAGCGACGACATCGGCGTATCAAATCGAAGGGGCCTGGGATGTTGACGGGAAGAGCGAATCTATCTGGGATCGCTTTACTCATACTCCGGGCAAAATCTACCGGGGGGATACGGGTGATGAGGCCTGTAATCACTACCACCGTTACCCTGAGGACGTGGCGTTGATGAAAACCATAGGCCTGAAAGCCTACTGTTTTTCCGTAGCCTGGACGAGGATTTTGCCCGAGGGGTATGGCCGGGTGAACCAGGCTGGTTTGGATTTCTATCGTCGCCTTGTGGATACCCTGCTTGAGGCAGGAATTCAGCCCTTCGTCATGCTGTACCACTGGGACCTGCCTCAGTGCCTTGAGGACCAGGGTGGCTGGCCGACACGTTCTGTGGCTTTGGCGTTTATAGAGTATGCCGATGTGGTGAGCCGTTCCCTGGGGGACCGGGTCAAGTATTGGGTAACCCACAATGAACCGGCAGTCGTAAGCTGGCTGGGGTATTACACCGGTGAACATGCACCGGGGAGAAAAGACCTGACTGCAGCCATACGAGCCAGCCATCATCTTCTTCTCTCCCACGGCTGGGTGGTGCCGGTGATACGTCGGAACAGTCCTTCCTGCGAGGTAGGTATCATCCTCAACGTCAACTGGATTGTTCCCGCCTCCCAGAGCCCCTACGATCGTGAACTGGCCTCTCAGGTTGACGGCATGTGGGTGCGGTGGTTCTTTGACCCGCTCCGCGGGCGGGGGTATCCTGACGATATAGTGTCCTGCTGGACCAGTACCGGGGTCTTGCCCCGTGGCCTTGACTTCGTTCGGCCTGGGGACATGGAGGCAATCTGTACGCCCTGTGACTTCTTCGGGGTGAACTACTACACCCGTACCATCGTGCGCGCCGATGTGTTGGACAATGATCCGCCAGTTGTACTCCCGGCACCGGAAGGCCCTGACTATTGGAGTGAGATGGGGTGGGAAAATTGCCCCGATGGCCTTCTTGCAGTACTGTCCCGTCTCTCTTTTCACTACCATTTGCCCAAATTGTACATTACCGAGAATGGTGTCAGTTATTCCGACGGCCCAGATGAGCGTGGTGTCATTCAGGATTATCGTCGAATACGCTATCTGCAGGAGCATCTTGTAGCCCTTCACCGGGCACTCGGCCTGGGTATTCCAGTCAAAGGGTACTTTGTTTGGTCCCTTTTGGATAATTTTGAGTGGGCCTGGGGGTATTCCCAGCGCTTTGGCCTGGTCTGGGTAGACTATGCTACCCAGAAGCGCCTGCTCAAGGGAAGTGCCTACTGGTACTCTCAGGTGATTCGGGATAATGGATTTGCCTTGTGAGGGGTAAGTCCCCTTTGGGGTCTGGGAAGAGTAGTTTCTGTCCGGGCGAAAAATTTGGAGTACCCTTCTTGATTTTTTTGTGCGATCCATTATACTGTAAGCGATTACATGTAATCGCTTACAATCACGGGGGATTCCAAGGAGATGGTGAGGAAGAAGCCTTCTTCAGTCACTATCCGGGATGTTGCCCGAGCTGCTGGTGTTTCGGTGGCCACCGTGAGTCGTTACCTCAATCGCAGTGGTCCAGTTTCTCCACGAGTGGCGCAAAAATTGGCCCGAGTCATAGCAGAGCTCAACTATATGCCTCATGCTGGTGCCCGCCATCTGGCCAGTCACAGGACGAGAGCCGTAGGCTTTCTTTCCCAAAATATATTGGGTGATTTTTTTATTCCGCTTCTGCGGGGTATTGAGTCGGTCATCGGACGACGCGGGTATACTCTCCTTGTGGCAAGCCGCCAGACTCTCCTCGATGGAGTTATTGGGGGCAATGAAGCGGTGCCTCCCCTTGGTCCCCACAATGCTGACGGCTTAATTGCATTTGCCGATAGTCTGAGCGATGAGGAGCTTCATCGTCTATACCAGAGGAGATTCCCGGTTGTGTTGATCCACCGTACTCCCCCTGATGGCCTCCCCTTTCCGGTGGTGACCATTGAGAATAAGGCGGCCACCAGGGCGCTCATCGACCACCTCATCGAAGTTCACGGGAGGAAGCAAATAGTCTTTTTACGCGGTCCCGCCAATCAGGAAGACTCTTACTGGCGTGAGGAAGGGTACAAGGCATCGCTTCAGGCCCATGGTATTGAATACGACCCGGCTCTGGTCCTTACCGGGGGCTTTGAGCGCGGGATGGCGTATGAAGCGATGAAGAGTCTGTGTACCTTCCGCCTTGACTTCGATGCAGTTTTTGCCGGCAACGACGATGCGGCGATTGGGGTGATGGAGGCCCTGCGTGAGAGAGACATCAGGATTCCTGAGAGGGTAGCCGTGGTGGGTTTCGACGATCAGTGGGTTTCGTCTTTTCTCGACCCTCCCCTCACGACGGTTGCTGCTCCGACTGAGGATGTAGGACGTATTGCTGCGCAGAGACTCTGTGACTGGTTGGATGGGATCCCGGTGGCGGAACTTGCGACCTTGTTGCCCACCAGGGTCGTCATTCGCCGTTCGTGTGGTTGTAACGGTTGAAGAGGGGGAGTGATTGAAGTCTGTACTTTTGGGGTTTCACGCAAAGGGGGTGGGGGGAAAGTCGGACAGGAGGAGCAGTTTCTTTCGAGTATTGTGCAAAACCCTGATTGAAGGAGGAGAGAAAAGATGAGGAAGTCGGTAGTAATTTTGGGTGTTGTGTTGGTTCTCTTTGGGTTGGTGATTCTGACGGGGGGTGCACAGGAACTCACCTTTGAACGAAGCGAGACCTTCTACATGAGCGGAGCAGCATGGGGTCCGCCATCCACATGGAATCCCTTCATGCCCTGGTTGCATGCCAACACCACGGGTACGATCGGATTCGTGTATGAAACACTCTTCCTCTATAACCCTCTTACCAATGAGTTCATCCCCTGGTTGGCCGAAAGCGGTAAGTGGCTCGATGCCGAAACTTATGAGGTAACGCTGCGAAAGGGGATAAAGTGGACTGACGGCAATCCTATGACGTCGGCGGACGTGGTCTTCACCTTTGAGTTGGGGAAGCGGTATCCCGCACTGTGGTTCAGCACTGTATGGAACTATCTCACAAGTGCTACTGCCCTCGATGAGTACCGTATCGAATTCAAATTCAGCAATCCTCTTTACCAGGACTGGGATAACCTTCTCTACAATCTCCCGGTAGTTCCAAAACACATTTGGGAGGGAAAGACTGAGGAAGAAATCACTACCGGGGCCAACCCCAATCCGGTAGGCTCTGGGCCATACCTCTACGAATCCCATAGTGAGGACCGCAACGTGTGGATACGGAATGACAACTGGTGGGGCAAGGAGATTCTGGGACTGTCTTTCGCCCCCAAGCGCATTGTTGATATCCGGGTGGCCAGTAACAACATCGCCCTGGGTATGGTGATCAAGGGAGAGCTCGATCTCAGCAACAACTTCCTCCCCGGTGTGGGAGAACTGGTGAAGCGGGGGTACATCAAGACTTACCTTGCCGACGAACCATACATGCTTTCTGCAAACACTGCGGTTCTGGTTTTAAACACCACCAAAAAACCCATGGACGATCCCGCCTTCCGGAAGGCCTTGGCATATGCTATTGACGTTGATGAAATCGTACGGGTTGCCTTCTCTAACCTCGTCATTCCTGCGAATCCCACCGGGTTGCTTCCCCACCTGGAGAAGTTTGTGGACCGTGGTGTAGTGCAGAGGCTCGGTTTCAAGTACGACCCCGAAGTGGCCCGCAAGATTCTTGCCGATGCCGGGTACAAAGATGTGGATGGAGATGGTTTCGTCGAGGCACCGGACGGTTCCAAAATCGAGCTTAAAGTCACCTGCCCCTTTGGATGGACAGACTGGATGGAGGCCATCAAGATCATCGCCAAGAGTGCCCAGGGTACGGGGATCAACCTCAAGGATGAAACTCCCGACTACGGTGCCTGGAACACTGCTTTGGTTTCCGGCACTTTCGACACCACTCTGAACAACTGGGCCCAGATAAGTAACACTCCCTGGACTGCGTACAACGTCTGGTTCAATCACCCTATCCGGGACGTCATGGGCAGCGGCAACTTTGGTCGCTACAACAATCAGAAAATGTTCGATTTGGTCGATAAACTGGCCATGACTCCTACTTCAGACATAGAAGGTATGAAGGCGGTTTGCTCTCAGATTCAGGAGCTCATGCTCACCGAGATGCCGATCATTCCGCTCTGGTACAACGGTCTTTGGGCTCAGTACAACGATGCGGTTTGGACCAACTGGCCCAGTGCGACAGAGGGTGCTCCCAAGACGTTGCCCTGCTCCTGGGGTGGATACTGGCAAATGGGCGGTATCCTGACTTTAGCCAATCTGAGACCAGCAAAGTAGGTCTGGTCTGAGAAAGAGTAGGCACACACCTCCTGCTCTTTCCAGGAAGCCGGGGAGGGCAGGGGGTGTTCCACCCGGAGGATGGCAAAGTGGGCAAGTACCTTCGCCGGAAAATCATAATCTATCTTCTGACTTTCTTTGTTGCGGTAACCATCGACTGGTTGATTCCCCGTTTCATGCCCGGTAACCCGGTTCAGAATATGTTGGCAAGGGCCTGGATGAGGGCCGAGGCCGTTGAGATACTTCGGGGTTATTACCTCAAGGCTTTTGGGTTGGATGTTCCTCTCTGGCGCCAGTACCTCAATTTTTGGATAGCCTTGTTCCATGGAGATCTGGGCATCAGTGTATACCTTTTCCCCAAGCCCGTACTCCGGGTAATCATGAATGCCGTGCCCTATGATATTTTCCTTCTTGTTCCAGCGATACTCCTGAGCTGGATTGCGGGGAATAAGTTTGGAGCCTTTGCGGCTCGAAGGAGGTGGCTTGATAACACTCTCCTGCCCATGGGGTATATCCTCACCGCAACCCCTTATATGTGGCTTGGGATCCTCATGGCCTGGTTTTTCGGCGTGGTTTTGGGCATTTTCCCCATCGCCGGTGCCTATAGTTACGACCTGGTTCCCCATTTCTCGTTGCGCTTTGTGGGCAACCTCCTTAAACACTGGATTTTGCCCTTTGGCTCCCTCTTTCTTGTTATGTTCGGGGGATGGGCCATCGGGATGCGCAACCTGGTCATCTATGAGCTTGAGGCGGATTACTCAAGGTTTCTTGAGTCGCTGGGTGTTTCAAGGAGCCTGATACAGCGCTATGCCTTTCGTAACGCCCTTCTTCCTCAACTCACCGGCTTAGCGCTGCAACTTGGGGTCATTGTGGCGGGTGCATTGGTGACTGAGGTTGTTTTTTCGTATCCCGGCATTGGTTACCTTCTCCTTTGTGCCATTCAGAATCAGGATTACTTTCTCATTCAAGGATGCTTCCTTTTCATCATTATCGGCGTGCTTTTGGCCAACTTTATCATCGATATTGTGTATCTCCTTGTCGACCCCCGGACGAGGATGGGTATGGTTGGTGAGGCCGCGTGAAGGGCCGGTGGAAAGAGAGACACGAACTCCTCTACTTTGCTTTTCGGAACAGGAAGCTTCAGATAGGATTGGCGGTGGTGCTTTTCTTTCTTGGGTTGGCTTTGGTAGGGCCGATGTTTACCCGTTTTTCTCCCTTCGATTATGTGAATCCGAGGGGTTCTGAGCCACCATCATCACAGTACTGGTTTGGAACTACGTTCTTCGGGCAGGACGTTTTCACCCAGTTTGTGTACGGACTCCGTGCCACCTTCTTGGTGGGGGTACTGGGAGGAGGCCTGGGTACCCTTGTGGGAATGGTGATTGGTTTTGCCGCCGGATACCGGGGAGGCCTCGTCGACGAAGTGCTGAACATGTTCACCAATATCGTTCTTGTTATCCCCACTCTGGCGGTACTCCTCATTATTGCAGCCTACCTTGAGGTGAGGAGCGTATTTGCCGAGTGCCTCTTTATTGGTTTGACTGCCTGGCCCTGGGCTGCACGAGCCATTCGTGCTCAAACACTCTCCCTGCGTGCCCGGGAATTTGTGGACCTGGCCAGAATCAGTGGAATGAAGCCAACGAAGATCGTCTTTACCGAAATCGCTCCGAACATGATGTCGTACCTTGTCATGGTCTTCATTCTCCAGTTTGGGGGCGCCATTCTCACCGCTGCTACGCTCGACTTCATCGGCCTTGGACCCACAAATGCCATTTCTCTTGGTCTGATGATGCAGTATGCGGTTCTGTGGGGTGCGCTGATGCTGGGCATCTGGTGGTGGTTTGTGCCCCCCGGCCTGGCCATAACTGCCATAGTTGGTGCCCTCTATATCACGAATGTGGGCTTGGACGAAGTCTTCAATCCCAGGCTGAGGGAGATGTGACGTGGTAATCTTGCGGGTCGAAGACCTTACCGTCTACTATCGGACCATTCGGGGAGATGTCCGAGCCCTTGAGAACGTTACCTTTACCCTCCGGCGGGGGGAAATCATGGGGGTTGCCGGCGAGAGTGGCTGTGGCAAGAGTACCCTGGCCCAGAGTTTGGTCGCCTTCCGGCCACCTATGCGCCTCGTCTCCGGTCGGGTTGTGCTTGATGGGGTGGTCTTGCCTATTGACGACCGGGAAGCCATGAGCGCTTTCCGCATGACAAAGATTGCCCTCATTCCTCAATATGCCATGAATGCACTGAATCCAACCCGAAAGATCGGAACGCTGATATGGGACATCCTCCGGTCAAAGAGGGTTGAGCATCAAGTCACCCCGGAAGAGGTTCGAAGGAGGCTTGATTTTGTTCGTCTTTCGCCGGAAGTGTTGCATATGTATCCCTTTGAGCTTTCCGGGGGAATGAGACAGCGTCTGGTGATGGTCCTTGCCACACTCCTGAACCCTCTGCTTCTTATGGCGGATGAGATCACCTCTGCACTGGATGTGGCGATGCAGAAAGCCGTGGCCGAGATGCTTTTGGGTTTTCGTGACCATGGTCTTGTGGGGAGCATCATCGTCATCACCCATGACATATCGATTCTCTACCAGGTTGCCGACAGCATACTGGTCATGTACGCCGGGCAGCTTGCCGAAAGGGCACCTACGGAAGTCATCATCCGTTCGCCTTGCCATCCCTATACGAGAATGCTGATCTCCACGCTTCCTGAAATCGGAGTGAGGTACACCGAGAGGAGACTCTCGAGTATCCCCGGTACCCCGCCCCTGTTGCTCAATCCCCCACCGGGATGCCGGTTTCGAGAGCGGTGTCCGGTAGCCTTCAAGAGGTGTATCGACGTGCCTCCTTTTGTAGAGGTCGAGGGAAATCACTGGGTGGCCTGCTGGAGGGAATATGGAGTTGCTGCTTCTCTTTGACAGGGTCTCGAAGACGTATCGGGTAGGGCTTTTGGGGAGAAAAGCGATTCGCGCAGTGCAGGACGTGAGCTTTGAAATCCATTCCGGAGAAGTTGTGTCCCTTGTCGGTGAGAGTGGAAGCGGCAAAACGACCATCGGGAAGATGATTTTGCGCCTTGTCCCTGTTACATCGGGGAAGATTTTTTTTAAAGGTGTGGACATTGCCACTTTACAGGGGGAAGCCCTTAAGGGATACTACCAGAAGGTTCAGGGGGTTTTTCAGGACCCTTACAGTTCCTGTAACCCCATTTTCAAGGCTGACAGAATCTTTTGGATCATCCGGGATGAGTTTTTCCCCAAGGTGAGTACGATAGAATGGGCGAGAAAGGTGAATAAGACTTTGGAGGCTGTAGGTCTCAATCCAGAACACGTCCTGAACAAGTTTCCTCACCAGCTCAGTGGGGGGCAGCTCCAGCGGTTCCTCATTGCTCGGGCCCTCCTTCTGAACATTGAGCTTCTGGTGGCGGATGAGATCATCAGCATGCTTGATGCCTCGACCCGTGTTGACGTGTTGAATCTACTGGCCGGGCTCAAGACGCGGGGATTGTCACTTTTGTTCATCACCCACGACCTCTCTTTGGGTTACTATATCAGCGATTGGTCGGTGATCCTTTACGGCGGGCGTGTTGTGGAGTGGGGCACCACGGAGCGAGTGTATCACCACCCCCTTCATCCTTATACGAAGATGCTCATGAACTCGGTACCACGCTTGGACAAAAAGTGGGAGAAGGGAACAGAGGTCCACAGTATAGACCATGGGGGTTGGGGTGGGGGGTGCGTATACTACACGAGGTGTCCGGTTTCGGAGAAGAGCACATCCTGTGCTTGTGAGGAACAAACCCTGATGGAAGTAGAGCAAGGCCACTTTGTGGCATGCACCCAGTGGCGGTGAGTGTTTGGGACCAAAAGCGGTGGTCAAAGCATAATTCTTTCTCTCTGAGGGCTGTTGCTTTGCGCAGACTGTTCAGAGATTTGCAGAAAGACGGCACTGATTCAACAGGCTCTGAGGTAGTGGTGGAAGTCCCTCGAGGGGAAAACTTGAAAGTCTACCTTTCCCTCTCTCTTGTTTCTCTCATCTGGGGCCTGAATTTTCCCATCATGCGCCTTGGAGTTCTGGCGCTGGGTCCTCTCGTTTTCCCCTTCTTTCGCTTTCTCTTCAGTGTGCCCCTCTTTTTCCTGGTTCTATGGGTGCAGGAGAAATCGGTAAAGATTGCTCTTCGGGATGTGCCACTCTTCCTTTTTCTGGGATTCATAGGCTTTGGGCTGTACCAGCCTCTCTGGAGCTTTGGTCTCAAGCTGAGCTTAGCCTCTCATTCTGCCCTTCTCCTCTCCTTGAGCCCGGTTATCGTGGCTACCATTGTCTTTCTGAGGAAAGAGGAAGGATTCCGGGGGGTGAATCTCCTGGGGGTTCTCTTCGGGTTTTTGGGCGTGGTTCTTCTTGCGTATCCCCGTGACGGGACTTCTTCCATAGGGCGCAGTATGCTTTTGGGCGATCTTGCAACCCTTGGGGCAGCCTTCCTCTGGGGACTTTACTGTTACCTGGGGAAATTCATCCTTTCCCGTTATTCTCCCCTCAAAAGCAGCACCTGGAGTATGTTCTTTGGGGTGACTACCATGTTTCCCCTCTGTTTTCGGGATGTTCTGCAAGTTCCTTCCAGGAATTTCTCGCCCGTCCTCTTTTTCGTCTTCCTCTATGGAACGTTTCTCTCTTCCCTTGTGGCCTACGTTTTCTGGATGCAGGGGATACAGAGAATCGGTGCCTCTCGTACCACGGCATTCCAGTATCTAACCCAGATTTTTGGTGTGCTTGGAGCCAGACTTCTTTTTCACGATCCCCTCGATTTACGCCTTTTTGGGAGTATGGCCTTCGTGAGTTTGGGGCTCCTTTTAGCTCAGTGGCGGCTTCGGGTAGAGGAGGTATAAGAGGTACCCTGCGAGTTCATGCCATATCTCACCCCAGGCACAGAGAACTTCTCCTCGGGGGAGGAATTTCTCCCAGAAAGACGCGGCCCCAAAGCTCACCAGGGGATGAGCTGAAATGAGAATGGGGTTACCCTCCGGATACCACCTTTTGAAGGCCAGGAAAGCCCGCTTGAGGTGCACCCCGGAAGTTACGAGGTAGAAGCTTTGCATCTCGTGCTTGCGGAGGATTTCGCTGGTATAGTAGGCATTTTCCCAGGTAGTACGGGAGTGGGTTTCAAGGAGGATGTCTTTTTCAAGAACACCCCAGGAACGCAAAACCTCTTCGGCTACCTCGGCCTCGGTACGCTCCTGTCTTTCGTGAATTTTTCCGCCGCTTACGATGATAGGAAGACGTGTCTCCTGGTAGAGGCAAAAAGCCCGGTAGACCCGGGAAAGGGAATAGGGGTTGAGGGAGAGTTTCAAAGTCGTAGGGTCCTCAGCAACTCCTCCCCCAAGGACCACGATGGCCTGAGGCAGAGAGGGTGCGGTGGACGAAACTTGTTGGGGAAGGAAGCTGATGATCCAGCCCGAAGAGAAGAGGTAGAGGAGGAGGGCAGAGAGGAAATATGCCCGGGCCGGCTTTCGCCGGAGCTTTTCCCCCACCCCTACAATGACACAGAACACAATGATGATGCCAGGGAAATCAAAGAGAGTGCCGACGATTTTCTGGAGGATGAACATCATTCCCACCCCTCTTGTGGTATCCTTACTAAGGATATCAGAAAGAGGTGGTGTGTGTGGCGAAAGTCGTGATACTTGCTCGCTCTTTTGCCCTTGCTTCCCTGGAACCTATGGAGATTCTCGAAAAAGCCGGTCTTGAGGTGGAGCGCAAGAAAGACCCAGAGCCAGAGGACGAAGCGATTGTGGCCGAACTCATCAAGGATGCCGAAGCGGTTATCGTGGGAGTGGACCGCATCGGAAAAACAGTTCTTGAGCGCTGTCCCAATCTCCGTGTGATTTCCAAGCACGGAGTAGGGGTGGACAACATCGACCTTGAAGAGGCCAAAAGAAGGGGTGTGGTGGTCGCCAATGCTCCGGGAACCAATAGCGAATCTGTAGCCGACATGGCCTTTCTTCTTATCCTCTCCTGCGCTCGGCGTCTTCCCCTCCTTTTGGAGAACGTGAAGAAGAAGACCTGGGGGTCCCCGATTATGGGCACAGAGCTTGAGGGGAAGACGCTGGGCATTGTGGGGCTTGGACGGATTGGGAAAGGGGTGGCCAGAAGGGCTCTGGGCTTCGGCATGAAGGTCATCTACTATGATCCTCTGGTGGAGGAAAAGGAGTTCGAGAGAGTTTCCCTTGAAGAGCTTTTCTCCCTTTCGGACTTTGTCTCTCTTCATGCTCCCCTTCTTCCCGAAACCAAAAATCTGGTGAACGGGAAGCTCCTCGGCCTCATGAAAAGGGAGGCCTTTCTCATCAACACTGCCCGGGGTGAACTCGTCGATGAGGAAGTGCTCTTTGAGTTCCTTAAGGAGAAGCGTATTGCTGGAGCAGCCCTTGACGTTTTATCCTTTGAGCCACCCTTTGAGAGCCCCCTCCTTTCTCTCCCCAACGTCATGGTGACACCGCACGTAGCTGCCCACACCAAGGAGGCCAACGTGAAGATGGGAAAGATTGCGGCCCAGAATGTGGTGAACGTCCTTTCTGGAAAAGAGCCGCTTTTCCGGGTGGTGTGAGTGAAGTCAAGAAAGCTCTCCTGGAGTTCCGTTCTTTTCTTCCTTGTCCTGGTGATGCTCTATTACGTGCTTTCCCAGCGGACCCCGGGAGAGTATCTTGTGGTCAAGGTTATCGATGGGGATACTATAGAACTTTCCAGCGGCGAAAAGGTCCGCTATATCGGTGTCGATACTCCGGAGCTCCATCACCCTCAAAAGAGCGTGGAGTACTTCGCCCGGGAGGCTTATGAGGCCAACCGCCGCCTGGTAGAGGGCAAGAAGGTGCGCCTCGAGTTCGATGTGCAAAAGCAGGACCGTTACGGGAGGCTGCTCGCCTATGTCTATGTGGATGGAATCATGGTCAATGAGTGGCTGGTAGCCAACGGGTATGCCCGGGTGGCTACTTTCCCTCCCAACGTGAAGTACGCAGAGCGCTTTCTCGAGCTTGAGCGGGAAGCTCGCCGACTCGAACTCGGTCTCTGGAAGAAAGGGTGAAGAGGGTGCGAGGTCCTGCACCCTCTCAGATGCTTTCGGTAGCTTTTTTGAACTGTCGAGCCAACTCTTCGAGTTCTTTCCATTTTCGCCCTTCCAGGAAGTCCTTGCGGACGAGCGATCCTCCCACTCCCACGCAGCTTGCTCCCGCTTTTAAGAATTCTGCCACGTTCTCAAGGTTCACTCCCCCTGTAGGACAGAGCTTGATCTGGGGAAAAGGCCCCTTGAGTTCTCTAATGTAGGATGGCCCGAGGCTTGAAGCAGGAAAGATTTTGACCACCTCTGCCCCACATTCCCAGGCCCGAAGGATTTCTGTGGGGGTGAGTGCTCCGGGAATAATGGGGACATCGTAGCGGTGAGTAACTTCGATCACCCGCTCGTTGAGGGAGGGAGTGACGATGAACTGTGCTCCACTGAGGATGCAGAATCTTGCCGTTTCAGGGTCAAGGACCGTCCCTGCTCCAAAAAGGACGTCGTCCATGTTTTTGCGCACCTCCTCAAGAATCTGCAATGCTCCGGGGGTGGTCATCGTCACCTCGATGCACAGGACCCCACCCTTTTTGAGTGCCCCGACGACTTCCATGAGAGCCTGAGAACTCCAGGCTCTGATAATGGCAATGATTTTTTCTTTTTCGATGAACTGAACGACTTCAGACCTTCCCTGGAACTTCATGGCCGATCCTCCTTCTTCGTTTTTTCCATTATACTCTAAGAAATTTTTTTTCGGGGTATCTTGACAATAATTGTCACGACCTTTATATTTAAAGGTAGTGACAATTTGGAGGAAGTTGTGAAACACCTGAGCCAGACGGCAGACATTCCTCTGTACTTTAAGATTTACAAGACCCTGAAGGAAGAGATTGAAAGTGGGATTTACAAAGTCGGCGATCTCCTACCTTCAGAGGATGAGCTTGAAGAGCGATTTAAGGCAAGCCGTACAACCATCCGCAGTGCGGTGGGGGAACTGGAGCGAGAGGGACTGGTCCTGAGGAGACGGGGCAAGGGCACCATCGTCCAGGAACCCAAAACCGCTCAAAACCTCAATTTTATCAGTTCCTTCACCGAAACTCTCCGCGAAAAAGGTATTCAGGTTGATACCGGAATCGTTACCATCGAATTGATTCCCGCCCCTCCTAAGGTTCTTGCTGCCCTAAACCTTGAGAAGGGGGAGAAAGTCTATCTCGTTCAGCGAACTCGCCTGGCCAATGGTATACCCATTGCCTTCATGAGTAATTACCTTCTGGCCCGCGTTGTTCCAGGGTTGGAGAACAAAAAGGAGGCCTTAAGGGAGCTTGGTCTCTACCAGCTTTTGGAAGAGGAGTATGGTCTTGTGCTCTATCGTGCTGTCGAGACCATTGAGGCATACCTCAGTGGGCCTCTGGAGGCGGACATCTTGCAGGTACCCGAAAAGATACCACTTTTCCACACGGTGAGGATTACCTATCTTGAAGACGGAACTCCCTTTGAAAGGGTCATCTCCGTTATCCGTGCCGATAAGTACGAGTACAAGGTCTACCTCGAAGGCAGGCCGAGAAAAGTAAGAGAAGGGGGTCTTCCTTTTGCCGTACAAAAAAGTCAGCCTCTTTGAGTGTACAGCAGAGCAGGGGAAGAATACTTTTGGTGATGTTCTCCATTCTACAGGTGCCAGTGTGGTTCGGGATACTCTGATGCTGCTTCGCGAGGGAGATACTGAGACCGGTCGCATCAGTGTTGGATATACCATCATCTATCCCCATTGCAGCACAAGGGGTCACGAGCATGCTCCTCTTGAGGAGGTGTACTTTATAACTTCTGGGAGAGGGGTTATGGAGGTTGGCTCAAACCGTTTTGAGGTCGAAAGCGGAGACGTGGTGTACATTCCGGGTGGAAAATTCCACCGGGCTGAGAACCCCTTTGACCTCCCCCTGGAATACATATGGGTCACGGTGAGGAAAGCTGAGGATGAAGGAAAAGGCCGTTCTTGTTGTTGATGTCGGTACGGAGAGTGTTCGAGCTGCTCTGGTAGATGGGAATGGCAGGATACTGGCCATCCAGAGTAAGGAGCTCGAATTTTTCTCTCCTCGTCCCGGATGGGCCGAACAGAGCCCTGAGGAATGGCTTCTGGCTGCTCTTGAATGTATGAAGAGCGTTCGGGAGAAGTTCTCCTCAGTGGAGGTCCTTGCTCTTGGGGTCAGCGCTCAGATGCATGCGGTTGTCCCTGTCGATGGGGATGGGCAACTGCTCATGCCTCGTGTGCCTATATGGTGCGACAAGCGCTCGAGTGAGCTCTGTGTACACATCCGGGAAATACTTCCTCCAGAGGAACAGATTGAGCGGACCGCCAATCTCCTCATTCCCAACTGGATGGCTCCAAAAATCGCCTGGATTCGAGAGTATTTCCCCGAAATCTACACGAGAGCGTCCTGTTTCCTCACAGCAAAGGACTATTTGAACCTCCGGTTGACGGGCACGCAGTACATTGATTTTTCCGAGGCTTCGGGTTCTTTTCTTTTTTCGTGGAAGAATCGGACCTGGGATTCTGACCTTCTGAAGGTCTTTGGGATTGATGGGGAGAAGCTTCCATCTATTGTTCCTTCATCCTTCCCGGTGGGGGAGCTCGGGAAAGACATTGCTTCTTCCCTTTCCCTCCCTAATGGTCTTCCTGTGGTGTGTGGTGCTGGAGACATGCTTTGCCTGCTTCTGGGAGGAGGGATGATTGAAAAGGGTCGCTCCTGTGACGTAACTGGTACTGCTGCAGATGTTTCGATATACCTTGCGGAGCCACTCCTTTCTCCCCGTCTCATGAATCTCCACCACGCGGTGGACGGGTGGATTAGCTTTGGAATTCTTGACAGTGGTGGAGGAAGCATGAAGTGGCTTCGGGATGCACTGTACCGGTGGGGTGGCCAACTTGCTTCCTATGCTCAGATTGACGAGGAAGCGTTTCAGACGCCTCCAGGAGCGGAGGGTCTCCTCTTTTTCCCCTATCTTCTAGGGGAAAGGCTCTTTGGGTCTTCCTGGGCTCGGGGAGCATTCTTTGGCATTCTTCCACAGCACCACCGGGGGCATTTTGCTCGTGCGGTGATGGAAGGAGTGTGCTTCGACCTCAAGATGAGTCTTGAAGAGATTGAACGGCTGAGCAAGCGACCCATTCAGGAGATATATGCCATTGGTGGAGGGGCAAAGAGCGCCTTGTGGTGCCAGATCAAAGCGGATATTTATGAGAAGGAAATCGTGACCCTGAGGGAGGCTGAAGGAGGTATCATGGGGGCAGCCATGCTTACCTTCTCTGGGGTAACCGGGGAAGAAGTTTCCTCTCTGGGAAAACGATGGCTCCATGTTGAACGACGCTATGTCCCTTCGCCTGAGAGTCTTGGTGTATATCGAGGGCAATACGCCCTTTTCAAGGAATTCCACGATCTGTTTCAACAAGCCTTTGAAAAGTATCGAAGGGAGGCATAGGGGGTGCTTTCGTATCACTCATTCATCAATGGACGATGGCAAGAGGGAGAGGGTTTCATCGAGGTAATCGATCCATCAAACGGGGAGCCCTTTGCGATGGTCTCGAGAGTGACGCTGGAACAACTCCGTGAGACCATCGAAGGGGCTCATCGTGCCTTCCGCCTGTGGTCAAGGAAGCTTCCCGTTGAAAGAACGCGACTCCTTTTGAAAGCTGCAGATATCGTCCGGTCTCGGGCAAAAGACATTGCTCACCTTCTTGCCCGCGAGCAGGGAAAGGCATTCCCGGATGCTGAGCGCGAGACTCTCGGTGCTGCTGACTGTCTTGAATACTATGCCTGCCTGGGAGTCAATATTCTGGGAGAGATTCCTCCTTCCACGGTGCTGAAGTTGCGGAGTTTTGCTATTCGCCAACCCATAGGAGTGGTCTTTGCCGTAGCGGCCTGGAATTATCCAGTGAGTCTTATTTCCTGGAAAGTGGCGCCGGCCCTTGCTGCAGGGTGTACCGTCATCGTAAAGCCATCTCGTGAAACCCCTCTTTCGACAATAGAGTTTGTGCGGGCCTGTAACGATGCTGGTCTTCCTGAAGGTGTACTTAATGTGGTGAATGGAGATAACACCCTTATCAGCGAAGAAATCTTCTCTAACCCCCTGGTGCGCCTTGTAGCACTCACAGGGTCTACCGCTACAGGGAAAGAATTCATCAAGGCTTCAGCAAAAACCGTGAAGCACCTCATCCTTGAGCTGGGTGGACACTCACCCTTCATCGTTTTTGCCGATGCCAACTTTGAACGGGCGGTAAAAGACGGTGTTCGTCGAGCTTTCCGGAATGCAGGACAGATCTGCAATTCTGTGAACCGAATTTTTGTCGAAGAATCGATAAAGGAGAAGTACGTTGAGGCTTTCGTAGCTGAGACGAGGAAACTCCGCCTCGGTGGTGCTTTTGAGACCCCTGTACCTGATGTGGGGCCTATGGTCAATGAAGAGGGAGTACGAAGGATGGAGGAGTTCGTTAAGGATGCCCAAGAGAAAGGGGCCCAGATTCTCTGTGGGGGGAAAAGGCCAGAAGACCCTCGTCTATCCCGAGGATTCTACTTTGAACCCACCGTAGTCGTGGGTGTAAAGGAGAACATGAAGCTCATGCGAGAGGAACCTTTTGGTCCTATCGTGGGCAT
>CAYRSB010000028.1:0-18336 GCA_964426875.1 uncultured Atribacterota bacterium
ACCCTGGTTCCCCAAGGCAAGAGATAATTTAGCACAGGGATGGGAAGTTGTCAACAACCAAGAGCTCTTCTTTCCAGAAGTTTTTGGTCCTCTCCCACCCACACCGGTACGACAAAACCCACATCTTCCAGCCTCAGCCCTTCATAAGGATTGATCCCTTCATACACTACCTCTATGAGGTACAATCCCTGGGGAGGAAGGTTCAAACGGTGGTACTCCCTGTAAGAGGGGCACTCAAGCATGAGCTCGATATCGGACAAACTCTTTCTTCCTGTTCCAAGAAGGAGGAGTTCTCCGATGATCATGCGCACCATGTGATACAAAAACCCATCGGCTTCAACCTCAAAAGTAACAATGGGGAACCTCTGAAGGCGAAACTCAAAGGAAAATATCGTTCTCTTTGAAGATCGAGGCGAAGGAGAACTGAAGGAGGAAAAATCATGCTGGCCCAGAAAAAGCTGTACTCCCTTCCGCACCACGTCCCAGTTCAAGTCCGCATCCAAAGGATAGAGATATTTCTTCAGAAAAGTCGGGCAACCTTTCCCGCACCACAGAGCATACGCATACCGCTTTTTTTTCGCTGATTTCCGAGGATGGAAATCGGGAGAGACTTCTTGAACATTAACCACTCGCATATCTTGAGGCAAGAGAGCCTGCAAGGCTCTTTGCATTTCGTCACGGCCCATAGGGTTATCTGTAGTGAAAGTCACTACCTGTCCAAGGGCGTGAACACCGGCGTCGGTTCTCCCGGAGGCAAGTGTCTTCACCGGTTGTCTCAAAAGAGAAGCGAGCTGCTCTTCAAGGGTACCCTGAATGGTCCTTTTCTGAGGCTGGCGCTGCCAACCAGCATAGTGTGTGCCATCGTATTCCAAAACGAGAAGAAGATTGCGCAAAAATATTCACCACGCAATCCACGAAAGGCTTACGGAGAAAACGAAAAGAGACAAGGAAAAAACGAGGAAAAGATAGTCCCGGACTTGGAATTTCAATACCCTAAGGCGTGTCCGTCCGATACCCCCCCTGTAACAGCGAGACTCCATGGCCGTTGCCAAGTCTTCTGCCCTACGGAAAGCACTTACAAAAAGAGGGACCAGAAGAGGCACAAGGCTTTTCATTCGCTTCACAAGGCCCCCCGTTTCAAAGTCGACCCCACGGGCCATCTGAGCTTTCATGACCCGGTCAGCTTCTTCAAGGAGAGTGGGAATAAAACGGAGAGCTATGGTCATCATCATCGCCAACTCATGTGCCGGGAACCTCCACCTTTTCAAGGGACTCAAAAGTCCTTCAATGCCATCGGTAAGCTCTATCGGAGAGGTTGTAAGAGTCAGAAGAGTAGTAGCCACCACAAGGAGCACAAGACGAACGGTTATAAAAAGCCCTTTAACGAGACCGCTGAGAGATACGCGGAGAAAGCCGAAAAGGAAAAAAGAGCCCTCCGGAGTGAAAAAAACATGAAGGCAAAGGGTCAAAGCAAGAAGGATAACCAAAGGACGGAGGCTCTTCACAATATACGACGGAGGGAGATGAGCAAGGAGAACCAGTACAGTAAAAAATCCCCCCAAGAGGAGGAAGGCAAACCAGGACTGAACAAGAAAAAGTGCCACAATCCCAAGGGCAACGAAACAGAGCTTACTCCTTGGATCCAGACGGTGTAGAACCGAATCAAGGGGTATGTACTGGCCAACCACTAAACCTCGAGCGAACATTGTTTTTTCCTCATCAGCACTCTCTCTTCAATTTCCTGACAAAGCTCTTGCGGAGAGAGAACAGGGCTCACTTCGAACCCCCTCTTCTTGAGAAGAAAGGCAACCCTCAAAAGAGGGGAAGGAATAATGCCATATTTTCTCATCCAGTCTTCGTGAGAAAAAAATTCCCGTATGTCTCCGTCAAAGGCAATCTTCCCCCCCTCAAGCACTATGACTCGTTCTGCAATCTGAGCAACGTCTTCGACGTTGTGCGAAACCACTATAAGAGTAAGTCCCCACTGCGTTCTCATTCCCTGAAGATGTCTCAAGAGGCCCTTCCTTCCTTGAGGATCAAGGCCTGCCGTTGGCTCATCAAGCACGAGAACTTCGGGCCTCATGGAAAGGATGCTGGCAATGGCTACCCTGCGCATCTGTCCTCCACTTAACTCAAAAGGACTCTTGTCCTTGAGAGTCTCATAATCAAGACCCACGACCTCCATGGCCCATTGTACCCTCTCCCTGAGTTCTTCGCCTTCTATGCCCATATTTCGAGGCGCAAAAGCTATCTCGCGAAAAACCGTTTCTTCAAAGATTTGGTCTTCGGGATACTGAAAGACCAAACCCACCTTTCGACGGATTTCCCTTAAGACCTGCCCCCTCACCCGGGTATCTACACCATCTACCACCACCCTACCTTCTTGGGGAATTAAAAGGGCATTTAAATGTTGAACAAGGGTGGATTTTCCACAACCGGTCCTCCCCAAAATTGCTATGCTCTCCCCCCGCTTGACGGAAAAAGAGACACCACGCAGGGCTTGAACAGCAAAGGGAGTACTTGGAAGGTAGGTAAAGGAGATATTCTCTACCGATATGAACACAGGGCATCCACCAGCTCTTCCGGAAAGAGAGGCAAGATTGAGAAAAGGTCTGGGTAATCTTTCTCTAAAAGGAGTGCTACATCAACGACTTGAGGGAGTTCAAGTCCCCACTTCTTCATCTCTTCGCCGGCATGAAATACCTCACGGGGAAATCCAAAGGAAACAATCCTTCCCTCGTCGATGACCATAACCTTGTCTGCTATCACAGCCTCTTCCACATTGTGAGTGATATGGAGGACGCCCACTTCTTTTTTGAGTTCCAACAAGAGGGCAAGGAGTTCTTCCTTACCCTCAGGGTCAAGCATCGCCGTTGCCTCATCCAAAACAAGGTATTTGGGGTACATGGCTAAAACTCCAGCAATGGCAACCCGTTGCTTCTGTCCACCTGAAAGGGTATGGGGTTCCCGCTTTTTGTACTCCTCCATACCCACTTTCTCAAGGACTTCGTCTACCCTTCTTCGAATTTCCGTCGGAGGAAGTCCCAGGTTTTCCGGTCCAAAGGCAACGTCTTCTTCAACGGTTGTAGCCACCAGCTGGTTATCCGGATTTTGAAAGACAAGACCAACTCGCCTTCGAATTTCAAAAAGTGACTTCTCATCCCTCGTATCCATCCCATCCACCCACACATGGCCATGCTTTGGAACAAGGAGACCGTTGCAGTGCTTTGCCAAGGTGGATTTTCCCGAACCATTTCGTCCCAAAAGGACGACAAGTTCCCCTTCGCGGAGCTCAAAGGAAATTCCCTTGAGTACCTCTACATTACTTCCCTCGAGTTCTTCTCCATAGAAGAAGTGAACATCCTCAAAGGAAATCATAACCTTTAAGACCGGAAGTACTCCACTATCTCCACAAGTACCAGGGGGGCACCATCGCCAAAGCGGAATCCCGTCTTGACCAGACGACAGTATCCACCCTTTCGCTCTTTCATGCGAGGCACAATGTTACGGAGAAGAGTTTTAAAGGCTTCCTTATCCCGTATCCATGAGACCACTTGCCTCATGGAACCACTATCTCCTTGAACGGCCAAAGAAACCACACGTTCAAAATACTTTTTGAGAATCTTCCCTTTGGCCTCGGTCGTTTCAATCTTCCCACTCTTGATGAGAGAAACAAGCATATTTGTAACCATGTTCTCCCTATGGGAAGTTTTTCTCCCTAATTTCTCAGCTCTTCTACGGTGTCTCACTCCTGGTCACTCCCCGTACTCTTCTTTTCTCCCAAACGGTATCCAAGCTTTCCAAGTTTACCAAGGATTTCCTCGTAAGTCTTCTGACCCAGGTTTTTGATTTTTTTCAAATCCTCAGGACGACTCTGCACAATCTCAAGAAGTTCCCGAACTGTGTTGATATGAGCCCGCTTCAAACAGTTATAGGCCCGCACCGAAAGCTCGAGCTCCTCTATGCTCATCTTCCTCTCTTCTTTCGGTACTACTTCCTCACCTACCCTGCTTGCCACAGACTCTCCAATGTGCTCCTTCAAAAGATTCAAAAGATGCGAAAATTCTTCTACAAGAAGCTCGAGAGCCCGTCGAAAGGCTTGCTGCGGAGTGACGGCACCATTTGTCCAGATTTCAAGGAGGATTTTGTCGTAATTCGTGAATTGTCCCACCCGAGTATCCACCACCTGAAAGTTCACTTTCCTCACAGGTGTAAAGATGGCGTCTACCGGGATAACATCATAGGTGTGATAGGTATCTTCCCCTGCCTCTCGATATCCCTTCCCCCTACCCACAAAAATCCTCATATTCAGATGTCCATCCTCCTCGAGCTCGGCCAAATAGTGGTCAGGGTTAATAATCTCTACATTTGGGTTAGGCTTTATATCTCTTGCTGTAACCCTCCGCAGGGCCCCCGGAACACCCTTCACATCGAGATAGAGTGTCTCGTTGTCTGAATAGGACCGCAACACCAAGCCCTTCAGATTGAGGATGACATCAGTGACGTCCTCTCTTATCCCAGGCAGAGGGGAGAATTCGTGGATCACACCGTCGATTTGAACGGCGGTGACCGCCGAGCCTTCGATAGAAGAAAGAAGTACCCGCCGCAGGGCATTTCCGACGGTAACACCCCAGCCAGATTCGAAAGGTTCGATAGAGAACTTTCCGTATTGAACCCAAGTGGTAGGGTCTTCCTTGAATTCCAGTAACTCACACCTCATCAGGCTTTTCAAATCCTGCATAGAGACACCTCGAATCACTTAGAGTAGAATTCTACAACGAGCTGCTCCTGTACTGGGAAGTCAATGTCCTCCCTCTTTGGCTCTCTGAGAACAGTGGCCTTCCCGGCGCTTCTATCTACAGAAAGCCATGAAGGAACCTGAAAGTCTTCTTTTTCCTCAAGCAATTCTTTTATCTTTCCATTTTCTTTCCCTCTCTCAGAAAGCTCAATCACGTCGCCTACCTCGACGAGGTAGGAAGGAATACCAACCCGTCTCCCATTCACAAGAAAGTGACCATGGAGCACCATTTGCCGTGCCTCAGCACGAGAGTCACTCAAACCCATTCGGAAAACAACATTATCCAATCTCCTCTCAAGAAGTGAGAGAAGATTCTCACCAGTTAGTCCAAGCATTTTTGTGGCCTTGTCAAAATAATTCTTGAACTGCCTCTCCGTTATCCCATAAATGAAACGAACTTTTTGCTTCTCGTGAAGTCGCAAGCCATAACTGGAAAGCCGTTTCCTCGCTCCCTTATGAATGCCCGGAGCAAAGGGCCTGCGTTCAAAAGCACATTTGTCTGTGAAGCAACGTGGTCCTTTCAAAAAAAGCTTTGCACCTTGCCGCCGGCAAAGACGGCAACGCGGTTCAGTATACCTTGACATCGCTTTTGTCCTCCCTCAAACTCTTCTCTGTTTTGGTGGACGGCAACCGTTATGGGGAATTGGGGTAACATCTTTGATGGAGTTGATCACCAAACCCGCCGCCTGAAGAGAACGAATGGCCGTCTCCCGGCCGGCGCCGGGGCCCTTAACCAGAACGTCCACCTCTCGCAGGCCGAGGTCCATTGCCTTTCTCGCTGCCTGTTCTGCTGCAAGCTGAGCAGCAAAAGGTGTACCCTTTTTCGTTCCCTTAAAACCAACCGTACCACCACTGGCCCAAGCAACGACATTCCCCTGACGATCGGTAATAGACACAACGGTATTGTTAAACGTCGATTTAATATGCGCGATTCCTTCGCGCACAATCCTTCTTTCTCTCTTTTTCTTGCGTGAAGGCTTGGCCAAGGTCTTCTATACCTCCTTCTTATTTCTTCCTCCGTACTCCCACGGTTCTTCTCGGTCCCTTACGGGTTCTCGCATTGGTTCGCGTTCTTTGCCCTCTCACCGGAAGACCACGCCGATGGCGCAAACCGCGATAGCATCCAATAGTGATGAGACGCTTGATATTCTGTGCTACCCGCGCCCTCAACTCTCCCTCCACCGGATATTGCTCTACGAGTTTTTGAATCCGGTTGATCTCGTCATCGGTGAGATCTTTCACTTTCACTGACGGATCAACCTCGGCCCCCTCTAAAATCTCTTTCGAGAGGCTTTTGCCGATACCGTAAATGTATGTTAGGGCAATATCGATTCTCTTGTTTGGAGGTAAATCTACACCTGCTATACGAGCCATTTTTAGACCTCCTCTAACCCTGTCTCTGTTTATGCCTGGGTTCTGAACACACCACAAAGACCCTCCCCTTCCGACGTACTACCTTACACTTCTCGCACCGTGGCTTTACCGAGGCGCGAACCTTCACCGCTTGGACCTCCCTTCTCACTTATGACGATAGATAATCCTCCCCTTCGTGGGGTCATACTTGGAAATCTGCACGGTTACCTTATCTCCAGGAAGAATGCGTATGTAATGCATGCGCATCCTTCCGGAGATATGTGCAAGGATAACCTTGCCGGTCTCCAATTCTACTCTAAACATGGCATTCGGTAAAGGCTCAACAACTGTCCCCTTAACTTCAATAAAATCCCCTCTTGCCATTAGAAAGAATCCCCTCTTTCAGCCTGGGTGAGGATTTCGGGTTTTTCCCGCTTCACGAGTACTGTATGCTCAAAGTGTGCGGACAACCCCCCATCCTCAGTGACCACAGTCCACCCATCTTCAAGAACCTTTACCCTATAATTCCTCTCATTCGCCATGGGTTCAATAGCCAAAACCATTCCCTCCTCAAGGATTGCCCCCTGTCCTTTTTTACCGAAGTTTGGAATCTGAGGATCCTCGTGGAGACTTTTCCCCACTCCATGACCCACAAGATCCCTCACCACCGAAAACCCTTCCCGCTCAACAGTCATCTGGATGGCATGAGATATATCTCCCACTCGGTTCCCGGGAATTGCCCGACGAATTCCTTCGTAGAGAGCCTTCCTTGTCACCTCAACGAGTTTCCGAGCCATCGGGTTCCCGTTCCCTACAACAACACTGAAAGCGGCATCGGTATAAAAACCCTCAAACTCCACCCCCACATCGATGCTCACGAGATCTCCTTCCTTGACGACTCTTTTCCCGGGTAGACCGTGAACAACCTCGTCATTAATAGAAATACATAAAGAGGCCGGAAATCCCCTGTATCCCAAAAAGGCAGGCTTCGCGCCCTCTCTCGCAATGAGCTCTCGTGCCACTTCCTCAAGGAAGGAGGTAGTCACACCGGGAACAAGGAGGGTCCTCAATCTTTCAAGGACACGCCCCAATATTCTCCCACTCTGGCGAATTTTCTCAACTTCTTTTCTCTTCGTGAACTTAGCCATTGGAAGGAATTCGTTCCTTGAGAGCCTCCCTGATGTAAACATATATTTCCTCAATGGATCCAGAAGCAGGAATCGTCACAAGAAGCCCCTTCCGGGTATAGAAATCCACCAATGGCCTTGTCTGCTCTTCGTATACCGCAAGGCGTTTTCGAATAACCTCTGGAGTATCGTCAGGCCTTTGCACAAGCTTCCCCCCGCAGCGGTCACAGACCTCATCAGAGCGGGGAGGGTGAGAGAGAAGGTTATAAGGAGTCTGACAGCTCTCGCAAACCCTACGGGCCGAAAGACGACGGACGAGCTCCTCCAAGGGAATGTCAAAGTACAAAACTGCATCGACCCGTATCCCCAAATCTCGTAAAATGTCATCCAGCGCCTCAGCCTGCTTCAGAGTCCTTGGGAAACCGTCAAGGATGAATCCCCTACGGACATCGTCCCGCGAAAGTCTCTCCCTGACTATCCCTATAACGACCTCATCAGGCACAAGCCGGCCTTCCCGAACGAAGGGCTCGGCTTTCTTTCCCCACTCTGTACCCTCTTTGATGGCCAGACGAATGATATCTCCCGTGGCAAGCTGAGGGATATCAAACTCCTCCTCAATTCTTTTCGCCTGTGTACCCTTGCCGGCTCCCGGAGGACCAAGAAGAATTATACGCATGTACATCCTCCCTTCAGCGTCGTATGAAACCTTCGTAATGCCTCATGAGAAGCTGTGCCTCAAGCTGGGTTACTGTTTCAATTGCAACCCCCACCATGATGAGGACCGCTGTGCCACCAAAGTAGAAGGTAGTCACATGGGTGAATTCCACAAGAAGATTTGGTACCACTGCAATGAAGGCCAGAACCAGCGCACCCCATAAGGTTATACGGGTGAGGCATCGATCGATGTACTCCACGGTTGGCCGTCCCGGTCGTATTCCTGGTATGAATCCCCCATACTTTTTCATGTTGTCGGCAAGATCCATCGGATTAAAGGTGACAGCAGTATAGAAATAGGTAAAGAATATGATGAGGGCTGCATACAGAGAAAGGTAGAGGGCAGAATCCGGGGAAAGGGCATCGGCCAAACTCTTCATGAAGGCCGAACCTTCAAAGAATTGCGCCAAGGTCGCCGGGAAAAGGAGGACCGAAGAGGCAAAAATAATAGGAATAACGCCCCCCTGAATGACCCGGATAGGAATATGGGTACTCTGCCCGCCATAGATTCTTCTCCCCACAACCCGTTTGGCATACTGTACCGGGATTTTGCGCTGCGCCTCTTGAAATGCTACTACGAACGCCACAATAAAAACGGCAATCACTAGAGCTACTCCGAAGAGGAAGGGGTTCACCTCTCCTACTCGAATGAGAGAAAACGTCCGGAAAAATTGGGGAAGCAATCGGGCCACAATACCGGCAAAGATTATAAGAGATATTCCATTACCGATACCGAAGTCTGAGATTAATTCCCCAAGCCACATAAGGAACATGCTTCCCGCAGTAAGGGTGAGAATCACTGCAAGGCGGTATCCCCATCCTGTAGTCATGACGACACCAAGGTTTTCCATCCAAACTGTTATTCCAAACCCCTGAACAAAGGCTAAAAGAATAGCACCCCAGCGGGTGTACTGGGCGATCTTATCCCTCCCCTCTTCACCACTCTTGGCCAACTCTTCAAGCTGTGGAATCACCGAGGTTAAAAGCTGGATGATAATGGAGGCATTGATGTAAGGCATGACTCCTAAGGCCAAGATTGAAAAGTTGCTCAAAGCTCCACCAGCAAACATGTCGAGAAATCCCAGAATTCCACCCTGAGAAAAAACGTTGGCCAAGGATTTCGGGTCGATGCCGGGGACAGGAATATGAGCTCCAAGCCTAAAAACAACAAGCACAAAGAGGGTGAAAAGAACTCTTCTTTTGAGGTCCGGTATCTTAAAAAGTTTTATAAGAGATTCCCACATCTCATAGCACCTCTACTTTCCCGCCTCGTGCCTCGATCATCTCTCGGGCTTTAGCCGAAAAAGCGTGTGCCCTCACGGTGAGGCTCTTTGAAAGATCGCCCTTGGCTAAAATTTTGACCTTTACCCTTCTACTTCCCACAAGGCCCAGTTCCCAAAGTTTCTCGAGGGTCACCTCGGTCCCATCTTCAAAACGATTCAGGACACCCACATTCACAATTTCCCACTTTTCGGCACAAGGATTGTGGAACCCCCTTTTGGGTACTCTTCGTACCAGGGGCATTTGTCCACCCTCAAAACGGGGGTGAATCTGTCCTCCTGAGCGAGCTTTCTGCCCTTTCATCCCCCGTCCAGATGTCTTGCCATGACCAGAACCGATACCTCTCCCCACCCGTTTTCGGGCATGAAAGGAACCCTTTGCAGGTCTGAGCTCATTGATCTTCATATGTCCCTTCCTCCTACATTTCTTCAACCTTCAAAAGATATCCTATCTTTGCGATCATGCCTCGCAGAGAAGGGGAATCTTCTTTAACAACCGTCTGATAGAGTTTCCGAAAACCCAGGGCTCGAGCTGTCCTCTTGTGGGGTTCGGGATGCCCGATGGGACTCTTCGCCAAGGTTATTTTCAACATCCTACCCATGTCACTTCCCTCCCTTTTGAGGCACAAAGAGCTCCTTAAAATTCTTCCCCCGAAGAAGAGCAACTTCCTTGGGGTCCCTGAGATCCAAAAGGCCTCGAATAGTTGCACGGGCAAGATTTACGGGGTTGCTGTTCCCCAAAGACTTTGTGAGAATGTCTTTAACCCCGGCCACTTCCATAATGGCCCTCACCGTTCCACCGGCAATTACTCCCGTTCCCGGGGCAGCAGGTTTCAGAACCACAACACTTGCCCCAAATTCGCCTCGAACCTCGTGAACGATAGTGGTTCCCCGCATCGGAAATCTGATGAGAGACTTCTTAGCTCGCTCTACCGCCTTCCGTACTGCATCGGGGACTTCTTTGGCCTTTCCCAGACCTATACCGACAATTCCATCTCCGTTGCCCACTGCTACAAGGGCTCTAAAACCAAAGCGCTTACCTCCCTTGACAACTTTGCTTACCCTTGTTACAGCAATGAGGCGTTCCTGCAGTTCCATTCCTTCTGGATTAATTTTTCCCATGAGTGCTCGTCTCCCTCGCTTCAGAAAAGTAAACCCACCTCGCGTGTTCCCTCGGCCAGAGCTCTCACCCGTCCATGGTACTTGTACCCACCTCGGTCAAAGACAACCTTGGTAATCCCCTTTTCCAGGGCCTTTTGGGCAACAAGACGACCGACAGCCCGAGCGATTTCCGTCTTTGTTCCCTTCATCTCTCGAATTTCAGGGGAGAGAGAAGAGGCAGCCACCAAGGTTTTGCCCTCTTCATCATTGATAATCTGGACATAGATGTGTTGTAAACTCCGAAAGACACAGAGACGAGGACGCTCAGCAGTGCCCTTAACCTTCTTACGCACTCTTCTGTGCCGACGAACGCGCCGCTCCCATTTGCTTCGTTTCTCACTGACGATCATGGTTTAGACACTCCTCCCAGACCTTACTTCGTCGCAGCCTTTCCCTGTTTCCTTTGGACAACCTCACCGACATACTTGATGCCGGTACCCTTGTATGGTTCCACTTTTCTGATTTTACGGATGTCTGCCGCTACTTGTCCAACTTTCTCCTTGTCTATACCCTTCACCCGGATGACTTGCCCTTCTACCTCGAAAGAAACCCCTTCAGGAGGGTCTACTTCCACCGGGTGGGCAAAACCAACGTTGAGGATAAGAGTATTACCCCGCTTCTGTACACGGTACCCCAAACCGTTGACTTCTAAGGCCTTCTCAAAGCCTTTGGTTACGCCCTCAATCATGTTGGAAAGAAGCGTCCTCGTTAGCCCGTGAAGCGATTTGTCAAGCTTCGTTTCCCCAAAACGAACAACCTTGAGATTCCGGTCATCTTTCTCGATGCGCATACGGGGATGGAATACTCTTGTGAGGGTTCCTTTCGGCCCTTTTACCGTGACCGCCGTTCCCTCTATGGTTACCTCAACACCCTGCGGGATTACGATAGGCTTTCGCCCAATTCGAGACATACTCTCTCCCCCTGTCACCATATGAAACAAAGGACTTCTCCACCTACGCCAAGTTTTTTCGCCTCTTTGCCCGTCATAACTCCCCGGGAAGTGGAGACGATAACCGTTCCCAAACCTCCAAGAAGAATCGGAATATCGTCCTTCCCTGCATATATCCTGAGACCAGGCTTACTGATTCGCCTCAGACCGTTAATCACCCGTTCCCGCCGAGGACCGTACTTGAGTTCGATAAGAAGCTCTCTTTTGTTGCCATCTCTGGCTATAACCTTATAGTCGTTAATGTACCCCTCTTCTCTCATGATTCGTGCTATTTCGATTTTCAGCTTGGAAGCAGGAATCTTCACCATCGGGTGCCCGGCTTTCAGGGCGTTACGGATTCTCGTTAACATATCGGCAATAGGGTCAGCATGTGCCATGTCCTCTCCCCTTCCTCCTACCAGCTCGACTTTACGACACCGGGGATCTCTCCACGACCCGCTAATGTCCGGAAACATATACGGCATATTCCAAAGTCTCGAAGATAACCTCTTGGCCGGCCACACAAAGAGCAACGATTTCGGTAACGAACCTTAAATTTCTGAGATTTGCTATTCTTTTCGATCTTCGCCTTACGGGCCATAGTGTTCCTCCTTCATTTTCGGAAAGGCAGGCCCAGACTCTCAAGAAGAGCCTTCGCCTCCCTGTCGGTTTCTGCAGTAGTCACAAAGGTGATATTCATCCCCCGTACACGTTCAACACGATCGTAGTTAATCTCTGGGAATATGAGTTGTTCTTCGATGCCTATTGTGCAGTTTCCCCGACCATCAAAACAATTGTCCAGAAACCCTCGAAAATCCCGAATTCGAGCGATGGCCACGTTAAGGAAGCGATCGAGGAATTCGTACATCCTATTTTTTCTGAGGGTCACCTTGCAACCAATAGGCATACCCTTCCGCAGCTTGAAATTTGAAATGGATTTCTTTGCCCTGGTGATCACCGGCTTCTGGCCAGCAATCAGCGTCAACTCCTCCACTGCCAGGTCCAAGTAGCGGGGATTTTGCGTTGCGTCCCCTACACCCACGTTGATGACAATTTTTTCAAGCCTCGGTACCTGCATGATGTTCTTGTAGCCGAACTCCCTCAAGAGTTTCGGAACCACCTCTCTATAGTACTTCTCTTTCGTGACGGACACCGCCTAAGCCCCCCTATTCAGACCTTGTCAACAATCTCACCGCATTTCTTGCAAACCCTCACCCGGAAGCGGGAATCGGGCATTGCTATTCGCCTGATTCTGGTAAGCTGCCCGCATCGTGAACACACAAGTCGAACTTTGGAAAGCCCCACCGGGTTCTCCCGCTCGATGATACCTCCCTGAGGGTTCTCCTGAGTAGGACGGGTGTGCTTTTTGACCATGTTTACTCCTTCCACAACTACCTTCCCGTCCTGGGGAAAGACCTTGAGGACCTTCCCTCTTTTCCCTCGATCCTTACCGCGAACGATTTCCACGAGGTCTCCCTTCTTGACAGGAACCTTGACCCTCTCTGTCCTTGTTTCCATTCCCATCACTCCTCACACAACCTCTGGGGCCAGAGAAACAATCCGCATAAAGTTTTTATCTCGCAGTTCACGACCCACTGGACCGAAAACACGGGTTCCTCGGGGAACATCCTGGTTGGTCACCAAAACCGCTGCATTGTCATCAAAACGAACATAAGTTCCATCCGGCCGCCGCACAGCCCTCCGGGTTCGGACCACCACTGCCCGGACAACGTCACCCTTTTTCACATTGGAGTGGGGCTCCGCCTCTTTAACCGAGGCAATGATAACATCACCAATGCTTGCGTAGCGCCTATTCGACCCACCCAAGACCCGGATGCACATGATTCGCTTTGCTCCTGTATTGTCGGCCACCTCAAGCATTGTCCTCGGCTGAATCAATTTCCTCTCCTCCCTTAACTTTCGCTCTCTCAAGTATGGCAACAACTCTCCATCGTTTAGTTTTGCTCAAGGGTCGTGTTTCTTCGATAAGTACCTTATCACCCACCGAACACACGTTGCCCTCATCGTGGGCCTTAAATTTCGTGTCTCGCTTGATCTTCTTCTTATAGAGTGGGTGTTCTGTAATCCTTTCTACACGCACTACCACGGTCTTGTTCATGGCATTACTCACCACTTCACCGATGAATCTCTTCCGCATCCCCATATTAACGGTCCTCCTGCCGCTTTGTTACAAGCTCTCGCTCTCGGAGAATTGTCTTTATACGGGCAATGTCTCTCTTCACTGCCTGGATTCTCTTGGGATTGGCAAGCTGCCCGGTGATAGCTTGGAAGCGAAGGTTGAAAAGCTCTATCCGCAAATCCTTCAGCTTCCGGTTTAGCTCTTCTTCGGTAAAGTTTCTGAGCTCCGAAGCCTTCATCCCCATCACCCCTACTCAACCCTTCGCTCGATAATCCTTGTCTTTACGGGGAGTTTATGAGCAGCTATGCGAAGCGCTTCGCAAGCTGTCTCCTTATCCACCCCTCCTACTTCAAAAAGCACCCTCCCCGGACGTATTACCGCTATCCATCCTTCAACCGGACCCTTACCCTTGCCCATTCGGGACTCAGCCGGTTTCTTAGTATAGGGCTTGTCCGGAAAGATGCGGATCCAGATACGGCCCCTTTTAATGTGGCGAGAAATTGCCACTCGTGCTGCCTCGATCTGGGGATTGGTGATCCAGGCTGGCTCCAGAGCTTGCAAGCCAAAGTCCCCAAAATCTACTTCACACCCTCTGTAGGCAATACCCCTAAGCCTTCCTCTTTGCTGCTTCCTGTACTTAACTCTCTTGGGCATCAACATAGTCTTCGAGTTCCTCCTCGTAACGTTCTTCCTGTGGGAGGGAAGTAACTCCTTCCTCGAGCACTTCGCCCGGGGAAATGACTTCGCCCTTGAAGATCCAAACCTTCACACCGATTTTCCCATAGGTCGTAAGTGCCTCGGCAAAGCCGTAGTCGATGTCCGCCCTAAGCGTCTGAAGAGGGAGTCGCCCCTCCCGGTACCACTCCTCACGGGCAATTTCTGCTCCCGCCAGACGCCCCGAACAGGAGATCTTGATACCCTTTGCTCCCATCTTAAGGGCGCGAGCAATAGCCTGTTTCATCGCTCTTCGATAGGAAACCCGGCGCTCGATCTGCGAAGTGATATTTTCCGCCACAAGCTGAGCATCGATCTCAGGAACCGAAACTTCTTCCACCGATATCTGAATATTCTGACTACCGGTAAGTTTCTGCAATTCCTGACGGAGTTTTTCGACCTCACTCCCCTTACGCCCGATAACGATACCCGGTCGGGAAGTCTTAATGATGATCTTGATCTGATTTGCCAGTCGCTCGATTTCCACTCTGGAAATACCAGACCTATAGAAACGATCCTTAATGTAACGGCGAACTTTCAAATCTTCGAGAAGATAATTGGTGTATTTCTTTTTCTCTGCAAACCACCGGGATTGCCAAGTGTTGACAACACCCAGACGAAGACCGATCGGATTAACTTTCTGTCCCAATTACTTTCCCTCCTCCGTCTCCGAAACTACAACGGTGATGTGCGATGTCCTCTTTCGAATGAGATACGCTCTCCCAAAAGCTCGAGGATGTACCCTCTTCCAGGTAGGACCCTGATCAACATAGGCTCGGGAAACAACTAACTTCTCTACATCCATATCCCAGTTGTTCTCGGCATTGGCGATGGCCGATTGAAGAACCTTGTACACCAATCTCGCCGCTTTCCTGGGAATGAAACGCAAAAGTACCAGAGCCTCCTGAGCTTTTTTGCCTCTAATGAGGTCAACTATCTGCCTGGCCTTCCTGGGAGAAATACGAAGGTACTTTGCCGTTGCCCTGGCTTCCATGTTCCTCACTCCTTACTTCAGCGCCGTCGAGCGCTCTGTGGGAGAACCGTGACCCTTAAAAGTTCGAGTCGGCGCGAATTCTCCCAACCGATGTCCCACCATCTGTTCAGTGACGTATACTGGAATGTGCCTTCTACCGTTGTACACTGCAATGGTATGCCCCACCATCTCGGGTATGATGACACACGCTCGACACCAGGTCTTTACGACCCTTTTTTCTCCCCGTTTGTTCATCTCTTCAATTCTCTCGCGAAGCTTTGGATCCACATAGGGACCTTTCTTTGACGATCTCCCCAAAGGACACAGCCTCCCCTCAAAATCGCTACTTTCTCCGTTTGATGATCCACTTATCAGTCTGCTTATTCCTTCGGGTCTTGTACCCCTTGGTCAGAAGACCCCATGGGCTTACCGGATGTCTTCCACCATGGGACCGCCCCTCACCTCCACCGTGAGGATGGTCTATAGGGTTCATGGCCACGCCTCGAACTGTGGGCCTCGTACCCAACCAGCGGCTCCGACCCGCTTTCCCAATAGTAACGTTCTCATGATCTACATTCCCTACCTGACCAACGGTAGCAATACAGTCAAGGTGGATGAGACGAATCTCTCCGGACGGAAGGCGAACATGGGCATAGTCTCCCTCTTTGGCCAAAAGCTGAGCATAGCTTCCCGCGGATCGCACGATTTGCCCTCCCTTGCCCTTCCGGAGCTCTATGTTATGGATAACGGTGCCCACAGGGATGTTCCGCAGAGGCAAGGCGTTCCCCGGACGAATATCGGCCTCGGGGCCACTTACGAGCACATCACCCACCGAGACTCCCAGAGGTGCGATGATGTACCTCTTCTCTCCATCAGCGTACTTCAAAAGAGCGATGTGAGCCGAGCGGTTCGGATCGTATTCAATTCTTTCCACCACTGCCGGAATGCCAAATTTATCTCTTTTAAAGTCAATGATTCGATATTGCCGCTTGTGTCCACCGCCTCTGTGACGGACTGCGATGCGCCCCTGATTATCTCTCCCTGCCTTACTCTTGAGGGGCTCAAGCAGAGATCTTTCCGGCCCCCCTTTACTGAGTTCCTCAAAAGTGTATCCAGTCATGTGGCGCCTGCTCGGCGTTACTGGTTTATACTCTTTGATGCTAGCCATCCTTTTTCAACTCCTCTTTAAGTGATATCAAAGGCCTTAATGCGCTCACCGGGCTTCACAAAGACAATGGCCTTCTTCCAAGAAGAGGTCCGTCCTTCGAACCTCCCCAGGCGCTTTTTTTTCCCCTTCATGGTGACCGTGTGTACCTCAAGCACCGTAACTCCAAACATAGCCTCAACCGCTCTTTTAATTTCGGGTTTCGTAGCCCGGGAATCAACTCTGAAAACGTACTTGTTCTCCTTCTGAAGTCTCAAAGATTTCTCCGTCATAACGGGATGGAGAATAATGTTTCGCTCATCTGCCATATCCATACACCCCCAGGAGGGAGAAAAAGGCCTCTTTCTCTGCAACTACCGTATCGGCATTCACCACAAGATAGGTTGTGATTTCACCTGCCGGCTTCACCGTAACACCAGGAAGATTAGAAAATGCCTTCACAATCTCGGCATTGGCCGACCGAAGAATCACAAGAACCTTACCCCGAACCTGTAAAGCCTGAAGAAATCGGACGCCCTCTTTGGTCTTGGGAGAGGGGAAGGTAATCTCTTCCACAAGCACGAGGGAAGATTCACGAAGTTTGTCCCGCAAAGCCAAGAGCATTGCCTTCCTACGCTCTCTTCGCGGAAGTGCATGGTAGTACGAACGGGGCCGTGGACCAAAAACCACCCCTCCATGTCGCCAAAGAGGGGAACGGATACTTCCGTGTCTCGCTCTTCCAGTACCCTTTTGGGGCCAGGGTTTTCTTCCTCCCCCACTGACTTCTCCACGAGTCTTGGTCTTCGCCGTCCCCAACCTCTGGTTATCAAGAAAACTCCTTACGGCAAGGTATACAAGGTGGTTATTTTCGCCTATTCCTTCAAACCATTCGTCATCCAAAGCGACTTTTTCAACAACCTGTCCTAACCCATTCTTAACCTCGATCTCCATGTCCTCCGCCTCCTAAGATGCCCTTTTGTACACTAAAACCTTACTCCCTGATGGTCCCGGAACGGCACCACGTACGAGAAGGAGGTTTCTCTCCAGGTAAACACCCACAACTTCGAGATTCCTCACTGTTACCGTTTCGTTCCCCATCCTTCCTGGCAGACCCTTGCCTTTGAAAACTTTTTCTGGGTCTGTAGCTCCTATAGATCCCGGCTCTCGGTAGAACATGGAACCATGAGTTTTTGGCCCTCCACCATACCCAAACCGTCGTACCACACCTTGAAAGCCCTTTCCTTTTGAGGTGCCTCGGACATCAACCTTGTCCCCCACGGCAAATCCATCCACTCTCAAGATCTGTCCCACCTCGTACTTCTCGTGGTTCTTGAAGTGAAATTCAGCTAAAAAGCGAAGTGGGGGGGCACCTACCTTTTTATAACGACCCAGAAGTGGCTTGTTGAGCTTTCTCTCCTTTACTTCCTTGTATCCAAGCTGTAGAGCTCGGTATCCATCTCGTCCCGTGTCCTTCTTCTGCACCACATAGCAAGGACCGCACTGAATCACAGTCACAGGAACAGAAAGGCCATCGGGAGTGAAAGTCCTGGTCATCCCGATTTTTTCTCCAATTAAGCCGTACTCTACAACACTCTTCATGTTCTTCCTCTCCTTCAGAAATCCCTTACAGCTTTATTTCTATGTCCACGCCTGCCGGCAGGTCAAGATGCATGAGTGCATCCACCGTTTTGGGATTGGGGTCGATGATATCGATGAGTCTTTTGTGAGTCCGCATCTCGAACTGTTCCCGAGATTTCTTATCGACGTGGGGAGAACGAAGCACGGTGTACTTCGTTATCTCGGTAGGCAGAGGGATGGGGCCTGCTACCGTTGCACCTGTTCTCTCCACTGCCTGAACGATCTTTACGGCTGACTGATCGAGAATCTTATGATCGTAAGCCTTAAGCTTGATCCGTATTCTCTGAGCCACTTTGTACGCCTCCCCAACTTACTCGATGATCTCCGTCACCACTCCAGCACCAACAGTCCTTCCTCCCTCACGGA
>CAYRSB010000029.1:0-16692 GCA_964426875.1 uncultured Atribacterota bacterium
AAGGAAAAGTTCTTGGGACGTCCCTTTCTATTTCTCAAACGTTTTCTGGAAACATTCGTGAACTGCAATAACCTTTTGCAAGTCTTCTTGCATCGCATTCCTTAAAACGAATGACCCCTGCCTCAATTTAAGGAGTTCAGTTCAACACCACCAATCGCATGGCCTCTTGAGATACCAAGAGACCTTGGGAAGGGACGAGACCAAGAAAAGAGACGTGATCGACAGAGCGAGAGCTTGCTCTTCAGAAGAGTTTTATGAACAAAGATGGAACATGATATAATCAAAAAGTGCAGGAGGAGCAAGTTAGCTTTGGAAGGTGAGACCTTTTTCTGTTGGTTTGCAGAGTTGATTCCTTCGTCTGCGCCTTTCTTCGTCGCATGAAGGTAGACACGACAAAAGTGCAAAATCTTTTATGTGAAGATACAGAGAGCCGGCCTTTTTGGTCACCATGGTAAAAGTTTAGGACCTAATGAGGATTCCGGCTATGGAGCGTCGGGGATGTCTTTCCTGTTATTTTAGGTGTACTACAGGAAGAAGGGAGGAGAGAATGAAGTATCTTTTGGTGGTTTTTCTCGTGGTGGGGGTATGTTTTCCTTTTATAGCTGGAGCACGGGAACGCTTTGTGGAATGGGAATTCCGGGAAGTCCTTGGGCTGAGGGAAGACTCTCTCCTTGAAGGGCCTTCGCCGGCGTACGTCTTCTATTTCCCTGATTTTTCGGGCGTCCGGTGGGAGCAGAGTGACCTTGTGCTTTCCTTGGATATTCCTCAAGCTCTCCACCCCCTTTCGACGATCTCGGTGTACGCCGAGAATACTCTTCTTTTTTCTGAGAACCTTGCCCGGCGAGGCGAAAGAATCCTTCACATACCGCTGGATAAGCTCTCCCAAATCCCCAAAAAGGACGCATATCGCTTTGAAATTCGCCCTAATCTTTTCATTGGGGAAAATCCCTGTGAGGACCTAGCTTCGGGTAATCTCCGGATTTTGGTACGTAAGGAAAGTAAGTTTCGGATTTTGGTGGAAGACACGGCGTGGGATCTTCAGGATTTCCTTCACTTTCCATCCCAGAACGTCACCATTTTTTTGCCCCAGGACTTTCGCTCCAAAGACGTGGAGGGTGCCTACATTAAACTCTATGCTTTCCTCCGTCGGGTGCATCGGGGGCTTCCGGTAAGGATTGTGACCCGCCTTTTTGGGGGAGAGCGCCTCTCTGAAGAAGCCCCCGGGGAAAAGCGTATTTTCCTTATGAAAGAGGGTCTGCGGGATGTACATCTTTTTGGGCGCACTCTCTACCTCACTCCCAAAGGAGTAGAGGCTATAGTGGGTGGGAAAACCCTTGTGAGTGCTTCCTCTCGGGTTCTTGAGGGTGTTTTTCTTCCTCTCTCCTCAAGGAAAAGAACTTTTGCTGATTTTGGATTAAAAGACACAACTGTAAGGGGTATCGGCAATATGGGCGCACAGGTGCATTTTGCTCTTTCTGATCTCGGTGGAGCCTGGGAGCATTTGTCCCTGGTTCTTTTTTGGACAAGTACCCCCTTACCTCGGTTCCCTCGGGGAGAAGCGTTTCTCAGGGTCTTTTTGAATGGGAATCCCATCTTTTCCAAGCGAGTTTTAGAAGAGGAGTCTCCCCTCCAAAGGAGCGTCATCCCCCTTCCCTCTGCAAGCCTTGCTCGAGAAAACACCTTAGAGATAGTCTTTTCCTATTTCCCAGAAGTCGAGAATTGTCGTCGAGGGACAACGCCCTTTGAGGCCACAATTTTTGGAAATTCTTACTTTGTAGCTTACATTAAGGAGGATATTCCCTCTCTTATTACCTTCGGTGACGTTCCGACGCTTTTTTGGGGCAAAGGATGGGTGGTTTTACCGGAAGACCCTGCCTTTGAAGAACTCGAGGCCGCCGCCCGTCTTTACGGCGCCCTTCGGGAGATGGATAACACCCCGCTTTTTGTGGAGGTTGTAAGAGAGAAAGAATTACTTGAGCTTCTCGGAGGAAAGAGGAGAGAACGACTTCTTGCCTTTCCTCAAAATTTTCGAGACTTCCTTCGTCTCTTTTCCGAGGTTCTTTTGCTTTTCCGCCAAGGGGCAATGCTTCTCTTTTCTCCCCCAAACATTCCTGAGTACCTTCTCCTTGTCTCACCTTCTCAGACTCTTCTCCGGTACTTTCCGGTTTCCGTTTCACAAGGAGCTCTTTCTCTTACATCAGTGCCTCTTCCTCTGACAACCCTTAAGGTCCTCCCCGATGAGCCCTTAGGAGTTCTGACTTTGGGGAGGGCATACCATCGTCCGGCCTTGGCCCTTTTTCCCTGTGGAACCGGAGGTGTGGCCTTTGCCTACTTCCTTCGAGGTTTTGAGGGAGCTGAGACCCTGCGGCGCCTTAAAGGGAATGTGGTGGTTTTTGGAAGACAGGGATGGAGTGAGGACACGGTGGGTTGGCGGGCCGAAAATACCCTCTTTGAATTTTTACGTCTATACCGCTTCCTCTTTCTTGCTATTGCCTTGGGGGTTATCCTTATCTTTAGCATTCTCTGGTATGCCCGAATGGTTCGCTCGTCGGGGCGATGAGGCATAGCTCGTCGGGGGTCCCTTTTGGAGAAGGAATTCCCTCCCGATCAAGGGAGAATTTCGAAAAGAATTCCCTTGTGTTCATCGCTTTCGTTCCTGGAGATCTTCGAATCTTGAGGCTTCAGGGATAGTTGAACTCCGTTCTTCACTGGAAGGACACCTCTTGGGCGGCCGTGCTCCTTGTCTTTGAGAAATATTTTGGAAACGGCTTCTGGGTAGCAAAAGCCTTTCTCTTGTCCCTGTCTGGGGAGGGAAAAGAACGAGGGCCTTGGAGGGAAAAGAGGAAATAACGCGAATGTTTGCAGGAGGGTAAGGTTCTTAGCTATAGACCGACCTTGCGACCCGGTCGATATGGTCTCTCAGAATCTCTTTTGCTCGCTCTTTGTCTCCCTCAAGAATTGCTTCAAGGAGGGTGATGTGTTCTTCGTTGGCTTTATGAGTCTGACCATGGATGAGATGCCGTATGAGGACGATGAGGTCCTTAATGTTATTGTAACTTCTAATGAGAAAAACGTTTTCGGAAGCCTGGACAATCAAGCTGTGGATATTGTCATCAAGGCGCTCAAATTCCTCGCCTTCGGTGAGCGTGTTTCTTTTTCGACAGCGCTCCAGGCATGCGAGGAGCTTCTCGCGATCGATTTTGTCGAAGTACTCCTCCAGGCAATAGAGTTCATATAATTTGTGCACTTCCATGATTTCCTGGACTTCTTGATTGCTGAAAGAGCGCACAAAGAAACCCACCCGTGGCTTGCGAACCACAAGCCCCTCACCAACCAGCTGCTTTAAAGCGTCACGGATAGGCATGACACTCAACCCGAGTTCTCCAGCCAGCTCGCGGGGATTAATCTGTTCCCCAGGCTTTCGTCTGGTACAGAGTATCTCCTCCTTAATGATGGCATAGACCTGTTCGGCAATGCTTTCGCGAACTAACTTTGTTGCAGTCACTTTCTCACCAGCCATTTGGGCAAGCCCACATGTATTACATGCATTTCCTTTTTATTCCCCAATTATCGGCCATCACGCGCCTGGAGTCTGGAGACCCCTGGTACGCCTATGGGCGCGTTTGGGAAAGGATTTCCTCAAGATCAAAAAGGTACACATTGTTGTAGTACATTAGGGCTTCCACCATTCTTGTCGCACCCTGGCGGGAAATCTGGCCCTCGGAGAGAAGCTTGCCTACTACTCGGCAGATCATCCGGTCAAAGACCTCAAACCTACTCCCTTCAGAGAGAATTTTTCTTCCATCGGCCACCGGTCCACCTATAGAGGTGAAAAGGGAGGAGTTTGCTACCTCAAGGAGAACCCGTTCAGTGAGGTGAGGAGCATCGTTGAACCACCAAGGAAAGCCGCTGTGCACCCGGGGGAATGCCCGCTCAAGGGCAATATGAATGGAGGTGAACTTAGGATTCATTGCGTAGAGCACAAGGTGTGATTCCTCTTTGCTTTTGCCGCTGAAAAAGCGTACAAGAAGGGGTCTCAAATATTCCACTACCCGGACATCATCAAGAGTTACATCTCCTCCCACGTCACTCCCCCAGTTCTCATAAAGATAGTCATTCGCATTCCGAAGAACACCATAGTGGATTTGGGTCACCATGTGGTGATCTCTATTCATCTTGCAAAAGTGATGCATCATGTAGGAGATGAAATCCCGTGTTTCCGGAGAGCGAGGTGCGAAGCGTTCGCCTTTTTCGTATGTCCGAATGAAAATTTCCTCGGCCCGGCTCTCCGAAACCTCAAGACCCCAGGGCTCCAAAAGTCCATGGTCACTTGCCCGGGTTCCCATAGCGGCGAAGTAGGCATGTCGCTTACGCAGGGCTTCCACAAGGCCTTGCAGGGTGGTATCCTCTCCGGTGAAGGCGCAAAGCCGTTCCACGTTTTCCTTCCACCTTGCATCGAAGATGTTTACGTAAGCATCGGGGCGAAAAGTGGGGAGGAAAACGATGTCGGAGATGGTTTCTTTCGCCATCTTGTGATAGGAAAGGTCATCGAGAGGGTCATCGGTCGTACAGAAGAGTTTTCCACCCATTCGGCGAAGAAGGGCCTGAGGGAGCATGTCCTCCCTTGTCAGGGCTTTTTCGGTGAGCTCCCAGATTCTTTCCCCAGTTTCCGGACCAAGGAGTTCGTAAATACCGAAGACTCTCCGGAGGTCAAGGTGCAGCCACTGGTGCACGTGGTTTCCCTCAAGCTGAGGGAAGACCTGACTCAGAACCATCCACTTTTCACGGTCTGGGCGGGAAGCGTCGTACGCTAAGGCGTGAGAAAAGGACGGAAACTTGGCGGCAAGCTGTACCAGATAGTGGTCACGGTTGCCGTATCGTTCATCCACTACCTCTGCCTTCCAGATGTTGCCAAATGGCTGATTCTCGCAGATCTGTTGGAGGCTCAAGTGAGTATGAACGTCAACAAGGCCACAGGTTTTCCGCAGAGGCAGGGCGACCTCATGGTACAGCCATACTGCCTCTTTGGTGGTAAGGAGCCAGTTAGGACCCAAGAAATTACCGTCGACGAGCATTAAACTCTCCTCCTTTTCAGGCTTACACTCCGCAGAACGCGTTGAAGTCTTTATCAGCCGGCATAACTGCTCCGGTGACGAATTGCAAAGTGAGCAAGACGAACCAGACGACTGCTCCGAATAGGTCTTCTGGATTCCCAAACCTTCCTTGAGGAGTACAAGCAAGCACGCTCTTACCCCGAGGAGTCAAGCTCCCGTCTTCTTTTGGAAGAGAGTACCTGTTTTGTTTAACCAGAAAAAAACTCGGCGCCAGGAGGCTCACCCGAATTTTGGGGGCATGTTCCCAAGCGAGGTACACTGCAAGCCATCGAGTGAAGGTACTCGTTGCTTGATTCGCTGTCGAGTATCCTGTGACCCTCCTACATTCTCCCTGCAATGCTGGCCTTATGCAAAACTTGCTCAGGGTGCTGCCAGAGGTGCAATGTAAGTGAGAACAATGGTTGCTCCTACCTTGCCAAGACCTTTGGCAATAGCCAACGAAGGGGGTCCTGCTCCACCGTGAGCATGATTACCTTCCCTCTCCCTGAAAACAACCCTTCCGTGTACGACATCGAAAAATCCCCTTTTGAACTTTGTTTCTATCCGTGTCAGGCAGAGGAACTCGTTTGTCTCTGCTCCGGTTTAGAGAGAGCCTTATGCACCATTATAACTGTACTCCGGCTACAGAGAGCAAACGTGGGTGAAAACTTTTTTAAGGGGCAGAACCCTCCTGCGGAGAGAAAACTTGAAGGGTTACCTCCGGATGCGAGTCTATATCCTCTCAGAAAAGCAACTCTCTAGAACCTCTCCCAGCGAAGAACTTCGCTCAAGGCCTTTTTGGGGCGGGTGGGATGCTCTGCCGGATACCCCACGGCAAGAAGGGTCGCAAGCTCCATATCTTGAGGACACCCAAGAAGAGCCTCTACTGCCTTAGAGTGGGCTTTCCGGTAAGAATTCACCCAGCAGGTTCCAAGGCCGTAGGCACAGGCAGCGATGATGATGTTTTCTGTGGCAGCACAGGCATCCTCAAGGGGCGTTATGGCGTCTTTTCGGCAGAAGACGGCAATACACGCTCCTGCCTCTTTGATAAACCGCCCGTAGGTGGCAAGTTGAGCGATTTGCGCCTTGAGTTCCTTATCGGTGACTACTACGAAAACCCACGGCTGAGCATTGTAGCCTGTTGGTGCAAGGCGTCCGCAATCGACAAGGTCTTCCAAAATTTCTTTCGGTATTTCCCGGTCCTCGTATTTGCGGATACTTCGCCGCTTTTTAATAACCTGGAGAAGTTCTTGAGGGCTCATGTTTACACCTCCCTGCTGTATAGCCCAGGGGCTCTATTTGGGGTAAAAGGTTGGGGACCGGCTGAGAAGCCGGTCCCCGGCAGGGCTTTCTTATTCCAGCCACACCCTTTCGAAGGATTTTCGATCAAGGGGGTGTAAAACAAATCCTTTCACGTTTTTACGGAAAACCATCTGGAGCTTGGCATGGGCCAGAGGCACCCAGGGAGCATCGTTGTGAATGATCTCCTGGGCTTTCCTGTAAAGGGCTTCACGCTCTTCCTGGTCGTAAGTTCTCTGGGCTTTGATGAGGATCTCGTGGAGTTCATCGTTTCGGTAGAAAGCTACGTTTCCGGCACTTCCCACGACGGCAGTATCCTTGTCAAGGAGGACATAGAGGAAGTTATCAGGGTCACCGTTGTCCCCAATCCATCCCAAAAGGCACATGGGGTGCTTACCTGCTTCAGTCTCCTGGAGATATGTTCCCCACTCTACGGTATAAATCTTAGCCTTAATGCCCACCTCTTCAAGGTCTGCCTGGATGGCCTCGGCAATCTTCGGCGGATCGAACATGTAGGGACGGGAAACAGGCATGACATAGAGGGTGGTCTCAAAGCCGCTGGGATATCCTGCCTCGGCAAGGAGGGCTTTGGCCTTCTCGGGATCGTACTCGTAGTCCTCGATCTCGTCGTTGTACCCCCACATGGTGGGTGGGATGGGGTTTTTGGCCGGGACAGCTGTCCCTTTGTAGAGATGCTCCACGATGGCTTTCTTATTGATGGCATGGTTTATGGCCCTACGGACTCGCACGTCTTGGAAGGGTTTCTCAAATCCAGGGGTATCCTCCCCCATATTCATGGCCAAGTACCCTACGTTGATTCCCGGAGCTTCCAAGAGCGCAAGGTCGGGATTTTTGGCTATACGTTCAAGGTCGTCAGGATTGGGGTATTCCATGCAGTGAATGGAGCCTTTCTCAAGCTCAAGGAGCCGCACCGAGGGATCAGGGATGACCCGGAAAATGATACGATCGAGGTACGGTCGTCCACCCCAGTAATCGTTGAAGGCCTCAACGGTGATGTGATCGTCCTTGACCCACTCAACGAACTTGAAGGGGCCAGTCCCTACTGGATTTTTGAAGAAATCAGCTTTGTATTTTTCACAGGCCGTGGGACTTACGATAGCCACGGTGAACATGGCAAGGCTGGTCATGAAAGAGGCGTTCGGCTGAGAAAGGGTGATTTTTACCGTGTAGTCATCGATCTTTTCCACATCCTTCACATAACTAAACATCCACTGCCAATATGCCCATTCTCCGTACTGGTAGAAGGGATGGTTGGGGTCAAATTGTCGTTTGAAGGAGTAGACCACAGCATCGGCGTTGAAATCCGTTCCATCATGGAACTTCACGCCCTTTCGAAGGTGGAAGATGAAAGTAAGTCCGTCTTCGGAAATTTCCCAGGACTCGGCAAGACAGGGCTCGATCTCTGTGCTTCCATACTTGTACCGCACGAGACCCTCAAACATCGCATCAGTGCGGGTTATGGAGATGCCGTCGGTGACATCGGCTGGGTCAAGACGTGCGGCGTCGCCGGCACTCCCGTAAATGAGCGTTCCTCCTCTTTTGGGCTCTTCAGCAAGAGCTAAGCTCCCTACCACAAGAATCGCCAAAAAAACACCTACAAGAAGAGCTTTTTTCATGTTAACACCTCCTTTTCAGGAATTTTTGAAGGGGAACAAGGAAAGCAAACTCGGACTCTCTATCTCCTCCTTTCCCAGTGGTTTGTCTCATTATATCACTCTCACCGGTAAAGATGGCAGAATATGATGTGTTCCCGATTTGCAGTGCTTCCCACAGGAGGGGAAAGGGAACAAACGTCCATGCGGTGTGGACAACGAGTGTGGAAGCGACAACCCGAGGGTGGATTAATAGGGCTTGGGGGATCTCCCTCGAGAAGAAAGCGTTCTTTCTTCTTAGAAGGGTCGGGCAGAGGAATAGAGGATAGAAGGGCTTGAGTGTAAGGATGGAGAGGGTTGGCAAAGAGCTCCTCGGTTGGCGCAACCTCAACAATTTTCCCCAGATACATGACAGCTACCTGATGGGAGACGTGCCGTACCACACTAAGGTCGTGGCTTATGAAAAGGTACGTAAGATGTAGAGTTTTCTGGAGGTCCTCAAAGAGGTTGAGGATCTGTGCCTGTATGGAGACATCAAGTGCCGAGACTGGCTCATCACACACAAGAAAATCCGGCTCAAGGACTAAAGCCCTGGCAATGGCGATGCGCTGCCTCTGCCCTCCGGAGAACTCGTGAGGGTAGTTGTGCAGAGAGGCAAGCTCAAGACCCACGTGTTCGGCAATCTCTTCCACCTTCCGTCTTCGCACTCTTTGATCTTTCTCTCCATGAATGATGAGAGGTTCCTCAATGCTCCAATAGGCACTCTTGCGAGGGTCAAGGGAAGCAAAGGGATCCTGGAAGACGATCTGCATTCTCCGACGAAAGGGTTTAAATTCCTTCAGGGAGAGGGTAAGAATATCCTGTTCATCAAAAAAGACCTTTCCTTCGGTAGGTTCAAGAAGGCGTAAGATACACCGCGCTAAGGTACTCTTTCCACAACCCGTCTCTCCCACAAGCCCCAGAGTTTCCCCCCGGAAAATTGTCAGGGAGACGTCATTCAAGGCATCCACGACGGCACCCTTGCCCCATCCGGCACCGCTCACCACAAAGCGCTTGTGGAGACTCCGTACTTCTACAAGAGGTGGCATGCCACTTCGTGCTCCTTGTCTACCCTTTTGAGGGCCGGCTCCTCCTGGTTACAAATTAGCAGACGTTCCCGGCAGCGGGGATGAAAACGGCACCCCGAAGGAGGATCAACAAGGTCAGGAACCGAGCCAGGGATGGCTTCAAGACGCCCCTTTTTCCCATCAGCGCGGGGAATGGAGGAGAGAAGAGCCCGGGTGTAGGGATGAAGAGGATGAGCGAAAAGCTCTCTCACCTCTGCTTTTTCCACAATTTTTCCGGCGTACATCACCGCTACCGCCTGACAACTTTCGGCTACGACTCCAAGGTCGTGGGTGATGAGGAGAACGGAAGTCTGCATTTCCTCTTTGAGGTCGTTGATGAGTTTTAGAATTTGTGCCTGTACGGTTACATCAAGCGCTGTGGTCGGCTCATCGGCCACAAGAAGCCTCGGTCGGCAGGCCAGGGCCTGGGCGATCATGGCCCTCTGGCGCATTCCGCCTGAGAGCTGGTGGGGGTACTGGCGCATTCGTCGCTCAGGGTCAGGAATGGCAACCCGGCGGAGAAGTTCTATCGCTTCTTTTTCAGCCGTTTTTCTTGACATGTCCTGGTGAATCATAAGCACTTCTATGATACCTTCCCCCACTGGGAAGACCGGATCGAGAGAGGTCATGGGCTCCTGAAAGACCATGGAAATCTTCTTTCCCCTAATTTTCCGCATCTCTTCCTCTCCCTTGGGGACAAGGTCCTCCCCATCGAGGTATATCGCTCCCTCGATAATCCTTCCCTGAGGTTTGGGGTAGAGCTTGAGAATAGAGAGGGCGGTCATGCTCTTTCCGCACCCTGATTCTCCTACAAGCCCTAGGGTTTCTCCTTCGTGAATCTCGAGGGTCACTCCATCCACGGCCCTGACAAGACCTCGGTACGTGGCAATATAGGTTTTGAGGCTTTCAACAGAAAGAACCGGATTCTTCATCTCACATCCGCAGACGGGGATCGAGAAGGTCCCGCATGCCGTCGCCCAGAAGGTTGAAGCCCAGAACTGTCACCATAATGGCCACTCCAGGAAAGGCTACCGCCCACCAGGCCCCTGAAACGAGGGCTTTGTGGCTTCCAGAAAGCATTGCTCCCCACTCGGGGGTTGGTGGCATGGCCCCAAGCCCCAAAAATCCTAAGGCTGCTGCATCAAGAATAGCCCCAGCAATGTTGAGGGTGGCATATACCACAATGGGAGCCAGAGCGTTGGGGAGAATGTGGTACCACAGAATGCGGGCATGGCTTGCTCCCAAAGCCTTTTCTGCTTCGATATACTCCATCTCTCGCAGAACGAGGGTGACGCTGCGCACGATGCGGGCCATTTGAGGAGTGTAGACTATGCCGATAGCAATCATAGCTTTTTCGAGTCCCGGACCCAAGGCAGCCATGATGGTAATGGCAAGGAGAATACTCGGAAAGGCAAAGAGTACGTCTACAACCCTCATGAGGACAATATCGAGCCAACCCCCGAAGTACCCGGAGAAGAGTCCAAGAAGTACTCCCAGGACTGTAGAGATAAAGACTGCTATGCACCCTACAAGGAGCGAGGTTCTTGTTCCCCAGAGGATCCGGGAGAGCACACATCGGCCAAGGTAATCCGTTCCCAGAGGAAAACGAGCAAACTCTTGACCTGCCCAGAAACCCGGCTGATACCGGAGGGAGAGGTCTCGCTTAAGAGGCTCATTAGGAGCCAGAAGCCAGGGAAAGCAGGCCACGAAAATGACGATACAAAGAACACAGAGCCCCAAGAGAGCCGTTTTGTTTTTAAAGAAAACATGAAGCGTTTCTTGAGTTTTTTCACTGAGCCTCATGACTCTACCCGTAGCGAATCCTGGGGTTAATGAAAGCATAAAGTATATCGGTTACGAGGTTCACGACGACAAAGATGAAAGCGATGAAGAGCACCGATCCCTGTATTGCTGGGTAATCTCGGGCGTACACTGCGTCCACCGTGTAGCGTCCCAATCCAGGCCAGGCAAAGATGGTCTCGGTGAGAATTGCTCCGCCAAGGAGAAGTCCAAACTCCATGCCGATGACCGTAATGATGGGAATGAGGGCGTTGCGTAGAGCATGACGGTAAATCACCCGTCGTTCGGGAAGCCCCTTGGCTCGCTCAGTACGAATGAAGTCTTGGCGGATGACTTCAAGCATTGAAGAACGAGTCATTCGGGCAATGAGGGCCATGGGTATGGTTCCCAAGGCTACGCCCGGAAGTACAAGATGTGAGAGAGCGTTCCAGAAAGCCCGACCGTTTCGAGTTACGAGAGCATCGATGAGGTAAAGACCGGTTATGGTGCGAAGGGAAATCTCGGGGTCCAATCGCCCCGATATGGGAAGAAGATCAAGATAGAGTCCGAAAAAGAACATCAACATGAGTCCCAGCCAGAATATGGGCATGGAAACTCCGATTAAAGCTCCGGTCATGGCGAGGTAGTCGAAAATCGAGTGCTGTCGCACTGCCGAGATTATTCCTGCTGTCATCCCCACAAGAACGGCAAAGATCATGGCGAACAGTGAGAGTTCTAGGGTTGCCGGGAAACGCTGCAACAGCTCCTCAAGGACTGGGGTGTGTGTGGCAATGGAAGTACCGAAATCTCCCTGCAAGACACTGCGGAACCAGATGAAATACTGGGCATAGAGAGGACGGTCAAGCCCCCACTTCACCCGCACAGCCTCGATGAATTCGGGAGAAGCATGCTCCCCCGCCATCACCTTTGCCGGGTCTCCAGGTGTAAGCCGTACGACAAGAAAGACGACGACAGAAACCCCCAGAAGAACTGGAAGAATGAGAACAAGCCTTTTGAGAACATATCGTCCCACGGTGATTGTATTATATCCCGTTTCTTGGCGCTGTGCAAAGGGCCTGCAGCGACAGAAAGGTTTTAGCTCTCAAGAATTAGGGACTCTTGTGGGAATGTCTTCCTGCTTCCACGGTTACAGAAAGTGTATGGCAAAAGACCTTAAAGGACTTCCTCAGGCCTTGCTTTTCTGGTTTGAAGACCATGCTCGGGATCTGCCCTGGAGGAGAGAGTACTCGGCCTATTCAGTATGGGTTGCCGAGACCATGCTCTGCCAGACGCAGGTTGAAAGGGTAGTGCCGTATTATCTTCGGTGGATGGAGCGCTTTCCCGAACTCTCCTGTGTAGCTGCAGCACCCCTTGAGGGGGTGCTTCTTTTGTGGGAGGGCCTGGGATACTACGGTCGGGCCATAAAGCTCCATGAGGCATCACAACGCATCCTTCAAGAGTTTAAGGGAGAAATTCCCAGGGATTACCGTGCCCTTTGTGCCCTTCCAGGCATAGGTCCCTACATCGCCGGAGCCATCTTGAGTATTGCCTACGACGAACCCTATCCGGCGGTGGATGCCAATGTGCGGAGAGTTGTGGAACGGCTCCTTGGTCCTGGAGAGGCCTCATGGAGCCGAAGGACCATAGAAAGTTTCCTTGCACCCTTTCTCTTTAGGGTAAGTCCCCGAGCCTTCAATCAGGCCCTCATGGATTTGGGAGCATTGGTGTGCGTTCCCCGGAAGCCCCAATGCGTGTGTTGTCCCCTGGTGTCCTTTTGCAAAGTGGGTAGAGGAGAGGCTACAGAGATTCTCAGAAAGAATCCCCAAAGGATACCTCTTCGCATCGTGGTTGCAGCTTTCATGAGGGGGAAGGAAGTTCTCGTTCAAAAGCGCCAGAATACGCGCCTTTTTACAGGGCTTTTTGAGCTCCCCTGGAAAGAGAGTGATGCACCATCAGAGGATCTTGTTGGCTCTTTAGCTCGTGCGTTCTCTCTTACAGCCAAAAGCGTGGAGAATCTTGGAAGTTTTCGCCATGCTTATTCCCGCTACGCGGTTTGGGCCACCCTTTTCCTTGCCCGTGTGGAAGGAGTACCTTCAGGAGGCGCCCTTTTTCTTGACTGCGATAGGCTTTCCTATTATCCTTTCCCTTCCTTGCATCGAAAGGCGATCGCTCTTTTGGCTTCTTTCATGGAGAGGGAGCCCCTGGCTCCCTGAGGGATTAGCTTCATGTGCTGCGCAGGTAGGAAGGCGTTTTGAATAGGGAATAATGCCTATAAGGACTGCTTCTCTTCAACAAACGAACAAAGGAGAATGATAGCTCATGAAGCACAAAGTTGCGGCTACCTCTATGGTCCTTGCTCTTGTTTTCTGAGCCCTGGTTGTGGCCCTCAGCCTCGGAGAGGAAATCTCTTCCTTCCGAGTTGTCATCGGAGATGGTACAGTTCTTGAAAAGTTCAACCTTTTGGACCACGTCAGTGTTATTTTCTGCGAAGACCAGCAGTCAATGGAAATCAACTCTTCTCTCAAGTATGCCTTGGGTGACGTAGTCGAGAGCAATAAAGACCGATGTAGAATCGTGCGGTTTGTTCAGATTGCAGATGCATCGAGCGCCATTTTTTGACGCGTACCATCTGGAAACGAATGCCCTTGAAAAAATCTTGGGAAGTAGGAATTCCCATCTATGCTGATTGGAGGGGCTTCCTCGTCAAGAAGCTTGGGTTGGTTCGAGGAACACCCAACGTTTTGATTGTTGACCGGGAAGTCGGACCCATTCAGAACGGGAAACTCAATCGTTTTTACTCGATTCTCGATGCATCAACCGATGATACCTGATGGTAGCCTTTTTGCTTAAAGAGAGTACCTTTTGTTCAAGAGACGCTTTCTGGCGAAAGCATTTCTGCTCCCACAATGAGCTTGACAATCTCGTCTGGAGTTGTTTCGCTTTTTCTTTTGTCACCTACCTTGTGTCCTCCCCGCAGGACGACAATTCGGTCAGCCACATTAAACACGTGGCGCATGTTGTGACTGACGACGATTATTGAGCATCCCTTCTCTTTGAGCTGGAGAATAAGGTCCAATACTTTTCGGGATTCCTTGACTCCCAGGGCTGCTGTAGGCTCATCCATAATGATGATTTTTCCGCCCCAGGGCATCACGCGACCTATGGCCAGGGCCTGTCTTTGTCCTCCTGAGAGGTAGCGCACCGGGGTTTTGAGAGAGGGAACGATAATGCCGAGTTCCCTGAGGGTTCGGATGGTATCATCCATCATCTTTTTCCGGTCAACGAAGATACCCAATCGGCCCCTTGTGGGTTCTCGACCGAGGAAGAAGTTGGCTGGAACGTCGCGGGTTTCAACAAGTGCCAGTTCCTGGTAAACCGTTTCGATACCCAAGTTCTGTGCATCACGTGGGCTTCGAATCTGCACCGGACGGTTGAAAAAGAAAATTTCTCCCCGGGTGGGTTGGTGTACTCCGGCGATAATTTTGATGAGGGTGGATTTTCCTGCACCGTTATCGCCCACTAAAGCCACGACTTCTTGGGGATAGACATCGAAGTCCACGTTTTCCAGAGCATGTACCCCACCGAAGTATTTGCAGATACCCCGAAGGGATAGAATGGGTTGAGAAGCAGAAACATTATTATCCTGACTCTCTACGTTCATGGAGCTCACCTTCTCACACTTTCTTTTTCCTATACATATCGATCATTACTGCACCAATAATGACTGCCCCGATTGCCGCTGGTTGCCAGTAAGCGGGAAATCCTAAAAGCACCAGGGCGTTGCGCAAGATTTGCATAATGGCGGCTCCAATAAGGGCTCCCCAGACGTTACCCTCCCCCCCGCTAAGACTGATTCCTCCGATGACTGCTGCTGCGATGATGTCGAGTTCGTATCCTTGAGCGGCGGTGGGGGCAGCCACGCCCAGTCGGGCAGTCATGAGAATGCCTCCGATACCGGCAAGTAGCCCTGAGAGAGCAAAAGCGATGATTTTGACCCGATCGATGTTGATCCCGGCAAGTCCTGCAGCATACTCGTTACCACCCACAGCGTAGATATGGTAACCCAGCTTCGTTCGACTAAGGAGGATAGAACACAGTACGACAAAGACTACCATAAGAATGGCCGGAAGAGGAACCTGCCACATGAGGACGTTTACATCGGTTTGCCCCAGGGTAAGAAAGGGCCGAGGTAGGTTTCGTACCGGCCATCCTTCGGTCATTCCATAGCAAAATCCTCGAACAATGCTCATCGTGCCCAGGGTTGCAATGAAAGGAGGAAGCTTTGTTTTGCTTACCATGGTTCCGTTTGCCAGACCGACAAGGAGGGTAATTAAAAGACCAAGGGTCACCGAAGGTGCTACGCCATATCCGCGAACTAAGAACATGGCGGCTACAATGCCGGAAAGTGCCATATTAGAACCGGCAGAGAGATCGATGCCCCCGCCTATGATGACAATGGATTGCCCAAAAGAGGCAATAGCAATCCAGGAAAAAGCCCGCAGGACGTTGAAGATATTGGTAGCGGTAAGGAAAGTACGAGTCAACAAACTCAAGATTACTACCATACCAAGAAGGATGAGTAAAAGAGCAGCCAGCTGGTTACGAATAAGACGACGCCCGAAACTCAATTCGACGTAGCGGGACACTTCTTCATCGGTGGGCAACGAGCCTGTCTTCTTCATGAGAGTATCCCCCGGGTTACTGTAGGATTAAAAAATCCCTCCCAGATGGAACTCTATCTGGGAGGGATTTTTTCTCATTTCCCTTCAGGGAATGGCGGTGGCAGAGGTTTCGTGAAATCGCCCGTCTTCCATGCTTCGATCATGGCATCGACGTTGTGGATGGTGACGATGTCCATGCCAGAATCGGTCCAGGACTCAAATTGCTTCCCGTTCACTATGTAGTCGAAGAGCATCTGAATGGTATCATATCCCCAGCCCCAATACTTCTGACCCACGAGACCAACGAGGAGTCCTTCTTTCAGATACTCAAGCTCTACTGGCAGTGTGTCAAAAGCTACAGTCTTCACCCGGCCGGACTTTGCCGCCTCTTCCCAGAGCGGCATAGAGCCCCGCTCTGCAAAGAGCGGCCAAAGGCCTACAAAGAACCATCCAGTCAGATCGGGATAGGCCTGCATGACTTCTTCCACAACTTCAACTCCTTTTGAAATATCATCGTAACATGCTACAGTGGTCACTATTTCGATTTCTGGATAGTCCTTAATGACGTCTTTGAATCCTCGGATGCGCTCTTCCAGGTTCAAAGCCCCCGGGACTCCAGTGAGAAGTGCTACCTTGCCCTTTGGGCCCATATAGCGGATGAGGAGTTCTGCAGCAGCCTTACCACCATCGTAGTTGCTCACACCAAGGTAGGTAAAACGCTTACTCTTGGGCGCATCAGCATCCCAGGTCATCACCGGGATGCCAGCGTCTACGGCTTTGTTGATGACGTCTACGAGGGCATCGGGGTCATTGCAGGAAATACCAATGCCGTCCACACCTTTCGTTATAACGTCTTCGACAACCCGCACCTGCTCGGTGGCGTCTGAGGCCACTGAGCCCACGTAGAGTACTTCCACCTTGTAGTCGGTAGTTGCGGAGAGCTCTTTCGCTTTGGCAAAAGCGCCGTCTCGACCTAATTCGAACACCGGGTTATTGAGGGCCTTGGGGATCCAAGCGAAGACAAGTTTTTTCTCCTGAGCAGAGGCAGAGGCAAAGACCACTCCAATTGCAAAGAGACACACCAAAACCGCAAGAACGACAACCCTTGTTTTCTTCACGACCTTCCCTCCTTTAGATACTA
>CAYRSB010000030.1:0-16618 GCA_964426875.1 uncultured Atribacterota bacterium
GTTTTTGCGATCGTTTTCAGAGAAAATTCTGTCATGGTTGCACCAAAAAATGAGGTGGGCCGTGTAAAATTTCAGTAGGTAGCGGCAGGAGAACGGGGATGTGATAAAGAAAAAAGAGACCTCACCGTCCGTGTCAAGATTTAGTAGGTGCCTTTAGAAAAAATTTTTTCCTGGATGAGACCTCACCATTTAAAACAACAGCTTTGCCGTACCGGTCTTAGCGGCTATCTTAACAATGGCAAGCCTGGGATACTACCCTGGCAAAGCTTGGGAAGAAAGCGACCCCCCATGTTTCCCTCCCGCCACAAAGGTAATAGCCCACCCCAATAGCCCTCCCCCTATAAGGCTACACCTACCATGGTTTTATCTTTTAACTCCCCTAACACTCTTCAGAAAATGACTAACCCACAAGAGCCCAAAGGCTGGGCCGGGTAACTTCCCGTAAAACATACTTAATCCACGGTTGGTCTGCAAAAGGTCCCTTTAAAGCCGGCAAAGTCGCCCGCAACCATTTCCCGACGTCCTCTGCCTTGGGTCTTTCTACCGGTTTTATCTGCTGCGCCATTTCCTTCAATTTCTGATGTTCCAATGGCCAGCGCCAAATATAAAGCTTAAGCTCCCCGTTGGCCTTGGCGGCTAAAACACGGGCCATCCGGTCCCCACCAGCGACTGTCCACCTGGCTCCCAGGCGTTTCATCCGCCGCGCTATGTTGTGTTGTATCTGCCCTTCTATGCTGCCCAGACGTTGCGCCTCCCCTGTACTGATTATCCCTGCCCAGTTTTCTTGGAGATATTGGGATAGCTTGGTGATCCGCTTCTTCCGGTTACCACGGCTCTTTCTTGCCGCTTCCTCAAGTACCTTTTGGGTCTCCTCCCAGTTCCCCTGGGAAATCGCCAAACCTACTTTACGGAAGGTTTCTTCATCGTGCCAAAGAGCTTCGGTTAAATGCTTGCTTAGGTGATAGGGGTCTAACCGATACTCAGCCCCAGGAAAGTATTCTAACCCCTGTTTGGGCCACTTCGCCCCGTCCCCTCCTATGTAGAACTTATTGGTCTGGCTTAAGTCCCATTTTCCCCCTATAGCGGCATAGCTCTCTTCCCATGCCTCTCCCCCTTCTCTTAAACTGCTTATCACCAGCTTGTTCTTTAGAATAAAACACCCCGGGCTTACCTCCCCCTTCCCTTCGTAGGCCACTATGTGTTTAATCTCCCCTCGTTTCTCTTCCGCCCTTTGCAGGCGTATCATCACCCCGCCAGCTTCGATGTATAGCTCCGCAGCCACTTCTCCCCCTCTAGGAACTTCCCCATTCTCAAAAACCGCTACCCTCTTCTCTTCTCCTCTCCTTCTTGCCGCAGTGTCTCGCCCACTTCCTGGAGAGCTTGCCATACTTTCATGGCACTCACCCCAGGTGTAAGATAGTTCAGTATCTCTGTTGCCCGCCCAAAGGATACCTCACTGCTTAGTTCAATAGCTAACTCTCTTAACCGGGGAGTAATCTTGACACGTTCAGGCCACCCCAGTAACTCATCTAAGAAAAATTTGCTTTCCCTGGTCTCTTTGTTCCTATACAGGTGCCGCTTATAGAGAAATTCCCCAAAACTGCTGACCGCTGTCTTGGTTCTAAATCCTACAACCTCCCACGTCTTCCGGTCACGTTCCTTCATCAGGCGAGTATCCATCTGTTCTAGTGCCCAGGTGAATATCTGGGTGCAAACCTTCTGGCTAAGTTCGTGGATACCTCTTTCAAAAATCTCAGAAGCGTATTCAGACCCTCAAAAAGTGGGGTACAATAGTATTACCAGTGAAGGAAGGGGGTGGGAAAGGGCGAGAGAGAAATTGCTGCTTTCCCCATAAATTTTTTCAATTTCTCAATACCTTGAAGGGAGGGTGAGTCGTGAGGCGGTTTCTCGTTCTTGCGGTTCTTGGTGTTCTCCTTGTGGGTCTTCTGGCGGGAGGACAAGCCTTTGCGGCAGGGAAATATCGCTTCATCTTCATTTCCCACGCCGGAGAGGAGAACCCCTTCTGGGCTGCGGTGTACAAAGGTGCCCAGGATGCGGCGAATCTCCTGGGTGTTGATTTCCAGTTTGTACGTCCCAAGGAAGAGGGGGACCTGGCGGCCCAGCTGGCGAATTTCAAGGCTGCACTGGCCCAGAAGCCTGACGGCATCATCACCACCATTCCACATCCTGATATGTTCGATGAAGTGATTAAAGAGGCTATCTCCACGGGCATTCCGGTTATCTGCTCCAACACTGACGATCCAGAAGGGGCCAAGGGTAACGCTCGTCTGGCCTACATTGGACAGGACCTCGAGCAGGCAGGGTACTTCCTGACTTCCAAGCTCACCGAGGGATTGCCAGAGGGAGAGAAGTACCATTTCCTCATCAGTGTTGGTGGCCCTGGACTTGTGTGGGCCGAACAGAGGGCCAAAGGCATTACTCGGCGCCTTGAAGAACTCGGTTACACCTACGAGCGACTCGACACCACCATGAAGATGGATGTGGCTCAGTCTCGAATTCAGGCCTATCTTCAGGCAAATCCCAACACCAAGGGAGTCATTGCCGTAGAATACAATCATGCCTCGGCGGCCAAGGCGGCGAAGAACCTGGGTTACAAGCCAGGGGAACTCCTCATCGGTGGATTTGACCTGGTGCCCGAGGTTCTTGCGGAAATTAAATCGGGGTACATTAAGCTCACCATCGACCAGCAGCCGTATCTCCAGGGATATCTGCCCATCGTGCAACTTTTCCTCATGAAAGAATACGGATTGAGTGCCTGGGACGTGAACACGGGTAACGCCGTTGTTGATGCCTCGAACGTCGATTTGGTGCTTGAGCTTTCGCAGAAGCGTGTACGCTGAATTTTTAGGGGGAGCCCGGGAAGGCTCCCCCTAAAAGGGGGAGAACGATGCGCTACCTTAGCCTTCTTTCCGCCTTTCGACGAGCCTTACTTCTTCGGGAAATCAGCAGTCTCATCATGCTCCTTGTGGTTATCCTTGTGTTTTTCATCCTCTCGCCGCTCTTCTTGAGCCGGGAGAATGTGGGCATAGTCCTTGAGATCATTCCCGAGCTTGGCATTGTCGCTTTGGGCGTCACCATGCTCATGATTTCCGGAGAATTTGATCTTTCGGTGGGTTCTCTTTTTGCCTTTTGTCCCATCATGATTTCCCTTTTTGTCAGTGGAGGTGTACCTCCCATTCTCTCTATTGTTCTGGCTCTTTTTCTTTCCCTTTTGCTGGGAGGGCTCAACGGCATTGTAACCCTGTGGTTTGGTATTCCCTCCTTCATTACCACCTTGGGAACCATGCTCATCTGGAGGGGGGCAGTACTTCTTATCTCTGGTGGGTGGCCTCCACCCTTTTCTTCGGCTCTCCCTACTGCTTTCCTTGTGGGGAAAGTCGGCCTTTTTCGGGCTTCTATCTTCTGGTTTGCGGGTATTACCGTTCTTTTGTGGTTTATTCTGGAGCGTACTGATCTCGGTAACTGGATGTTCGCCACCGGAGGAAACCAGATGGCCGCCAGGGCCATGGGAATCGACACCGGGAAAGTGAAGCTCGTGAACTTCATGCTCTGTTCCCTTCTGGCCGGGTTTGCTGGGGTGGTTCAGTCCTTTCGCTTGGAAACCACCCTTCCTTCCATGGGAGGTGGTCTTGAGATGGAGGCCATTGCTGCCACCGTCATTGGGGGGACCTCTCTTGCCGGTGGAGTGGGGACGGTTGTCGGTACCGTCATCGGTTCTTTCCTCATTCGTATCATTGACAACGGTCTTGTCATGGCCCGGGCACCCAGTTACTGGTTCAGGGTTTTTATCGGTATGGCCACTATTCTTGCTGTGATCCTCAATACCTTTGTTCGGGAACGGGCCCGAAGGATGAGGTGCTAAGGATATGGAAAGGAAGAATCTCGTCGAAATGACGAACATCCACAAGTGGTTCTCGGGAGTTTGTGCCCTGCGAGGAGTCCATTTCTCCGTAGGGTATGGCGAAGTGGTGGGATTGGTGGGAGACAACGGCGCCGGAAAGTCGACGCTCATCAAGATTCTTTCGGGAGTCTACCCCCCTGATGAGGGCAAGATCTTCTTTGAGGGCAAGGAGTGCCATTTTTCTTCTCCCCGCGAGGCTCGGATGCTGGGGATAGAGACGATCTACCAGGAAGCGGCCATGGTACCCAAAATGAGTGTCATGAGAAACATTTTCATGGGTCGAGAGCTCTCTCGCTTTCAGGTGGGACCTCTGGCCTACCTTGACATTCCCAAAATGGAAGAAGAGTCGGTGGAAGCCCTCCAGAGGGTGGACCTTCGCCTCCGTTCTCCCCATGCCCTGGTGGACGAGCTCTCTGGGGGACAAAGGCAAGGTGTAGCCATTGCTCGGGCGATGTACTTTAAGTCCAAGCTTGTCATCCTTGATGAGCCCACGAACAACCTCTCGGTAAAGGAGTCCGAGAGGGTCCTCGAGTTTGTCCGAGAGCTCAGAAGGCAGGGAATCTCGAGCATTTTCATCTCCCACAACCTCTACCATGTGTATCCGGTGGCGGATCGCATTGTGGTTTTGAGCCACGGGGAGAAAATCGGCGACTTCCGCAAAGAGGAAACCTCGGTCGAGGAAATCACCAAACTCATGGTTTTGCCGTAATTGAAAAAAACCGGTGGCCGGAACCGGCCCTCCCCCGGGTTCGAATCAATAAAGGACCCATGGCACAGAGGCTTTGGGGATGTCTCAAGAGATTATGCAGTACCACTCTACACCCGGGCACGGTTTGGAGAGTGCCATGATATCTTGAAGGACCTGGCCGTCCTTTTGGATTGAGCGATTGCCGCGGGTTTTGAGAGGTTTCTGGGCCTCAGGGATGGGTCTTTTAAAACCGTAAAGGAGGCAATGAGCATGGACGTTCAGGAGTTTCTCGATCGTTACCGGAGGGGCATTCGGGAGCTCAAGGAGCGTTCTCCGCGGAGTGTGGAGCCCTTTTTGTCCTTCTACAGCCAGGTAATGCAGGATGGAGTTCTGTCCCTCAAGGTCAAAGAACTCATCGCCTTGGCCGTGGGGGTAACCATTCACTGTGAGCACTGTGTCATCATCCACGCCCGTGGAGCCCAGAAAGCCGGAGCCACACTGGAAGAAATCTTCGAGGCTGCACAGGTTGGGGTGGTTATGGGTGGGGGACCGGCCTTTACTTTTCTGCCTCTTTTGCAGGAGGTTTTGTCGCACTCCTGAGGTAGCGCAGGATGTCTGAAGAAGGGGTGAGAATCAGGGTATCGCCTTCGATAAGAGATTTCTCGTAAAGCTCAAGGGTCTTTAAGAAGGCAAAGAACTCTGGGTTTTTGCTGTAGGCCGAGGCGTAAATCCGAAGCGCTTCAGCCTCTCCTTCTCCCCGCAGTATTTGGGCCTCTTTCTCTGCCTGGGCAAGAAGGAGGGCTCTCTCTTTATCCGCTTCGGCCCGGATTTTTGTAGCCTCTTCTTCGCCTTCCGAGCGGTACTGCTTGGCCTGCCGTTCTCTTTCAGTTTTCATCCGCTGGAAAACAGCCTCTTCGTTCTGCTTGGGAAGGTCGGCTCTCTTGATGCGCACATCGGCGACTTCTACTCCGAATTCTCTGGTCTTTTCGTTGGATCTTTTTGTGACCAGGCTCATGACCTCTCCGCGAACCCGGGAAACAAGATCGAAGAGGTCCACTTTTCCGATTTCCGTCCGGAGTTCGGAGTACACGATGTCGTCTATGCGCACTATGGCCCCTCCCTCACTCACCACGGTTCGCAGAAAGACCAGGGGGTCTACAATGCGCCAGCGAACGTAGCTATCAACCACGAGGGTCTTTTTGTCCCGGGTGATGACCTCTTCAGGAGGGGAGTCGTACTCAAGAAGCCTTCGGTCGAATTTCTGTGCCGTCTGGAAGGGGTAGGGGAGCTTGAGGTGCAACCCGCTCTCCTTGACCACCCGGATGGGCTTTCCTAGCTGCAGGATGACCCCCTGTTCTGTCTCGTCAAGCACATACCAAGGCTTGAAGACGGCAAGGAGAATGAGCACCAAAACCACGATAGCCAATCTTTTACCCCAGACCCTACTCTGCACCTTTTTTCTCCTCTCCAGAGAGGGGTAAGAACTTCAGGGTTCCCTGGGCGGCTCCCTCTTCGTCAAAAACGAATTTCTGCACCTTGGGAAAGATCTTCTCCAGGGTCTCAAGGCGCAGACGTTCCCGGGTGATGTCTGGAGAAAGCTCGTATTCCCGAAGCACGGCGAGGAACCTTGCCACTTCTCCCTCGGCCTTGCGGATGGTGGTCTCTTTGTACGCTTCGGCTTCCTTGAGGATTCGGGCCGCCTCTCCCCGGGCTTGGGGGAGAATCTGGTTACGGTAGGCTTCGGCTTCGTTGATGAAGCGTACCTTGTCCTCCCGGGCGCTGGCCACGTCTTTGAAGGCCGACACCACTTGTTGAGGAGGTTGGACGTCCTGGAGCTGTACCGCCAGTATTCTGATTCCCGATTCGTAACGGTCGAGGATACCCTGGAGGAGTTTCAGGGTCTCTTCCTGGACCTCGGCTCGGCCGGTAGTGAGGACCTCGTCAATGGTCTTTTTCCCCACCACCTCCCGAAGGGCTGCCTCGGCGGCGCTCTTCACCGCGTTTTCCGGGTCTTTGATGTTGAAAAGGTATCGGTAGGCATCAGCGATGCGGAACTGGATGATGAACTGACAGCTCACGATGTTTTCGTCCCCAGTGAGCATGAGCGACTCCTCGGGTACCAGAGCGTAGCGGGGTGGGGGACCGGGGTAAAGGGTGCGAAAACCGATCTCGGTTCTTCGTACCTCGGTGATTTTGGGACGCACCACGCTCTCAAAAGGATAGGGAAGGCGATAGTGAATCCCCGGGGGAACGGTACGATGGTAGCTTCCCAGGCGGCGCACCACCCCTACCTCGTCCGGTCCTACCACGTACACGCCGCTTAGAAAGTACACCACCAGAATGGCGAAAAGGGCATAGTACCCCAGCTTCCTGAAGAAACGGAAGAAACGAAGGGTGGAAATATCGATGATTTTCCCCTCAAAGCCCTCATACATACTTCTATGGTACCGGATGAAGGGAAAAAGTGCAAGGTATTTCAGGTGGAGGGGGTGCGTTTTGCAGTTTGGCCTTTGGGAAGTTCAGTCGGTTCCATGGATTTCCAGGATCTCGATGATATCTCCCCACATGTGGATGCTGGCATAGTCACTGAGGATACGGGCCACTACTGCCACTCTCTGGCCTTCGTTTTGATAATCCTCGGGAAGGTTGATGGGTTCGTAGTGGGTTCCCCCATCGGCGATGATGCCCCAAAAACCTCCTTCAAGGTCCACGTACGCCACCTGTCCGGTAAAAGAGATCGTCTGGGGAGCGGTCTTTTGGCGTTCGCATCCTGAGGCAGGGAAAAAGGCCAAAGCAACTACCAAAGGAAGAAGGACATATACCAAACGTCGCACTCTGGGAAGGCCTCCCTCTTTTTAGGTTTCATTTTATACAATTCCATTATAGCACTCTTTTGGAGCTTGGCATGGACCACGTTTTTTGCTCTACAGGCTTTAGTGCCATCCATACCACAAAAGCCCCAGAACTCCCCCCAGAAGGAGGGCAGGGATCTCCTCTATTTTTCCAGAAAAAAGCAGTATTCCCACTGCCACACTCAGGACGAAACTGAACCAGTCGTGAATGCCATCCCGGATGACAGAGTAAGCCACCCGGAGAAGCAAAGCTAAAAGCGCTGGCCGTAATCCGGCAAGGAAACGCTGCACCCAGATGTTCTCCCGAAAATGGGAGAGGAATTGGAAAATGAGAAGGGCTAAAAGGATGGAGGGGAGGCAAAAGGAAGCCGTGGCGATGAAGGCTCCCAGCATCCCTCCCACCTTAAAGCCGGTGAAGGTGGCAGAATTAATGGCAATGGGCCCCGGGGTGAGCTGCGCCAGGGCTAAAAGCTCCAGGAACTCGCCTTTGGTGAGCCAGTGGTGTGTATCGACGATTTCCCGCTCGATGAGTGGCAAAGCGGCCATGCCCCCGCCAAAAGAAAAGAATCCCACCCGCAAAAAGGCCAGGGCCAAAAGGAGGTATGTCATCGCCTGAAGAGAACCCCCAATCCTCCTCCCAGAAGGACCACAAAGAGGGGATGAATACCGGTTGCCACAAGAAGGAGGAAAAGGCAGACTGCCAGGACAAAATCCAAAGCATTTTGGGTTACTCCCCTTCCCACCTGCCATATGGCAAGGACAATGAGGGAAACCACAACGGCCAGTGCTCCCCGGAAGAACGCGGCCACCAGAGGGAGTTCCCGAAAACGTAAGAAAAAGGGGGCGATGAGGGCAATGGAGAGAAAGGAGGGCAAAGCAGTGGCAAGGACGGCCAGAAGTTGTGTCGGTGTTCCTCCCACAAAGAGTCCCACGAATGAGGCGGTGTTGACCGCCACCGCTCCGGGAAGGCTTTGGGCCAGGGAGAGCGCTTCCAGAAACTCTTCTTCTTTTAAGATTTTGTACCTCTCTACGATTTCCCGCCGGATAAGGGGGAGCATGGCATATCCCCCACCCCAGGTGAAGGCCCCAATTTTGAGAAAAATGCAAAAGAGCAAAAGGGGAGAGACTCGTTTTTCAGGCATCGCCAGGGAAAGAGGAGGAGAGTTTTTGGGCTTTTTCTTCCACGGTCTTTTGTAGGGTCTCCTTGTAGGCTTTGACCTTTTCCCGAATCTTGAGGTACTTTATCCCCAGAATCTCTGCTGCCAGAATCCCAGCATTTCGGGCTCCGTTGATGGCCACCGTAGCTACCGGGACTCCGGGGGGCATCTGCACGATGGAAAGAAGGGAATCGAGTCCCTGAAGCGCAGCGCTTTTCACCGGAACACCGATGACAGGAAGAGGCGTTATGGAGGCCACCATTCCCGGAAGATGGGCTGCTCCTCCCGCTCCGGCAATGATAACCTCAATACCCCGTTCCTCGGCTTCCCTGGCGTAGCGAAACATCCGCTCCGGGGTGCGGTGTGCTGAAACGATCGTCATCTCGTAGCTTATCCCGAATTCTTCAAGCATTTCAGCTGTCTCCCGCATCACCTCAAGGTCGGAGTCACTCCCCATGATGATGCCCACTTTCGGTTTCGGCATAGTCCCACCTTTCTCCCTTGATTTTGAGAATTTCTTTAACCTTTAGAGCTTTCTCTAAGGCCCCCTCGAGAGTCTCGTCAAGAATCGTCACATGGCCCATCTTCCGGAAAGGACGGGTCTCCTTTTTTCCGTAAAAGTGGAAGAACACTTCCCCTAAGGAGAGAGCTTCTTCAAGCCCCTCGATAAGTGGAGGGCCACCGTATCCCTCTTCCCCCAAAAGATTCACCATGACGGCGGGGGAAAGGAGCCTTGTCGACCCCAAAGGTAGGCCGAGGATGGCCCGCAGGTGTTCCTCAAACTGTGAGGTGGCGCAGGCCTCGATGGTGAAGTGGCCGGAGTTGTGGGGTCGAGGGGCGAGTTCATTCACCAAAAGCTCTCCCCCCGGGGTGAGAAACATCTCTACGGCACACACCCCAACCACCTGGAAGAGTTCAACTGCCCGAAGAGCTATCTCCTGGGCGCGGACTTCAACATCCCTGGGAATGCAGGCCGGGGCAAGGACAAAGCGGCAAAGATGGGCTTTTTCCTCAAAAACCATCTCCACCACCGGGTACACCTGGCGCTCACCTTTGAGGCTTTGGGCCACAAGGACGGAAAGCTCCTTTTCTATGGGGATGTACTCTTCAAGGAAAGAGGGTCCCCGAAGGCGTTTGGGGAGGTCTTTTTCACTCTGGAGGATTACCACACCTCGTCCGTCATACCCTCCCATTCTTGCCTTTTGCACCAGGGGAAAGCCGAATTCCCGGAAGGCTCTGGGGGTATCCTCAAAAAGAGGCGCGAAGCGAGGGACGGGGAGTCCATCCTTTTGAAGGATTTCCCGCTGGCGGAGTTTATCCTGAATGACTTCAAGGACCTCGGGAGCGGGGCGGATTTTCTCCTTTTCTTTCTGGACTTTCAGGAATCCCGTGTTCACGTGTTCGATGTCGTAGGTGACGACATCGGATAACTCCAAAAGTTGTAAGAGCCCCTTCTCGTCGTAAAAAGAAGCGGTGATTTCGCAATCGGCAATTTGCCCCGCCGGGGAAGAGGGAGTGGGATCAAGGACTGCCACATACATCCCCATTTTCTTTGCCTCTTGGGCCATCATCTTCCCCAGTTGTCCTCCGCCAACGATTCCCAGCCGAAAGAGGGGGTAAGGGAAAACCTCCATCATCGTCCACCCAGGTCCGTTTTTGGTATTGTACCACGTTCCTCTCTTCTGGACTCAAGTTGGGTTATACTCGATGTAGAGGTTTCTTGAAGGTGGCACATCTTCGGTGGTGGGCAAAGATACCGAAAGGAGGTGAACCATGAGGGAAAAGTTGCGGGGTGTGCATCACGTTGCCTTGGTGACTCAGGATTTAGAGCGGAGTGTTTCTTTTTACCGCGACCTTCTGGGGTTTACAGAAGTTGAGCGTTTCTTCGATGAGGGAGAAGAGGCAGAGGTAGTGTTTCTCTCTTTGGGGAATACCCTCCTTGAGCTTCTTGCTCCCCGGAAAGGAGAAGTTTCTTCTCCTTCCTCTTTTCATTTGGCCTTTGCGGTAGAGGAGGTGGAGGAAGTTTTTGCTGAACTCGTGGCCCGTGGAGTACCAGTGGTGCTCGATCTTTGTGAGAGTCAGGGTTTCCACTACGCTTATTTCCAGGGTCCGATGGGGGAAATCATCGAAATTGTGGAGCGAAGGTAAGCGCCTCTAAGCACATTCCGGGAAAGGGGAGTGGTGGCATGCAGACCGTGTCTTTGGGTAAAACGGGGGTTGAGGTGAGCGTTTTTTGTCTTGGTACCATGTACTTTGGGACCCGCACCGACTGGGAAACCTCCTTTGAGCTTCTCGACCAATATGTAGAGCGAGGCGGTTTCTTTCTCGATACCGCTAACATCTATGCCCGCTGGGTACCGGGTTTTCAAGGCGGGGAGAGCGAGACGCTCCTTGGGGCCTGGATGAAGGAACGGGGCAACCGCCAGAGGATATTCCTGGCCACCAAGGTGGGTTTTGAGATGCCGGGAGTAGAGCGGGGGTTGCGCGCCTCTCAGATTCAGACCGAGTGTGAGAAGAGCCTGCGTCGCCTCCAGACCGATTACATCGATCTCTACTATGCCCACGTTGATGACCCTCATACCCCACCTCAAGAAACTCTTGAGGCCTTCCACCGTCTCCTTCAGGCGGGAAAGGTCCGCTTTATCGGAGCCAGCAATTTCCGGGCCTGGCGTCTTGAGGAGTGTCGCTGGGTGAGTGCGATACACGGGTGGAGCGAGTACTGCTGTATCCAGCAGCGCTATACTTATCTTCGTCCCAAGCCGGGAGCTTCTTTTGACCCTCAAATAGCGGCCAACGAGGACCTCCTTGAGTACTGTGCCAAAAGAGGCGTAACACTTTTGGCGTACTCCCCGCTCCTTGGGGGTGCCTACGTCCGAAAGGATCGGCCGGTTCCCCCGCAGTACCATGGTCCTGATACCGAGGCTCGACTCCAGGCACTGCGAGAGATGGCGGCCAAAAAAGGCATTACTGTGAATCAACTGGTTTTGGCCTGGATGATTCGAAGCAACCCCCCAGTCATTCCTCTTGTAGCCGGGAGCACTCTGGCCCAAATGGAAGAAAACTACGGGGCTCTTGAGGTACAACTGAGCGAGGAAGAGGTGCGGTGGCTTGATAGCGTCTCGGGCTAAAGATTGGGGGAGTGGGTTTTTGAAAAACCCACTCCCTTTGAACCTACCCTCTTATGGGGAGTTTTGCTCCATCCCGTAAAAAGATTGGGATGCGCTCTAAGGGCGCCTCAGCCTCAATCCACTGTCCTCCCTCGTAGGTTACCTCTTCGTAAGGATCAGTCCAGTGGGCGCCCTGGGGGAGGTACACCTTGCGTTTCCGTGCTCCTTCCTCCATCACTGGGGCTACCAGGAGACTTGGGCCGAAGAGGTACTCATCCTCTATCCCGTACGTTGTTCGGTCTTTGGGGAAATCAAAAAAGAGGGGCCGCATGAGGGGGATGCCCTCTTCGTGAGCCCTTTTCATGTTCTCAAGGATATAGGGCTTCAGCCGCTCCCGCAGAAAGAGAAATTCTCTAATGATACGGTAGGCTTCCTCTCCAAAAGACCAGACTTCGTTTGGTCCTCCGGTAAGCTCATACGCTGGGCAGCGGCTGGGGTCTTCAGGGTAGGGAAGGCGAAATCCGTGGAGTCTGAAGATCGGGCAGAATACCCCAAACTGGAACCAGCGAACGATGAGTTCTTGGAAGTGGGGACACTCGGGATCACCTCCGTAGAAACCCCCAATGTCTGTAGTCCACCAGGGAATGCCACATACGGCCATGTTGAGTCCCGCTTTCACCTGTTTTCTCAGGGACTCAAAGGTTGAGGGGATGTCCCCCGACCACACCACCACTCCAAAGCGCTGACTCCCCAGCCAGGCACAGCGGATGAGGTTGACGATTTCGGTTTCGCCAGCCTCTTTCATCCCCTCAAAGAAGGCCTGGGCATAGAAGAAGGGGTAGATGTTGCTCACCTCAAGGCCGTTACCCAGGAAGTAGCGGAGGTTGTCGTAGTCGTAGGGAAGGACGTTATCGTAGCCAAAACCGGGCATGCCGAATTCCGGCTCCGCCTCGTCAAGCCAGAACATTTTGATACCATAGCGGTAGTAATTGGCCTTGACCTTTTCCCAGACGAACTTTCGGGCCTCGGGGTTGGTGGCGTCAAAAACCGTGGTGATTCCCCGGAAGGTAAAGAGAACCGGGATTCCTCGTTCGGTCCGGACAAGGAGCCCTCTTTTGGCCATTTCTTCGTAGTTTTCGCTTCTCACATCCACGGTGGGCCAGATGGAGACCATGACTTTGATGCCCAGGCCCTCCAGTTCCCGCACCATACCCTCAGGATCAGGGAAGTACTGAGGATCGAACTTCCAGTCTCCCTGATTTGGCCAATGGAAGAAGTCTACCACGATGACAGAAAGGGGCAAACCTCGCCTTTTGTACTCCCGGGCAATCTCGAGGATTTCTTCCTGGGTCCGGTAGCGGAGCTTGCACTGCCAGAATCCCAGGGCCCATTCGGGAATCATAGGGGGTCTACCGGTGAGGGCGGTGTACTTTTTCACAATCTCTTCCGGGGTGTCTCCGGCGATGACGAGGTAATCGATTTGACGAGCCGCTTCGGCGTACCACATGGTGTGATTGCGGGCAAGTTCTGCCCGGCCGATGGAGGGATTGTTCCATATAAAGCCGTATCCGCGGCTTGAAAGGAGGAAGGGAATGCTGATTTGGGTGTTTCGCTGAGCCAGTTCCAGGACACATCCTTTAAGATCGAGGCAGTCGTTGGCGTACTGCCCCATGCCGAAGAAGTGTTCCTCAGGATGGGCCTTGAAGTACACCGATATCCGGAAAAGCTCTGAGCTTCGTGCCTTGTAATTCCGGGCCTTGAGGAGGTCGGCATTTTGTACCCTTCCGTCAATCCAGAGCTCCTCAAGGAATACCTCTCCATCGGGCTTTGCGTACCGCACGCTTCCCTTGGAGTCGATTTCGGCGGTGATTTTTCCGTTTCGGATGGTGGCTCGCTCTTTTGTGATGGTGATTTCCGGTTCCTCTTCTTTCTGGGGAAGGAGGGTAAAGTCAAGGGGTTCGATCACGCCCCTTGCGCTTCCCCGAAAGCGAAGGCAATCCTTCCCAAAAGGTTCGATGACGATGACTTCTCCTCCTTGCGAGGCAACAAGTTTTTTTCCTTCTTGGCGAAAAACCATTCTCCTGACACCTCCTCTTTTACTCTTTGAACGCTCCGGCAGTCAAACCGGCCACGATGGCCTTCCCCGCTAAGAGGGCGACGATGAGGGGTGGAATAGAAAAGATCATGCTTCCAGCCATGAGTTTGTTCCACTGTACTCCGTACTGGCCAATGAAGGTGTAGAGGCCTATGCTCATAGGTTGTAAGGTGCGCTCTTTGAGGAAAGAGAGGGAAAAGATGAAGTCTCCCCAGGCCATGATGAGGGTGAGGATGCTTGCGGTGGCAATGGCCGGGCTTGCCAGGGGTATGATGATACTGGTGAAGATGCGCAAAAATCCTGCCCCGTCGATGAGGGCTGCCTCCATGAGTCCGGTGGGGATGGCCTGGATGTAGGCGTTGAGGACGATGGCGGCAAAGGGGATGGTGAAGACGGAAATCCCAAGGATTGCCCCAAGGTAGTTATTGATGAGTCCCACTCGGGTGAAGATGAGAAAAAGCGGAATGATGACTGCGGTTGCCGGAAGCACCTGCACGAAGGCCATGACGAGGGTGGCTGGCCCTTTAAGAGAAAAGCGGAACTTTGCCAGGGCGAAGGCCGAAGGAAGGGCAAAAAGCAGAGTCACCGAAAGCGCTCCCAGGGCGATGATGATACTGTTTTTGAGGTACAGAGAGAGAGTGGTGAAGGCGGCCTGGTAGTAATCGAAGGTAGGATTTGGAGGGAAAAGGTAGGGAGGTTTGTGAAAGATTTCAGCTACGCTCTGGAACCCCCCGATGGCCACAAAGTACAGGGGTGCAACGATGATGGCAGTAGGAACAAGGGCGATGAACGTCCACTTGAGGTTGGAGGCTTTCTTTTTCTTCATATCACACCTCCTTCTGGAAGAGGTTTAAGAGGGCCACGAGGAGCACAACCACAAGAATCATCACTACTAGGACCGCCGAAGCTTTGCCAAACTGGAGTTTGTTAAAGGCCAGGGAATAGGAGAAGGTACTGAAAAGGTGCGAGACATCCCCTGGTCCTCCCTGGGTTACAATCCACACTAAGTCAAAAACCTTTATGGTGAAGATGCAACCCAGAGTGAGGGTAGCGAGTATAACCGGCCTGAGGAGGGGTACGGTGATATAGAACACCTTTTGCCATCCGGTTGCTCCATCGATTTCGGCGCTTTCCAGGAGCTCTTCTGGTATTCCCTGGAGGCCGGTATAGAGGAGGACAAAGTTGAAGGGAATCCCCAGCCAAATGTTGGCCATGGTAACGGAGAAAATGGGTAACCGGGCGCTGGTGATCCAGGGAATGGGTTTCTGTACGAGCCCTAAGGCGGTGAGAAAACCATTGAGCATGCCATTGTCGCTAAAGAACCAACGAAAGAACGATCCACTCACGATGATGGGCAAAACCCAAGGAATCATAATGAGACTCTGGAGGATACCCTTTGCCGGGAAGGGACGGTTAAAGAGAAGGGCCAGAAGAAAACCGATGATGAACTGGAAGAGAATAGAAAGCCCAGTGAAGAGAAGGGTGTTGGAAAAGGTTCGCCGAAAAATGGAATCGGCGAGAAGCCAGCCATAGTTTCCTGTTCCCACAAAACGGGCCGTCCCCTGGATGTAGGTTATAAACGTTACGTCTTTTAAGCTCAGGAGTACGTTGTAGAGCAGGGGATAAACCCCTAAAACGAAGACATACAGAAGGGCAGGGAAAAGAAAAAAATAAGCAGCTTTTTCTCCTTTCATAGAAACCCATCCTTTAGGGGAGGAGAGGGGTCTCTCCTCCCCAAGTGGTGTTCATTTTCCGGCGGCAGCATCGATGAGCTCCCGGGCCTGCTTTTTATAGGCTTCAAACTCTTCTGGAGAGAAGAGGGCACGGATGTTGGCGGCAGCTTCCTTAAGGGCCTCTTCTGGAGTCTTCATGCCGGTGAGGGCCTGCTGCATCGCTGTCCAGGTATTGGAGGAAACATCAGGGTATTTCTCCATTCCTCCCACGAGGGGTCGTGGCAGGGCATACTTTGCCTGTTCAATGAAGGGAGCAAGCATCGGGTTGGAGGCGAGAATCTTTGCTGCAGCTGAGGCTCGGGTGGGCAATCCACCTTGCCAGATGTTGGCCTCAAGCATGACATCCGAGGATGCAATGGTACGGAGGAATTCCCAGGCGATTTCCAGTTTCTTCGGGTCGGTGGTATTGGCCCCGATGCCGTAGCATTCGCCCCCGAAGGGTACGATGGGTCGCATGCCGGCTTGAGGAACGGGTAAGGGGGCCACTTCTACATCTCCAAGCTGTGTGCGCACGTCTTCGGTGAGGTGCCAGCCAAATTCCCAGTTACCGTTCTCCATCATGGCTACCTCACCGTTGATGAACCACTGGGTGATGTCACCCTGATCGGGAAGGTTCACCACGTCTCTTGGGACATAACCTTTTTCTACAAGTTCGGTGAGGAAACTTAAGGCCTCAACAGCCTCTTTCTGATCGAGCTCAAAGAGGCTTCCACCGTTGCTCCACAAAAACGGCTCAAATTGCCACGTTCCTGCTTCATTGGCCCCTGCGTAGAAAATGAAGCTATAGGCTCCGGTAACTTCCTTGAGCTTTGGGCTCATGGCCTTGAGTTCGTCCCAGGTGGCAGGAGGATTTGCAAAGCCGGCTTTCTCGAGCATGCCTTTGCGGTAAAAGAGGGCAAGGTTGTTTGTCGTTATCTGCAGGGCATAAATTTTTCCTTCGTAGCTTGTGACATCACGGTGTCCTTTGAAGAAGTCTTCCCAGTTCTCCCATCCCCACTCTTTTACTCTATCGGTGATGTCCAGATACACCCCGGCCTTGATGAGGCTCGGTACCCAGGGGTTAT
>CAYRSB010000031.1:0-16155 GCA_964426875.1 uncultured Atribacterota bacterium
TGCTCCTCCGCAAGAGAGAAATACAAGGTTGCTTCGGAAACGAAAAGACGACCTCCAACGACTTCGTCGGATTGCTTCACCAAGCGAGAATGCGAGGTTCGCAATGACAGAAAGGGGCGTCGTCGCAAGGGATTCCGAAGGAGCCCTGTGGCAGCCTTGCCTTTCAGACTTCTCCGCAAGAGGAAAACACGAGGTTGCTTCGGAAACGAAAAGACGACCTCGCAACGACTTTGTCGGTGGTGAAGAGAAGCAGGCAATGGACCTTTCTCTGTCATTGAACGAAGGAGTGATAGGGGAGACTTTCGCGAAAAGGGAAAACGACCCCTGGAATGAGAGACAATCAAAACTCCAGCCCCGGCGATGAAAATGGGGGAGTACTACGGGGTGGGGAAGAAGGTGGTGAAATAAAAGGAGAGGAGGCGGTCGCCGAAAAAGAGGGCGCAGATGGCCCCGGCACTCAAAAAGGGGGCGAAAGGGAGGCGGTCTTTGGGGGTTTTGCGGTGAAGGAGAAGGAGAACACCACCTACCACGCCGCCGCTCATGAAGGCAAGGAAGGCGGAAAGAAGGGCCAATTTCCACCCCAAAAAAAGCCCGATAGCTCCGGAGAGCTTCACGTCTCCAAAGCCCATGCCCCGGGGGAAAAGGGAGTGCAGGAGGAAAAAGAAGCCAAAAAGAACCAAAGCCCCCAAAAGATGGGGAATTTTCTCCTGGGCGGTGACAAGGCGGAGAACCCCCAAAAAAAGCACTGCTCCCACGGACCAATCGGGGATGCGAAAGGTCCGAAGGTCAAAGAAGGCGATGAAAATGAGGAAGGCAGCAAAAAGAAAGGAAAGAATCATAGCCAGAGTTCTCCCGGGGGCCAAGGCCCCCGGGAGGGAGATTTGGATTCACAGCTACAAGAATCTGCTGCCGTTATGCTCATGATGCAGGAGTCGGAGTCGCCGTCCAGCTGAGCTCTCCGCCGCCTGTTGGCGCAGCGGTTACCTCTTCAATCACCGCTCCTGCACTAACTTTGATGTATATAGTGCCCTTCCCAGGGACATTGTATGGATTAGGGTCGTAGATGGTGTAGTCATCGCCATTTGTGGTTCCTGCGTATCGGTAGTACCCTCCCTTGGGACTCTGGGGAGCCTTGGGGATGTTGGCACTGAGCCAGGTAATAGCACCACTCGCGTCCGTTGGATACGGATACTCGCTGTGCTCGGTAGCGTAGAGTTCCATGGCGCTTGCCAGGTTGTGGAGGTTGGCTTTGCTGGCATTGAGCGCAGCGGTTTCCCTGGCGGTGAGGTACCTCGGCACCGCTATGGCGATGAGGAACCCTAAAATGGCCACCACCACGATGAGCTCAATCAGGGTAAAACCCTCTTCTTTCTTCTCTTTTCTTGCCAGACGCACGGTTTTCACCTCCTGAAAGTTTTATATTTCCTAAGGATTCCCGATATTAACCAAAGCAAACTTTCCCTTCTCTCTACATCTCTACATCCCCCCTCCTGACATTCCCTGGGCAGCGAGCTCAAAGAGGGGCATGAAGAAGGCCAAAAGTACAAGGAGGACTCCTGCGCCGATGACAAGGGTTAAGATGGGCTCGATGGTGGCGGAGAACCTTCCCACGAATATGCCAATCTCCTTGTCGTAGAGCTCGGAAGTCTTCCCCAGGGTGAGTTCCAGGTTTCCCGATTCTTCACCCACACTGACCATCTGAATCACAAAGGGCGGGAAAAAGGGATGGAGGGACAGGCTCTGGGTGAGGTTCTGTCCCCGACGGATGTCCTCGGCCACAGACTGCAAGAGTTCAGCCACATAGGAATCTCCCAAGGCTTCGGCGGTGACTTCAAGGGCCTGGACCATGGGCATGCCGCTCCGCACTAAGGCATTGAGTATCCAGGCAAAGCGGGAGAGGATGAGCTTGCGGAAGAGCTGTCCCAAAAGGGGCAAGCGGTGCTTGCGCTCATCCCACCACCTCCGGCCCTTGGGGGACCTGACGTAGAGGAAGAAGAGGAGGAGGGCCCCAAAAAGCCCCCCGTAAATGAGGTACCAGTTGGTGCTTATAAAATGAACCAGGGTGAGCATGAGCCGAGTGATGAAGGGCAGGGTGATGTTGAAGCTCTCGAAGAGAAGGATAAACTGGGGAAAGACGAAGTAGACCAGGAAAAAGGAGGCTACAATCATGGCCGCCACAAGAATCATGGGGTAGTAGAGGGCCGACTGGACTTTGTCCCGTAGGTCCTTCTCCCACTCCAGGTAATCGGCCAGCCTTCCCAGGGTCCAGTCCAGGTTACCGCCGGCCTCTCCGGACTGGACCATGCCCCGAATAACCCGGTTGAAGACCCTGGGATAGTCAGCCAGGGCCTGGGAGAGAGAGTACCCCCGTTCAATTTTGGAGGCCACCTCGGCGATGACCTTGGAAAAATAGGGGTTCTCGGACTGCCGAGAGAGGCCCTGGAGAGCGGAAAGGAGCGGAACTCCAGCCTCAAGCATCACCGAAAGTCCCCGGACGAAGTTGGCAAGCTCTGCAAGCTTCACGGACCCTGTTCCAAAAAGGGAGAGACTCTGCTTTTGGGAAACTCCGACCTTCTCCTCCTCGATGAAGGTGACAAAGAACCCCTGCTCCCGCAGGGTGAGGACGGCCTCCCGGACACTGGGAGCCTCAATCCTCCCCGAAGAAACATTCCCGTTTCGGTTGGCCACGCGATAGGTGTACACTGGCATCAGGCTTTATTCCTCCAGGTAGCGAATTCTTTGGGGTCGATGGCCCGGGAGCGGGCTTCCTCCCAGGTGACAAGACCCCTTTTATAGAGCTCAAAAAGCGCCCGGTCCATGGTAACCATGCCCTCGGCGGCGGAGGCCTGCATGATGGTGTAAATCTGGTGGGACTTCCCCTCCCGGATGAGGTTGCGGATGGCGATGCTGCCGATCATCACCTCTACGGCGGGGACTCGTCCGAGGCCGTCGCGGCAGGGCAGAAGCTGCTGGGATATAACCCCCTGGAGGCATCCGGCAAGCTGGACCCGCACCTGGGTTTGCTGGTGGGGAGGGAAGACGTCGACGATGCGGTCGACGGTCTGGGGGGCGTTATTGGTATGGAGGGTGGCCAAAACCAAATGCCCGGTTTCGGCTGCCTGGAGGGCTATGGCGATGGTCTCGAGGTTGCGCATCTCTCCCACCAGAATCACGTCGGGGTCTTCCCGGAGGGCATGGATGAGGGCACTCTCGAAAGAGAGGGTGTCGTTCCCCACCTCTCTCTGGTTGACGATGCTCTTTTTGTGATGGTGCAGGTACTCAATGGGGTCCTCAATGGTGATGATGTGGCAGGAACGGGTGGTGTTGATGTAGTCAACCATAGAGGCGAGGGTGGTGGATTTTCCGCTCCCAGTGGGTCCGGTAACCAAAATAAGCCCTCGGGGGAGCGAGGCCAGGTGTCGAAGTACTTCCCCAGGAAGGTGGAGCTCTTCCATGGTGGGAATCTCATAGCTCAAGGCGCGGATGGCCAAGCCATGGGAACCCCGCTGGCGGTAGACGTTTACCCGGAAGCGGCTTAAGTTTGGAACCCCCACGGAGAAGTCAAGCTCAAGGTGTTTCAGAAATTCCTGCCACCTTTCCTCTCCGGCAAGGGTGCGGGCTAAAGCCTCGGTATCCTCGGGACGAAGGGGAGGATAGTCCAGAGGAACTAACCGCCCATAGATTCTGACTATGGGGGGGACACCTGCCGTCAGATGCAGGTCCGAAGCCTTCTTTTCTACCGTTTCCCGAAGGAGGTGGAATATGTCAAAGCTCACCTTCTACCCTCCTTGTAACCTCAACAACGCTCAGTTCCGTCCACTCCACCATATATATCGGCAGGACTTTTTTATTCTTTATACCCCTGAGGTAAAAAGGTAGTATCCTGGGAACTGTTTCTCTAAAACAGTGGGTAGCCTCCCTGAAAAAAGGCAAAGAAAGATGGAGGCTACCATGCAAAGAGAAAACTACAGGGAAATTGTAGAGAAAGTAGGGGAAGAGAAGAGGGCAAGGTGGCAGGGCTCTGAGAGGGAGAAGTGGAGAGCAAGAAGACTCGAGGGGGATTGGCCAGAATCAATAGGGGAGGCTGCCATGTTGATTATCTCTATGCCTTTGAGGTGACTCGATACATTTCTTCTAAGGTAGTTACTCCTCGAAGGACTTTCCTTACGGCGTTCTCCCAGAGGGTTTTCATGCCCTTCTCGCGGGCTTTTTCGGTGAGCTCCTTTTCCGTGGCATTGTGGAGCACCATAGAGCGGATTTCATCATCCGGAACGAGGACTTCGTTCACCGCAATCCGTCCCCGGTATCCGGTTTTGTTGCAATCCGGACAACCCCTCCCCCGGTAAAGGACGAGGCGGTCTTTCTTGCCCCCCGTGAGCTCAAGGGCCACAGGGCCTTCTACCTCAAAGGCCTCCTTGCAGCGTTCGCAGATTTTCCGCACCAGGCGCTGGGCCACCACACCCAAAAGAGCCGAGGCAACAAGGTAGGAGGGAATTCCCATCTCCTGCAGGCGCACCAGGGCTCCGGCAGCGGTGTTGGTGTGGAGGGTGGAAAAGACCAGATGTCCGGTGAGGGCAGCGTGGATGGCAATTTCCGCCGTTTCGTAGTCCCGAATCTCCCCCACCATGATGACATCAGGGTCCTGGCGCAGGATGGAGCGGAGGGCATTGGCAAAGGTGAGGCCTATTTTGGGACGCACCTGGACCTGATTGATGCCGGGGAGGTGGTACTCCACCGGGTCCTCGATAGTGATGATGTTGATGTCGGGCTTGTTGATGAAGTTCAGGGCCGAATAGAGGGTGGTGGTCTTCCCGCTTCCGGTGGGGCCGGTGAGGAGTATCATCCCATAAGGGTGCTTGAGGAGATTAGAGAACTTCTCAAGGTCCTCCTCTTCAAAACCCAGAAGCCCGAGATCGAGAAGAAGAGCGGACTTGTCGAGAATCCGCATGACGATTTTTTCTCCGAAGACGGTGGGCAGGGAAGAAACCCGGAAATCTACGGTGCGGGTGTTCACCGTTACCTGGAAGCGGCCGTCCTGAGGCAGGCGGCGCTCAGCGATATTCATGCGGGAGAGGATTTTGATGCGGGAAGAGATGGCCGGATGGACCCTGATGGAGGTAGAGGTGATGTCGTGGAGAATGCCGTCGATCCGGAAACGAATGCGGACCTGGTCTTCCTGGGGCTCGATGTGGATGTCGCTTGCTCCGGAGCGGATGGCCTGGAGAATAATCATGTTGACCACCCGGACAATGGGTGCTTCCTCCCCTAAAGCCACCAGCTGGTCGATCTTGAGCTCCTCCTCTCCTTCAGGGAAGACGAGGGCTTCCCGGGTCTCGGCTTCCCTGATGAGCTCCTCCACCGACTCTCCCACCCCGTAGTAGGCATCAAGGACCTTCTCGATGTCCTGCGGTGTAGCCACAACAGGCCTGACCTCTCTTTTTGTCATGAGTCGCACCCGATCAAGTGTCACCACGTCCACAGGGTTGGCCATGGCAAGAATAAGAGCTCGGCCCTCCTCGGCAACGGGAACCACCTGGTTCTGCCGGCAGAATTTCTCGGGAAGCAGAGTCACAATCCGGGGGTCGATGACGTAGCTATCAAGATCCACGTACGGTGCCCCAACCTGCTCGGCCAGGGCCTGGTAAATTTCCTGGCTCTCCACAAGGCCCATCTTCCTGAGGACTTCCCCGAGCCTTTCCCCGGTCTTTTTTTGAACCCTCAGGGCCTCTTCAAGCTGTTCCTGAGTTATCTTGTGCTTGGAGAGGAGGATTTCCCCTATTTTTTGATGACGATGGCTTGAGTCCTCCACAGGACGTCACCTTCTATCGAGCGCTTCCTCCATCACCCCAAGAGGAGCCTCAATCCCGGTAAAGAGGGTGAAACTTCTGGCTCCCTGATGGAGGAGCATGCGCTTGCCGTCAAAGCTTTTGAATCCCCGCCTTTTTGCCTCTCGCACAAGGGGTGTTCCATCCTGGTGGTACACCACGTCCACCACAACACCCCAAGGGGCAAGGCTTTCCCAGGGAACAGGAGGAATTTCTCCTGCCATCCCCAGAGAGGTTGCCTGTATTATACCATCAATCGGGTCCTCAGCTTTACCGCCTGGGATTCCTTCCCCACCCTCAAGGGCGCTCCAGTCCAGAACTTCACAGCCCACCCCAAGGGTCTTCGAAGCCCATCGCAGTAGTGCCTCTGCCCGAGACTTAGTGCGGTTAGCAAGGAAAACTTTGCGGACCCCCTTTTCGGCAAGGACAAAAAGCAGGGCCCTAGCCACCCCTCCCGCCCCAAGAAGGAGGAAGGTTTTCCCCTCCACCTCCACTTTTTCCTCTTCAAGACTCTTTCTGAAACCGTAGACATCGGTGTTGTAGCCTATGAGTCTCTCTTCTTCAGCCACCACGGTGTTCACCGAGGACACCAGGGCGGCTTCCCCCTGGAGCTTGTCAAGGTAGGAGCATACAGCCTCCTTGTGGGGAAGGGTGACGTTGAAACCCGGGACTTTGAGGACCCGGAAGGCCAGGACAACTTCCCCAAGGTGCTCAGGGGCAACATCAAAGGCGAGATACACAAAGGGAAGGCGAAGGTGCCGCAGGGCGGCATTCTGGAAAAGGGGGGAGAGGGAATGGGAGACAGGGTGCCCCAAAAGGGCCAAAAGCTTCGTGTGGGCATCAATCACCGGACTTCGACCTCCCGAGAATCCACCGCTCCAGAATCCTTCCCAGCTTCGTGGTGAAGAACTCCCGCGGCGAGACGGGGCGGACAAGGATGGTGTAGAGTCCCAGGCGGTTTCCTCCCCAGACATCGGTGAAGACCTGGTCCCCGATGACGGCCACCTCTTCCTTTCGAAGACCCAGGGCCTCGAGGGCCGCCCGAAAGGCTCCCCGTCGGGGTTTCTGGGCCCTGGATATGCCGGGTATGGCAAAAAGCCTTGAGAAGTAGGCCACCCGGCCTTCCAGGGCATTGGAAACGATACAGATGGAAAAGCCAAAATCCTTCGCCCTTTTGACCCATTCGGAAATCTCTGAGGGCACCTCATAGGCACTCCAGGCCACTAAGGTGTTGTCAAGGTCCACAATGAGTCCCCGGATGCCGAGGCTCTGGAGTTTCCCAAGGTCGATGGAGCTGACGTCTTCCACAGAGAGTCTGGGAAAGAAGCGCCGGAAAATCCAGCTCATGGGGCACCTCGCTTGTTGAGGAGATGTTCCTCGTAGGTTCTGGCAAAGGCATGGCGCCCGTTCTCCTGGAGGACGAAATAGAGGTAGTCGGTCTCTGTAGGATAGAGCACCGCCTCAATGGAGCTCAAGCCTGGATTACAGATGGGATGGGGCGGAAGCCCCCCATGGAGATAGGTGTTGAAGGGGGAGGGAAAGGAAAGGTCCTCCCGGGTGAGGGTATGGACCACAATGCCCTTCTCCTTCTTTAAAGCATACACCACGGTAGCACAGGACTCAAGGCGCATTTTCTTTTTCAGGCGGTTTAAAAACACCGAGGCCACCAGGGGTTTTTCATCGTTCCATTTGGCCTCCTTCTCCACAATGGAGGAGAGGGTAATGATGTCGCAAAGAGAAAGGGAGGGGTCTTTCCCCTCAAGGAGGGGGAGAACAAGACCCTCAAAGCGAAAAAGCTGAACTGCGATGACGTCCTGAGGAAGAGTGGGAACCTGGAAGGAGTAGGTGTCGGGGAAGAGAAAGCCCTCCAGGGTTTTTGCCTCAGAAAGCCAGGGTTTCCCGAAAAACTCAGGATGCCTCACCCAGAAGAGGTACTCCTCCTTTCCGCAGACCCCAAAGTGCTCCAGAACCTCGGCCATCTCCTCGGCGGTGAAGCCCTCCGGAAAAGTCACCCGCACCTCCGGGGGTCCCTTGGCCAAAAGGTCCACAAGGTGGGCAACGGGCATCCCCTTTCTTAAGCGATAGCGGCCGGCAATGAGAGTCTTCTTCCCAGAAAAAAAGGTGAAGGCAAGGAAACGGAAAGAAGAGGCAATGTTTCTCTCCTCGAGAATCCGGGCAATGCCCCGAAGGGACGTCCCCCGGGGAACGACCACCTCCACCTCTTCTCCCTGCAGGAAGTCGCAAAAGAAGGCCAGGTCAACGAAAAGCCACACTGCCAAGGCCAGGGCCAAAACGGCAAAGACCCAGGGTTTCACGTCCTCTCCCTCGCCAGATAGGCTTCAAGAATCAAGGCCGCCGAGATTTTGTCGATGAGGCGCTTCCTCTTTGCCCGACTGGTTTCAAGCTCAATGAGGCGACGTTCAGCCTCCCTGGTGGAGAAGCGCTCATCGAAAAGCTCCACCTTCCCCGGGAACCGTCTTTTGAGGGCCTCCACAAAGTCAAGCACGCTTTCGGCCTCTTTTTTCAGGGAGGCGTCGGTCCGGATGGGAAGGCCAACCACGATGGTGTCTACCTCAAGCTCCCGGGCCAGAGCAAGGACACGGGCCACGTCTTCCTTCCCCTCCCGAAGGAGAACGGTGTAGGGGAAAGCACACTGTACCCCCCGGTTCACCGCCACTCCGATGCGCCTCTCTCCCACATCAAGAGCCATGACCCGCTTCATGAAGCCTCAGAAAATCCTCCAGGGCAGAGAGGAAGTCCCCCCAGCGGGACCTGGGCACACCCCCGAACTGGGCAAAGTGGGGTTTGCCCCCTCCTCCCCCACCGAGGGTTTTGGAGATCTCCTTAAGGAAGGAGGAGAAGTTGATGTCCTTTGAGAGCCCCACTCCGGCGATGATCCCCTGGACCTTCTCCCTCCCGGCCACCCCCAGAACGATGGCTCCCCGAAAGACCATCCCCCGCAGGACGTCCACGGCCTCCCGCAGGGTGTCGAGGTCCACCCCGTCCTCCTCGAAGAGGTGGACAAAGAGGGGGGAAGTGCCCTGGGATTTGAGGAGGCGCTCGGAGAGCTCCTGGAAAATCTTTTCCTTCCTCTGCCGGGCAAGGAGTTTGCGCAATTCTCTCACTTCCTCCTCAAGACGGGCAACGGCTTCGGGGAGACGGCTGGCTTCCACCCCCAGGGAGGCCTGGACTCTCTTGAGGATTTTCCGGGAAGAGCGCAAAACCTCAAGGGCTCTCTCCCCGGCCACAGCCTCAATCCTCCGCATCCCGGTCCCGATGCTCGACTCAGAAAGAATCACAAAAACTCCTGCCTCAGAAGTGCGGCGGAGGTGCGTTCCTCCGCAGAGTTCGGCAGAATAGTCCCCCACCCGCACAATCCGCACCAGGGCTCCGTACTTCTCCTCAAAGAGGGCCACAACCCCCTGCCTCTGGGCCTCCTCAAGGGTACTGAAAGTGACGTGCACCGGGAGGTCTTCGAGAATTTTCTCATTCACTCTTTTCTCCACCGCCTCAAGCTCCTCTTCTGAGAGGGGGGCAAAGTGGGTGAAGTCAAAGCGCAGGCCCTCCTCCCCCACGAAAGACCCGGCCTGCTTCACCTGTTCCCCCAGAATTTCCCGGAGAGCCCGGTGGAGAAGGTGCGTCACGGTGTGGTGGGTTTCAAGGTACTTTCGCCTTTTGGGATTGACCGAGGCTGTGCCTTTCTCCCCTACCGTGATTTTCCCCTCTTTCACCCTCCCGTGGTGCACAAAGAGGTCGAAAGAAGGGGCACTGACCCGTACCACCTCAAGTCTTCCCGAGGGTGTGGTGATTTCCCCGGTGTCCCATTCCTGTCCCCCTCGCTCGGCGTAGAAGGGTGTCAGGTCAAGAACACACATGACTTCATCGCCTTCTTTTGCCTCAGGGACGAGGACCTCATCCCGGGAAAGGGCAAGGATGGTGGCCGGGGCGTGGAGGCAGTCATACCCCACAAAGGTAGTGACAAGGCCCAAAAAGAGCTCTTCTTCTTTTTTGCGGTCGGTGAGCCCCAAGACTTTCTCGCCATAGGCCCGGCGGGCCCGCTCTCTCTGTTGCTCCATTTCCTCTTCGAACTCCTCTCTTGAGAACCCCAAACCCTCTTCCTCAAGAACCTCCTGGGCAAAATCGAGGGGGAATCCGTAGGTGTCGTAGAGCTTGAAAATTTCCCGGCCAGGAACGGTCTTTGCCCCGGAGGCCTTGGCCTTTTCCATGAGCTCCTCCAGGCGCTCAAAGCCAAGACTCAAGGTCTCTTCAAAGCGCTTCTCTTCCTGGAAGACCACCTGGGCGATGGTTCGCTCCCTCTCTCTGAGCTCGGGGTACACCTCCCCCATGAGCGTCACCACAGAGAGGCACATCTCGTGCAGAAAGGGTTTTTCAAGGCCCAGTTTTTTCCCGAAGCGGTGGGCCCGGCGGATGAGCCGCCGGAGAACGTACCCCCGTCCTTCATTGGCCGGATACACCCCATCGGCAAGCAGGAAGGCCACCGCCCGGGAGTGGTCGGCAATGAGGCGGAAAACAGGTTTGTGCTCCTTGTACTTCATCCCAGAGAGGCCCTGAAGGGCGTGGATGAGGGGAAGGAAAAGATCGGTCTCAAAGTTGGAGTCGACCCCCTGGACGACCGAGGCGATTCGCTCAAGACCCATGCCAGTGTCGATGTTCTTTGCCGGGAGTTCCTTTAAGGTTCCGTCGGACTGACGATCGAACTGCATGAAGACGAGATTCCACACCTCCAGGTACCGATCGCAGTCACAGCCCGGACGGCAACCGGGCCTCCCACAGCCCCGGCTCTCCCCGGTGTCATAGTAGATTTCGGAACAGTACCCGCAGGGTCCCACAGGGCCCGAAGCCCAGAAATTGTCTTCGTCTCCCAGGAAAACGATTTTTTCCTCCGGGAAGCCCACCACATCACGCCACACCAGGAAAGCCTCTTCGTCTTTTTCGTGCACCGAAACCCAGAGCTTCTCCCCGGAAAGTTTAAGGACGTCAGTGAGAAACTCAAAGGCCCAGAGACAGGCCTCCTTTTTAAAGTAGTCTCCAAAGGAAAAGTTGCCCAGCATCTCAAAGAAGGTGTGGTGTCTTGCGGTGTAGCCCACCTTCTCAAGATCGCTCACCCGCACACACTTCTGCACCGTGCAGACCCTCCGGAAACTGGGGGCAACTTGCCCAAGGAAAATGGGCTTAAAGGGGACCATGCCGGCAATGGTAAGTAGGAGGGTGGGGTCGGAAGGAACAAGAGGAGCACTGGGAAGAATCCGGTGATCTCGTTTCTCGAAAAAGGAAAGGAAGAGGCTGCGGATGTCGCGGCTTGAGAACATGTTCATCTCTCCTTCACAAAGTCTACCACATGGAAAGTACGCAGACGTCGATTGGTGGAGGGCATGAAGACACACCGTATCGGGAAGGCAAAGTCAGGCTGTAGCCTTCCTCTCTCCAGGGCGATGAGGGAAAGCTCATTGCGGTATTGTCCGGGATTGGCCCGAACGATGAGCTTGAGGGGGGCGTCAACCCAGACTACCTTCCCCAGAGTGGATAAAGAAGACAGGGCCTTTTCAATGGCACTCCGCAGGGGTTCCTCGGGAAGGGGCTTGACGTTGACCAGGGCGATGTTCTCCCGAAGAGGACCGATGATGGTGACGTTGGCAATGCTGCGCTCGTAGCCGGCTTCCTCAAGCAGGCGAAGAAGGATTTCGTTACTCTCCACCACCGCCCGGCCGTGAAAGGAGGGCACAACCAGGGGCTTGAGGAGGTGCTTCAGAAAACACCCCTCCCGGACGGCATGCTCTCCAATACGACGGAGAGGAACACAAAGAAAGGAGGCAAGAGCAAAGACCTCTTCCTTGTAGAGATCAAAGAGGGGGGAAAAGGTGTCCCCCAGGAACTTCACTCCCCGCTGTCCCCAGCTGTCGCTTTTGTTTGCCCCTCCAAGGATGAGGGTTCCATCGCCAAAGTACTCCCGGATGCGACCGAGCTTGGCCTTTTTGGTACAGAGGTTGCAGGAAGGACCGCCCCGAGCTATGTCCTCGATGAGGTTCTGGCCGGGTATGAAAACGTGTTCAACCCCAAAGTAACGTACCAGAAAGAGGATGTTCTCCCGGGCTTTCTTGGGAAGATACGGTCCCCAATCGACGGTAGAGGCCACAAACCCTCGTTTGCCGAAAGCCTCCCGGGCCAGGAAAAGCACCAGGGTACTATCCACCCCCCCGGAAAAGGCCACCACCACCCGGCGAAAAGAAGAGGCCACCTCGCGGAGTTCCCGGAGGAATTGCTCAAAAAGGAGGGGAAGAGTGGCCTTTTCTGGTACAGCGCTCATTTTTTCAGGTTATGCAAGATGGTGGCAAGCTTCTCCCCGATGACGTCCCCCAGGGTTACTTTGCCGTCGGCGGTGTGCTGCTCCTTGCGTTCCTTCTCCTCTTCCTCCCTGAGGGCCTGCTTGATGCTCAGGCCGATTTTCCTCTCGTTGTCGTCGAGCTTGATGATTTTGACTTTGACCCGTTCGCCTTCCTTGAGAACCTCCTGGGGAGAGTTGACGCGCTGATCGGCAATCTCAGAGATGTGGACGAGGCCGTCCCATCCCTCTTCAAGCTCCACGAAAGCACCAAAGTCCACCACCCGGACCACCTTGCCCTCGTGGATGCTGCCCAGAGGATACCGGGTCTTGACGATTTCCCAGGGATCGGGAAGAAGGGCCTTGCGGCTCACCACAATCCTCTGTTCCTCGGGTTTGAGTTCGATTATTTTCAAGGAGACGGTCTGCCCTTTTTTGAAGACCTGGCTGGGATGCTTCACCGGCTCCCAGGCAATCTCCGAAAGCGGCAAAAGGGCCTCGATCTCGGGAGCGATCTCCACAAAGACTCCAAAGTTCATGAGGCGTTGGATTTTGCCCTCCACAATGTCGCCCACTTTCCACTGGGACGCCGCTTTCTCCCAGGGGTTGGGACGGAGCCCTTTGAGGCTGAAGGTAATCTGGCGGCTCTCCCGGTTGATGGCAATGACTTTGGCCTCGACGAGCTGGTTTCGCCGGACAACCTCGTTGACTCGGGTGACTCTCTTCCAGGAGAGCTCCTCAAGGGGGATACGACCCTCCACACCCTCTTCTACTTCCACCAGGGCTCCCCGGGTGTTGATTTTGTTCACCCGGACCCGTACCACGCTCCCCACCGGGTACCTCTCCTCAATGTCCTCCCAGGGGTCGGGGAAAATTTGCTTGAGGCCCAGAGAAACCCTTCGTCTCTCCGGGTCCATCTCCAGAATTTTGGCCTCCACAATGTCCCCCACTTTCACCACTTCCCGGGGGTGCTTCACATAGCCCCAGGAGAGGTCGGACACGTGGATGAGCCCTTCAACGCCTTCCTCGATTTCCACAAAGACCCCGAAGTCCTTGAGGGAGACGACCTTGCCTTTGACGACCTCCCCCACTCTGGCCTCTTCCTTGAACTTCTCCCAGGGGTCGGGAGTAAGGCGTTTCATGCTCAGGCTGATCTCCTCTTTCTCGGGATTCCAGCCGATGACTTTGACCTCCACTTCGTCACCCTTTTTGAAGAGGTCTCCCAATTTCCCCACCTTGCCCCAGGAAATCTCCGAGACGTGCAAAAGACCGTCGATGCCCCCCAGGTCCACAAAGACACCAAAGCTCGTGATGTTCTTCACAACGCCTTTCCGAACCTGGCCGATTTCAAGGGAAGCGATGGTTTCCTGACGGCGGCGGGCGAGTTCCTCTTCGATGACTGCCCGACGGGACACGATGACACTGCGAGTCTTACGGTCGGCCTCGATGACTTTCACCTTGATGGACTGGTCGATGAGCTCATCGAGATTCCGAGGGACAACATCCACACAGGAAGCGGGGAGGAAGGCATTGACCCCGATGTCGACGATGAGTCCTCCTTTGACCTTGCGCTTAACCTTAGCGGCAAGGACCTTGCCCTTTTCTTTGCTCTCCTCTATGTCAATCCAGGCTCCCTGGTAGCGGGCCTGTTCTCGGGAAAGCCAGACGTATCCCTGGTCGTCGATGCGGGTTACCATCACCCAGATTTCTTCTTCCTCTTCGAGCTGGTGCTCCACTTCTCCTTCTCTTCCCTGAGCCCTCTCTCGAAAAGGAAGAATACCCTCTGCTTTATAGTGGATGTTGACAAAGTAGCCCTCTTCGCCTTTCTTGATTACTTTTCCCTTGACGAGGTCTCCGGGGCGTACCATGCGGATTCGATCCAGGTTTTCGTGCAGGAGATCCATGGTTCCTTCATTTTCCACACCCAACACACTCCTTCCTCACAGTGTGACCCCGCCTGTGCCGTGTGTCAACCGCTTTGATCCTCGTCCTCAAAAAGGTGGGTGCTCTCCCAGGCAAACCAAAGCTTACCCGGAGTCCAAGCTCCCTGGACAAGGGTGTTGGGTCAAAGCCTCCTTTGACATCACTAACAAGGCAGGGCCACAAACCGATATGTCGACACCCTGACTCTTTCAAAATGATAGCATAAGCCCCTCGCTTTTGCAATGACTACTCCTTGTGGAGCCGTCAAGCCACAAAGGGGGAAGAAAGCGGTTGAAAAAAAGAGCCCCCGGCGAGGGGGAAGGTACTGTCGCCGATAGCGGAATAAAGAAAAGCAGGGTCCTTCTTCTGCCTTAGGGGTACCTTGAATCTTTGGGGGTATCTGGTACAATATATACTGTTCTCACGGTGAGCGTAGCTCAACTCGGTTAGAGCACTGGACTGTGGATCCAGGTGTTGGGGGTTCAAATCCCCTCGCTCACCCCAGGATGTGCGCGCCCGTGGCTCAACTGGATAGAGCAACGGACTACGGATCCGTAGGTTGGGGGTTCAAATCCCTCCGGGCGCGCCAGGTTTGAAAATCAAGGGTTTTATGGACTACCTTCCCTCAGAAAATTCGTCAACCTGAGGAGAGGGTTTTTATCTCCAGGATTGCTACGCTAAGCCCCAAGTTTACTGACTCACGCCGTGCCTTAGAAAAATTCTTCTTCCCCAGGGCTGGGGGTAGTGCGGCCACCCAAATCCTTTCTGACTATGCCGACCACATCAACCCCTTTTCATAGTCTACCCCAATTTCGCGACCATGAATCCTACAAAAAGCCCTTGCAGCATATCTATACTACTTGATTTGCCTTTTTCTCCAGGGGGAAAGTGACCACTTTTTCAATCCCGTCCTTTTTACACGCTACATCGGTTCTCCTTCCACCACAATATCATCGATACGGTTTGTTCCTTCCCCTAAAACGGTTTGTCCATTGACACTCTCATTGCTTGTCATAACCCAGCGCAGGTAAAGGGTGGGCTGATTTTCGCATCCAGAGGGAAGTGGTACTTGATCGAGAACCCCCATCGTAAAATCATTGCCTACCGTTATGGTTGCACCGAGAACATCATTCCAGGTACTTCCATCGGTTGAATACTGAACCTTGAAATCACGCGGTCCACGTGGGCTACTCCTTTGTTTGGAACTGAGCTTGAGATTTCTGTATCCCTGTGTCGATATGGTTATTTGCCAGTATTTTGTGTCAGCCCCCTCGTCCCAGCTATCGGAATGGGCCGCGTAGGTTCCTGGATCCAAAGAACCCTGGGAAAAACCATAAGCTTGCTGTTGATTATATCGATTAGGCCAGGCAGCACCTGTCAGGTTAATCTCAATCCCACTGGCTTCGGCACGAGGAAGAGTACACTCATCAGGAGTATAGCGGGATAAACGAGGAGGAGAAGCTACAGCCTCAGCCCGCTTGGTGGCATCTTCAAAATTCCAGACGATTCGCAAAGGACTCGACCTGCGAAAAGTGGCCAAAATGGTGTGGTCTACAGTGACATTGTGAAAAGTATAGCTTGGAATTGCCCCTACAGATACTCCGTCTATGAGGACATCCTCTATCTCGTGGCCCTCATTGGGGGTAAGGGTCTGGTCTTTCCCATGGGGGCTTAATCCTTCCCACTCTCCGGCAGAGGCGGCGATGGGTAATTCTACGGGAATAGCATTCCCCGATAAACGTCCTGTAAGGGAGAAAATTCCCAATACCACGATACAAAGGATTGAGAGAGTCTTTTTGGTAACCACTTCCCCACGCCTTTCTTTGTTTTCCAGGGAGACCACTATGCTCTCCGCGGACAATTACCGAGACACTACCCGTATTGCTATTCTATCACGCACTTTTTCATGACATAAAGCCAAAAATTAGGGGGTGAGGCCTGGCTCTCCTTTCAGGCATTTCTGCCCCTCTTTCCCCTTAAAGCTTTGGGGGACTTGTCTTCATCCCCGAAAGGGCTTGAAGAACTCTCTCCAGGGCCTCACCCTGGAGTCTCTGGTAGGCAGCCCGT
>CAYRSB010000032.1:0-12914 GCA_964426875.1 uncultured Atribacterota bacterium
ATATCAAAAGTCAAATAGTTTTTCTATAATATTTTTCCAGAAATTTTCTAAAAATCTCGTATGTCCCGAAAAAAGAAACCTTCTACAAAATCACATGTTCGGCTATTGTGAAATCCTCCAGGGCGTGATAAAAAAAGAAAGGCAGGTACGTGAAAGGAGGACGACCTTGATACCTCGTGAGGAAGTTGAACGAATCGTTGGCTTTTTGCGAGAAAAGGTCGAGGAAGCAAAAGCAAGGGGTCTCGTTTTTGGGATGAGTGGCGGTATCGACTCCTCGGTGGTAGCTGTGTTAGCTCAGAGGGCTCTGGGAGACAGCATCCTTGGGCTCATCATGCCCTGTTACAGTCTCCTCGAGGATACAAAAGATGCTCAAATGGTAGCCGAGATGTTCTCCATTCCCTATCGCATCGTCTCCCTGGAGAAGCCTTTTGATGCCTTCCTTGAGGTTTTCGGGGAAGAGAAGGACCACACTCTTCCTCTTGCCAACCTCAAGCCAAGGCTACGCATGTGCACTCTGTACTTTTTCGCTAATAAACTCAATTACCTCGTCTGCGGCTCAAGTAACCGCAGCGAGCTCACCGTGGGGTACTTCACCAAATATGGTGACGGCGGGGTAGACATTGCCCCTTTAGCACACCTCACCAAAAAGGAAGTCAGAGAGATTGCCTCCTTTCTCGGCCTTCCCGAAAAGATTATCATCAAACCTCCCTCGGCAGGGCTCTGGCCCCGGCAAACCGATGAGGGCGAAATGGGAATAACTTACGAGATTCTCGACCGTTTCATCCTTACTGGGGAGGTAGAAGAACCTCATCGCTCAAAAATCCTGGCCATGATGGAACGCAGTGCCCATAAAAGAAGGCTGCCTTCAACTTTACTCCCCAAGGAGAATCTTTCGCTTCCTTGAGAGAAAATCGAGGAGCTCCTCAGGTTCAAGGGTATTGAGGACGTCTTCTTTTCGCAACCAGGCCCTTCGGGCCTGGGCTACCCCATAGCGCATGTAGTCCAAAGAACCGGTATCGTGAGCATCAGTCGAAATGACCACTTTTATGTCCATCTGTGCCGCCTTTCGGGCATCAATGTCCCGCAGGTCCAGACGTTCAGGCTGGGCGTTGATTTCCAAGGCCGTATGGGTGTCTTTGGCGATGGCGAAAAGGGCATCGCAGTCCACCTCGTAGGCATCCCTTTTGCCAATGATCCTACCAGTGGGATGGCTTATGACCTGAATGTAGGGATTTTTCATGGCGAGTTCCAGGCGCTTGAGAATCTTTTCCCCCTTTTGACTCAGCCCCGAATGCAACCCGGCTACGACGATCTCGAGTTTGGCAAGTTCCCCGTCAGGGAAATCGATAGAGCCATCGCTCAGAATGTTCGCCTCAACCCCGCTGAAGACAAGAAGTTCAGGGTGTCTGGCATTCCATCGCCGGACTTCTTTCTCCCGCTCGTGCACCTCCTCCGGGGTGAGACCGGAAGCCACCGCCAGAGACTGAGTGTGATCACAAATGGCAATGTAACGATACCCCCGCTGTGCCGCTGCCTCTGCCATTTCCTCAACTGAGGCCACCCCATCGCTCCAGTGGGAGTGCACATGGAGATCACCTTTGACGTCCTCCATGGTGATAAGGACAGGGAGTTTCTTCTCAAGGGCCAGCTCGACTTCTCCCTGGTCCTCTCGAAGCTCGGGTGGCACCCACTCCATGCCCAGAGCCTCGTAAATGTCTTCCTCTTTTTCCCCTCCCACTCGCTCATTGGTATCAAGGCGGAAGATGCCGTACTCGTTGACTTTGAACCCCTTTCTGACAGCAATTTCTCGGAGCTTCACATTATGAGCCTTAGAACCAGTGAAGTACTGCAGGGCTGCTCCGTAGCATTCTTCATCCACTACCCGCACATCCACCTGGATTCCTTCGTGGGTCATGACACTTGACTTGGTATCACCCCGGGCCAATATTTCCCGCACCTGGGGTAACGACACAAAGGCTTCCATGATAAGTTGTGGATACGAAGACGCTACGAGAATATCCACGTCTCCTATCGTTTCCTTCATGCGGCGAATACTCCCAGCAGGGCTGATTTTCTCCACTCCCGTCCGTTCCTGCAAAAGAGCAACAATGCCCTCCACCAAAGGCAGAGCCTGCCCAAGGAGCATGCGACCGCTCTTCCGGCGAAACATCTCCAGGCCCTTGGCAATTTTCTCCTCGCTCTTTGCACCCAGACGGGGAAGGTAACGGAGCTTCTTTTCCTGGATTGCTCGCTCAAGGTCCTCCACAGTCCTCACACCAAGTTGATCATAGAGAAGCTTGGCAATCTTTGGCCCTACTCCGGGGATTTCAGTGAGTTCAATGAGCTCTCGGGGAATCTCCCGGGTGAGCTCCTCAAGATACGTCATTTTGCCAGTGGCCAGATATTCCTCGATTTTACTGGCGATGCTCTGGCCGATTCCGGGAATCTCCTCAAGTTTCCCTTCCTTCCACACTTCCTCTATGGGTTCTGGCCAGTTTTCGATTCGCCGGGCAGCCTCTTCATAGGCCACTACCCGGAAGCGGCTTTCTCCCTTTATGTCAAGCAAAACCGCAACATCGCGGAGGATTTTGGCCACTTCCTGGTTCCGCACACCTCTCCCTCCTTTTCATCGTCCTCTTCAGTATGCTATCATGGGTGTCAAATGAAGGCAAAAGGATTAGGGCTTCTCGTCTTCGTCCTCCTCAGCCTTTCCTGGGTTCTTCAGGCAGCGTGGGGGGAAGGCCTCAGGGTCTGGGAAGAAATTCACTTTTTAGGAATACAAATTCTACTTCATTCGGGTCTGCGCTGGGGCATTCGAGAAGAAATCATCACGTCCCTTTGGGAAGGAAGAGAGCTGGCCGACCACCTTATACTTTTATACCTTGAGACCACAAAAGATAACCCTAAAGATCGGGAAATACTTTTGCGGCTCCTTGAAAGACACCTTCCCTCTTCCCCGGTCCTTTTCCCTGCAGTGATACTCTGCGCCGAACGCTCTCAAAGGGAGAATCGCCCAAAGGAAGCTTTTTCCTTCACCCTAAAAGCCCTTTCCCTCGCCCAGAACGAAGAAGACAAACTGCTTGTTCTGAGGAAGCTTTTTGAACTTCTTAAAGATAACCACAAAAATGAAGCCCTCCTTTTAGCCCACAAAATGTACTCCGATTTCCCTCAGCAAACTCTCCGAGAAACGAAAGAAATGCTCTCGGACTTCCTCGGAACCCTTCTTCCTGAGGATTTCTCTCTGCAGTCAAGGTTACAGGTAGGAGAGTTTTTGCTCTCCTTAGGGTTGCTCGATGAAGCACAGCGCTTCACAGAAAGCCTCAAAAAAGAAAGGCTTCCCGCGTCCCTCGAGACTCCCTTTTTCCTTCTTGAAGCACGACTATTCCTCCGGAAGGGAGATCTTCTTGCTCTGAAGAGGCTCCTTGAGGGAAGACCAGAAACCGAAAACGTTCTCTACTATCGTGGAATCCTCGCTCAGCGGAATGGATTGTACCGCGAGGCCATTGACCTCTACGAGCGCCTTCTGTCTCTCTATCCCCAGAGCGGCTATCGGGAAAGTGTCTTGCGCAACATTGCCTTTTCCTATGAAATGCTTAAGGATGAAGAGAAGCGTATAAACACCTTGAAAAGAGCTACCCGGATTTTTCCCAAAAATGGCGCGTTCCTCTGGGATCTTTTCTGGACCCTTTACCGAAAAGGATATCTTGAAGAGGCGAAAAAAGTCCTTGCGAAACTTGGGGACATCCCCGAGCGAAAAAATCAAGCTCTCTTCTGGCAATTCAAAATTACCAGAGACGAGGCTTTTCTTCGGAAAATCCTTCAAGGGGCGCATCTTGACTACTACTACGTCCGGGCTTCTGTCCTCTTGAGGAAAAAAGGAGAAATCCTATCTCCCTTTAAAGAAGAGAAAGAACCTACGCTCTCTTTACCGGCTGCCCTACAGAAACACTGGGCAAAATACCGGTTTTTCTCCAACACCCGTCTTTGGAACCACGCCGCTATTGAGCTCTCTTTTCTCGTCCTCCAAAATCCTCGAGATCCTTTCCTCATTCTTGAGAAGGCGCGCTTTTTGGCCAAGACGGGAGAGTATCGAAAGAGCCTCCTCTCCGCCTACCGCTTAATGCCAAAGGAGAGCGAAATTCCCTCTTTTGTCGGAAAACAATACTACCCCCTCTTCTTTCTTAAGGGAGTAGAAAAGGTTGTGGAAACAAAAAACCCCTCTCTCGACCCCTACCTTGTCCTTGCTATCATGCATGCAGAAAGCGCCTTCGATCCGGAAGCTATTTCCTCTGCCGGGGCCATGGGCCTTCTACAGGTCATCCCCTCGACGGGGGAATGGGTGCTTGAAAAAGGATGGGTGCAACTCGAGGGGGACATACGGACTCTCCTTCTCGCCCCTCAAACGAATATTGCCATTGGGGTAGCTTATTTTTCTTATCTCCTTAAGAGATTCAACGGGGATATTATTCTTGCCATCTGCGGATACAATGCCGGTCCAGGGAGAGCTGCTTCCTGGCAAGAAACCCTCCCCCCAGACCGTGATGCTTTCATCGAGTCTATCCCCTTTCCCGAAACTCAAACTTACGTGAAGCGTGTCCTCACCAACTACTTCGCTTACTCGGTACTCTACCGGGGGATCAACTCATTCCCAGATATTTTTTGAAGCTTCCGATTTCCCCCTCTCCTTCCACCACGCCGATTTCAAGGACAATCTTTCGCGTCTCCCCGGGCTTCAAAACTACAAGCCTTCCCTCTTCCCGCTCCCTCTTTCTCCCCAGAGGAAAGCAATTACCGGGTTCCATACCCACGACGTACTCTCCCTCCCCCAGCATCTTCCACTCGGTAATGTAGGGAAGTTCCCGAGTATCAAATTTCACGTAAACCCCGACCTTGAGCCTCTCGTTCAAAAGCAGTGAGGCTCCAAAGCCGTCTTCAAGGGTTTTAGGGATATGGAGGTAAACCTTTTCAAAATACCCCTTTTGTGGAGCATGAAAGAGATTCCATTCCTCCTTGCCGTCTTCAGCCCAGTGATCCCGGGGAATCGTCTTTGCAGCCGGAAGGAGAAGCTGGCTTCCCTCATCGAGAACAGGATAGCCGATGTTAATGTGGTAGAGAATCATAAAGGGAGTGTCGATGAATCCTTCATTAGTTACCTGGTCCTCAATATGGATGACCTTTTCTCCAAGACGGTTCCAGATTTTCCTGAAAAGTACAAGCTTTTCCCCAAAAACAATTGCTTCCCGAACCTTTCCCTGTACCCACATGAAGTACTCGTCACCCTGCCAGGCTCCGTCCACCCACACATTGCCTGCCGGGAGATACGATGCTCTTCCGTGTAAGCCCAAATCCTCTTCCTCAATGCGGCCGGCAAGAGTAGAAATATCTCGACATGGCGCACCGGCATAGGTAAGGCCGCAGGTATTCATAAGACCTCCGTGGAACCCTCGAAGCCACCCAAAACCCTCTGGCTCAAAGAGGAAAGGAGAAAGGCTTTGCGTGGCCGAGCGCCAGCCAATACCGATACCTTTGTAGGTTGTCCAGGCAATGTCCATCCCCCGGTCGATGAGGACCGTGTAATGGAGACCCCCTCCGGTGTTCACTTCTGCCACGCGAACCCCTCGTTCGAGGCCGTCAAGGAGTTCCAAAATCCTTATACCCCCAAGTTGTGAGATATCTCCTACACGCTTCAGAATCTCCTCCCGGGCCATTTGTTTTCCTAAAATGGTAGCCACGTCCTCTATTCCCCCTTTCTCCGGAAAAATGGAAAGACATCGTTCGTTTTCCTTTCTGAAGCACTACTCTTCTTCTGGGTCTCCCGCAAAAATGCTGGGATGTCAATATCATCGTCGATGATGATGCGACCCGGTATTTCTTCACCCTTTTCCCCGGAGATTATGAGAGGTTCTGCCTTGGGTTCACTCTCTTCAAAGCGGGTGGCAATGACTGTCACCACAATCTCGCTGGAGAGTGTCTCGTCCACCTTGCAACCCCAAAGGATATCGGCCTCAGTCCCTGCTGCACCGGTGACAAGGTTCACAATCTCCGTTACTTCGTTCAAGGTCATATCCGGACCACCGGTAACGTTGAGAATGATAGAACGGGCACCCTTGGCGGAAATCTCAAGGAGAGGGCTGTTTATAGCTTCCTCAGCCGCCTGCTTGGCCTTTTCCCGACCCCTTCCACTACCGATGCCGATGAGAACCATCCCTGCTCCACTCAAGACTGTCCGAAGGTCGGCAAGATCGAGATTGACATCTTGGGGAGAAGTGATGAGGTCCGTTATGCCCCGCACTGCCTGATAGAGTACATGATCCGCCACCTTGAAAGCCTCCTGGAGAGAAGTGTCCCTTTTGGCCACTTGCAGGAGCCGTTCGTTGGGGATCACAATGAGAGCATCAACAACCTCCTGAAGTTTTTTAATCCCCTCTTCGGCTTGGCTTCTCCGCCGCGCTCCCTCAAAATTGAAGGGTTTTGTCACTACTCCAAGGGTCAGGGCTCCCGCCTCTTTGGCCAAAGAGGCAATTACTGGAGCCGCCCCCGTTCCGGTTCCACCACCCATACAGGTAGCAATGAACACAAGGTCTGCATCCTCAACTACCTGAAGAAGCTTATCCCGATCTTGCTTAGCGGCTTCCTCTCCGATACGAGGGTCTCCCCCTGTCCCCAATCCCCGGGTGAGGTTGAAACCGATCTGAATTTTTTCCGGAGCAAGGGACCTTTTCAAAGACTGCACATCAGTATTGACTGCCACAAGGTCAACCCCGTCGAGTCCGGTTTCGACCATGTGGTTCACAGCGTTATTTCCGCCTCCACCCACACCGATGACTTTAATCGTAGCAACGCGCTCCTCGGCTCTGCGCTCCTTGGGTTTCTCGGTAGGTTTTTTCGGGGTCTTTTCACTCTTCGTGGGCTTCGGGGAAGGGAAATTTACGTCGACTTCCTGGGTTTCTGTAAGGCCTTTCTTGGTATCCCGGATGAGCTCCCGCTTAAAATCAAGTCTTTCGGAAAAGCCTCTTTTTAGGCTTTTCTTTTTCAAGTCGGATCACCTCTCTCGCCAGCGTAAGATAATTTTGAGCCCCCATGGATGTGGGTTCATACTCAATCACCGGCACACCGTGGCTCGTAGCCTCAGCAAGAGTAATGTTGCGGTGAATGATGGTGTCAAATAGTCGATCTCCAAAATATTCCCGGACTTCCTCAATAACTTCTCGGTAGAGATTTGTGCGAGTATCGGCAATAGTGATAAGAACGTACACCTCAAGATCGTGCTTCAGGTTCTCCCGCATAAGTTCCAAGGTTTCCATGAACTCCTCAATACCTCGCAGAGCAAAGTAATGGGGTTGTATGGTGATGATCACCTCCCGGCATGCCTTCAAAGCATTTATGGTGAGAATTCCCAAGGAAGGAGGGCAGTCAATGAGAATATAATCAAAAGAAAGGTTAGCCCGCTGGATGCTGCTGTTGAGGAAGTCCTCTCTTCCCAGCTTGTCGATAAGACGGTATTCTGCTCCGGCAAGGTCAATATTGGCCGGTGCGAGATAGAGGTTGGGTGTCCGCGTGGAAACAATAACATCCTTAAGCTCCAAGTGATATGGGCTTCGCGGAGGCTCAAGAACGTTCAAAACTGTCTTGTCAAGTTCGTTGGGCTCAAACCCAAGCCCCAGGGTGGAATGCGCCTGGGGATCCATATCGATAATGAGTACCCGTCGGGCATGATACGCCAGTGAGGCTCCTAAATTAATGCACGTTGTAGTCTTTGCCACCCCTCCCTTTTGATTAGCGATAGCAATAATTCTCATAGACCCTCCCCAAACACTGAAAAACCAACGCCCCCACTACATGGTGAGAGTTCTGACAGAAACCGTCAAGAATTTCTTTCCCTCAATGATAGCATATCCTCAAAAGATATGCGCAAAAGGATACCTCTTCCCCAGTTAATCAGCGATAAGGGGGAATAATAATCATTACCACCTCTTTCTTCCAGCTTCGGGCACAAGCGGCCTTTCTAAAAAATCCTCGTATACCCGGGAGGACGGTGGTCGGTGAGTTTGGCATGGGCGATGTGCAGTTTCTTTATGACAGCAATACCGTAGGGACAGCGCTTCTCACATTTTCCACACTCGTTGCAGGCTAAGGCGTCGGGGGAGAGGGCCTCATAAGCCTTCTGGGCATAGTCCTGATTACCAAACCAAAAACGTAACCGATCCCGCAAAGCGTACTCTGTGGGATTCCTCACGATTCCATCGTACATCTGGCGATCGTACTGACCCTCAAGGAGAAATACCCGAGGAATGTCTACACCCTGGGGGCAGGGAAGGCAATCTCCACACTGCCGGCAGACATAGTTACCGAGCTCCGGTGCACTGAAAAACCACTGCTTTCTTTCCTCTTCGCTCATTGGGATAAAATCCGCAGCATGCTCCATGTCTCTCCGCAAGTATTCCTCGGTATTGGCTCCCAAAACCGCACAGGTCACCGGAAGAGATAGGGTATAGCGGAAGGCTTGTTCGGCGTTCTCCCAGAGAAAGCCATCGGCAAAGACTTTCATAGCCAAAACTCCCACTCCCTGTGATTGAGCCAGAGGCAAGACAACCTCCTCCCAACCGGGGAAATTGAAACGATCGTAGTAGTTGAGAGGAACCATCAGGGCATCAAAGGGATAGGTTTTCAGGGCTCTTTCGGCAACTTCAGGGGTAGCGTGATTTGAGAAGGCTACATATCGTATCTTCCCGTCTTCCTTTGCCTTCTCTATTCCCTCCAGGACACCACCGGGGCCGGTGATCTCCTCAAGAACTTCGAAACGGTTGAGCTCATGGATGAAAAAGAGGTCAATATAGTCGGTATGAAGCCTTCTTAGGCTCCCTTCTATGGACCGAAGGACTTCGTCCTTCTTCCTCTTCTGAGACTTTGTAGCCACAACACACTCTTTTCTCCTTGTTTTCAAAACCTCCCCTACCTTCGTCTCAGAGTCTCCGTGTCCATAGCTTTCGGCAGTCTCAAGGTAATTTCCACCAAGATCGAGATAGAGATGAATGAGTCGTAGTGCTTCCTCAAAGAGAAGCTCTACCAGGTGAAATCCCCCAAGACCCACAAGGGAAAGAGAGAGATCGGTCTTACCAAGCTTTCTTCTTTCCATGGCCCTACCCTCCTTTTTTCTATTATCCTACATGGCCAGTCTTCCGACAAGAAAGGAATGGCAAAAGCTATACAAGCTGAAATCACTTTCCCAGTTTGTCTTGGCAAGCAATTTTCTCTCGAGCTATGAAAAGGTCATAGACGGTACAAATAATGACGTCGAAATAACCCACTTGGAGAGAAGGTTTGGCCGAACCAGACATGGTATCCTCCCATCTTAACTTCTGCAAATCCCCGAAGTCTTTTTGCTCCCGATTTCTTGTTGATTCCAGAGAGAATGCGGTAGAAGAGCTTTCTTGCTCCTTTCTCATGGACGAATACCTCTACTCCCTTAGTCCATCACTACCTCTTTACAGAGTCTCTCCAGCTGATTGAGCGGGTTCTCAAGGATACTCCAGGAAGGTGAGGAACACTTGAGCCTTCTTCTCTCGCCTTTCCCCTACCTTAGGGTATTTCCTTCCTCAGGTTTCCCGCAACTTGAAAAATCCTTCTCGAGCTCTGGGGAGGGGTTTTCGCTTTGGAGATGGCTTGAGGGTCTTTGCTATCCCCTGTTGATCGCCTTTGGAGCACACCAAGCTTTCAGCGAGACTCCAGGAAGATCTCCTTTACGATCTCCCCCAAATCAAAAAGACCATCACTCTCAAGGATCCAAATTCTCTCGACTCCCCCGTGGTCCCAAATCCCTAAGGAGTTCCTTCCAGTTCCTGGTGCTCTCCCTGGGCTTTGAATAACCAGAAACCCAGTACCTCCCTTTTGTCATCAGGGAGAATTCGCAGGAGCACAGTACACTGGTTCCTTGCGGGTCTCTCCCTGTGTGTGTCGAGAGAGAAGTTCCATCGAGGTAGATGGCAAGTAGTCTGAGTTGAGAGCTCTTCCCCTCCAGGCTTTGACCCCTATCCTCCACTACCTCAGTGAGAGGCAAGATGCTCTGGGAGAAAAAGAAGGCTCCAGAGGTTTCTTCTGAGAACTAGGAGATGGCTGGTCTTCCCCCAGTTCAGTGGAGACAGAGAAAAGGAAAGTATCATCAACTGGGGTGTCAGAAAATGGAAAGAAGGAAGGAGGATCGAAAGTTCAAGCTGGAGGTTCTCCCCCTCATTCAGGAAGGGAAAGAGGCTATAGCACAGATTGCCAGGGACTTCGGCATTGGAGAAAGTCTCGTCTCCGGGTGGAAGAGAGCCTTCCGGGAGGAATCGGAGGACCCCTTTCTTGGGAAGGGAAATCTTCGGAAAGACGAGGCTTGTGTTCGCTAATTAGAGAGAGATCGCAAAGGGGTTACTGAGGAACAGGATTGCTCTAGAAAGTCCTGGCCATCTTCTCAAGGACGCCACCATGGAATGCCGGTTCATGGAGGACCATTGCTCCCTCTTTTCGGTGGAGAGGATGACCAAAGCGCTACAAATCTCAGCGAGCGGGTCCTATGCCTTTCGAAAGGGAGGGGCATCGAAAAGAGAGAAAGCGAACCGAAGGCCTCTGGAAGTCTAAGAATCACCACCTCTCTTGCGAAGAAGGGCTCAACCTGCAGTGGGAACCGGGTAGCTCAATGCGACACAAGCTCAAAAGCGGTATCGGGTTACCATGAACTTGGCCCATTCCTTGAGGAAGGCTCCCTCGCCTCCTGAGGCAAAAGTCCAGGGTTGCGAAACCAAATACCATCTGGTGTGCAGGTATGACTGACATTCCCACTCAGGAGAGATGGCTGTACCGCTCAGTGATTGTGGCATTCCCCTCCCGGAAGTCCCGGGCTGAAAAGTAAAGGAAGGACTGAACTAGGAACTCACCCTGAGAACTCTGAGAAAAGCCATTGCAAGGAGGAAGCTATCTTCCCCTGGCCTCCATCATTCCCCTCAGGGGAGGCAATATAGCTACTCTGCCTATCAAACCCTTCTCTCCACCTCTCTTATCCTCCCCAGCATGGGCAGAAAAGGACATTCTCTGACCATGCCCTGGTGGAACGGTTCTGCAAAACTTTGAAGACCGGGTTGATTGAGAGAGAAAAATACAAAACTCACAAAGAGGCTAAAGGGAGTCTCTTTACTTCCCTTGAGGGATTCTGAAACTCAAGGAAGCTTCATGCAGTGTTAGGGCATAAGAGTCCTGAGGAATTCGAGAGGCTATACGGACTAGCCTGACAGTGCCTCCACTTTTTCAGGGAAGTCCATTCTGTACTCTGAACTCCAGTGAGATGGCTCCCCCTTGTACATTTCCTGAACCTGTTTCTAAAGATAGGACTACAGCATTCCAGGGTTTCCTTCTTCCTTAGAGAAGACAAAGAACCATCCTAAGGGCCCGGTTCAACTACGTACACTTCAAAATAGAAGGAGAAGGAAGAACAAAGAGCTTGAGACCGTATTCTCAAGAAGGTTCTCAAGCTCTTTGTAGACTTTATTCTCTCTAGGACACTAAAGTTCATAGATTTCTTTCGGGTTTTCGTAAAGAAGCTGACGAGCAATCCAAAGTGCTTTCTTCTCAGAGAGATAACCCTCTTCGATTTTCTGGCTCAGAACCTTTGCCAAAGCATTAAGTACCAGGCTGGTTTTCCCGTATGCCCACTCAACTGAGTAGGCGTCTGTAGCAATCGCTATCCACTTATTTACTGGCAGGGACTCGAGTCGCTGCGAAATAATCATTTCTACAGTAGCAGGGAGGAAGGTGTGCCACCAAAATCCAAGTAAACTCACATTTGGCAACATTCGGGAAACAATGATCAATTCTTGGGAAATCGAAAGGGAAGCATACATCAAGTTGAACCTCACTCTGGGGAAATCCTTGAAAACAGAAACCAAGTCGAGTATGTACTGGTGATCTGTCCAAACATATGATTCCCCATATCTCATACCCGGCCTTGCCCAGTAAGCACCAACATAGAACTGAGCCGGACTGCCAAGCTCCTGGAGTGAGTTTAGGTAACAATACAGCAACCACGTAACAAGGGCGTTTTGCTCGTCCAAACTGAGTTCCTCACCTGACAGTTTTTTCAAGTATATGCGGTTAATTTCTTCTTCTGAGCTCCTTCTTCTCCTAAAGGTAGGACTGATAAAAGAAGTGAAGTAGACCACTCCTTCTCTCTTCTTGTCAAGAAAGAACTCCATCACTTTCTGAGCAAATTCCGAGGCTGTTTCTGGAAGGGATGGATATTCCCCTTTCACCAAGTCAACGAGAGACGTTGCACGAGTAGGATCAAAGCTGAGACATTGCAGGTCCTCGTAGAGAGGAATCAGAACCCGATACCTCTCCAAGCATTCTTTATTCCAAGAACTTTCACAAATTCCCGGTTGTATCAACAATCTTGTGTCACACATGTCAACCCTTCTCTTTTGCTGTACTATTTCCTCCTTGAAACTCAAGAGTCCTCCCTCAAGAGAGCGATGAGGGAGTACTCTCCTGGCACACTTCTCGTTCCGTTCTCTACCGACAAGGAAGAAGGGCTTCTCCTTTACTTTGGGATTGGGGGGAAACTCTGTTGATGGAGTACTTTTCAGGTATTGGGAGTACGAATGGAGCTTAAAAAGCTTGGGGTAAGGGAGAGAGGTGGTGAGGGAGGGATGGGGTACCATCTGGTGAGTGGTTGTCTTTGCCACTCTTCCCCCCTCTCCTTGACTAAACTCCTAATCCGGGAAAATCCATCCCGGAGAGTGTCTCTCCTTAAAGTTAGTGTAAATTTATTGTAGGAATCTCAAAGAAATACAAAAGACCTCACCATCCAGTGTGGTATAAACCTTGTCTGTGACAACACACTTCCTTGGAGGTGAGGTCCATGGATATGGTACAGCCTATTCTCA
>CAYRSB010000033.1:0-8867 GCA_964426875.1 uncultured Atribacterota bacterium
ATGACAGGGGTGTTGTCCGGGAATGACAGAAGGGGTTGTGCAGGAATGACGTTCTTTTTTAATCCGTCACTTGTTGTAGGGTCGTAAAACATCTGGTGGAATCGTCGCAGAATTTGGCTGAAGAGTTGTGAAACCGTGGTGAGCATACTACAAAAACTGTCCTGGCGAGCTAACCTTTTGAAAAAAGCCCTCTGGTCCTTTCCTATGACCGACTGGAAGGGCGTTTTTCGGGAGATTTTTTTCTTCGCATTCTCCCGTGTACCTCAGTCCATTACTTCTTGAAAAAGATGGTGACCTTGGTTTTTACCAGATTAGTGATGAGACTTACTGGTTTTTTCTTTCTTTCAATTCCTTAGTTTTAGGGGACACATGGTTCTAGAGAAAGTTACTCAAGATGCATGTTTTGGTTGTGGAGCCTGTGTTGTTGCCTGTTCTCAAAGTGTTTTATCTCTGAAGGTTAACGAAGACGGCTTTCTTTTCCCAGAGCTTTTGGGAGAGTGTATTGCCTGCGGGCTTTGTGAGTCAGTGTGTCCGGTTCTTCATCCCTAGAAAATAGAAACAAAAGCGGAGGTTTTTGCCGGTTTTTCTTCTTCAGAAAACCTTCGCGTGTGGAGTAGCTCAGGGGGAATATTTCTTTCTGCTGGGCTCAATTTTGCACTGGAAGGGAAAATTTCCGGTGTCGTATTTGACAATGACTTTCATCAGGCAAGACACATTTTGACTTCGGACCCCCGCAAAATTCTTCAGTTTTCTGGCTCAAAATATGTCCAAAGTGACCCCACATCTGCGTTTCAAGCGATGAAAAGCTCGGAAGGACCATTTCTTTTCTCGGGTACACCTTGCCAGGTAGCAGGAGTAAGGAATCTCATTACGCAAGGAATTCTGCAGGGAGATTTTCTTCTGATTGACTTATTCTGCCATGGGGTTCCTTCGTATCTTCTATGGTGGTCATATCTTGACTTCCTTAGGCAGAGGGTTGGTCGGATTCTCCAAATAGAACAACGGGTTAAAATTCGAGATTGACATCTTTACTACTGTCGGGTTTTTGGGGATAGGGGAGTCTACCTCAAAAGCTTTTTGGACGACCCTTTCATGTTTTTCTATTTACGTAACTATTTTCTACGAAATTGTTGTTATCAGTGCCCTTTTCGGGGATTGCGCTCTTGTGCCGATTTTCGCCTTGGTGACTTTTGGGGAGTATTCTTTGCTCAGGATAGATTTGGGACTTCTCTTGTGGCAGCCTTCACGGATAGAGGTTTGCAGTGGCTTGTTGAAGACGAGGATATTTTTCTCCAATCGATGCCCACGGAAGTTGTGCCAGTATCTCAGGTCTTACATCTGTCAAGACCGATGGACGCTGAGTCTGTTTTTTTCTCTCTTCAACGTGGTGCTTCAATTAAAGACGTGCTTCGAAAGAATTTTCTTTGGGAATGGCGAAAAGAACAGGGCTCGAAATGTTTTATTCTCCTTTGTTGATAAGAATCCTTATTTAAGGGTGATTCGTAAGATTATCAAGCACGTTTTAAGGGGGTAGGATTTTTGCGTATAGGTATCTTTCACATTCCCAACACCCTGAATCTGGGCTCCATGATGATGGCTGAGAATTTTATGTGGTATGCCTGGTCTCTTTCGGGTGGGAATCTATCATTTGTTGTTCCTACACCTAAACCGGAGGAGACGGGGCTGCGTTTGAACAGGGCTTTACATGGGAAAATGCCCGTAAACTGCGTTCTCGACGTTTCTCAAAGAGGAACATGGCGAAAAATCTTAAAGGGTACTTTTAGTGTGAAAGAAATAATGGGTTTACTTCCCCCAGAGCTTCTGGATTGAGATGCTTTTGTAGTACTTGGCGGAGATGACTTTACGGAAAGTTATAGCCCTCTTGGAGCTCTGTTAGAGCTATACAAATTTTTTCTATTGAAGACGAAGTTGAAGAAAAAGATTTTTCTTTTGGGTCAAACTATTGGTCCGTTCTCCCAATGGCGCCACTTTGTGGCTGTCCATCTTTTGCGGAAGTTAGACCTTATAACCTGTAGGGATCCACTTTCTTATAGCTATTTGCGAAATAGCGGTTTGCGAAATGTCGCTCTTTGCGCTGACCTTGCTTTTCTGCCCTTAGCTAAGGAAGGGGAAAGTCAACAAGAGAGAACTACGTGTGTTATAGTGCCAAGCCGCCTGCTTCACAAATATATGCCTTATGTGACTTACGACGAATATGTTGATTTTTGGTGCTCTCTCCTTGAGAGGGTAAAAAGCAAGCTCAACTGCAGAATGGTGCTTTTGCCGCATGCTATGAATTGGGCTCTGGATGATGACAGACTTATAGTTCGAGATATAGTTATCGCTTCTACAAAGCGTGGAAGACTTTTTGACACTCTCGAAGTAGTAGAGAACCTCCCCCTTCCTTGGGAAACACGCCAATTTTATTTCTCTAGAGCTAGGCTGACGGTCACAGCCAGGATGCATGCTGCAATCTCTACTCTTTCGAAAGGTAGCCTGCCCATTAACATTGCCTATAGCGAGAAATCTCATGGTGTCATCGGGGAACATTTTCCCCTAAAAAAACTTGTAGTTGATGTTCGTAAATTTTCTTCGCGTCAAGAACTGGATAACGCCGTTTATTCAGCTATCGACTTTCTAAGCGAAAACTACGAAACTCTTTTCCAGAGAGTTGCAGAGAGAGTGCCTGCCGTGCAAGAATTGGCCCGGCAGAATATTGTACTTTTCTTAGACAGACTTTAAGGACGAGGATACCAAAACGGCAAATGTCGAAAGCTGTATGCGGGAGCTTCTTCTTGGATTGGGTTTGTTCACTAAACCAGGTGTATGGGTGGTGAAAAAGGGGTTTTCAACCTGGGAGAACTTGCCTTCACTGCAAGATTTGAGGTGAGTTCCATCGTGGTTACGGGTTGGTCAAATTTTGGGACGCGTGTTTTCGTTGTATTATCTGAGGGAAGCAAAGAGCATGCGTATTTACCTTGATGTGTGTTGCCTTAATCGACCATTCGATGACCAGACTCAAGAACGCATTCGCCTTGAGTCTGAGGCGGTATTGCTTATCCTGGAACGTTGCCAGAGTGGAGAGTGGGAGCTCATTGGCAGCGAAGCTGTGGATTACGAAATCTTGCGTATTCCAGATATGGAGAGACGGCGTAAGGTTTTCTGTCCTGCTTCGATGGCCTGCACAAAAAAGACTGTGGATGAAGCGGTCCGGGCTCGAGCAGAAGAACTTGGGCGGTTCGGCTTTAGAGCTCTTGACGCTTTGCATATTGCTTGTGTAGAGATGTCTCTGGCCGACGTTTTGCTTACCACCGATGATCGAATGCTGGCCAAAGCCAGAGAGTTTGGAAAGAGCTTGCACGTCAGGGTTGAAAACCCTATCATATGGTTAATGGAGGTGGCATCAGGTGGCAACCCCGAGAATGACCCTTGCTCAGATTAGGGAGCGGGGTGTTGAAGCTTTAGCAAAAGCTTTGGGACCTACGGGAATGGCCCGCTTCCTGCAGCAATTTGACATGGGGAGTGGCGACTATACCCAAGACCGAGAAAAATGGCTCAAAGACCTTACTGTTCGTGACGTGGTGGAAGAGATTAAGCGCCAGCGTGAAGAGAGTTGCTGAGGAGTACCGAACCTGTGGGACACGAGAGAGGAACCTTCTTGCTTTCGTATGACTAGCCCCCTGAAAAGAGGCCGAATGACTGGAAACAGGATAGAATGTGTCTCTTCGCTTAGCCTTTACCAGAAGTGGGTTAGAAGTCCACTCATTTTTGTCCCGAAAGCTCTGAGCCAGGAAGTGGTGCTCTTTTTGTTCTTATCTGCACCTATCACCTTCCTGATGACTGGAAGGTGATTCCAGGGATAATCAAAGGCTTTGGGGTGGGGTACAGGGTGAAATTTGGGAATGGTCTTAATCAGGTGTACGGGTGGTGAGACATGGAAAAAAAGCCCAAGGTTTCGGTAATTATGCCGGTGTATAACCGGGAGCGGTATCTTCCTCAGGCTATTGAGTCGGTTCTCAACCAGACGTACCAGGATTTTGAGCTGATCATCGTGGACGATGGTTCGGCGGATGCAGCTTGCTCCATTATCAGAGAGTACGCCCAGAAAGATCAAAGAATCCGCTGTGCGTTTCACGAGAAAAATCGTGGTGTTTCCGCAGCACGAAATACGGCTCTTTCCATGGCCCAGGGAGAGTGGATTGCCGTCATTGACTCGGATGATGCCTGGCACCCCGAACGGTTAGAAAAACTCCTCAAAATAGCTAAAGAAGGTGTTTTTGTTACTGATGATTTACTTCTTTGCTTTGACCGGGATGGGGAACTCATTCCATGGAAGAGATATCTTTCTTCTTTGGGTATTCGGTCTGGGAAAGACCGGGTTTTAGAGATGGACCTTGTGGGCTACTTGCGAAAGGGATGTCCAGTTCTTAAGCCAATTTTCCCCCGCTCGATAGTTACAACCTTTCAGTTGTGGTTCCTCGAAGGATGCCATTTTTGTGAGGACTTTGAGTTTTGGTGTCACCTCTTCCGGGTGGGGCTAAAGCTTCGGATTCTTTTAGAACCTCTCTATCTTTTGCGCTTGACCCCAGATTCTATCAGTACCAAAGCGAACGCGTCTCAGAACTACGAGCATTGCCTGGGTGTTTTTGACCGACTTCTTGCTCATCCAGGTTTTTCCGAAGAAGAGAAAAAACTTTTGGAATATCGCCGCCAGAGAGCCGAAAAAGAACGGGATTACCTCCTTTTTACCTACAGTCTTGAACGAGGTCATTACCGTGAAGCGCTTCGTTATGGAAGGCAAAACCCCCATGTCCTTTTCTGGCTTTTAGTGAGGTTACCCCGTTCCTTGGCGTACCGGCTTTCGGCTAAGATGAAAAAAGGAGCGGTGAAATCGTGAGTCATCCTCCTCGTCTTACTTTTTTCCTTCCTCAGCTCCACATGGGAGGGGCAGAAAGGGTTATCGTTTCCCTCATTAAGGGTCTTGTGGCGAAAGGTTTTCAGGTCGACCTTGTCCTGATGAATCGGGGTATGGGGGCGTACGAAAAGGAGATTCCCAGGGAGTGTCGGGTTATCGACCTTGGGGCAAGGAGGACTTTAACGGCTATCGTACCTCTAGCATGCTACCTGAAGCATGAAAGGCCAGCTATAGTCATCGGTGTCCTTTCTCACCTGAATGTTACTATTCTTCTAGCTCGGGGAATTTCCCGGGCCAAAATTCCCGTCATCGTGACAGAACACGGTAATTTTTCGGCAGCCCACCCCTATGCCGAGAGATACACAGCGAAACTCCTCCCTCCCCTCATGCGCTGGCTTTACCCCAGGGCTTCCTTCATCGTGGGTGTTTCCCAGGGAGTGGTTGATGACCTCAAAAAGGTGCTTCGCTTTGATTCTCCCAAATTCCGGGTCATCTATAACCCCATTGTGGACGAAACCCTCCTCCAGAAAGCCGAGGAACCCCTTGATCATCCCTTCTTTGGAGAGGGAAATCCCCCGGTGATTCTGGCCGTGGGAAGACTCCATGTTGCCAAAGACTTTCCCACCCTCTTTCGGGCCTTTACTCTGGTGCGAAAGGAAATAAATGCTCGTCTTCTCATCCTGGGAGATGGAGACAAGCGCCAGGAGCTTGAGGCATTGGCTAAAGACCTGGGAATTACCCAGGACCTTGACATGCCAGGGTTTGTAGAGAACCCCTATACGTACATGAAACGTGCTTCGGTCTTTGTCCTCTCTTCCCAGTGGGAGGGATTACCCACTGTCCTTGTGGAGGCCATGGCCTGTGGGTGCCCGGTGGTTTCCACCGATTGCCCCTCTGGCCCTGCGGAAATCCTCGACAACGGCACATATGGCCTTCTTGTCCCTCCCAAGAATCCCGAAAAGTTAGCCGAAGCCATCCTTAAGGTGCTCCAAAGTAAAGACCTTGCCCAGGAACTCAAAGAGAAAGGTCAGAAAAGAGCCCAGGACTTCACCGTGGACAGGGCAGTAGGGGAGTATGTGAGGTTGGTGGAAGCGTGCATAAGGGTTTAGGGAAAATCCTCTTTTTTCTTTCTGACCTTCAGGGAGGAGGTGCCGAGAGAGCCGTGGTAAAAATTATTCGAGGGTTTGGGGAACGGGGGATATCCACAGAGCTTCTCCTTTTGAATAAGGAGGGTGTATACTTTGGAGAGCTCCCTTCGCTTTCTCTGGTAAAAGCCATTGGTGCAGGGAACCTGAAGTTTTACCCCAACTATATTAAGGCTTTGCCAAAGCTTATCCTTTTCCTCAGGAAAAATAAACCAGATGTCATCATTTCGAACCTCACCCATTTGAATGTTATGCTTCTTTTTGCTTGCTGGATTGGCCGGGTTTCGACTTCCGTGGTCGTGGTAGAACATAATAACTTCACCACGGTTTTGCAAAGTACCTCAAAGATTTCGCCCAGGCTCCTCCCTCCCCTCATGCGCTGGCTTTACCCCAGGGCTTCCTTCATCGTGGGTGTTTCCCAGGGAGTGGTTGATGACCTCAAAAAGGTGCTTCGCTTTGATTCTCCCAAATTCCGGGTCATCTATAACCCCATTGTGGACGAAACCCTCCTCCAGAAAGCCGAGGAACCCCTTGATCATCCCTTCTTTGGAGAGGGAAATCCCCCGGTGATTCTGGCCGTGGGAAGACTCCATGTTGCCAAAGACTTTCCCACCCTCTTTCGGGCCTTTACTCTGGTGCGAAAGGAAATAAATGCTCGTCTTCTCATCCTGGGAGATGGAGACAAGCGCCAGGAGCTTGAGGCATTGGCTAAAGACCTGGGAATTACCCAGGACCTTGACATGCCAGGGTTTGTAGAGAACCCCTATACGTACATGAAACGTGCTTCGGTCTTTGTCCTCTCTTCCCAGTGGGAGGGATTACCCACTGTCCTTGTGGAGGCCATGGCCTGTGGGTGCCCGGTGGTTTCCACCGATTGCCCCTCTGGTCCTTCGGAAATCCTCGAGAACGGCAAATACGGTCTCCTTGTTCCTCCCAAAAACCCAGAAAAGCTTGCTGAAGCAATCCTCAAGGTACTCAAGGATGAGGAATTAGCCCAGAGTCTTCGGGAAAAGGGGAAACTGAGGGCTCAGGACTTTACTGTAGACAAAGCGGTAGAGGAATATGTGAGGTTGGTGGAAGAATGCAGAAAAAACCGGGTTTAGTATCCATTGGAGCTCCGCATATTGTCCAGGGTGCAACCCCTTTTTCGGGGTGAACCATTCTGAGGATTCTTTTCTATTAGTACAGTACATATGTTTTTCCTTACTTTAAACTGCGTTGTTACTCCTGTGTGAAATACGACTCCGTCATTCCCGCATGGTACCCCTTCCGTCATTCCCGCATGTTTCCCTTCCATTCGTCATTCCCGCATGTATTTAGCGGGAATCTAAGTCACTAAAGGGAAATTCACTGAGATTCCGGCTTAAAGACTGCCGGAATGACGAATAAGAGGTGAATTGCCGGGGTGACGGAAAAGGGAAACGTCATTCCCGCACAAACCCCCTTTCGTCATTCCTGCACGAAACCCCCTCCGTCATTCCTGCACGTTTTTAGCAGGAATCTGCATTTAGACCCCGGCTTAAAAACATGCCGAGGTGACGGGTAAAGAAGAACGTCGTTCCCGAATGCAGTAATCGGGCATCCACTCCCCTCCGTCATGCCCGAAATCTTTAATCGGGCATCTTTCATTGTGGAATAATGTGAGATTCCGGCTTGAAGATTGCCGGAATGACGGAAAAAGAGAGTTATTCCCTCATGTTTCTAGCGGGAATCCCAGTCATTAAGTAAATGAAAAGTACTGAGATTCCTGATAGGACATTCAGGAATGACGGAGAAAGAGGGATGTCATTCCCACGTGATGGAAAAAGAGGGCGTCATTCCTGCATAGTGCCCTTTCGTCATTTCCACATGTTTTAAGCAGGAATTCGAATTTTTCTGCCGTCATGCCAGAGTGCGTTTACCAGGAATCTGAATGGTGGAAGGCGTGCTACAATTACGAGCAAGGGGTTTTGGGAGGGACCAAAAGATGGCGTCTCCCGATAGTAAGCATGTTTTATGCACAAAGGAGGGAGGAAGTGGTGCCCAGGCGTTCTTTTCTTGATTGGATAACCAGTGCAAACTGGAAAATATGGTTGTTGTTTTTTATTTACCCTCTGATTGTAGGATTTTTTGTCCAGTTTGTGGTTTTACCTTATCTTTTCCCCTCTCTGCACGCTGGGGAGGGTCTCATGCAAGGTGGGGACTGGCTATACTTCCATCGGTTAGCCAAGGATTTAGCCGAACGCATTCGGACAGATGGCTGGAGAGCATGGGAACTCCGCCCGGAAGGACAGGCCCCCGCAGGTATTGCAGCAATTTTTTATGTGTTTTTTGGACCCCATCCCTGGGCGTTGTTACCACTGAATGCTGTAGTACACGCTTTTGGTGGGTTAGTACTTTTTTATCTTGTGCGAGATATTATGAGGGATGCAAAAATTGCTTTTTTCTCCGCCCTTCCTTTCGTATTCTTTCCTTCGGCCATGAACTGGTATACGCAAATCCACAAAGATGGTATTTTTGCTCTTGGAGTGCTCATTTTCCTTTGGGGGTGGGAGAGGTTACTTCAAAGTAGGGAGAAACGCTGGCAATTCCTTCTGGTTTCTTTGAGCCTTATTCTTTTGGGCGCTTTGAGTATTTGGGTGGTACGTCCTTATGCGGTGGAGATTCTGTGGTTTTTAACCTTTGTGCTTGCTTTGGTTTTCAGTGCAATTGCCGTCTTTGCGTGGAAGAAAAGGAGCGGTTTCTGGGTTCTTCTTTTCTTTATTTGGCTCACAGTGTTTGGATTGCAAGGCGTTGTTTCTCTTGAAAAACCTCTTGAAAAACCTCTT
>CAYRSB010000033.1:8967-11721 GCA_964426875.1 uncultured Atribacterota bacterium
CTCTTGAAAAACCTCTTGAAAAACCTCTTACCTATCTCTGGTACGATACATGGTGGATTCCCGATTTTGTAGAGAATAAGCTTCGTGGTTTGGCTGAGGTCCGTGAAGCTTACCGTTTTATTGATCCGGACGCTATGGGGAATATCGACTGGGATGTTACATTCTATAGTGCTTCAGATGTTATGCGATATGTTCCAAGGGCTTTGATTGTGGGATTCTTGGCTCCTTTTCCTCGTCACTGATTCCAGGAGGGAACTTCTCCAGGAGGAGCACTGAAAAGGAGAATTTGTGGTTTTGAGATGAGTTTCTTTTATCTCTCTCTTCCTTTTGTGTTGCTTCTTTTTCGACGCCTTTGGAGGAATGCTTCTTTTTGGGCTCTGCTCTTCTTCTGCCTTTCAATGGTCCTTATATACGCTCTGGCTTTTCCAAACCTTGGGCCCTTGTATCGGGAACGGTACGCTTTTCTTATGGTTATGCTTGCTTTAGGCATTGCAGAGTTTTGTCTTTGGTTTCCATCTCGCCGGGCACTTCAGGTGAAGGTGTAGGATGGTCACTGTTACTCTTTCTCCGCTTCCCTTCGGGATAGCCATTCCTCAATTTCGGCAATGAATTGTGGGAAGACTTGCGATGCCTTTCTGAAATTTTCATAGACCAGGCGTGGGTCAAGACTCAGGTATCCATGTACCAGAAGGTTTCGAAATCCTCCAAGCCCCCGGAGGTTCCGGTAGAGCTCATCGCTCAAAACGCCTTTTTTCCAGATTTCCTCAAGGATTTCTTCGTATCCTTGTGCTGGGGTCCGGTACACTCCAGCAAGAATACGGTTTCCGATGTCAAAGATAATGGTTGAGGCTACTTCTAGCCCCCGCTCGATTATCCACTGGAGGTCTGTTTCTTTCTGGTAATCCTCTAAGGAAGTACAGGATTTCGTTTCTAAGTGACTCAGGACCTCTTCGAAGCGTTTCAATCGCTCAAGGACGCTTTCTTTTTTGAATACCATTCCCGTGCCCTCTGCCTAAGGTACTCGTTTTGGACGCTCCGCAGGTATGCTGTATCCTGAAACTTCCGTATGATATCCATTTCAAAATCGTTTAGAGTTTCTGCATCCCGGGCATAGACCACTTCCCCTTCGGCAACAACTTCAAAGGCAAAGGGGAGAGGCGCTCGATTCAGAATGACCAGGTCGAAGCGCTCTGTCCCCAGGGCTTTCCTGATTTCTGCCGCAAGTTCCTGAAAAAGGAGAGGATTCCCTTCAGGCAAAAGAACAGCAATGTCGATGTCCGAAGAGGGTGATGCTTCCCCCCGGGCGAAAGACCCAAAGAGGTACCCAAGGAAGACTCCCTTTTCCTCAAAGAGCTTTCGGAGACGTTCTTGGATTGCTCCCTTTTCGAATTGGGTGCCGGGAAGGATTGTTCCCGATGGCCCACAGTGGTTTGCTGCAATCCCCACAAGTTCTCCCTCCGAGGGTATTATATCTTTTCCCCTTGTAAAAGGAAACGATAGATGGATTTGCAGGGATTGTGTACAATTGAGAAAAGAGTTTTGCTTGAGAAGTCAAAGAGAACTACAGGACTCAGAGCATCATTGTTGGGCGTCTGATGGGGGCAAGGCGTTGATAGGGAGAAATACCTCAGGCTCTGTAAGTGAAAGCGCTCACAAAAAGCGTATTCTCTTTCTTGCTACTGTGGATAGCCACATTTTCTACTTCCACCTCCCCTTTATGAAGCTCCTGCGTTCTTCTGGTTACACCGTAGAGGTTGCCGCCCGTGATACGGGCTTTCGAAAGGATATCGAAAAGGAGGGCTTTCCCTTCCATAATATCCCGTTTTCCCGAAGGCCTTTGAGTTTGGCCAATATATCCGCTTTTTTCAAACTCCTCCGGTTTTTTCGGGAGCGCCGGTATACCCTGATCCACACGCATACTCCGGTAGCGAGCTTCCTGGGACGGCTTGCCGGTTGGATAACCCATACCCCGGTCCTTTACACTGCCCATGGGTTCCACTTTTACCAGGGTGCATCCTGGAAAAACTGGCTTTTGTGGTATACCCTGGAAAAGATTGCTGCTCCCATAACCCTGGGGCTTGTGGTCATGAATGAGGAAGATTTTGAGCACGGCAAACGCCTGGGCTTTACCCCGGGGGAAAACCTCTTTTTCGTCCACGGGGTGGGGGTAGACATAAGGCGGTTTCAGAGTGTTTCTTCTAACTTCCGGCATGAACTTGGTGTTGGGGATGGTGCGGTCATCATCACCTGTGTAGCGGAATTCACCCCCACCAAAAATCACACTTTTCTTCTTTCTGCCTGGGAAAAGATAGCAAGCGCGCATCGAGATGCCCACCTTGTTCTTGTGGGCGAGGGGGAACTCCTTGGAAAGGTTAAAGAAGCAGCTGTGAAGTGTTCTCTCCCTCGAATTCATTTCTTAGGCCGAAGAAGCGACATTCCCGAAATCCTTGCAGCAACTGACATTGTCACCCTGGTCTCCAAACGTGAAGGTCTTCCCCGGGCTCTCCTTGAGGGGATGGCAGCGGGAAAACCTCTTGTGGCTACCAATATCCGGGGAAACCGAGACCTGGTGGAAGACGGGGTCAATGGGTTTTTAGTTTCCCCACAGGATGTGGAGGCTCTGGCCAAAGCCCTGGAAAAACTCATTGATTCTCCAGAACTTCGGGAGAGAATGGGTAGGGAAAGTCGAAGAAAGGTTGAGGCCTATTCCCTTGAGAAAGTCCTTGAAGAGATGAGGGAAATATACCAAAGATT
>CAYRSB010000034.1:0-10970 GCA_964426875.1 uncultured Atribacterota bacterium
TCTATCCTGAGGAATCACAAAGAGCCAAAAGGAAAGTACGCAGGGTGTACAGAGCCTCACACTCTGTCACCACTTCCCATAGTAGCCTCCACTGTGACGTTGCCTTGGAGCAGGGAAATACCCGAATCGAGATACCCACCTCAGGCCAGGGGGAGAATTGAGAGACTCTTCCGGCTCCTTCAGGACAGACCCATCAAGGAGAGGAGACTTGGAGGAATCAAAGACTACGAGTCAGCGAATCGGTCCCTCCAAGAGGAATTTCTCTCCTGGCACAATACGCCCTATACCCTCCCAGCGGAGAGTGCTCATCAGAATTCCCCCAGAATTACAGAGTTGGAACTTTTTTCTCTTCAAGAGATGCACGGAAAGCCAAAAAGGACAATACCATAAGCTACCAGGGGACGATCTACCAGCTAATCCTTACCCAGAGGGGCAAAAGCTATGGTGGGAAGTGTACAGAAAGTTACAGGGAGAGGAGGTGTTGAGCATGAGGACAAAGGTTCAGAGAAAAAAACCAAAAAGGAAGTATGTTCCACCTCAGGACCATCCATGGAGGAGATCGTGGAAAAAGGGGAATGTGACATTGCAAACGGGGATAAAGAGCGTGACTTGACTTTGGGAGTAGCACGCTGTGCGAGTTCCATGGCAGTAACAGTGAGGGTGACTTTCAGGGACAGTACCCCAGGAATATCCCCCTCGCGGAAGGTGATCTCTTCCTGAACCCGGGGCTCGTTCCTTTCAGGCCTTGAGAGGTTGTTCTCCCTCCCAGAGTAGACGTTATTGCTTCGGGTACAGAAGCTTCTCAGTCGATTTTTCGGGAGATGTTTGAAATGGCGGTGCGGAAGGCCTACGAGCACAGCCTCAGGGTGTACTCCCTGCGCGTTGAAGAGGACACGACCATCGAGGCCGGCATCGCCCCAGGAGCTTTGTCCTCTTCTCCCCAGACCTTGAGGTCCAGTCAGGAGACCTTGCTCTCCTTGAAATCAACAAGTTGTGGACCACAGGGTAGTACCCCTTCGATATGACTGGGTACCGGGAGTGGAAGGCAAACACAAAAAACGGCAAAAGGCGCACGGAGCTTAAAACGAGGTGATTCTCTTTACCAGAGGGAATTTACCCACAAAATCGGACTTGACCGATAACCGGTGAACCTGATAGCATCAAAAAGCTGGAGAAGGACTCCCTTTTCTGACGAGAGCAAAACTTCCCAGGAGGACTTTGGAACCCCAAAAGAGGAGCAGCAGAGTAAAGGAACCCGGGGAGTTTCCCGCGCTACCATGACTGGAGGTGTGGGGAGAATGGACCAGATCAAATTTTTGGTGTAAATCCCAAAGGAGGGAAAAGCATGAGAAAGCGAGGTCTTTTGCTCTGCCTTTTCTTTTTTCTGCTCTGCACTGCACTCGCCTTAGAGGCCTGGCCCAGTGAGCAAGACGGGGTTTCCCAGTGGATCATTGCCCTGGAGGACGAGAATCCCGGTGTCCGAAGAGCTGCTGCGCGGGCCCTGGGTACAATGAAAGATCTTAGGGCTGTGGAACCCCTCATCGCTGTCCTGAGGGACAGGGATGGAGGTGTCCGGTTATATGCTGCAGACGCACTTGAAAAGATTACTGGAAAAGACTTTGGGGGAGACGTTAAAAAATGGCAGCAATGGCTTGCGGAAGGTAAACCTCTTCCAGAAGGCCGGCCCACTGAGGAGGACGAGATTGCACGATGGATTGTTGCCCTGAAGAGTGAGGATAAGTTTGTTCGGTGGGCTGCCACACGAATCCTGGGAGAAATGGGAAACTCCCGGGCAGTAGAGCCCCTCATTACTGCTTTAAAGGACAGGGATGGGGTCGTCCGGTGGACTGCTGCAGTAGCCCTGAGTGCAATAAAAGACCCCAAAGCGGTAGAACCACTCATCGCCGCTCTGAGGGATGAAAATAGGGGTGTTCGAGGGGATGCTGCATGGGCTCTGGCAGAAATAAAAGACCCCAGAGCGGTAGAACCACTCATTCATGCCCTGGAAGATGAAGATGCGTCTGTCCGAAGGGCTGCCGCATGGATCCTGGGTGAATTAAAAGACCCCAAAGCGGTAGAACCACTCATCGCCGCTCTGAAGGATGAAGACAAGTATGTCCGGGGAGCTGCCCAGGGAGCACTCAAAAAGATTACCGGAAAAGATTTCGGGGAAGACGTCGAAAGGTGGCAACAATGGCTTAAGAAAGAGTAACTGCAACCCTGACTCCAGCAGCAACTCCAACTTTCACCCCACACCCGCAGCAAGCCCCGGTCCAGACCAACTCTTCCGGTACGAAACATTACCCTGGGCACCTCGTATCTCACCATCCAGGCAGCCATCTACAGGAGAAATAGCTCCTTCCTGCTTTCGCCCAAACCAGGGTTCTCCTTCCCCCACCGGGAAACTGCGCTGAATCTACTTGCTGGATAATTCCTGGAGGGCTTTTTCCAGGGGTTTCTTGAAGCTCTCCCCGTACACTGCTCCAACATAGGAAATGAGGTCTTTGGGATACATCTCCGTAGAAAAGAGGAGTAACTCTCCCTGAAAGGTTCGTTCCTCAAGAAGCTCCCAGATTGGTTCCTCCGGGGAGGATTTGCGCACGGCAAATGTGTCTTCTCGAAGGATGAGAACCTCTGGATCCGTCCATTCCCATGCCATGATGCTATCGAGATCCACACCTTTCTCCGCATATCCACTGGCATAGGCGAGGTTCCCATCTTCCCCTGCTCCGTAGACAAAATAGATGTGACTCACTTCCTCATTCTCATTTCCCTCAACAAAATAAATCTCCATCGGTGCAGGGAAACCGGGAACTGCCTCAACCTGATCGGGCTGGCCCAGTGCCTCCTGAACCGCATCCCTACTCATGGGAAAGACCCAGGAGTCTCCAATCCACATTTCAACCACCACCTTGTACTGGACACTTCCTGCAGCCTGGGCCACCAACCCCAAGCATATTGCCACAACCCCAAGCACGACGATAACTTTCCTCGGCATTCTCTCCCCTCCTTTTCAAATTTTCCAAACCTAAAGCAGATGTTCCACTATACCACTTTAAGGGGGCCAAGACCATGAGCGAGCCTGTGGCAAATTCTATTTCTTCAGTATACTCATTGTCTGGTGATGCCAAGTGTATCGAGAAGATATCGCTCCACGAACCATCTACAACAAGGGCACAATCCTTGAAAAGGAAAAGAGAACAAGGGAGAGAGAAAAACCCTGCCGTCCTTTCCGGTATTCTCAAGAACTCACCTATACCACCCTTCTTCCCAAAGTCTTGCATCAGAAGTCCTTCCAAGCTTAGAAAGAAATCTCCACTGCCTTTTTGTTCCCACATTGACCATACTACCCTGTGGAGGCGATTCACGAATACCGCCACCGAACCCCTGAAAGAGCTCCTTCCCTTCACCAGAGCGAGTTCCCATCACGTAATTCTGAGTATCATCGTTGATCCAGCATTTGAAGGAAAAGATACCCCTTTCTCCATTCTTTGCGAGGACGGAGTACAGCTTCAACAGAAAACCGAATTCAGCAAGGGAATCTCTGGGCTTGCGCTTCGTCAACGACCTGGGAACGGTGATTGCCCTGGGTGTGATATTTGCCCCCTTCAACTATCGGATGATTGTTTTCATCATTGTCTCTTTGGTCGCCTTTCTTGTCCTGCCTTACATCATCTCATTCTTGACCTGCACCTGCGGCCCCAAGACAGCGGCCATAAGGACAGAATGGATTCTCTTTCTTTCTCCTTTTCGGATTGGATTCCCTTATATCGGTTTCCTGACCCCTCCCTACTTTTTGAGAGCTGGAACTTTGGTTTTGATTCCGCTCTTGTTGTTGCTTTGGCGATTTTCCCGGTCCTCTTTGCCAGAAAGGTAGCCTCAAAAATTCTGGGCCTGTATCCGATCATCAAGCGGTTCCGAAAAATAGTGTCAGGGAGAGGTGGTACTATACTCTTCTTGTGTCCACCGGGCCTACCTTCGGGACGATATCGGCACTTTATGGACTCACCCATGGCATCATCACAAAGGAGTAATACTCGTGTATCTTGTAGCCGCAGTCACGGGGAACACCGTCATCCCCACCATGATAGCGAATGCAATCTTCCTGCCTAAACATTCCCTCAACATCGCCGAGGAGAAAGAAGTCTCCAAAGAGAGAATCTTAAGAAGGTAAATCCCTGAAGACACAAAAAGGCCTTGCCCTTAAAAGAGCAAGGCCCCAATTCCTATGGTGGCCCAACGGGGAATTGAACCCCGGCTTGCGGATTGAGAGCCCGCCGAACTAACCACTATTCGATTGGGCCACACATTTTGGTAGCGGGGGTCGGATTCGAACCGACGACCTCCGGGTTATGAGCCCGACGAGCTTCCTGACTGCTCCACCCCGCGTCGTTTCTCTGTTCTCCAGCTGAATCCACCAGGACCAGCCGGTTCTCTGTCTTCAGCAAAGGGAATTATACCATCACCCCCCAAGCATTGCAAGCAGTATTCCAACGATTCCCACTACAATCCCTGGAGGCTCTGGGCGTGCAAGGCTTCTTTGGGCCTGGGTTTCTCAGTGCGACAAAAAGACCTATACGGGTACCGGCTCTGGGAAAGAGGCCTTTTCTTCTACACCCCTCTGGGGAGTCCTTCCATTCCCTACCCTCTCCCAACAGACGATGCGTGGCAAAACACACAGGAACGGAAAAGTCCCTATCCCCCCGCTTCGGTCCATCTGGGAGGGGACTAAAAAGTCCCGAACAGCAGCAAATAGAGGCAATCCAGGGGTTCCTCCCCACAAAAAACAGGAACTCTACAAATCCTGGGCACTTCAAGATGAAGAACTTCTGCCGTAACAACGGGGCTCATCTGGCTTTGGATGTACTCCCCAGATTTAGGGATTGTCAATACTTTACTCCGTCTCGTCGGTCTTCCAGGCCACTCCTGGCTCTCCGAAGTTCCGCTGAACACTTACTCAATGGTGGTGTCCTGGGTACAGAAAACGGTAGGCACGAATATGGTGATTTTTCTCATCGGCTTACAGGCGATACCGACTGAACCCGTCGAAGCATGCAAGCTCGATGGGGCAACGGAGTGGCAAACCTCCCGTTACGTGGTTTTTCCCATGCTCAGACCAATCACCACCGTGGTTATAGCAATGAGCATGATCAACTCATTCAATATCTTCGACATTATTTACGTTATGACTGATGGTGGGCCCTACCGTTCCTCTGAAACACTCGCGGTATCCATGTTTCGAGAGTCCTTTGTCCTCTTCCGAATGGGCTACGGAGCCGCCATAGCCATTTTCCTGTCTGCAATAGTGCTCTCTATTTCCTGGTTGTACGTCCGTGAAGTCACAAAGCGGGAAGCATAGAGAGGTGAACGAATGCGAACCAAAAGCATAATTATCTATTCAACAATGGTAATTCTTGGCATCCTGTGGATCCTCCCTATCTGGCCAACGGTCCTTTTAGCGTTCAAGAACAACCAGGAATTTGCCCTCCAGAAATTTTGGGAGTTCCCCTCCCAGAACTTTTTCGGTCCCAACCTGGTTAAAGCCTGGAATCAGGCAAACCTGGGAAGATACTTTATGAATAGCCTGTTCTACGGTCTTATCGGCGCCTGGGGAGCAATACTTTTCTCTTCTATGGCTGCTTTCAGCATTGCTCGCCTACGAGTCAAAGGCTCTTTCAACTGGTTCTTTCTCATCTGGAGCGGTACCATCTTCCCTTTCCAGATATATCTCATTTCTCTCTTCACTCTCTTCAAAATGTACATCTCCACAGGGTTCTATGACACCTTTTGGGACATGATTCTCTTCTACATTGCCATCTGCATCCCCTTCTGCACGTTTATCTTTCGGAACTACTTTCTCACTCTACCAGAAGACATCCTGGAGGCAGCGAGGTTAGATGGGTGTTCCAATTTCAGGGCCTACTGGAAAATATACCTGCCCCTCTCCAAACCTGCTATTGCGGTTCTCTTCCTCTTCCAATTCACCTGGGTGTGGAACGACCTCATGTTTGGAATGGTCTTAACGCGTTCTATAAACGTCAGCCCGATTATGGTAGGCTTGGCCCAACTTCAAGGATTCAGAGCCGGTTCGGGCACCGACATCCCCAGTCTCATGGCCAGAGCATCTGGCTGCCTCGGTACCAACGATTCTTCTCTTCGTGTTCCTCCGAAGGTACTTTATCGAAGGAATGCGTCTGACAACTGCCGGCGAATAAAGATTCCAAAGATTTTCCACCCAAGACTCTAACCACGGGTTCTTCTGGTGGTAACGTCAATTGCCGCCGCACCAATAATGATCCCCCCAATAAGGGTCGTCTGCCAAAAAGGCGATATGCCAAGGAGCACCAGTCCATTGCGAAGCACACCGATAATGAGAACACCGATGACGGTTCCAAGAATAGTCCCCTCTCCACCGGCAAGAGAAGTTCCCCCTATAACGGTAGCGGCAATCACATCGAGCTCCAGTCCGGCTCCGACTATACCCTGGACGCTGGAGAGAAAGGAGAGGTTGAGCACTCCTGCCAGTGCGGCCAGGGTACTGACAAGAATAAAAGCAATCGCCTTAATCCTCTCTACGTTAATCCCCGACGCCTTTGCTGCCCTTGCATTCCCTCCCACTGCCCTGAGATAGAAACCAAAGAGAGAGCGATGGCAGACAAAATACCCAAACACGACGATGCCGACGAAAAAAATCACCAGCATGGGAACAAGCTTAAAGATCTTACCCTGGCCCAGAAAAAAGAAAACCGGGAGACGAGGATCAGGAACCGTCTGGGCACTCAAGAATACTGGAAGTCCACCGGTAATAAGGAGGTAGGACCCCCTCACAACGTTCAGCATTCCTAAGGTAACGATGAGAGAGGAAATCTTTACATAGTTCACCAGTGTTCCGTTAGAAAGGCCAATCATCGCTCCGGTGAGCACGGCCATAACCATGGCAAACCAGAAGGGGTAACCGGATCGCATGAAAAGACCACAGGATACCGCCGCAATGCCATATACTGCCCCCACCGAGAGGTCTATTTCGCCAGAAATAATCACCATCGTCATACCAACCGCAATGATGCCCAGAAGGGAAACCTGTCTCAGCACGTTGAGGAGGTTGGCAATTCTCAAAAAGTGCGGCGTAGCTATGGAAAAACCCACGAAGAGAAAAATTAAAGCAAGGATGATCCCCTGTTCCCGAAAACTTGAGGGTAAACGGAAAAGAAAGACTCGTCGCACAGAAAGTGCCTCCTACATTTTCACAACTTTTTCTCGTTCCTCCCTGATGGTTTCAACAAGGGCCACCACGTTTTCAATAGGTACATCTCGCATGATTTCCTGTGCCGGAGAGATGATGAGCCCACCACCTTTTCCCAGGATATGGATGGTCTTCCGGGCCATGGTCTTGACTTCCTGAGGAGTCCCATGGGGCAGGAGTTCCTGGGTGTCGATGCCCCCATAGAAGGTGATGTATTTCCCAAACTCCCTCTTGAGGTACTCAAGGTCCATCACTGGCTGCACTGGCTCAAGGACATCAAGGCCTATGTCGATGAGGTCCTTGAGGATTTCGGTGATCTCTCCGCAGGAGTGGTGGATAACCGGCAGCCCTGCATCCTTGTAGACTCTCCATACCTTTGCCCAGCGGGGCTTGAAGTACTTCCTCCAGGTTTCCGGAGAGACCAAAAGTCCCCTCTGTCCTCCAAAGTCGTCTCCAGTATGGGCACACTGAAAACCTGCCTTGATGACCTGTTTGGCTACCTCTACCTTGTAGTCGGTGATGTCATCAAGGAGCTTCTCCACCCACCTTGATCCCAGAGCAAGATCAAGCATGAACTCTTCAAACCCTCGGAGTCCCCAGGCCTTCTCTAAGATTCCATGATACCCGGTGCAGACCACAAGGTACTCCCCAGAGTACTTTGTGAGGTCCTCCAAAGCTAAAGAGAGGAGTCCCTCTTTGTAGGGGTCGGGAGGTTCAAACCTTTTGAGGGTCTCTTCATCCTGCAGGGGGAAGTGGCGGATGCAGAACCCATCAGAGTACATATCAAAGCCAATACCCCAGCGGTCGTAGACTATCCCCCTCTCCCAGTCCACTCGGGCAAATCCCATCTTTTCTGCCTTTCTCAGGAGTTCATGGTCTTCCCGGTAACGGAAGACATCGTCCATAGTTGAGGTGAGATAGAGGTGGTTATCGAGGTACTGGTCGAGGGCTTCCACAGATGAAAGACCGAGGGCCTCTTTGAGCTTTTCTTTGGTGGTCTGGGAGGCAAAATAAATCTGGCTGGGTAAATAGTCCAATTCCCTCTTGTAAATCGTGCGCAAGACCCGCTCCTCTTTTGTCATTCAGGTACACCTCCCCTTCCCAGAGACAACGTACTCACGCCGCCCCCATGGCGTAAGCAAGAATCTTTTCCCGGGAGATTTCCTCCCTTTTTATCTCTCCCACTACCCTTCCCTTGTACATGACGAGCACGCGATCACAGAGACCCACAATCTCAGGGAGCTCCGAAGAGATGAAAACGATGGAAATTCCTTCCTTACGCAGATTCTGAATAATTCTGTACATTTCTTGCTTTGCCCCAACGTCAATTCCCCGAGTCATTTCATCAACAACAAGGATTCGGGGTTGAACCGCAAGCCAGCGGGCTACAATTACCTTTTGCTGATTACCTCCGCTCAGGTTTCGTACCATCTGTAAAAGCCCTGGAGTTTTAACATCCAGTTTCTTGACGAGCGGGAGGGCTGTTTCCATCAGGGCGGCAGGGGGTAGAAGCCCTCCCTTCACCAGCTGTGGTGCCTTAACAACACAGACGTTCTCTCGCACATCCATATTGGGGAAAATGCCCGCCCTCCGCCGGTCCTCAGGGACCATGGCTATGCCCAAACGAATTGCCTCTTGGACACTCCTGATCCTGACAGGCTTACCGGAGAGGAGAATCTCGCCCTGGTCGGGGGGAAACAAACCGAAAAGAGTCTCCGCAAGTTCAGTCCTTCCCGAACCCTGAAGACCATAGATACCGAGAATTTCCCCTTCATAGAGAGAAAAAGAAACGTTACGGAAGAAGTTCCCTCGACTCAGGTTTCGCACTTCAAGTACAACCTTTTGCAGTTGTTGTGCCGGCGACTCGTAGTGGAACACTTCAAAAAAGCTCTTGCCCACCATGAGGCGGACAATCTCCTCCAGGTTCGTTTCCTCACGGTGCAGTGTGGCCACGTATTTACCGTCTCGCAACACGGTAATTCTATCGGCTATCTCAAAAACTTCCTCAAGCCTGTGCGAGATGAAAACAATCGTCGTGCCATCCCTGGCAAGTTTTCGGAGGATTTCAAAGAGATGCTTTGCCTCGGCAATCGTCAGCGCCGAGGTAGGCTCATCCAATACCAGTACTTCGGAATGGAAAGCCACAGCTTTAGCTATTTCCACAAGCTGCTGCCTTGCAACACTCAAATCCCGAACTTTGGCCTGAAGGGGTATGTCTACTCCAAAACTTGTGAATATCTCATCAACTTCTTCGGCTTTTTTATTTCTCTCCATCCTCGTCAGGTTTCGACCCAACAGGATGTTCTCAAGCACAGTGAGGTTTGGACAGAGCATGAGTTCCTGGTGTACAACACTGATGCCAAGCTCCCTCGCTACATGGGGATTGGCAATCACCACGGGCTGGCCCTTGTAGAAAAGAGACCCTCCATCCGGCTGAAGCTCTCCCGCAAGGATACTCATGAGGGTGGTCTTGCCCGCCCCATTTTGTCCCACAACGGCATGGATTTCCCCCCTGCTTATACCAAAGCTCACCTTATCTAAGGCCACCACTCCGGGGAAAACTTTGGTGATTTCCTGAAAGACGACGATATCACCGTTCATCTCGCACAGGCTTCTCCTCTCCTTACCGTATCAACCTACCGGTTCACCCTTCTCAAGTTTTTCAAGATACTCACCAACGTTTTTCTCGTCAACCCTCAAAACTCCGGTATCCACACTCTGGAGGGGTACTCCCTTCACGATGAACTCGTAGAGGGCTTTGACCGGGAGATATCCCTGTTTAAAGGGATCCTGACTCAAAGAGGCATTGGTAGCGCCTGCCTTAATGTTCTGAAGCGTTTCAGGCAACAGGTCGTGGCCCACGTGCTTTATCTTCCCCACCAGGTCGTTCCTCAGGATGTACCTCCCCACAAGCGGTGTAGTCACAGCATCCAGGGTGGCTATTCCCGCAACGTCGGGGTTTGCCAGGAGCGCATTCTCAATAGCCCCATAAGCGGTATACTCCTCAACCCCGGTATTAACGGTGGTGAGAACCTGAATATCGGGATACTTTGCAAGGATTTCCCGCACTCCCTTTTCCCGATCTAAGGACCATGCTGCAGCCGCGTCGCAACTGAAAATGAGCACTTTCCCTTTTTCTCCCATATACTCTACCAGAATCTCTGCCTGTGTTCGGCCAGACTGGACAAGATCCTGACCGAAAAACGCCAGCCTCTTTGAGCCTGCCGCATCGCTGTTAAAGGAAACAGTAGGTATACCCGCCGCTATCGCCCTCTCAATGACCGGGTTCAGTGCCTCCGCACTCACATTGGACACGGCCAGACCGTCAACTTCACTGGCTATGAAATTCTCGATCATCGCCACCTGTGCTTCCACGTTTGGTTCCACGGGTCCGGTAAACTCGGCATTGACCCCGAATTCCTTCGCTGCTTCCTCGGTGCCCCTCTTGAGTATCATCGCAAAGTTGATGCCCGTGTTGTGGTATATCACCTTGAAATTCAGGGTTTCACCCTTTTTAACCTTCTCGACGATACGATCCGCCAGCTTGAAATCTTGCGCTCCGATAGCCTGTGACAGCAATGCAACGAGCACAATCACCAACACCGTGCAAACTATCAAACGCCTGTTCATTTCTCCACCCCTTTCTCAGAAATTGAACCTCTGAAAGTTAAACCTCAACAGGACTCCCGAATCACAAGCTGGGGCTCCAGTATTTTTGAACTTGGTC
>CAYRSB010000035.1:0-9060 GCA_964426875.1 uncultured Atribacterota bacterium
ATGTTTCCAGAAAACGTTTGAGAAATAGAAAGGGACGTCCCAAGAACTTTTCCTTTTGGTAGAGCTGGGGGAACACGAAGAGATTTTCCGAAAAACCACATTTCTCCTTTCTCTTGGAGGAGAAAGTTTTATACTGAACCCCTGAGAAGGTGGACACCTCCGAGAGATAGAGTTTATACCCAACATTAGAGGTGGAAGCATGAAGCTCAGGAAATGGACATCTGAGAGAAGATGGCCATCGTGCTCGAGGGGCTCAAGGGTCAGAAATCGGTGGCCGAGATATGTCGGGAACATCAGATCAGTCAAACTCTATTTTACCGGTGGCGGGACCGTTTTCTGGAGGGAGGGCACAAGAACTTGATGGATGGGGGCAGGGCCGGGGAAGCGGATACTTTACGCGCAGAGATTGAGAAGCTGCAGAGAATCATCGGCCGGCAGACGATAGCCATCGAGGCTTTAAAAAAACTCAGGAACTAATCTCTGGGAAGCGGTAGAGCTGATGAGGGAGAAAGGAGAGAGCTTGAAGGTGTCTTGCGAAATACTAGGCACGAGCCGGAGCAGCCATTATCGGAAGATGGGATCAAGAAAGAGAACTTCATCCCTGAACGAAACGCTTGTGGAAAGAATAAAGGAGCTTCGCCTGGCTCATCCGTTTTGGGGGTATCGACGGATGACGGCTTGGCTGCGGTTACGGGAGGGCTACTCTGTCAACCATAAGCGGATCCAGAAGCTAATGAGGGAGAATGGTCTTTCGGTAGACCAGACTCGTCATAAAACATTGCGGAAATCTCAGAGAGCTAAGCCAAAGGCGACACGGCCCAGACAATATCGGGGGACCGACATGACGAAATTTCTTTTAGGCTCTCTGGGCTGGTGTTATCCGATCATCGTTGTGGACTGGTTTACCAAGGAGATCGTGGGCTGGCATCTTTCCTTAAGAGCGCGGACCTTGGAATGGAAGGAAGCCCTCGAGCGAGGCCTCTTTGAACATTTTCCCTGGGGAGTCAGGGAGCAAGGCCTGAATCTTGTTTCAGACAATGGCTCGCAACCAACCTCTGTCTCCTTTATGAGAGACATAGCCCTTTTGGGGGTCAACCAGATCTTCTGTTCTTATGATAATCCCAGGGGGAATGCGGAAACGGAGCGGGTGATACAGACGATAGAGGAGGAACTTCTCTGGCTGAATGAGAATGAGTTTACCTCTTTTGAGCAAGCCTATGAGGCGATTGAATCCTGGATTAACAATGATTATAACCGGCTTTATGTCCATTCGGCGTTAGGCTATCGAAGTCCGCTTGAATATCGTCAACAGTGGGAGCAACACCAATCACAGGTGACTGTTTTTGGGGGATGCTGAGATATGGACCATGCCGAGATCTTTGCTCTTGGGGCAAATGGTGAAGATAATTTTTTAGACATGAGCTCTAACTCTCAAAGGGAGAAAAAGTGTCTTGATTTTCGAGGGTCAGTACACTACTTCTTCATCTCTTACTTCTTTCATTAACCTACTATCGCCAATTATGACCTTTGCCTGATTTTTCATGGTTGCACCTTTTTACCTCCTAAAGTATAAAATTCCTGAAAAACCAACCAACCTATCACTGTTCCCAGGATGACAATACTAAAAACATAAACAACTGCCTTCTTAATCCCGAATACCCTTGCTATTGCCAGCCAATTTGGCAGACTCAACCCTGGCCCGTTAAGTAGAAGAGCAAGGAAAGTGTATCCACAAATGGAGCTTCTGTCACCGTTGCAAAAAAGAGGGGCTCCATTCCCACCGAGAAAGTCCTTTAATCCAGCTTTCCATCAATATCGTGCCAACGGTGCCTACTAGGAATACTTCAAACAAAAGCAAAGAGAAAACAGTCTTAACAAACCACCAGCTCTCCCTTAGCTAATCTTTTGTCCTCTGTTTATCTAACACCTTTAAGGCATAAGTAGTCATTACTAAAGTAAGTCAACTGTTTCACAAGATATTGGCATTTCCTTCTTGCACTTCTTGCCGTTCAATTGTTCCCGTCTTACAGCCATCCTTTTCCAGAAATACGTGTCCTGGATTTTGAGCACCATCGTCTCTTTCCACTTCAAGAAGAATATAGCTTTTTCAGAAACCCACCAGGGCTTCTCTTGTGCACCACAACCCCGTTGTATCTCAAAGGCTGATTTGATGGCCCTGCAAATGACGGGATATTTCGGGACTGCTATTGGAGTGTGGTGGGATGGATTCGTACCCTCGGGGCATACCTCTTTGCTATTTCCTCCCCTTCAGAGTCAGGGCTCGAGAGTATCCCCAGAGCCTATTGTCAGAACCAGCTCAAAGAGCTCTTTCCGTTCGCTCTCACCCGCTTCCCCCGAAAAGAGGAAGCGAATCATGCCCTTAGGGTCAATGAGAATGATGTTACTTTTTCTTGAGCTTAGGTTGTAGTCTTTCCGCATCTCCCCCGTCCAGTCTGCGTAGAGCGTGATGTTGTATTTTTTGGAATATTCTCGAAGCTTTCTTTTCCAGATGGTTCTGGTGAGGAAACTTGCACTCGAAGCGTCGATAATCTGGATGACTTCAAGATTTGAAAGTACTGGCAGATGGTCCTTGCGAAAGGTATCGATGTCATATTTGAGGTCGTTATTTTCCTCGGTAGTGTAACGGGTATCGTAAAAGAGCACCACAGTTTTTCCCCGAAGATCCTCAAGAGTCAGGGTTTCCCCATACGCTGAGACCACAAGAAAGGGAGGAGCTTCCTTGGGAGCTCCACTAGCCGGAAATGGAGGAAAGGAGAAAAAGAACAAACCAAAGACAACGGCCCATAGCTGCATTACTCTTCTCATCTTCTGCATCTCTCCTTTTGCGAAGATTTTCTTTTACAACCGGCAGAAGAAGAAATTATTCTTCCCGTTTTTGCTAAGTCTCACGAGGAGGTTAAGTCAGCACAAATACTTGCTCGAGCTGGAGAAGAGTCACACACTGAATGCACAGTCAGTGGGAAGAGGTACAACATGAGAAAGGCTCTGTGGATTCGGGTTGTGCTGATCACTGTATCGATTGCTCTCCTTCTTTCTGGTTGCCTCTGGAGGATGCTCAGCGGGGGTTCACCAAGTTCTTTGCCCTTCCCGTCTCCATCTCCTTCGGTGACCTGTCCCCTTGGTTGCTGTCCCTGCCCAACACCAATCTGCCCAACACCAACCTGCCCGGTACAGTTCTGTATTCTTAAGGGTTCTCTCTTCCGGGGAGATGGGCGTGCCTGGGTGAAGGGCCCAGGCTCTCACCTTGCAGGCTGGATGAGGCAGGTTTTTCGAGTTTCTATACTCTCTACTTCGGAAGATTCTTACGTATCCTGGTAGGCGCTTCTCAGCGAATTTCTGGTGCGCGATGGCGAGTTCCCGAATAATCGAGAGGCCATAAGGGTAGCGGGATTCACACTTGCCACACTCATTACAGACCAGGGTGTTTGGTGAAAGCGCTATTATGCCTTCCGAGTGTAACCCCGGTTCCCAAATCAGAAGCGCAACCGGTCCTGAAGGACGTATTCTCTTGGATCCCAGAGAGATTATCTTTCATCTTTTGGTTGTACTGGCCCTCGAGGAGAAAGACCCGGGAATATCGATTTCCTGAAGGCAGGGGAGGCATTTTCCACACTGACGACAGACGCAGTGACCGAGTTTGGGAGCCCCAAAGACCACTGCTCCTTTTCCTCGTTATTCATGGGAGTGAGGGTCTTCCGGAGTTCCTCGAGGAAGGGCTTGTGAAGTTCTGGTATGACTTTGCTACGGATTTTCCTCCCCAGTGCGCTCTTTTGAACTCTTCCCGGCCAGAGAAGCGATAATAGAGATCATACCGGAGAGGACATTTTTGAGAGTAGCAGTGGTGGGATTCCTCGGCCTGATAGAAGGCGAAAGCGGGGAGGATCTTTGTGGCGATGGGCTTTAGGAATCTCCTCGACTGCTCCAGAGCCTCCTTTGACCGTTCGGCACTGCGGCGCTGTTCTTCAGTGTGATAGAAAATGGCCGTCCGGTACTGAGACCCCCGGTCGACAAACTGCCCTTCAGGGTCTGTGGGGTCAATGTCCTCCCAGAAAGTTGCGAGGAGTTCCTCATAGGAAATTCTGTCCGGATTGTAGAGAATCTCAACGGCCTCAAGATGCCCTGTTTTCCCGGTACAAACTCTCCACACACCAGAAACAGCCTCCGGCGAAGGTGGCCTTCTCAAGTCTTTCCTCTTTTTCCTGGGCGAAGGCACAGGTGTTCCAGAAAAAGAACAATGTCAAAGCAAGAACGAGGAAAAGCATTTGCGTCATGAGTATCACCTCTTCCCCCGTGTAAGAGTTTCTGCTTGAGTATTATTCTCCTGCTCTCTCCTCCCGTCTTGCGAAAAAATCCTTATCCGGTTACGCCTCCTGGGGGACCTGTGACACTGTCTTTTCGGGGCGAGGATTTTGGAGTGCTCTCTGCTTTTAACTCATGACTTTCAGAAACACTTGAACAATCCATGGGTCAAACTGCGTCCAGGCGTTTCTCTGAATCTCTTTGAGTGCTTCTTCCTTCGTCAGTGCTTTTTGGTAGAGCCGGCCACTCGTCAGGACCTCAAAAGCATCAACTATGGCAATGATTCGAGCGATGAGGGGAATCTCCCCGCCTTTGAGCCCTCTGGGGTAGCCACTCCCGTCAAAGTGCTCATGGTGCGCCAGGATTCCCTCAGCCACGGGGAGGAGCTCTGGGAGGGCCTGGGCTACGCGATATCCGATTTCAGGGTGTTTTTTGATTTCTTCCCGGTCCTTTTCGTCCAGAGGTCCGGTTTTCATGAGGATATCCCGGGAAATGCCCAGTTTTCCCAGGTCGTGGAAGCGAGCAAGGAGGTCTAAGGCATTAAGCTCTGCGGGGGAGAGATGCAGGGCAGAGCCAGTTTTTTGAACCATTTCACGCATGCGCTGGTAATGGGTTTCCGTTTCCCCAGGGATTTCCCGAAGCGACTGTTCAAGGGAGAAAATAAGGGCTAAACGAGTGCTATGGGCATCGGCAAGCTTGTTCTGATACATTCGAGATTCCGCTTCACTGAGAGTCCTCTGGATATCCTCCTCTTCCCTTTCTTTTGTGGCGTATCCCAAAGCAATACTTACGGGGATATAATCCCCTGTCTTTGATTCCTCCTGACAGAGCTGTCGAATTCGCTCCGCGATTTCCTGGGCAATGGTGGAAGGAGTGCGGGGAAGGAGAATCAGGAATTCATCTCCTCCCCAGCGGGTAACAATGTCCTCCTTGCGACAGGAACGGGAAAGGACTGAAGCCACCCTCTGCAGGAGTTCGTCTCCCTTTTGGTGCCCGAAGGCATCGTTCATGAGCTTCAGGTTATTCACATCAGCCATGATGATGCTTAAGGGGAGTTGCCTTGGAGTGTCGAGCCGTTTCAGTTCTTCCTGGAAGAAGAACCGGTTGTAGAGGCCGGTGAGGGAATCATGGAAGGTGAGGTAACGGATTCTCTCCTCCGCCTTTTTTCGCTCGGTGATATTTGAGGCCACTTCCACCACTCGGAAGACCTTCCCCTGATCATCGAAGATTGGGTAAGCCTTCTGGTGCCAGACCGTACCGTCCCGCGACACAACCTCTCCCTCTTCAGGCCTTCCACTCTGGAAAGTCCGGATAACTGCACATCCAGGACAGGGGGTGTTCCGTCTCTCGACAACCTCATGGCACTGTTTTCCAATAAAGTCTTGAGGAGCAAAGCCAAAGTTACGGAACACTGCCTCATTCGCCCAGACAACCCGGAGGTCCGGTTCAAAGTACGTGACCAGGTCCTCAAGGGCGTTGAGAATCAGGACTTTTTCTCTTTCAGAGTCTCTCAGGGCCTCTTCCATCAATTTGCGTTCCGTGATGTCCCGGTTGATTCCCACCATCCCCACGATTTTCCCTTCTTCGTTGTGAACAGGAACCTTGTGTACGGTAATCCAGATTTTCTTCCTGACCCCGGTGGAAAAATCGTCAGCCTGGCGCTCGATGTTGAGGGTCGCACCACCGGTGGTAAGAATTCCTTCCTCCTCTTCCCAGTAAGCACGAGCCAGCTCTGGGGGATGGAGGTCAAAGTCAGTCTTGCCAATCAGTTTTTCCGGAGAAGAAAACCCCAGGTGTCTTGTACACGCGCGGTTCACAAGAAGGAAACGGTGCTCCCGATCCTTGACATAGATATGGTCGGGAATGGCATTGATGATGGCAAGCAGTAAGTTCCGTTCCCAGGAGAGCTTTTCCTCGAGTTCCTTGAGGTGGGTTACGTCCCGAGAGATTCCCAGAACACCAGTGATGTCCCCCTTTTCATCCCGTACCGGGATTTTAGTGGTCAATACCCAGTGGAGAGTTCCATCAGCAAAGTAGACCCGTTCCAGTTTATCTATCAGGATTTCACCGGTTTCCATCACCCGCTGTTCATCCCGGAAGAATTCTCGTGCCTGTTCTTCGGGGAAGAAGTCGAAGTCGGTCTTTCCTATCACTTCCTCTACCCGGGAGATTCCCAGGATTTTCAGGTGGAAGTTGCTGGTCCACAGGAAGCGACTCTCCCGGTCTTTCAGGAAGATGATGGTGTCAGGCATTTCCTCGAGAATGAGACGCAGAAATTCTCTTTCCCTCCGCAACTCTTCTACCACCTGAGAGGTTTCTCCACTGTAAGCCAGAAGGCGACTCAGAGAGTCCAGGTACTTTCTGGCCCTCTCATCCCACTGTTTCTCCCTTGTGAGGGTGGCAAGGACCATGGCTCCCAGAGGTTCTCTATCGGCTGTGAGGGGAAGAAAGCCCAGAGACCGAATAGCACGACTCTCAAAGAACGCCCTTTCCTGCCAGGCCTCCTGAGGAAGGTCTCTGAGCGTGGAGAGAAAGAGGGTATTCCCTTCTTCTATTCTCTCTCTTAGCCAGGGGAACTCTTCAAGCAGGATTCTCTCACCACAGAGTCCTTCTTTGTGTGGGGGCCACTCTGCAGAGCACTGCAGGACATTCCCTTCAAGGAGAAAGACACTGCCCCACTCAAGCTTAAGGATGGAGGTTGCAAGTTCTAAAAGTTTCCTTCCCTCACTCTTCCAGGAGAAACTCCGTTTCAGAGCGAGTAACCAGGAAGTCAGTATAGAGTCTAAAAAGACCTCATCTTGTTCCGTGTCATCAGAAATCATCGCCATTTACCCCCCCTTGGCTTTCAAGATCAGTCAACAAATGTAAATTTTGGCATGACCTCCTTCCGGTCTTTTGAAGGCTCTTTTTCACCTGGATTTCAATGCTCTTCTTTTCGTCCTCCCTGCTTCCCGAACCACGGCGTTCTGGTTTTCCTCTCTATCAATTATAGCCCTTTCCTTTTTTCTCAACACCCGGGCAAGGAAGTGGAAACCGAAAAGTCGAAGGTGGCATAGAGGATCAAAAGAAAGTAGCGGGAAAAACCACCCTTCTCCATTGACGTCCGCGCTTTCCCTGCCCAGATAGAGGAGGACGAGAATTCCCGCCCCCAGACATAAAGAGGTATGTTCCACCCCAGGACCATCCATGGAGAAGTAACAACAGGAGTCTTGAGAAAATTAGCCAGTTTTGCAACATAAATTTTTTATTTGGATAGCTCTGGGAGAATCCTTTTGAGCTCAGCTACTGTTGGGACTTTCCCAGAGACTACAACTTTTCCATCCACAACAACTGCGGGAGTAGATCTTACACCCAATTTGATCATCTCTCTAAGATCGTAAACATGGGAAATGTCAGCTGTCAAGCCTAATTCTGCGCATGCATTAAGTGTATTTCTTTCAGTAACCTGGCATCTTGGGCATCCGGGACCAACAATTTGTATTTTCATAGTTTGAATCTCCTAAAAAGCGAATTTCTTAAATTTAAAAGGTAAGTTTTTCCCTTTCAGGTGGTAATGTTGATACTCCTATTAAGACTGTAGTCATAACAAAACCAAATAGTGCACCGCAGCTGGCACCCCTATCACGAAGGACACCGACAAGAGAAAAAACAGCTATAACTCCTTAGAGTATATTATCCGACAACCATTTTCTTTCAATATTTCGGTTACTTCTGTGTAAGCTTTCTCAAAGTCTTTATCTTCGTAAGAGATCATTTTAAACACCATTATTGAAGGGCGTTTTTGTTCCCAGCTGCCTTTTAAGGAGGTAACATAGATTTCGATATCCGTAATATCGACTTCTTTTTCCTTTAAAGCGTCGAAAACTATACCCAAAAGGGATTTTTCTAAGATGTGACCACTTACTTTTATTTCTTTTGTTTTCATGGGTGTACTCCTTCCCTTATTTTATTAATCGCTTCCCCGGCGCAGAGCGTAATACAGGCAGAGCAACCGACTACACAGTTATAGGGGTTGACAATCTTAGGTCTATCATTTTCTTCGTCCCACTCATAAACACCGTTTTGGCAGAAATTAAAGCATTCCCGACATCCTACACATTTTTCATAATCAATGACTGGAAACCAAGGGATTTTTCTCGCGGGATAGTGGGCATTTTAAACCTCCTTTCGAAATGCAGTGCACACCTTGCACAACATCTCTTTTAATTCTTCCCCTATAGGGAAAGTTATGCACCCAATCAACATGGTGGAAATTACAGTCATGGGCTTACGCCCCTTCTGATTGATTCTGGGAAACCAATCCATCTCTTTGCGAATTATCCTGTATATGCGGCCTATCACGTTGCATAATTTATCTCTCTTCTAACTTTTACCTTCTAAGTCCTTCGATGACTTCTTTGACCTTATTCATTGCATCCTTAGTAGATATGTTCCTTAAATCCAGGGGGATAACCTGCTCATCGTAATTTCTGCCTGCATTACTAAAGGCATTCTTAAACATCTTTCTTTGCATCTTGGGATCGCAGGCACCAATGACATACTTCACCCCAGGTTTAATATAGTCACGGATAAACCTGTCGCCATCATCAACACAGAGTTGAGGATGAACTATGGCGTATTCCACATCCAGTTCGCCACGAACATAATTAATCAATTCCCAAAGTTCGAGACTCGCAAATCCTGGGGATAGCGTCCCTTTTGGCCTCCTCTCACAGATCAGCGATTTTGTCCAGTACTCGA
>CAYRSB010000036.1:0-8808 GCA_964426875.1 uncultured Atribacterota bacterium
TTCCCGGTTTAGCTTCTGAGATGCCCATTTATAACCAGGACTTCACCCAGATGACCGTAAAGCTCCGCCAAGGACTTTTGTGGAGTGATGGTGTTCCAATCACTGCTGATGACGTCATTTTTACCATTGACCTCCACGTACGTAATGCCAGTCTTTTGTACCATGGACCGATGGCCGAATTTGTAGAGAAGGCGGAAAAGACCGATGACTATACGGTGGTCGTGACGCTCAAGATGCCCAACTCTCGATTCCATGCTCACTTCCTGGACCGCTGGGGATGTCTACGCATCATGCCCAAGCACGTTTTTGAAAAGGTGGAAGACCCTATAGCCTTTGAATTCAATCCCCCGGTAAGCTCTGGGCCATATGTACTCTACGACTACGACCCTGCCGGTTTCTGGACACTGTGGGAACGAAGAGAAGACTGGGACAAAACTCCTACCGGAATACTCTATGGAAAGCCGCAACCGAAGTATGTTCTCTTTCAGGCTTTTGAGAGTGAAGAGGGTAAAATCCTCGCTCAGTTGCGTCACGAAGTCGATATGGCGCAACAAACCCCTGAGGGACTCAAGGCAGTGCTTGAGAAGAGTGATACTATCAGAGCTTGGCGAAGGGAATGGCCTTGGGTAGTCAATATTGACCCCTGCATTACTGGAATCATGTTCAACAACATGGTGGAACCGTACAATAACAAAGAGGTTCGCTGGGCACTCGCTCTGGCCATCGATATAGTGGAATATATGGCCATAGCCTTTGACCTTATGGCTCCGGTGAGTGCTCTCCATCTACCACCGGTTCCTGCCTATAAGGAAGCATTCTTTATACCCATGGAAGACTGGCTTAAGAATTTCGAGCTTGATCTTGGTAGCGGAGAGAAATTCAAACCTTATGATCCTGAAGTACCGATGAAGCTGGTAGAGGCTGCCAAGAAGAGAGGATACAAGGTACCTGAAGACCCTGCGGTTATTAAGGAACTTTTCGGCATGGGTTGGTGGAAGTATGCTCCCGAGATTGCTGAGAGGTTGCTGAAGAAAAACGGCTTCACAAAAGGAGAGGACGGGAAGTGGCGGTTGCCTAACGGTTCATCCTGGAAAATCTCCATTGTTACAGATACCAACCCGGCGCATCACCACTTCCGCAACGCTACTGCTGCAGCCGAGCAATGGAGGAAGTTTGGTATCGATGCTACCGTCATGTCTACTGAATCCTTTAACCCTCTCACGCTCAATGGAGAGTTCGAGGTGTCCACCATGTGGCCTGCTGCTGAGCCCTGGGGTGCAGGGGTTGACCTTTCTCGAACTCTTGATCCCTGGCACTCCCGCCTTTTGACCCCCATTGGTACTTCGGTGACCCTGGGACCGGGAGGAGCGGCACGTTGGTCTGACCCCAGACTTGATGCCATTATCGAGAAGATGGAAATGACCGATCCCTTTGCCGACATCGAGGGAACCCGGCTTCTGGGCATCGAAGCATTGAAGATTGTGGTTGAGGAAATGCCTACCATTCCAACCTATGGGTACGTCGGTGCGGTAGCCTGGGATGAGTACTACTGGACTAACTATCCTGGAGCAGAGAATCCTTACACCCAACCCTACCAGCACTGGCCAAACTTCAAATACATGCTTCCCTTCTTGAAGCCCAAGAAGGGGAGTTGAACTCTGGAACTGGAGGCCCCAAGCAAAAACTGGGGCCTCCTTTTTAAGGGAGAGAATTTTGATGCGATTTGTGCGGGACTATCTTCTTCCAAGACTCATACAGTATATACTTGTGGTCTTTTTTGGTATTACTGCGGTATTTTTAATTCCCCGCTTTACTGGTCAAGACCCAGTTTTGCAGATTATCGCTCAGATACAGTCACAGGGTGGGTCTCTTGACCCTGTTGCAGTACGGAGCCTTATGGAAACTCTCCGGGAGCTTTATGGTCTTAAGGGAACCCTTTGGGAGCAGTACCTTGTCATGTGGCGAAGGGTCGTGACCTTCGACTTTGGTCCTTCTTTCTTTCAGTTTCCAACCCCGGTTTCGGCGCTTTTGCGTATTTATCTTCCCTGGACCATGGGTCTTTTTTTAACCTCGACGCTACTGGCATGGGCTTTGGGGAATGTCATGGGGTGTATTGCTGGCTACTTTGCTCATACAAAGTGGTCAAAAATCATGGATGCAATCATCATGGTCGTTCGCCCTATTCCCTACTATATTTTTGGAGTGCTTCTCCTCATTCTTTTTGCCTATGCATGGAAGCTCTTCCCCGCAGGGGGACTTATGCTGGGGCGCAGAGCGACCGTGAACCTTGCTTTCTTGGCCACCGTTTTGCGTTACTCGTTTTTGCCGGCCTTGACCCTTGTGGTTCTCGGCGGGGCCGCGTGGTTCCAGCAGATGAAGCTCCTTGTGCAGAACGTGAAGCGAGAGGATTTTGTACAGTATGCTCAGATAGGAGGGGTCAAGGAGTCCTTTGTTATTTTTCGTTACGTACTGCGTAATGCCATGCTTCCCCAAATTACCCAGCTCGCGTTGCTCCTTGGTCAGGTCTTCAGCGGGGTGCTCATTGTGGAGATGGTCTTTTCCTATCCAGGGATGGGGCTTTTGCTGTATCGAGCGGTCACTCGAGGAGACTACAACTTGGTGATGGGTATCACCGTTCTTTCTATCTTTACCATCACTACGGCAGTGCTTATGCTTGATTTTTTCTATCCTTTCTTCGATCCGCGGATTCGACACAGGTAGGTGACGGTGTGTGAGTGTTTTTCGAGACCTTCTTCGTGACTATCGATTTACGGTGGGCTTTATTTTTTTGAGCCTTCTTGCGGCTCTCGCGCTTCTTTCCTTTTTCTCTCCTTATGATCCCATCAAGTGGCTTCAGGTCCCCCGGGACCTTCCCCCTTCCTGGCCCCACATTTTAGGAACCAACTCCAAGGGACAAGACGTGTTCTGGGAAGCGACTTTTGCCATTCGTAATTCCTTGATCGTTGCCCTCATTGCCGGGTTGGTGTCGAGGGCAGTTGCCGTGCTTGTAGGATTTGTCGCTGGATATCGGGGGCAATTCGTGGACCGGATTCTCATGGGTTTAGCTGATGGGTTATTGGTGATCCCTCTTTTCCTCATCCTCGTTTTTGTGGCCATGCTCCTCAGAGAGGCTATGACCCTTGTTAATACCGGTCTACTTTTAGCCTTCTTCGGTTGGGCCTGGGACGCAAGAACGATTCGCTCACAAGTTTTGAGCCTCCGGGAGAGGGAGTTTACTTATACCTCTCTTCTTTCAGGAAGTGGTACGCTTGCCCTGGTAAGCAAGGAATACCTTCCCTTCACCATTCCGCTCATTCTTTCTACCCTTATTAACAACATTGCCTGGGCTATTGGTACAGAAATTGTTTTGGCCATTCTGGGTCTTGTAAGACTTGAAATACCGACCTTGGGAACGACGCTTCAATGGGCCATTGCCTACCAGGCCATGCTTTTAGGGCACTGGTGGTGGGTGTTAACTCCCGTCGTCCTGACGGTACTCCTCATTATCGCCTTGTACTGGCTTTCGGTGAGCATCAGTGAGTACCTTGACCCCCGAACACGAGCGCAGAGAATCGGCATCCGCTGAGGAGGGAAAGATGGAAGTCGTCCTCAAGGGGGAAAACCTCAAGGCCTTTTATGTCCTTGAGGTCCTGAGAGAAAAGCGCATCGTGAAGGCAGTGAATGGCATTGACATCGAAATCCCAAAGAATGCCATCTTTGGCATTGCCGGAGAGAGTGGCTGTGGGAAGAGTACCCTCCTTCGAGTCCTCTACGGGGCCATAGACCCTCCTCTCAGGCTCTTTGAGGGGAAGCTCTCTTACTTCCCTGACGGAAGAGCAATTGACGTCTTTGCCCTTCGAAGAGAAGAAAAACGCCGCCTCCGCTTCGAGTACATCTCCTATGTTCCCCAGGGCTCCATGAGTGTCTTCAACCCAGTGCGGAAGATCAGATCCACTTTCTTCGATTTCCTGGAAAGCCATGTAGGGAGGGGAGAAGAACGGGAACTCCTTGCCCTTGCCAGGGAGCACCTCAGAGCCCTCGGCCTCCCTCTCCAGGTCCTTGAAGCCTATCCCCATCAGCTCTCTGGGGGTATGCGCCAAAGGATGGCCATTGCCCTGGCCACCCTTTTGAAGCCCAAGATTATCCTGGCCGATGAGCCCACCACTGCCCTCGACGTGGTAGCCCAGAGGGCAGTCCTTGACCTCCTTCAGGATATCCAGGGGACCCTCAAGAACACTATTGTCCTTGTCACCCACGACATGGGGGTTCAAGCCCAAATCACAACTCACCTTGCCATTATGTATGCGGGGAAGGTTGTGGAGGAGGGAGAGACGGGAGAAATCTTTCACCATCCCCTCCATCCCTACACCCAGTACCTCATCCGGTCTCTTCCCCGCGTTGGAGACAAATCCCCGAAGACGAGCGTTCCTGGGAGTCCTCCGTCCCTCCTTGCTCCTCCCCCTGGATGTCCCTTTCATCCCCGCTGTCCAGAGACTCTACTGTACTGTCGGGAAGAAATGCCACCGCTTTTGGCTGTTTCTTCTACCCATAAGGTGGCCTGTTTCCTGAGAAAGGAGAAAAAGCTATGATTCCCCTTCTCTCCGTTGAGAAACTCACCAAGGTCTTCAGCCTGGGAAGCCTATTCTCCCGACTCAAGATTCTGGCTGTGGACCGAGTATCTTTTGCTATAGGAGAGCAAGAAATCTTTGCCCTGGCCGGAGAGAGTGGCTGTGGGAAAACCACTACGGCTCGGATCATTCTGGGCTTTGAGGAACCTACTTCTGGCACCATCCTCTATAGGGGTAGGGAGCTTCACCGAATCACCGACCGCAAGGGCTGGTTCCGAGAGGTCCAGGCAGTTTTTCAGAACCCCTTCGAGACCTTCAACCCTCTGCGGAGGGTGGAGAGCTATTTCTTTGAAACTGTGCGAAACTTCTCCTTGGCTCGAGATACCAGGGAGGCGGAGCACCTTATCGATGAGAAGCTCAAGGCAGTGGGACTGTCTCTGGAGGAGATCCGGGGGAAGTACCCCAGTGAGTTCTCTGGAGGGCAGCTCCAGAGAGCCTCCGTTGCTCGGGCCCTCCTGGTCAATCCCTCTCTCCTGGTGGCTGATGAACCGGTCTCCATGGTCGATGCCTCCTTGAGGATGAGCATCGTCAATCTCTTTAAGACCCTCAAGGAAAACCTCAAGGTCAGTGTCCTCTACATCACCCACGATCTGGCCACTGCCTACTACATTGCTGACCGTATTGCTGTGATGTTTCGAGGGAACATCGTTGAGATGGGAAAGGTGGAAGAGGTCCTTGAACGCCCCAAACACCCTTACACGAAGCTCCTCCTTGCCTCTGTCCCGGAACCGGATCCAGAGAGACGCTTCCAAGAAAGGATTGTCTTCCTTGAAGAGCGGGAGGAGTACCTCAAAAAGGGATGCAGGTTCGCCGGCAGGTGTCCTGAGGTCATGGAGATGTGCGAGAGGGAAATGCCTGAGGATGTCGAGGTCAACGGGGTTCTGGTGAAGTGTCACCGATGGAAAAAATGTGAAAGGAGGAAAGAATATGGAGGGTACAACACCGTTTGTTGATCGTCTTCTTGCTCAGATGACCCTGGAAGAGAAGGTGGCCCAGCTCTGCGCAATACATGCCAATCGTCTTGTGGAGCAGGGGAGGTTCTCCGAGGAGAAAGCCCAGGGGTTCCTGCAAAACGGCATTGGGCAAATCACCCGTCTCATGGGAGATCCGAGCGTGGAACCCGAAAAAGCGGTGGTCTTGAGGAGGGAAATTCAGCGCTTCCTCAAGGAACGCACTCGCCTGAAGATTCCAGCCATGATCCATGAGGAATGTTTGAGTGGTCTCATGACCAAGGGCGCTGCCGTTTTTCCCCAAGCTATAGCTTTGGCGAGCACCTTTGACCCGGAAATGGTGCAGAAAGTAACGGAGATCATAAGAAAGCACATGCGGGCTGTCGGTGTTCACCAGGGCCTTGCACCGGTTCTTGACATTCCCCGGGACCCCCGCTGGGGGAGGACGGAAGAAACTTTCGGGGAGGACCCCTATCTTGTCTCCCGCATGGGAGCAGCGTACATCCGGGGACTTCAGGGAGAGAGCCCCAAGGAAGGAGTGGTTGCCACAGCAAAGCACTTCACCGCCTATGGAATTTCCGAGGGGGGACGAAATCTTGCCCCGGCAAAGGTGGGGGAGCGGGAACTCCGGGAAGTGTTCCTCTTTCCTTTTGAGGTTGCCGTGCGGGAGGCAAGGGTGCTTTCGCTGATGAATGCCTACCACGATATCGATGGAGTTCCCTGTGCAGCATCGCACTTCCTCCTCACCAAAATTCTTCGAGAGGAATGGGGATTCAAAGGCATTGTCGTCTCTGATTATGAAGCGGTGAAGATGCTTGCCACATTCCACCGTGTGGCCTGTAACGAAAAAGAAGCCGCCGTCTTGGCCCTCAAAGCAGGGATTGACATCGAGCTCCCCGATATGGAGTGTTTCCCGTATCTTGTTGAAGCGGTGCGGGAAGGACTTGTGAGCGAAGAAGTGCTTGACGAAGCGGTGCGAAGAATACTTGCCCTCAAATGGGCACTCGGTCTTTTTGAGGAAGTGCTCTCCCAAGAAGAAAAAGTTGCAGTGTCTCTGGATGGCGAAGAAGAACGAGAACTGGCTCGTAAAGTTGCCCGAGCATCCCTTGTCCTTCTCAAAAACGACGGAGTTCTCCCCCTTCGCAAAGACATAAAAACTATCGCCGTTGTAGGACCCAATGCACACAATCCTTTGCACCTCCACGGGGACTACAGTTACAGCGTCCACGTCCCGAGTGTGCAGGCCTGGAAGGGGAAGGAAGCCACCTGGAAAGCGGAAGTCAGAACCGTGACGGTTCTTGAGGGTATTACGACCAGGGTTTCACCGAGTACCGAAGTCCTCTACGCGAAGGGGTGTAACCTTACCTCCTCTTCAAGAGAGGAGCTGGAAAAAGCTCTCGAGATAGCCAAAAAGGCCGATGTTGTCATAGCCGTCATGGGAGAACGAAGCGGCCTCTTTAAGCAATCTCTTTCCGGAGAAGGAAGCGACCGCACCGAACCCGTGCTTCCGCGGGCTCAACGAGAGCTCCTTGAGGCCCTTGTAGCCTGTGGTAAACCGGTGGTCCTTGTCCTGGTGAATGGACGACCTCTGGCCCTTTCCTGGGAGTACGAGCGCCTTTCGGCTATTCTTGAGGCCTGGTATCCGGGAGAAGAGGGAGGTAATGCCATAGCGGATGTCCTTTTTGGGGATTACAATCCCTCAGGGAGACTTCCCATTTCCTTCCCCAAAGAACCGGGACAGATACCAGTCTACTACAACCGTAAGCCTACCTCTTTCAGTGAATATCTCTCCTGTGATGCCCGTCCTCTTTTTCCCTTCGGATACGGCCTGAGTTACACCCGCTTTGAGTATAGGGATTTGGAAGTCTCTCCCCAGAGAGTCAAAGCCCTGGAAAGCGTTACGGTTTCTTGCACGGTGGAGAACGCAGGAGAGCGAGAAGGAGAGGAAGTGGTACAGCTCTATGTTCGGGATCAGGTGGCTTCCTGTGCTCGACCAATTAAAGAACTCAAGGGATTTGTCAAAGTACGCCTTGCTCCCGGGGAGAAAAGGCGCATTGCCTTCACTCTCTTCCCCGAGCAACTTGCCTTCTACGACGAAAATCTGCGCCTTGTTGTGGAACCGGGAACCTTTGAGGTCATGATTGGTTCTTCTTCGGAGGACGTACGTCTTTCGGGAACATTTGAAGTGGAAAAAGAGGCGGTGCTTACAAAATTTCGCCGCTTTGCGAGCGAGGTTACCGTCTCCTGAGGGGGAAGGCCCGATGAGGGCCTTCCCGAGTTTTTAAAGACCTCTTTGCCGCTCTTGCAGGGTTTGCGGTTTTTCGAATAATCTGGGTTATTTTCCCCTCAGGGACCACCAAATGTTTCTTTGGATATCCTGGGGGAAAATACCAGCATGGGTAGATCGGACATCCTCAACTGAGAAAAAGGAATGGGGACTGATTTTCTGGATGATACTGGTGACTTTTGAGAGGTCCCGTCGGTGCACCACGGTGAAGACGAGCTTCACTGGTCCACGGGTACCTTCCCCATCGAATATCGTTACCCCAAATCCCGCCTCTTTCAATGTCTCGAAGAGTTTTTCTCCCTCTCTCAAAATGACCCGGACGATGACATGTCCGATGGCAAACCATTCCTCGATGTAGATGCCCACAAAGTTCCCCAGGGCGAATCCTGCCGCGTATCCGAGGAAAGCCAAGGGAGTACGAGCATGGGCGATGAGTTTGCTCACCACCACAATCCAGATGAGTACCTCAAGGAACCCAAGAAGAGGAGCGATGTTCCTTCTCCCTCGTGCGGTGAGGATGATACGCATGGTGCCAAGACTCACATCCCCGACTCGGGAAGCAAAGACGATGAAAGGCAGTATGACGTTTCCATACCAGTCAAAAACCTCCACTCTGTCCTCCTTTTTTCTTTTCATTGTATCAGAGAAAAGAACCTGGAAGCTTTCAAATTGGTCGTGGACTCGTAAATGAGCACCAGGTGGGCGAGATTTTGCGGTTTTATGTCTGGACTTTCGAAGATGAGCAGTATATTCGGCATTGCCGTTTTGCACTCAAAATTTTCCTGACGGGGAAACAGTTGAGTATCCACAGGTGGGTAAACGTGCAAGTTGAGATTTGTGGCGATGGATGGCAAGCGTTGCACAAACCTTGGCTTCTGTGCCCAGAGCTGGTTAGTGTAAATTTATTGTAGGAATCTCAAAGAAATACAAAAGACCTCACCAT
>CAYRSB010000037.1:0-8460 GCA_964426875.1 uncultured Atribacterota bacterium
GGGTGAAGGAGGCCTACCTTCTGCCCTTTCTGTTATCAGGGGAGTGAGGGCTTGCAAGAGAGGGGAAGAGATACATCCTTGTGAATGGAAGGCTCTCCCAAAGAGAGTCAAAGTCATATTCCATGCCCTCTGCCACTTCGGCAACTACCTCTGCCCTATCTTCTTAGACCACAAGCTCCTTGTGGCTAGTCTGGAGAAGGAAGCTGATTACTTCGCCTATCTCCTCATGAGGGAGTGGATGGAGGAGGAGTAGTTACAATAAGAGGGAGTGTATGATGATATTGTACCGAAGTGATGGAATAGAGGGATAGCGATGGCGAGCCGTTTGGTTGAAGTATTTGAAGACGAAGAGCTTGTCGAAAGAATAAAGAGGCGTCTGCCCTATTTGTTTCAGCTTGCGGAGGTAGAAACTTCGCGAGCGGGGAAAATAGGAATGGAGGTAGGTTCGGTTTGCGAAAAGATAATAGTAGCTTTGCTCATTTACAAGTTTGGCGAGGAAAATGTGATTACCGAAATACCCATTACAGAGCATAAGGTGGACCTGAGGTTATTTGGATAGCCTGTGTCGGTTAAAACTATAACTGGCAAAAAGTTAAGTGAAGTCAAACTGATATGGACTGTTAATGGAGAAAGGGCGAAGGAATTTCATGAAAAATACTACCCATCTTGTGACATTCTGCTTATTTAAGTCAACTGGGACGATGCTGGGGGATTTTACTTTATCCCGCTTGAGGTACAGGATAGGGTTTTCAACGATATGGGTAGAGAAAGGTACATCAAACTTCCCAAACCCGGCACAAATCCACGAGGTGTGAAATTACCGAGGAAGCACTTTCTCGCTTAGTTCACGACCATGACTTAAGGAGCATTATGATACATTGGCGGAGAACGGAAATAGACTTTAACCCTTATAAGAAATGAGTTGATCTCTGGAAGGAGGGGTAGGAGAGCATTGAAGCGAAGAACAGGCACCAAGACGAGTGCTTTTGGCTCTCTGGGGAGAGTTAACCACGACTCTTCTCCCTTTTACAATAGTAGGCCGTATGAGGGGTTACCCAAAGAAGAGGTGACCGAGTACAAAGAAAATCCCATCCCTCCTGAATTTCTCGATAAGATTTTTCATAAGTCGAGCGAAAAAATGGAAGAACTGCCTGACAATAGCGTTCACTTGATGGTTACTTCCCCTCCTTACAATGTCGGTAAAGAGTACGATCGCAACCTCACCCTGGAAGAATACAGAGAATTCCTGAAAAGGGTGTGGAGGGAAGCCAAAAGAGTCCTGGTTCCCGGGGGGAGAACCTGTATAAACATTGCCAACCTGGGGAGGAAACCCTATATTCCTCTTCACGCTTTTATTATCGAGGACATGCTTGAGCTGGGATTCCTTATGAAAGGAGAAATCATCTGGAATAAAGGGGCCAGTGGGAGCCCTTCAACTGCCTGGGGTAGCTGGCTTTCTGCCAAAAACCCGACGTTACGGGACATCCATGAATATATCCTGGTTTTTTCCAAGGGGGCGTTGCGAAGAGAAAAAACGGACAGGAGGAAAAGTACCATCTCTCGGGAGGAATTCCTTGAGTTCACCAAAAGCGTATGGACATTTGCAGAGCTGAACCGGCAAGTAAAATAGGACATCCCGCTCCCTTTCCCATGGAGCTACCTTACCGGCTCATCCAGCTCTACACCTTTGAGAACGAAGTGGTCCTCGACCCATTTATGGGGAGTGGGCAAACCGCCATTGCTGCATTAAAGGCAAAACGCCACTATGTGGGATACGAAATAAACGGAGAATACGTAAGACTGGCCGAAAAACGTATCAAAAATTTTGCCCTGGAAATCAACCACCCTACCCTGTTTGAAGAGAAAGCCATTTAATCTCCACAGTGACTTTTCCCTCCTGCTAAATCCAAGTCGGGGTTACCTTCTTTTCCGGGACAAGAGGTTCACTGAAGAAAGTAAAAAGCCATAATCTTCCCATCCCCCATCTTTTTCATCATAAAGCCCAAAACGGCTTGACAACGTGGTTTCCTTAGAGTACAAATCCATTCTAGGAGGGGTAAAAATGGTTGAGTGGACCTGTCCCCACTGTGGAGGAAAACAATACTCGGCCTGGGACAACAGAGATAAAGAAAAAATCCAGTGCATTTACTGCGGAAAGGAGTTCCCAAATCCATACTACGTAGCCCTAAAGGAGCAGCCCCCAGGAGCCGAGAGAGCGCAGTAGGGAAGAAAAGGTAACTTGACATACCCATTTCGGGTATAATAGGTCAAGCTGTCTTCTTAAGAGGACTTCTCCTCGAGAGGAGGAGAGCTTTGGACTTTGACTGGGATGGTTTCCTTAAAGAGCTCGATCGGGAGCTCAAAGAAGAGAAGGTATGGGCACTTGGCCTCTTTGCTCGTCTCCTCAACGATCGGTGGAAGATTCTCTCTCTTCTCACCCGGGGAAAGGGGATTGATAGTTCTCTTAAGGGAGTCACCATGCGGCCTCCGGAAGATGCAGTGCTACAAAAACTCCTTGAGGAGGAGGTTTTTGTGGTTTGTGTGGACCGGTCTCAGTTTTTGCGCTTCCACAGAGCTTTCCCTGGTACCATCCCCGAAGGTCCAGTCTTTGTCCACCATGTCTTCCTCGACCCCGGGATGGTTCTTCTGGTCCTCTCCCAAGAGGACGTCTCCTCTCGCCTTGGGGAGGCTGTAAAAAACTTTTCCCTCCCCCGCCAGGCTCGGTATGCTCTCTACCGGGATGTCAACGTTGAGCTCGTTTTCGATTGCTTCCTTCTCAGCCTCACTTCCCTCCTTGAGAGCATCGAACCCTATACCTACCACCACTCCCTGCGGGTAGCCCTCCTCGGTGCCAGCATAGCCCGACACCTCGGCCTCCCTAAGGAGAAAGAGAAAGAGGTGCGAGTGGCCGGCCTCATCCATGATCTGGGGAAAATCCTCATACCCCGAGAAATCCTCCACAAACCTGGCCGACTCACCCCGGAGGAATTCGAGGAGGTGAAAAAACACGTTTTCGAGCTTCCCCGAATCTTCTTAGGCAATGAGTTTTTGGAAAGACATGTGTCTTTGGCCCGCCTCCACCATGAGCGGCTTGATGGGAGCGGATACCTGGGCCTTAAGGGGAAGGATATACCCTTAGAGGCGAGGATTCTGGCGGTGTGCGATGTCTTCGATGCTTTAGTCCATGTAAGACCCCACCGGAGAGCCTATACTCTGGAAGAAGCCTTCCAGGAACTCCACACCCTCACCCGAGCGGGGAAATTCGATAGCAAAGTTTTTTGGGCCCTCCTTGAAGTCCTTCCTGAATACTACCCTGTTTCGGCGAAGGGACAGTTGCCCTTCCTTCCCCCGGGCACTGAGGTTCGGGTGCAGCGGATTTCCTCCGAGGAAGAGGAAGCCGTGGAGGAATTCTACCTGGGGAAGGTTGAGGAAATGGAGAAGGACAAACTCGCGGTGGTCTTTGGGGAAGAAGTCCCCCTGGTCTCCGGAGAAAGGGTTTCCATCTTCTGGAACCTCTCCTACTTTACGGTGGAGCTTTGGGCCAAGTGTATCACAAGCACTGAAAAACACGCCACTTTCCTCCTCCAAAGGGCAGAACACCGAGAGACAGACTTCACCCTCTGGTGGAATCTCGACATTCGTTTTATGAAGATTGATTCTCCTCCCGGTAAAGATATTGTCGCCGAGGTGACACGAAACCTTCCACATCTCAGAGAGGGGCAGACAGAGAGTATCGGAATGCAGTGGATGACGTTCTCCACCCGAGAGTTGGGACTAAAGGTAGGTGACAGGATAGCCGTTCTCTTTGAAGCCTATGGGGAGCGCTTTGTCATCCCGGCCCAGGTGGAGAAAGTAGAGGACCTTGGCTTTGCCTATCGTGTGATTGTGGTAAACTTTGCCCTCAAGGAACAGGAGGCTCACCGCCTCCACACAATCCTTTCCCAAAGGCAGAGAGAGCTCCTCACTGGGGTACGGGAATACAGCTTTTGAGGAAAAGATCAAACTCATCCCGGGGGAAGCCCTTGGGGAGTGATTCAGTTTTCTTCCTTTCCCATCCTGCGAGTCCCCGGGGACACTTCTAAGGACTGCCCAGGATCCTTCAAGGCGGCCAATGACAACGTGCATTTTGTCCACTACTTGATTACACAAATCCCATTCTCTGCCTGTCAGGTGCATGGGGACGCTTGCAGAGTGAAAGGCACACCTTCCAAGGCGTTTCATTTGTCTTTTTGCCACCCGTACCAGGAGAAAAATTGACGGGAGAACAATGGAAGGCCTATAATTTTACAAAGAGCGTAATTTTAAAAGGCTTTTGCGCGCTCTACAATGAACATCGGGAGGGGGAAGTGTGGCAGTGCCTACCCAAGGAAGCATACTCCTCCCCCTGCTCAGAGTGATTGTAGATGCAGGAGGAAGACTACCCTGCAGTGAGGCCATAAAGCGCGTTGAAGCTTTCTTTCCCGAACTCACCAAGGAGGATAAACTCCAACTGTTCCTCTCTGGCACAAGGAGATAACTAAACCGGGTTCAGTGGGCAAGGATGAAGTTAGTTCTGATGGGATGCCTCGATAAGGAAGCCCCGAAGGGAATGTGGCAGATCAGCGAAAAGGGAAGGAGGTACCTTAAGCCCGAAGGCCTAAATGGAAGCCCAGGTATTCAAGCTCCCAGAGAGGTGACGCAGCTCAAAGTGCCTGGGAGACAATAAGAACTCAAAGGGGGATTCATCCCGAAGAAGAGGAAATGGAAGAAGTACAGAAGAGAGCAGAGAGGATACATGAGAAGCCGAAAGCCCTTCTCTATGAAGTCGGAGAAATACTGGGCAAATACCCGCACAAAGAGTTCCATGAATCCCCTTACACATACACGATGTCACCTGGCAGGATTTTCCCGAAGTCCTCGGGCAACACACGTTTTGAGGTTCAGGATAAGGGGAACTTAATAGAGGCCCTGGCCAAGCTGCAACATGCCAGAGACATTTGGAAAAGCAAACCCTTTCCCGTGATAACTGGAGAAAGGGACTGTCAGAAACTCCACCAGCTGGTAGCTCCTTTGCTTTCCGGCACATTCCACCGATTGTCTCGAGAGTTGATTGTTTTAAGTCCAGAGGGTGTGGAAGAGCTCCACGAAGCACTGCAAAAGCAAAGAGAAATACTCAAACACCTCCTGGTGGATTAGCAGCACTTGACAAGGCAGGTTGGGAAATTACCAGATTGAAAAAGTGAAAACTCAGGTATCGGGGCTTCCTTCCCTCTGTCTCACAGACCCCCTCCACTTCACAATGTATTCCTTTCCTTTGTACCTGTGGTAAATGCGTTCACCTAAAATGGTTGCAAACTCAATCCTGCCTTTTGCAACCGCTGGGTTATCATCGGCATAAATCCTGAACAGCGACGTTTGCCCTGGCAGAAGAAGAGGGAAAAACTGTTATCACAGGGAGACCTGTTTTTGGTCTTTTGTGGCGATTGCAAAGTGAAAGGCGAGGTTTTCCCTCTTTGGGGGCTTATAATAACGGCCTTCGGTTGGATTCCCACGGGAGACGAAAAAACGACCCTCGGGATGACAAGGTAGGGGCCGTCTTGAGGTTCCCAAAAGAGGCCGTGGTGCTCCCGATTGCTTTGCACCCTTTTGTCACTGCGAGGGGCTTCAGGATTTTGAAGCCCCGTGGCGGTCCTCGCGAGGAGGCGCACTTTGCCTCCGTGGCAACCCGCCGTCGCGAGGCACGCGTATTCTCGTGCCGTGGCGATCCGGCCAAAGGCCGTCGCGAGGCACGCGTATTCTCGTGCCGTGGCGATCTTGTCTTTCCTGTCCTTTTGAAGGAAGAAAATACGAGGTTGCTTCGGAAACGAAAAGACGACCTCGCAACGACTTCGTCGGATTGCTTCACCAAGCGAGAATGCGAGGTTCCCAATGACAACCAAGAGAAACGAAAAAGCGACCTTGGCAACGACCCTCCCTTTGCCATTCCTGCAGATCTTCCTTCTTGTCATTCCTGCACAATACCCACTTCGTCATTCCCGCATGTCTCCCTTACTTCGTCATTCCCGCGTGTTTCAAGCGGGAATCCCACGCTCTCGTCATTCCTGCACGTTTCAAGGAGGAATCTAAGCAAGACCCCGGCTGAAAAATTGCCGGGGTGATGAGTAAAGAAACGTCATTCCTGTAGGTCTTAAGCAGGAATCCCAAGACAGATTCCTGGTAAAAACATCCAGGAATGACCCCCGATAGAAACATTCGAGGACAGGCTGGGAAAAGGCAGACCCCTGATAGAAGCATTCAGGGGTGACGTTGTGAGGGAAGACCCCTGATAGAAGCGTTAGAGGCATTCAGGAGTGACAATTAAAGAAGTCATTCCCGCGTGCTTCCCCTTGTTCGTCATTCCCGCGTGTTTCAAGCGGGAATCCCACGCTCTCGTCATTCCTGCACGTTTCAAGGAGGAATCTAAGCAAGACCCCGGCTGAAAAATTGCCGGGGTGATGAGTAAAGAAACGTCATTCCTGCATGTTTTTGGCGGGAATCCAAGGCATAGATTCCGGCTAGAATACGTGCCGGAATGACGAATATGAGGGTGGATCCCTGGTAAAAATGTCCAGGGGCGACGGATGAAGAGAGTCATTCCGAGGCACGGAGTGTCGAGGAATCTCATTGGGATTGCTTCAGAAAGCGATACTACAATCCTCGCAACGGCATTCGCCGGGTTGCTTCACTCCTTCTCCGTCGTCGCGAGGCACGCGTATTCTCGTGCCGTGGCAACCCGGCCAGAGGCCGTCGCGGAGTGCACGTATTCTTGCACCGTGGCGACCTCGTCTTTCGTGTCCCTCCCCAAGAGAAGAATACGAGAGGCTCGCGATGGGAGACAAAGAGGTATACCAAAGAAGCCCCAGGAGTACTCGAGGGGGGATTCTTCAGGTGTCTTGCAGGTAGTGAAGCTACACCTTGTTGACAAATCTTCCTGTCTCTCCTATACTTTTCTTAACCGGTTTAGTAAACTGGTTCAGAGAACTATGGTGACGATCTATGAAATTGCCCGCCTGGCGGGAGTTTCGAAGGCCACGGTATCGAACATTTTAAACGGTCGATTCGACCAGGTAAGCCCAGAGACCAGGGCTCGGGTGGAACGCGTCATCAAAGAACAGGGATACGTTCCCCGAAAGGCGGCCCGAAGCCTCAAGTCGAACCGCACCCGGACCATAGCTCTTCTCTTTCCTCACCTTCCCGCCATGCTCATCTCAAACACCTTTTTCTTCCCGGGGTTTCTCACCGGGGTGGCCCGAGCCTGTGAGGAAGAGAGTTACCAGCTTCTCATCACCACAAGCGCCAAATCCTGCGACACCGATTTCCACTACGAGGCCCTGGTACGGGAAAGAAGTGTCGATGGGTTCATCGTGAGTGAAATCTTCTTTGACGACCCCCGGTTTTCAGTCTTGCGGGAATTCGGTACACCCCTTGTGAGCATTGGAAAACCCGAGGGAGAAGACATTTCCTGGATCAGCTGGGTGGACCACAATCAGGAAGAGATTTCCTATCAGGCGGTGCAGCGCCTTCTTGGGCTGGGGCACCGGGACATTCTCTTTGTGGGGCTTTCTAAAAATCGCGTGTACACTGCCCAGAGATTCCGGGGGTATGAACGGGCCCTGAAAGAGGCAGGGGTTCCCCTGCGAGAAGAGCTTGTCTTGGCCGAGGAGATGAGAAAGGAGGAGGTAGTCGAGAAAATGAAAGAGATTCTGGCCCAAGGAGTCACTTTCTCCGCCCTCTTTGTCATTGCCGAGTCCCTGGCTTTCAGTGCCCTGAGAGCCCTGCAGGACTTGGGATTTCGAATTCCCCAGGATATCTCTATTCTTGGCAACATCGAGACCGACAACTACCGATTCTACCTTCCCCAGCTTTCTGGAATCCGGGTGAAAACCGAAGAGTTAGGATACGAGACGGCCAAACTCCTGGTGCAGTGCATTGAGAAAAAAGTCCAAACCCCCGTGGGGAAATATATAGAGGCCGATTTTGTGGAAGGGTGTTCTGTAGGACCATATCCGGGAAGGAGGTGAAGAAAAGCCAAAAAGCAAAAAACCCGTTCTTTAAAAAACCTTTTTGAAAATTTCCCAAAGAAGGGAGGACATGGCAATGAGGAGAATGGGGATTATCAGTGTGTTGGTTTTGGCTCTTTTCCTTTTGGGCCTCGGGATGGCACAGGCTCAGAAGATCACCATCACCATCCAGGATTACTTTGATCCCGCCGGAGGCATGGCAAAATTCGTGAGCCGGTGGGGCGAAGAATACATGAAAAAGAACCCCAATGTAGAGGTAAAGCACGCGTTTATTCCCTTTGCCCAACTTCTCCCCACCATACTCCAGCAGGCTCTCACCGGTACCCTTCCCGAAGTCGTCATGGCCGATAACCCCTGGGTACCGAACCTCATCAAGGCCGGGGTGTATCTGGACATCACCGACAAAGTAAAAGAGTGGGGA
>CAYRSB010000038.1:0-5859 GCA_964426875.1 uncultured Atribacterota bacterium
GGGGTAGATCGCATGAGCTACCTCCGGGCTCTGCGTTACAGTGGTCACTCAATACGCCACTTCTCCCTGAGGACCTATCGGGAGACCCTTCCTCCCTTCACCCTGCCTGTGGAGATGGTTCCAGTGCTCAAGGGACCAAGGAGTTCCCTGGGGATGGCCATCAAACTTCTGAGCCAGGATTATTCCTGGATTCCTGTCATATAGGTATGTCCTGGATGGTGAGGAAAGGCAGAAATGGAGAGGATTACAAAAAATATTCCTACAATAGGTTGACACTGTCTTCTCTTGGGAGTGTATCACGCTACCGTCTGGAATCTGGTACAATGCCTGTATTAGGGGCATCACCCTGAAATGGCTCAGACAGGCAGAAGCTGATTTACAAGCTGCTCGGGATAGCCTGAAAAACAGACACTACGGGTGGAGCTGTTGCCAGGCCCAGCAAAGTGCCGAGAGAGCCCTAAAGGCGTATCTTTACGAGAAGGGATATGCTTTCCCTCACCCTCTTCAAAAATCCCCTAAAAGCTTATGAGCATTCCCCTTTCCTCATCAAAACGGTATGTGGGAAAGTCGATGAAAATATAAGGGGGCCCGCTTCACCCTTTATGCGAGCCCACTACTCGAAGAAGATGAGTTCCTTTTCAAAATCTCCACCCTCCAAGGAGTTTCCATTCGGGGTACAGTCAGGAAGACTGCAGAAGGCAAAAAGGGAAAAGTAAAAAACCAAAGTTTTTCGGGTCCTGGAGTTTGTATTCATTCCTCTCACTCCCTGGTGCGGAGATTTCACCTTACCTCTGTCTGGGTGAAGAGAGCCTCAATCCAGCTCTGAGCCTTTTCGTATTCGGCGACAGGCAGAATCACAAGGACAAGAAGAGTTTTGCCAGGGAACATTCCTACGAGAGTAGCGTACTGGACGCCGGTATCGGGGTTTATGGAAGAATACAGAGCTATCTGGGCTGGGCTACCGTTCAGAGTGTTCAATTGGGCAGAGCCGTGAAAGTTTTTCCCCTGGACCACCTGGGCGATAATCCCCTGCACCGCTGCTTCGCTCTCAAGCTTGAGGATAACCACCTGCCCCTCGTTTGGGGTGGCATAGATCGCGCCATTGTCAAGTTCCTGAGAAATTGAGGTTCCCTGTGGGAGAGGAATTTTGAAGGTGTTCTGAGCATCCTGGTATACCCAGGAAATGGGTCCTGCTGTTCCTCCACCGATAGGGGGTAACCCCTCGAAAGGAGTGGTGGCAATCGTCGAGGGAGCGGCAGGAGTTTCTCCTGTTACTGTCAACCCTCGGGCGATTTGTACAAACTGACTCTCAAGCTGGGGAAAGTCTGCAGTGAGACAATCAAAGGAAAGAGTGCATACCTGACCTTCGAGGAGAAAGAGGAAAGCCAGCCCCTGAAGCTCGCTGGGTTTTCCCTGGACCCGGAAGAGGAATTTGTGGCGTAGACCTGAGAGACCACTCACTTCAAAGGGTGTCGTCTCTTGAGGAGTATAACTCTGGAAGAAGCTCTGCAAGAATTGGCTCAAGCCCTTGAAGTATCCTTCAAGATCAAGGTTCGGTGGTACAGGCTCGACTGCAAAGATGAGTTCTGCTCTGGCAATACCCTGTTCGTCGATGAGAAGGGCGTAGAACTTTTGTGCAGGGCTTGTGGGCTGAGAGGGAGTCCACCCGGGAGGAATGCTGAACGTGAGTTCTTTCGCTCCCCAGGATACCTGTCCCCACACAACCACAAGAAGGACAATGCCCAAGAAGAAAAGCAATCTTCTCACTTCTATTCACCTCCTTTATTTCTCTTTCCCAATGAGGATAAAAGGAGCCCAGTAGAAGGGGTGGCCATATTCATTCGCCACATCAATCTGAGCTCGCCAGAGGGCTTCCACTTTCGAGAGGCCTCCCAGAACGTAGCGGAAGAAGCGGACGAAGAGATCTCTGGTAGAAAGGTCGCTAACACTCCAGAGACTGGCGATAAGTGAAGACGCTCCAGCATAGAAAAAGGATCGGGTGAATCCGATGAGGCCCTCAGTAACACTGTACTGTCCCAGGGCTGTCTGGCAGGCACTCAGAACCACAAGGTCCGCCTGAAAGGTGGTGAAGAAAATCTCCCCGGCCAGGAGAAATCCGTCATTCTCACTATCGGGGGCGAGGAGGATAGCACTGTAGAGGGGGGATCGTTCGTTGGCTGAACCGTGAGTGGAAAGATGGACAATATTGGCTTCCCGGACCAGTCTGTAAAAAGCGGACTCCGTGGCCTCTTCACCAAAGAGGAGCAGAGGATTCTGGAACAGCTTGCCGACCTCTTTAACTTCTTCCTCAGCTCCCGGGAGAGGAGAAACATTAGGGTCAGAGAACTTGGGGTTTCCAAAGCCCAGGAATCGCCCTGAAGGATTCCCCTCTTTCTTAAGGGAGTAAAAGTAAGTATTGAGGGAAGGAGCGTAGAAGAAGAGGTAATCCCCTAAGAGATAGCGTTCTCTTCGGGTAAGGACCTGAAAGGGCAGGAAGGAGAGAGAGCGATGGGGAACGAGGAGCACCTTCTTTTTGCCCTGAAGGTGTTCTTCGAGGGGAACGAATAACTCTTTGCAGAGGAAGTTGGTGAGGGGAACAAAATCTTCTTCCTTGGGATTGGCTAACCTTTCCCGTAGGAGAGAGGCCTTTTCGTAGAGTACATTCTCTCCCACCGGTAAGTCAAAGCCATTGATGGTCGAAGTGGTAATAATCCAGGCTAAGGTGTGTTCTGGAAGGACAAAGTAATCAAGCACTACGACATCCTCGGGGATAGATTTTTGCATCTCGGAAAGTGATAGAGGCGAGACTGCCACCAGCGACAAAAGTTCCGGTGAAGATGCTCTGAGTTCCTCATAGAGGAGGCGAAGTTTCTTCTCCATCTGGGCCAGCTCCTCGGTGATTTTCCAGAGAGCCACCTGGTCTTGTCTGACTTCAGCCTTTTTTGCCTCAAGAAGTGCTTTTTCTCGTTCCCAGGCCTTGATCCTCCCCATCACTTCCATGTCTTTGGCTCTGACTTTTACTGATTGTCCCACCATCACGTCGAGGAAACTCCTTGCCTTCACTCGCTCAGAGAGGTCAAAGGCTTCTTCTATCCTTCCCTCCTCAAAGAGTTCTTCCATGAGGAATTCGTATACCGCGAGCCGGCTTTGGGTGAAACAGACACGGTCGGTGATTTCTTCCATCCGGTTGCGGGTCTTTTCCACGATTTCAATGGCTTCATAGAGATGCTCGAAAGCCATTTCTTTCTCTTTGCACTTCAGTTCTACTTCCCCAAGACCCAAAAGAGCGTAAAAGCGGAGTGAACGGAGGGTGCTGCCCTCGAGTTTCTGCAGAGCTCTTTCAAGGTGGTTTCGGGCTCCATCGAGATCATTTTTCTCTATCTTGACGTATCCCAGGTTGACTTCTACCTGAGCGATACCCTCCTGATCAACGAGTGCCTCGTAAAGAGAGAGGGCAAGTCGTAGGGCCTCTTCAGCCCGGTCGAGTTCCCTGGCCATCACGTTGAGGCTGGCAATGCTGTTCAGCAGGTTCGCCAGGTCCCTTCTAGCGTCAAGTTTTTGAAAGAGACGATACGCATGCTCGTAATAAGGAAGAGCTTCCTTAAGCTTCCCCATGGCCTTATACACCATCCCCAGGTTACCAAGGATCAGAGCCCCAGAGTGCCAGTCCTGCAGTGAAAAAGCCTCCTCGTAAGCTCTTTGCAGGTACCGCTCGGCGTTTTCAAGATCACCCAGGTAGAAGGAGAGGACCCCGAGATTGGTTAACACCCCAACGTCTTCAGGCATGTTGTGACTTTGCTCTATTTCCAGAGCCTCTTGTAGTACTTTTCTGGCCTCACCGTACTCTCCCCACCGGGTGAAAAGTACGGCCTGGTTGTTGAGGGCCCACACTTTTTCTTGAGGAAGGCCCATCTCTTCAGCGCTTTGGAAGGCCTTTTTCAGGTGTTCCAGGGCTTCATCTTCTTTGAGAAAGAATTCGCTCAGGATTTGCGCCAGGTTGAGGCGGACCACAAGTTCTACCCACCGGAGATGTTTGTCTTCGCTGAAAGAGAGAGCCTGTCTTGCATATTCAAGGGCCTTATCAGGGTTTTCTTCTCGCAGGAAAACCCGACTCAGATGGTTCAGGGTCAACCCCCGAGTCTCAAGATAGAATTCTTTCGCCTTTTCTGCCTCCTGCCAATCCTTTTTTGCCTCCTCAAAAAGGTTTTCGTGGAAGTGAATCACCCCTCGGTGGAGGAGGTACATTTCCTTATAGAAACCTTCAAGATTTGCGGCGAGCTTTTCGAGTTCCCCAAGATATGTTTTTGCCTCTTCCCAGTAGTTGAGTCCAGTTGCTACCCGGACCAGAGTTTCGACAGTCAGGAAGTGATACCGGTCGAGCTGGAGTTTTTTATAAGTCGGATAGGCCTGTGCTAAGTAGGTAAACGCTTCCCGCTCTTTTCCCTGACGAGAAAGCGCTCGGGCCGAGAAGAGGTAAAAGTGAGCTTGGAGAACCTCGTCGTTGCGGAGAAACCCAAGGATGGCGAAAAGGCGTGCTCGTTCTAAAGCATGGCTGTACTGACCCTGAAGGTAGAGGGTATCGATTTCTTGTTCCAGGGCTGCTACAAAGGGGGGAACCCCTTCTTGAGGAATATGGAGAGCTTCAAGGATGAGGTTCACTCCATCGACATTTTGTGCCAGGGTGATTCCAGAAAGGAAAAGTAACCCCAGTACAGCAAAGAACAGTTTCTTCAAGAGTATTTCTCCCTTTTACTGTGTCGGACCGGCTTGTGCCAGGGTCCCGAAGGAAACAATCATGTGGTTGAAATACTTTTGCAGTTTCTCCTGGAACACTTCCTGTGGTGCGTAACAGAGAACAGCTCCGGCCAGAGAGTAGTTGGCCAGAGGAGCATACATCACATAGGGGTGCAGGAGAATAGTCATATTCGTTCCTTGGTAGTTTCCGCTTAGGACGACTTTCCCATAGGTCACGCTAAAACCATGCTGGGCTGCCTGGGGATTGCTTTTAAACTCTTGGCTCTGAATGGCAAGGTTTGCTACGCTCTGATAGAGTATGGAAATCATTTGCTGAGCTAAGGCTTCGGCGTTTCGTATTGCAGGGTTCTGGATAGCGAGGTAGGCGCTCAGGGCGGTGAGTCCTGTTGCATCTTCGGCAAAGGTTACTGCCTTGTTGAAGACATCCACGTTGGCGAGCCATCCTTCAGGGTATTCCACAACTCCTGCGATGAGAGGGTTGTATCCAAAGGCCTGGCTCAGGTCGAATTGTTTCCACCGGACGGTCACAAGCGGTGAGGGTGGAGGGACAAGAACTCCTCCTGGCTGCTGCTGTCCTGGACCGAAACCGGGTGGTAACAATCCTCCCGGAGGCGGCATACTGGGAGAGGATTCTGGTGCAGTACTACCTATAGGGGGAAGACCGGATGGAGTTTCCGGTCGCGAAAGAGATGGCAGGCCACTTCGGGTTTCCCCCTGGATTGCGACTCCCAGACCCAGGATGGTTGGTGGGGCTACTTGTTCCGTATCAATAGTAGTCTTATCGGGGAGAGCAAGAGAATCGGAACTTTCTTCCTGGGCTAACACTGAAGTAGAAAGAAGCGATACTGAGAGAATCAAAAGAATAAACAAACGTTTCATACTTTCCCCTCCTTTCTTTTGCTCATTATAACACTTTTTCCAGTGGTATGGTGGAGAATCGGAAAAAATTGTGTGGGCTGATATCATGCTGTTGGATGTTTAGGGGCAATTTCTGAAAAAGACCTCGCAGGAAGTAGGGGTAGGAGATGTTTTTCCACAAATTTTCCCTCCCCCCTTGCAAAGAAGAAGAAAACCGAGTACAATACCTCTTGCCCTGTTGGGCAT
>CAYRSB010000039.1:0-5427 GCA_964426875.1 uncultured Atribacterota bacterium
CATACCTTTAGCCTATTCTCCTTTCTTGCCCCTTGCGGTGGATTCCCCATTTTTTTCGGTGCATTTTTGGCCTTATGTCGTGAAAAATGCACAATAGAGCAATAATGTAGCCTTTGGTTGGCTCACTTTGCCGCAAAGCCCCTGGGGCTTTTACTCTACTTCGGGTCCGCTGCAACTTCTCTGGGCAGGTCCAAAGAGAAATAAAACACTTGGGGCAGGTAAGAAGAGGCCTCTATCCCAAAGGGCAAGAAATACCCAAAGATGAAAAGACCCTTCATCCTATGAAGGAGAGATAAGAGAGAAAAATCTATCCTTTTTCAGGACTGTCCCTGCACCCTGTGGATGCCCTTCCCCCCCCTCTACCCCCGGAAAACTTGCTCGTATTACCGGACGCCCCAGGAAAATAAAACTCTCTTGAGGTTCCCAGGTTTGTCAAGCTGCTCTTGGGCCCAGTACTTGCGAAAATACGGTATTACCTGTACACCTTCTATCGGTGGATAAAAAGCCTGGGAACGTAAAGAAGAGGACTACTCCCAGTGTCTCTCCTGTGTTGAACCTATACATTCCTGTGCCAGCATAGGGAACAAAACATTGCATTGCCATGGGACTGTTTTCGAAGAAGCAAGAAACGAGTGTTCAGAAGTACCCCAAACCGAGCCAGGTAGTGAAGAGTCTTAAGGAAGAAAAAAACGACTGGGGAAGGATTTGAAGAACCGAAGGCAAATGGGATCATACGGAAATTTTCCCTGAGGATTCCTTCAGATTGATGTTGCGGGGGGTGGAGGAAAGATTCCCAAGCTTAAACATTGACAAGAATTCAAAGAGGCAGCGCAACTCTAAGCCCCTGTTTTCTCCTTTATTCGATTTCGTGGTGCAGACAGGGTTTTGGAAATGGATTTTTCGGATTCTTTTTTATCCCTCTCGGTTCCTCGTCCTTTTGGGGAGGTGGTAAAATGAGCAAAAACACCATTAAACCAAAATGGCTGGTGGAGGACTGTGCGAAGGTACCTCCCTCTTTGGGATTATGGGCTGAGCCTTATTCTGTTCTACATTTCCTTCTGGCTCCATTTTGCCCTCCGAGAGGACCCCGCGGTCTTTCGAGTTCTCTCCTCTTTTTACCTCTGGTTGCCCTTTGTCTCTCTCCTTTCCCCTTTTCTCTATGCCCTTTTCGGATTATATTCTCGGAGGTCCCGTTCCCGATCTTTTGTCCTTTTCCGCCTTATCCTCTCGAACATTCTTCTTTTCTTCATCTTTGCGACTGCGCTCTTCTATTTGCGGGTCTTCTATTTTCCTCGTCTTATCGTCCTCCTTTGGGTGGCCATGTCTTTCTTTTTCTCTTATCTCTTGCGTCTTCCCTTCCTTGAGCGGTGGAGAGAGGGAAGAATTTTTGTGCTCTACCAGGGGGAAAAGGGCGCGCAGGTTTTCAAAGAGATTCACCAAAGGGATACCCCTCTTGGGGTGGTGATCGGTGGGACCGATATCGACACTCTCTCACGGGAAGAGCTCCGGAGATACCTTAGACGCCTTGCGGGGGACGTTGGTATTGACTGTGTCGTCCTTCTCCTTGATCCTGGGGAGCGGGAGGATCTTGTGGCTTTGCTTCGAGAGGAAAACATTCGGTATGACTTTCACAGCGCCCTTCTGTTCTTCGAAGAGCGAAGGGGACAGGTAAAACTTCACCTTGCGGATTTACTCGACTACCGAAGGATAGTCAAACACAACGCCTATATTCCCTTCAAATATGTTCTTGATCGAATCGTGGCTGGTATCCTCCTTGTCCTCCTTTCCCCACTTTTTGGGTTTATCGCTCTCCTTGTTTTTCTTGACTCCCCTGGTCCGGTGTTCTATTGGCAGAAGAGAGTAGGGAAAGATGGGAAGGTCTTCAGCCTCTGTAAGTTCCGAACCATGATTCCTGACGCTGAGAAAGAGACTGGAGCAGTTCTCGCCCAAAAGAACGATCCCCGTGTCACCCGGGTGGGGAGGATTCTTCGTAAAACCCGTCTTGATGAATTTCCACAACTTTGGAATGTTCTCCGCGGAGAGATGAGCCTTGTGGGACCACGTCCGGAGCGCCCCGAATTTGTGAGACGCTGGGAGAAAATCATCCCCTACTACGATGTTCGCCTTCTGGTGAAACCGGGAATCACTGGCTGGGCGCAGATCCGGGGCCAATACGATGAGGGGCCAGAAACAGTCTGGGAAAAGCTTGAATACGATCTCTACTACTTGCGCAACCTCTCTTTGAGCCTTGATTGTGAAATCCTTGTCCGTACTTTCTCAGTCATGTTCCTTGGAAAAGGGGTCCACTGAGGGATTTCTCGGTCCATTTTGCGGTTTTGGACTCCCCTGTTGCGGTTTCCAGGATTCCAGGGGAACTGAATACCTCCACAGCTGATCCGAAAACCTCTAAGGATTTCCTAAAGCCGAAAACTGCTACGAGCAAGGAACTTGACAGGCGCTACATTGGCTTGGGGCACCCAAGTTTTATCCCTTTTCGATACAAAACCTTTGCCCGAGAAGCCCCCTTACCCCTCTCTGAGGGATTCCCAAGAGGAAGGGAAGTTCTCAGGGGATCAACCCAATCTCCCCTTACTCTTTTTCTGGGGTCTTCATCGACCGTTTCCAGAGATCCACTAAGAAAACCGCTATGATTCCCACAAAAAGTCCCGGAACCCCCGCCACGGCCACAATGAGCTTTTTCTTCGGTGCCACAGGGACATCGGGGACAGAAGGAGGGGAGACGATGGTCATATTTGCCCTCAATACACTATCAGAGAGACTGAGGCTCAAGTTTCGATAGTTATTCAAGGCGGCTTGATAGGTATTCAGGGAATTTTCATAGCTCTTTTGGAGAAGAGCGTATTCGGTCCCTTTTTTGATAAGGTCGGCCTGCAGGGCGTCTAACTCCCCCTGAAGCTCTTTTAGGGAGTGTAAGATGTCCTTCTTTTGAGCCGTAGTCCTTGCAAGGTCCAGCTCGTAATTGGTAATCTGAGACTTCAAGCTGAAGTAATTGTCGTTGAGTATTTGAGTCTTGAGCCTGAGGCCAAGATTTGGCAAACCTCGGTTTTGCACAATTCCCATCATTGTGGGATCATCAATAATGGTCCTTTCAAGCTCCAGGTAGGGGGTTTCTTTGCTGATGAGCCTTTGCGCCTCTTCAAGAGCTGTCTGCAGATTTCTCTCCTGGATTTCCAGGTTTTTCAGGGTTCTTTTCATCTCGACAATCATGCCTATCCTCAAAGGAATCTCTCCCTCTAATTCTTGAGGGTCCTGCGGCTGTCCTAAGGAGGTCTCAAGCCTTGTGGTAATCTCTTTCAGTTCTTTTTGGGATGCTGAGAGCATGTCCTCAAGGGCCCTGAGTCTTTCTTCAGTTGTCCTTTTCAGGCATTCTGTGAGGTAGTCTCCGGCAGCTTTAATGAGGCTTTCGGCAATTTTTGTGGCTAAAGTAGGGTCTCGGTCCTGGACGGAAAGCTTGAGAAGGTTTTCTTTGGAGAGAACCTCAATTTTGATGTTCCTTTGAAGGTTCGAAACCGTGTACTTTTGGGGATCAAGATTGAGTTTCTCTATGGTGCTCTGAATGATAGAAGAACCGAGAAAAGCCTCTCTGTGAGCCGTAAGGTCAAGTTGGGGAACGATTTGTGCCAGGGAAAGATCTTGAAGCAACAGGGCCACCGTCGCCTTTGCCTCGTACACCGGAGGAAGGACAAAGAGAACTGCAATCCCACTCACCAGTACAAAGATGAAAAAGATGGCAAGTATCGTCCACTTTCCTCGCAAAAGGACCAGAAGGAGCTCTCGCAGGTCTATTTCTTCGTCCTCGAAGTGCTCATCCGTAGAAAACCTCCAGGTTTTTAGAAGGTCAAAAAGGTTAAAAATCCTCCCTGACAATTATAGCAGAAGGGGATTTCTCTGTCGCCAGATTCCCCCGTAGAAACTCTGAACCCCCTTTTTCCTCTCCAGGAACTCTTTAAAATCCTAAAATCCCCCGGCTTAGGGCCAACCCCTTTTTGGGACTCTTCGCCGCCCATTTTTCAAAATCTTTCCTACGAAGACAGTGCTGGTTCTCTCCGAAAATCTGCCACTTTTGTGATCGTGGTTGCCCTCTTTCTCCTCTTTCCTCCTGAAACTTTCCTTCCGCCGATTCGTAGTATATAATGGAACTGTGCTGCAGGTGGCTTCCCCCTCTTACCCTTCGGTCGAGAGGGTCAAAGAGGCGGCAAGTCCTTTCGGTCGCCTCCCAGGAGACGGAGAGGCCACACCAAGCGGGCGAAACAGAGGAAAGCCCGCCAAAGAAACGCGGCACAGAGAAAACCAAAAGTAAAGGAGGTCGTGAAGCGTGAAGAAGTACGTGTGGTTTTTAGTCGTTGCTGCCTTTGCCGTTGCCGTCCTGGCCATGGTCGGTTGTAGGCCTGCAGAACCTCCTGCGCCAAGCCCAACACCAACTCCACCAGCCCCCACTCCCACACCTGATACCGCCTGCCCCAAAGTTGTGAGCACGGTGGTGCAGAACCTGTACGGAGCTACAGGAGAGAACCTTGCGCAACTCATCATCACCTTCGATGAGGACATCGATCTTACTTCTTATCCTTGCCTTAGCCAAGCGGAGTCTTGGACGATAACCGTAGAAAGGTTCTTTGCGGGTATCGGGGCTTGCGAGGGAGTATGTCCAACACCAGAAGTCGTGGGTATTAAAGAGATATGGATAGATGGCAACCGGATCGTCATCAAGTTTGCGACCGATGTACCCCTTATCTGCAGTGAGGAAGACGCATGGAACCTTGGGTGTTATGTAGGCGGAGATGCCTGCGATCCAGGATGTCTCTGCGTTATTGCTGCAGACCAGGTGAGTTGGGAGACCAGCTGTTACATCGCTGATGAGCTTGGCAATATCTGTTGTGGAGCAGAGGGTGAAGCTTGCTGCACAAGCCTCTGTCCGGAATGTCCGCCTGCGCCGCCTTGCCCATGGGGTACGATCTGTCCGTGACGGGAACTTATTGAGGGAATGCTCTGAATAAGGGCCCCGGCTCTACCGGGGCCCTTATTCTTTTTGTGCCCTTTTTTCTTGCACGCTTTGGGTTTGCCCCATCCCACCGATGTCACCCCCGCAGGTAGGCACGGGAAAGAAAAGAACACCCCTTTTGCCGCTGGCTTTGCCTCACTTTTTTCATTTCTCAGAGGCACAGGCTAAGCCAAAAAGCAGGGTGCTGAGTGCCACAATTTAGGAGAACGATTCTTGAGAATTGAGTCCTTCCTGGAGAAATTGTCATCCTCAGAGATGGAGCTTGGAACCTGTGAGTTTGGTTGTTCCTGAAAGCTCAGGCCTCAGTCCTTGAGGTTACACACCTTCCTTCGTTTCCTCAACCTGAGTCCACATTGCCTATAGGAAATATTTCCTATTTTCTTTCCCCACTTTCTCCCCCTATACTG
>CAYRSB010000040.1:0-4413 GCA_964426875.1 uncultured Atribacterota bacterium
GACCAAGTTCAAAAATACTGGAGCCCCAGCTTGTGATTCGGGAGTCCTGTTGAGGACGAGTGGAGTGTGTAGGTACAAGAGGTAGAACAAAGAGAGTTTTGGAGGGATGAACATGAAACGAGGTTCACGATTTTTGGTCTTGAGTGTCGTTTTAGTGGCTGTTTTGCTGTGGGGGTTTGCTGCTTTTGGAGGAGAGGAAATTCATGTCGCCATTCAGAGTTTTGCCCATGAAGCTCTGAAACCTTTCATCGAGCAGTTTGAAGCCCAGACGGGAATCAAGGTGGTTCTTGAGTCGATGCCTTCCTCAGGAACGGATGCTTTGACAAAACTCACCACATACTATCGTGCCGGTCAAGGCCCCTATGATGTGGTCAGTGATTCAGACGAAGCCTTCCGGCTTTTGCTCGTGCCGGTTGGCTTGAACCGCTGAACGACGTTCTTCCTGCAGACTTTTTTGAAGACTTCCCACCGAGCATGCTGGAATCCGAGAAAGTCTGGAACTGGTTGGACAACAAGGCTTACCGGGTACGTCACAGTTTTGAATTTGGGTATTTCTTTTACCGAAAAGACTGGTTCGACGAGATGGGTCTTTTGCCCCCAACAACCTGGGAAGAGATGGTAGACATTGGCAAGAAATTTACCGCCCGGGGGAAAATAGGAGTTGAAGATGCCCTCAGTAAGCCGGCCCTTCCTTACGTGTGTGTAGCGTATCTGACACTCCAGGCAGGAGGAAATCCTTTTGCGTTTGACGAAGGATTCAAGACTGCGGTCAAGTTTATCCATGACATGATTTATGAGTACCAGGTTTTCCCCAAAGAGGCCCTGAACAAAAATTACGATCAGATTAATGAAGACTACATGAATGACCGCGTGGCTATGATGCGGCAGTGGCCGTACTTCTATAGTGTCACTCGAGGTAACACTGAGTGGTATAGGGAAGAAAAGGCCGAAATTGCCTTACCTCCTCGTGGTCCGGTGAGCAATGCTTCTTGGGCAGGAGGATGGGGCTGGGAAATTCCTAAATTTGCTCCAAACAAAGAAGGTGCCAAGAAGTTCATCCAGTTCATTCTTTCGAAAGAAATCGCTCCCAAACTGGCACAGGCCAATAGCTGGTTTATGAACCCTCGCTACTCGGTCATGGCTGAATTGGGTGATGAGGGCTTAGCGAAGTACATGAAGTGGTACAGTGACAACAATGTTCCCGCACCTCGTCCGTACCACCCGAGAGTTGCTGAGGCACAGAACATCGTAGACGACGTTGTGTCTGCGTATCTCATCGGCCAGATGACTCTGGACGAAGCGGTAGAACAGGGTAAAAAAATGATGGCTGAGCTCGAGGAGTGAACGAAAATGCCCTGCTTGAGTGCAAAAGCTCGAGCAGGGTGAAAGGAGTGGCAAATCTTGTGAACTTTCAGAAAGTATCTCGGCGGAAGATTTATTATGCCATAGCCCTTATTCTTCCTGCTTTGGTCTTGCGTTTATTTACCTCTCTCTATCCGGTGGTATACACTGCTTACCTCTCCTTTTTTAAGGTTAATCCAATCATTGGCGCTCATACCTACGCGGGATTGGCAAACTTTCAGAAGATGTTTACGGATCTCGTGGTACGCGAGAGCGTCATGTTTACCGTCTTTTTCACTTTTGTTTCCATTGCCTTTCAGACAGCTCTGGGGCTTTTGGTGGCTCTTTTGCTTAACAAGCGCTTTGCGCTTCGATATTTCGCACGCACCATCAATCTTATTCCCTGGGCGATTCCAATGATTGTTGTGGCACTGGGATTTCGCTGGATGTTTGACAGCGAGTACGGTATCATCACCGACTTCGTTGCTCGTTTTACGGGTTTGCGACTTGCCTGGCTTGTGGACCCTTGGGGAGCACGGTGGGCTATCGTTCTTGCTAATGTCTGGAAAAATACTCCGTTTGTGGCCATGCTTCTTCTTGCCGGCCTTCAAAGTATCCCTTTGGAGCTTTATGAAGCTGCAAGGGTTGATGGTGCTTCCGGGTGGCATTGTTTTCGATACGTCACAATTCCTTTTCTCTCCCCAATCGTTATCACCACAGTTCTTTTCTTCACGGTATGGTACCTGGCAACTTTTGATATCGTGTATGGTATGACTGGAGGGGGCCCTGGATTTTCCACGGCCATCATGTCGTACAAGATTTACCAAGAAACCTTTTCTCATATGAACTTTGGATACGCTTCAGCCATCAGTGTGGCGCTGCTTTTCCTGGTAAGCATTTTGGGTACTGTTGTCCTGTTTATTTCCCGCAAGTTTGAAATTCTTCTCTGAGAGGTGGGTTTTTGGTGAGCCTTGAGGGTTCGAAGACGAATATAGTCACGACTTATGTACTTTTTGGTGTGTACGTCTTTATTACCATATTTCCGTTTTACTGGATTTTCATTTCTTCAGTGACACCAAAACACAAACTTTTTTCGATTCCACCACTGTACTTCCCTTCGTACTTCACAACAGAGAATTTCATGCGTATGGCGGGAAATATTCCCTTTTCAGCGTATCTTCGGAATTCCCTCGTTTTTGCTCTTTCCTCAAGTGCTGTATCTGTTTTTTGAGCTTCCTTGCTGCTTATGCTTTCGCTCGTATCCGTTTTCGAGGTAGCAACATTCTTTTGCTTCTCTTTCTTCTAAGCATTGCCTTACCACCTATCACAACCGTTATTCCTCTTTATGAGCTCTATGGAAGGGTCAATCTCTTAAACAAAATTGAGGGCATGGTTATTGCAATGTCAGGCCTTATCACTCCTTTTACCATCTGGATTCTCATTTCCTTTATTAAGCAGGTTCCAGCGGAGATTGAGGAGGCGGCAGCAATTGATGGCGCGGGATTTCTGCATATCCTCTTTCGAATCGCTTTTCCTCTGATTTTGCCAGCGGTGGGCACGATGTTCGTCATCAACTTTATCACCGGCTGGAACGAGCTCCTGTATCCTTTGGTTTTTGCTGTTGATGCTCGGAGCAAAACTCTCACCGTTGGCCTCACGGAGGTGGCTTTGGAATCCACAGCCTATGGAAAGCCTTGGGACCTTATGAGTGCCCTGAGTGTGGTGATGATTATCCCTGTCATTGTGCTTGTGATTATCTTCCAGCGGACCATTGTTGAGGGCTTAACCCGAGGGGCCATCAAGTAAGGGAAGAGAGGAAAAAGAATTGGCGCTTCCATTGCATTACTCTGAAGAGGAAAAAAAGAACTACATCAAGCGTTTCTGGCAACGTAAAGAACCTGGTCCGGTCTTCTACATCGGTTCTAAGGCTCAAGACCTTGTATGGCAGGAGGACAAAATTCCCTCATTTGGGATGATTCTCGATACAGAGCTGCAACGCATAGTCCTGCGCAAGCACATCCTTGACTTTGATGTTCCTGCCATTCGCACGGATTTTGGGACCAGTATTTTCCCCTCGGCTTTTGGATGTCTGCTCCACTTCTCTGAGGGTCGATACCCCTGGGGTGAACCGATTATTTTTGATGACCCCAGCAAGGTCTTTCAAATAAAGAAACCCTCGGTACGGGACGGTCTTCTTGGGGTTGTTCTTGATTCTTGATTTTACTCGCTTCGTGGCAAAAGCAACGCAAGGAAGTTTACCGATAAAGATGACTGATCTTCAGGGACCGATTGACGTTGCGTACCTTTTGTGGGAAAGTAATAGCTTCTTCCTTGCGCTTTTTGACGCCCCTCGAGTTGTTCATCACCTCCTTGAAATGGTCACTGAACTCATTATCGAGTTTGTCCATGCTCAGAGGAAGGAGGCCCAGGGAGCAGAATTTATCCCCTGCCATCTCCAGCACTACCTCCCATGGGGGAGGGGATTTGCATAAGTGAAGATCTTCTCTCTCTTCTCTCTCCGAACTCTATCGGGAGTTTGCGCTCCCCTACGTCAATGTTCTTTCCAGGGAATTTGGTGGGGTTCTTATCCATTCGTGCGGGAATTTCTCTCACAACTTAGAAGTGCTTCTTGAAGTTGAAAACCTTAAGGGAGTCAATTTTGGAGCTACTGAAATACCTTTTGAGGAGGTTACGCAAAAGCTTGGTAACAGAACTATTCTCTCTCCTCATGTGGGATTGAACAAAGATGTCATTTTTGACAGTGTTTTTGATTATGTAATGCATCTCAGGCGCAAGGGAAAAGGTGTGACCGGCCTCTATATTCTTGTTGATACGACGAATTCTCTCCTTGGGCACGATATGGCTTGGGGTGATGACGAGCTGGAAAAGATTTACCATATTTTCGCGCACTGGGGTGAACAAGATGGCGAGTAGAAGTAGGGCTAAAGCTGCCTTTTTCCTGCAGTCCACGGACCGTATTCCCCACTGGGAATTTTTGGCGAATCCCGAGTTTGAGTTGCAGCTGACAGGGATTGACCCAGCATTGCATCCCCAAAAAGCGCGATTGCGCAC
>CAYRSB010000041.1:0-3964 GCA_964426875.1 uncultured Atribacterota bacterium
ATCACCTCCTTTCTAAGGAGTACATAGGGAAGTAGGCGGAATATTTCTTTTGGGGGTGGGGATGTAGCTCAGTTGGGAGAGCGCCGGCTTTGCAAGCCGGAGGCCACGGGTTCGAATCCCGTCATCTCCACCAGAAGTCGCTCCCGCAAGGGCTCCACAAGCTGAAGACACAAAGCGATAGGAGAGTGAACCACCACGAAAAGGGTAACTGCCTTCATCGGCACCCATTCCCGAAAGACCGCGTATCTAGCAGTACAGGAATTTGAATGACACCTCAAAACCCATGGTGACATCGACTTCGAATACGTCTTCTTAGGCGACTATCACCTGGAAATCTGCCGCGGCTGTAAAGTTTGTTTCCTTAAAGGCGAAGAATACTGCCCCCACCAGGATGACCGCGATCTTTTTCTTGCCAAAATAATCCAGTCAGACGGGGTCATCTTCACTACCCCCTTATGTCCTCCAGGTTTCAGCCCTCATGAAAAATTTCCTCGACCGTCTTGCTTTCTGTTACCACCGTCCCAGGTTTTTCGGTAAAGCCGCCACCGCCATTGTCACCCAGGGCGTCTTCGGCGGGGGGCCAATCGTTAAATATCTCCTCAATTCCAGTAAATACCTGGGTTTTCACACTTCTCCGGGGTGCGTTCTTACCACCCTCGATCCCCTGACTCCCAAACAAAAAGAGGCTCTCACCCGCAAAACCAGAAAGGCCGCTACCCAATTTTTCCGCGCCCTGGAACGTCCCGCGCCTCCGCCGTCCTTATTTCAACTTTTCCTCTTCCGGATGGCCTGCAACGGCGTCAAAAACCTCGACGAAACCGACCGCGACTTTCGGTATTACCGGGAAAACGGCTGGTTCACCACCCCTTACTATTACCCCACCCACCTTGGCCCCTTCAAACAACTCACCGGGTGGTTTTTTGACAGCTTCGGCCGGAGGATGATCAAACAAAAGTAGGGAAACCTCATTCCCCTTCCAGGGCTTTGATGTGCTTTTCTGCCTACCCCGTGGCCTTTTCATGCTCCGGCGGGACATACTCCACAAACTCCTGGTAGACCTTGAGGGTTTCTTCGGGACGATTGACTTTATCATAAGCCAGAGCCATGGTGTGGTTAGGCGTTCCCTGTACTTGGGATTATACTTGATGGCCTCGCGGAGTCAGCAACGGCTTCCTTATAGCACCCCATAACGGAGTAAACAACCCCCCGATCGGATTAGGCAAGAGACTGGACTGAAACTCTATGGCCTCCGTGTAATCAGGTGATATCTCAGGAATTGTATCTCTCTAAAACAATATGGTGGCCTTCCTGAAAAAAGGACAAAGAAAGGAGGAAGGCTACCATGTTACCCTGCAGACACAATCCCTGGGACACTACCAGCAGTAGCAAGTATTCTTCTGACCCGGCGATATCCACCGTATTCGACAACAAAGCCAAGATTATACTGCTTGACAAGTTCGTCAATGCCCGTACCCTTTACCACAATGACAGGCTTCCCCAGCATCATCGCTTCAAAAACCTTATTTGGGCTTGAGTAGCGATGATTCAGTATTCTTGGATCCTACGTAGCGAACAACACATCTGCTTCCGCCATCAGCCCCAGGGCTCAGTCATACGGCAGTCGGCCATGAAATACCGCATTGTCCAGGCTCGAGGCAAACGAGAGAAGTAGCGTTTCATCGTTACCAAACCCTGCTACTTCCAGTCGCCACTCCGGACACGACCGACCACTCTTATTATTTCCAACAGACCTCGCTCCACCTGCAAGAGGCTCACATAGGCAATCCTTAAAAGGTACTTGTTTTTGATTTTTCTCTGACTCCAGAAGTCATCGCAGTTTCTCGGTGAATTGTAAATTACCCCAGCAGTTTGGTACGGCTTCCCTTTATCTGTTCCTTGCGCGAAGCGTCTGCAGGAATGGCTGCATCCACTTTACCGGTTACGTGACTTTTATGTTCCCGACTCTTCTTGTAATCCTTCGCCAAAGGATGCAGGGCATTAGGGGAAACTGCTTTTCAAAGATCTGGGGGAAATCCTCTGTGCTATTCTGGTTACGGTTATCCTTCCTCTTCGCCCCCATATTCAGGACTTCTGGGAGTACCTTGGCGTAGTGGTTCTTGGGGCTTTTATCTATGGAGCTTGCATTCTCATTCTTCGACCAAGAAGCAACACAAAAGTTCTTGAGGCCATACGACGGGGATGGCAGAGGATGGTAAAGGTAGGTTCTTAACCCTGTGGAAGTGGCAGGAAGAGATACAATGGAAAAGGGAGAGATTGCTTCGGAGACAGAACTATAACCTCGTAGTAACTGTGTGAAAAGTCAAGAGGTAAATCAGTTGTCAGGAACCAGTGGTGACCTCCACACGTTCGATCGCGAACCACGGCATTCAAAATGGTGAGCATCTTCCGCATACAGGCAGTGATCGCCACCTCAAGTGTTTTACCTTTATGCATCAAACGAAGATAAAGGGAACGAATGACCAGACTATGCTTGATGGCTGAAAGACAGGCCATATACAGGACTCGGCGGATCCCTTTGCGGCCACCAAATGTCCTCCGCTTACCCCGTTTCTTCCCGCTGTCTCAGTTGAAGGGAACCAGCCTAGCCAGGGCAGTGATTTTCTGGCAAGATAACTGACCTACTTCCGGCATCTCAGCCAGGAGTGTTACCGCGGTGAGGAAACCTACCCCCTTCACGCTCTCTAAGATTCTGATTTGCCCCTCCCACTCGGACACACTCTGGATCAACTCCTTGATGGCAGTCTCAATTTCCTCTATCCGGTTGCTCAGCCACTCAATATGCTCTTGAATATCAGGGTACATACTGCTTCGACTGTTCCTAGACGATTGAATTCGGCTGCACACGTCTCCATAAGCTGTTCGCACCTGGTGGCCAGCGCCTTGAGCTGAATTTCCTGAGCATCTTTGGGTGTAAGGGCTTCCGGTTGAACCCTGGCAGCATATTCTGCGACCAACCGAGCATCGATTGCGTCCGTTTTGGCGAGTTCGCCGGTTGCTTTGGCTGAGGCTCTCACCCAGGTTGAGTTGACCACCGCCACCGGTGAGGTATGCAAAAGCAGGGTCTGAACAAGCTACTGCTCATACCCCCCACTGGTTTCAACGACGATCAATTGTGGTTGCAGGGCCTTGACTAAAACCAGGATTTGGCTCTTGCCAGACTACTCCGCTGCCTGATAAGGCGATGTCCAGCCAGCTCTTTCCAACACCGATCCCTACAAAATCAGCGCTTGTGGTTGCCATTGGTTTGATTCCTCCCTACAACCAAGGAAAGCCCGCACCAGTAAGGATTCGGCCTTCTGGAGCCACTCAAACTGTTTGGGCTTTCTTGGATGGCGGACACAGCGGTTGTACTGCGAGACGGTCTTTGGGACCTAATGGCGACCAACCTGCTATGTCCCTTTTATTATCATACTAATGACTCCTCTTTCTGTCGTTAGCATGATTCCCATGTAACTGTACGGTATAAGAGAAGAGGAAAAGGGGCATGGTAGACCGTTTGTCATTGGGTCTTGGAGAGACCGTCTCGCAGTTTGGTCACCATGCCCTCACCGGAAAGAGCCCGAACAGTTGAGTGGTCTTCGTGGACCGTATCAGTACTAATGAGGGCTCACAAAGGGACTGTACGAAAGGATGAGGACAATGGCAAATGGTGAGAAACACTACGGGGGTACTGATGTAGGCAAGATGGGTCTTGAAGTGGCAGTCCATGGGAGGCAACGCACCGAAGCTTTCCCCAACACCGCAGAGGGGATAGGGAAGCTGGTCAGAAAACTCGAAAACCTTCAGCCTGCCCTCATTGTGGTTGAGGCAAAGGAGGGTATGAGCGGAATCTCGTTTGTGCCCTCCTTGCAGCTGCCCTTCCCATTGCAGTAGTGCACCCCCAGAGAGTAGAGCAACTCATGAGCATCCCCGGGGTAGGATACATCACCGCTTCCACCCTCTG
>CAYRSB010000042.1:0-3737 GCA_964426875.1 uncultured Atribacterota bacterium
CCCCAAGAATTCAGCCTACAAAAGGTTTACAAACATTGTAGCCCGTGTTACAGTATCTTATATCAATATAGACAAAAGGGAGGGGTACACATGAAAAGGACGTTCTGGTTTATTGGGTTTTTTTGCGCCGTTTTGCTTCTCCTCAACTTAACGACGGTTCTTGCTGCAGAGCCCGATTTCAGTAAAATTCCCGCTGCACCCAGACCTGAAAAACTCACTGTGGTCCTCTACGAGCCAGTAGAGCAAAAAGCCGCCCTGGAAGTGAGCAAGCTCTTTGAGCAGCAATTTGGAATCAAGGTGGAAGTCAATGCTATCCCCTGGGCGAATCTCCACGAAAAAATCATCGTTGATCTTACCTCTCGGACAGGAACATACGATGTTATCTTCATCCCAGGTCTGTGGTCCTTGGAGTTCATTTATGCAGGCTATATCGAACCTCTCAATAAGTATTGGAACGACCCCAATCTCCCGCGTTTTGACATTGAAGATTACCCCCCAAAGCATTGTGAACCTTCTCACCTACCAGGGGAACACCTACTGGATTCCCCATCATGGAAGCACCCAGGTCCTCTTCTACCGCAAGGATCTCTTTGAACAGGCAGGGGTAACACCTCCTGAGACATACGACGACTTGTTTGATTTAGCAAGCAAGTTCACCAACAACCCCAATTTTCCCGATGTATGGGGCTTCGGCACTACTCCCAAACAGGGAGAATGGGCTTCAAGCACCTGGAGCACCTGGCTGTGGTCGTGGAGTGGGGAGTACTTTGACGAGAAGTGGAACCCCGTTTTCAACGACCAGGTGGGAGTGGATTCCCTTAAGGCCTACGCGGAGGCAGTTAACAGATTCTCTCCTCCTGATGCCCCGAATTGGGGTAACGAAGAATCTGGCGCGGCTTTCCAGCAAGGACGTCTGGCAATGCTCCAGATGTGGCCCTACCTGGGAGCAGCGATGGAGGATCCCACCCAGTCTAAAGTAGTTGGAAAAGTTGGATATGCGCCGATGCCCAAAAAGGTGAAGCGGGTTCCACGACTGGGTTCGTGGGGGGGGAACAGTATCGGCGTTCTCTAAGAATAAGGAATGGGCGTACATGTGGTTGGCCTTCTTCAACTCCAGAGAGATGGTGGAGAAAATCCACGTTCCTGCGGGAGTTCCGGCATGTCGCCTTTCGATTATTCAAACCTTGGAACCCCAGATACCCTGGCAAAAAGCGGTAAACATCAGCTTTGAGGATACGAAAGAAAGACCTGGAATACCCGAAATCACCTCCATCATCGATGTGTGGGGGCTTGCCATTTCTAAGGTCGTCACAGGGCAAGCCGATGCTAAGGCTGCTCTGGATGAGGCAGCAGTAAAGATAAGAGAGATTCTTTTCCCTCTATGCGGTCGCGGTTGCTGATATCTGGCTCTATGTTCCCTTCATCTTTTTGATTCTGTATACCAGTCTCCAGGTTATCCCGAGCGAGCCCTTAGAATCAGCCCGTATTGACGGAGCGACAGGGTGGCAAGTATTCATAAAAATCACCTTCCCACTCCTCATTCCCAGTTTCGTTCTCATCCTCATCATTCGTCTGGTGGATACGCTTCGAGTCTTTGACCTTATGTATGTTATGACCAATGGGGGACCGGGGGGGAAGAACAGCGACATTGGGATTCTTGAGCTATGAATGGATTTTCCGACACTTCAATATGGGAAGAGGATCGGTAATAGCCATTTTCATTCTTGGCTCGGTAATTCTCATATCCTGGTATTTCATCAAAGTCTTGCAATTGCAATTTCTTGAACAGGTCAAATAGAAGAGGGGGTCAAAAAGTGTGAAGGGTCCCGAATCAAAAAGCCTGCTCTGGTGGATAGGGTTCTACGGCGCACTTTGTGCCATTGTTTTCTCCGTCCTCTTTCCCATTTTCTGGATTGTGACGACTTCTCTTAAGTAACGAATTGATGTGTACACCGAGAAGCCGGTACTCTTTTTCCGAGCCACCTTAGAGAATTATCAGCGAGTTTTCCAACTTCAGGATTTTTCCCGATATCTCTTGAACAGCTTTATCGTGGCCACAAGCACAACGCTCATCATCATGTACTTCGGTGCTCTCGGAGCATGTGCCCTGACGAGATGGAAATTTTGTGGCTACAATTGGGTTTCTCTGGCCATCATCGCCGCCCGGATGTTTCCTCCCATTGCCCTGCTCCCTTCTTTCTTCCTTCTCGCCTCACGCCTCGGAATCATCGATACCCGCCAGGTCTTGGTCTTTGCCCATTCTACCTATGGTCTGCCCTTTATTATCTTCATGCTGGCCGGATTTTTCAGACAAATACCGAGGGACCTCGATGAAGCAGCGCTCATTGATGGTTGCTCACATTTTGCCCTCTCCAACCGCATTATGCTTCCCAGCGTCGCCCCCGGACTTGCCGCTACTGCCATTCTCTCCTTCGTCTGGTCCTGGAATGAATTCCTCTTTGCCCTGGTTCTCACCAGGGCCTCTTCTAAAACGCTACCGGTCGTCATTTCCGAGTTCATTGGTTTTGTCCAAGTGGATTGGCAGGGGCTCACCGCCATGGCCACTCTTTTGATGGTTCCCTCAATCCTCATCACCCTTTTCACCCAGCGATACTTAGTAAGGGGTCTCACCGCCGGCGCGGTGAAGGGCTAATTATTGAAGGAGGGCAGAGAACATGCAGGTAGAAAAAGAAGGAAGGGTAAATAGAGAGGCGTGGGAGACAATCAAAAGGCACTATCTTTATTGGTGGAATAATGATTTCTTGGATCGTATCCCTCTCTGGGTGACAGCCCCAAAGGATGACCCCCGATCAAGAGAGATCCTGATGGGAAAAGGACTCTGGATCCGCAAGGAAGAGCGGTTCGACAGTGAAAAGGTCGTTCGAAATGCTCAAGAAATACTTCGAGCAACGTTCTATGGTGGTCTCGCTTTTCCCTGCTATTTTCCAAATTTTGGGACTGATGTCTTCTCCGCATACTTAGGAGCCGAAATCGAGTTTTCCGATTTCTTTCCACCAGTAGCAACTGGGCCTTCATTCATCCAAGAGGGAGTCATTCCGGTTTCCTGGGCAAGGTGGGGTTATCCTGTACTCAATGACTATGCAGATCTCTTGCACCTTTGCATCCACGAAGACAGTGTTTACTGGCAGAAGACCAAAGAGTTTGTAACCCATGCCTTAGAAATTTCACAAGGAGAATTCTTAGTAGGCGCCACCGACATCCATCCCAGCATGGACGCTCTGGCAGTACTGCGCGGAAGTCCTCAGAACCTCTGCCTTGATCTTGTCGATAATCCAGAAGGGGTTAAGAGGGCGATGGTTTTACTCTGGGAAGCCTGGGTAAGGGTTTATGAGGAGACTTACTACAATCTGATTCTTGGCCAACAAGAAGGTACCACCGCCTGGATCAACCTCTGGGCACCAGGAAAATCGAAGAAAAAAGCAATCATTGTTTACTGCGCCCCAGAGGAAGTTGAGCTCGTGGTGAGCGCACTCCGTCCTGAAGGACTTCTCATCTCGGTAAACTGCGAGAGCGAAAAAGAAGCTAAAGAGCTTCTTAGCCGCTACGGATGGGAAGGAGTGTACTGGTGGCTTTAGGAAATGTGAGTCCTATCTCCATTTTTGTAAGGCAATCTCTCTGTTTAAAAAGAGTCTCCGATGTCAGTTAAGGACAAACTGCAAACATTATTTGACCCATCCAACCCGTGGGAAAACTCCTCCTTTTCCAGGAGAAAATCG
>CAYRSB010000043.1:0-3205 GCA_964426875.1 uncultured Atribacterota bacterium
GCCGAGGAATCTTAAAGATTGCTTCGGAAACAAAAAGGCGACCTCGCAACGACTTCATCAGATTGCTTCGCTCCCTCTTTGTCACCGTGAGGGGCTTCGGTTTTTTCTGGAGCCCCGTGGCGGTCCGGCTGAAGGCCGTCGCAAGGGGGCGTCTTTTGCCTCCGTGGCAGTCCCGTCTTTTTGAGTAGAGAATACAAAGGTGGAATCGCCTCACTGTACAATAGCTGGGGGAATGTGAGTCCCAGAATGAATGGGATAGATAAATTCTATTTTTCCTCGACTTGATGTCTCACCCCTCACAGGTATAATATACTTAAAAGTTGTACTAATCGGTAAGAATTTGGGGTTGGCGACAATGGTACGGCGTCAAAAGATGGATGTGGAGGAACAAAAGAGAGGGAACGCCCTGAGGTGGATCCTCAAGTTGAACCCCAAAGGGCAGACAACCATTCCCCTTGAGGTACGGCGCGCCCTTGGTATCAGCGGGGAAGTCCGGGAACTCGAGTTAGTGTGTACCGGTGAAGGTTTTTATCTCCGGCCACATAAGCCCCCGCTTCCGATTCGCAAATATATCGGTTACTGTGCCGAAGAACTCCGGGGAATTGAGGACCCTGTGGCCTTTGTGCGTGAACTCAGGGGTAGAAGCGCTTCGGAGGGTGGAGAGTAAGTGCGGTTTGCCCTGGACACAAATGTCCTGATTTTCCTGCTCCGGGGCGAGCCAAAATCCTCGGCGCAGAAAATAGCGGATGTGCTTGCAGAATACGACCGTCGAGGGCAACTGCTGATCTCTCCTTTCGTTTGGTCTGAGCTTGAGCTTCTGCTTGAAAAGGGGAAGCTTGAGGTTTTCTTAAAGGATAACCGCATTCTGGTTGACTGGGAACTGGTTCCGGAGGTCTGGTCCACGGCGTCTTTTGCCTTTCGGCAATACTTAGAGCATCACAGGCGCAGTGGTTCTCTTTATTACTGTGCTACCTGTGGAGCAGAGATCCAGGTAGTATGTCCTGCATGCCACAGAGTTCAGGGTTTCCCTCGCCATGTTCTTCCGGATTTTTTCATCGCTGCTCATGCACTCCACCAGGCCGACCTTTTTCTTACTGCCGACCAGGGGATTCCTCTGAAGTACTTCCCTGGGCTCAAGGTGTTGAATCCCCTGGAATTGTAGGAATCAGTTTGAAGGCGCTAAAATGCCGGAATGATTTCTTCTCTTTTGTCGCGAGGGAGACGTGTTTTGTGTCTCCCGTAGCAACCCCAGAGATTTCCACGGGAAACGAAGAGACGACCCCCGGAATGACGAGGTAGGAGCTCTTGGGTTTTACAGGAAAGACAACGCTGGAGGTGCCGGAAATTTGGTGCAATACGGTCAAGGCAAGAGTTTATCCTGGGGAAAGAATTTGGGTACAGAGAAAATAAAAGAGTTGAAGCCTCTTTTGGAGAGTCTCAAAGAGGTAGTTAAAGAGAGGTACAAGGCAGAAATATTGGGCATTTTCGGTTCCTACTCTCGGGGAGAAGAAAGAGAGCAGAGCGACCTTGATATCCTCGTTCGATTTGAAGAAGATGCCGACCTCATCCATTTTATCGGGCTTTCTCTCTTTCTCGAGGAAAAGCTTTCGCTTAAGGTTGATGTGGTCCCTTATGACGCCATAAGGAAGGAGCTCAAAGACATCATTTTGAGAGAGACCGTTTATCTATGAGGGATGCGAAATTATATTTACGCGACATCATGGAGGCCATGTCGGCCATCGAAAGGTTCGTGGAGGGTATATTGGGATATCATGGTATGGTAAGAGACCATGAACCAGGGGGCGAAAGGAGTGAAGGTCGACGTGGAGTTGTATGGGTTAATCAGGTACAAGTGTGCGGTGGAGAAGCTATCGAAACGCCGGATAGCGCGGGACTGGGAATCTCTCGGCATACGGTGGACAGGTATTGTGAAGACGCGACCGTGCCTTGGAAGAAACCGGAATGGAAGGCACCAGTGATGACCGAAAAGGTTATCTCTTTCAGATTCATCGGACATTCCCGTGGGTCTGAGGGTAAAGTTGTAAACCACCATATAAAAGCAAATGGCCGTCCTGAAATGTTCCTGATTCCTGAAACCATAGGCCTGTCTCTTGATAGCTTCAATCTTGTTGTTTAACCCTTCGCTTACCGCATTCGTCACCCGGTACTTGAAATGTGTCAGAGATTCTCCAAATGCTGCTTCAACATCTTTGCCGACTTCACTATTGGCTTTAACTGGCTATGCATGGCCCAGAAATACCACCAATACTTCTTCGCCCAACGAACGTCTCTGTAATTCTAAAACCGTCACAGACTCTCTTTAATCGCCCAGATCCGTGTCGTCTTAAGATTGAGTCCTTTCAGGGAGGCAAAATGCTCTTGATATTTGGCCGACAGGTTCTCTTTCCCATAAAGCCAGAGATATTTGGTCCTGGCTAGGGGGTATCCTCTTTGGCGAAGAGAGTCCGGTGCTCTTGCAACCGCACCGCATCCACCGTCTCGTTCGCCCGCTTCATAGCATGAGAGATATCAAAGACGATCTTCTCCCGCCTGATATGTTCTGTGGTGGATTGAATACACAGTTCTTACGTGTCCATGCCACCACTTTCACCGCGGTATAACTCTCTTTGCCCAAGGCCTCAAAATAACTGGAAAGGGCCTCCTTATTCGGCCGTCCAGGGCCTTATCCACTACCCCTGCTCCAAGTTGCTTCGGCTTTGGTCGCCAACCCCCGGGCCACTGCCTGCTCCAAGATGAACAGGCCTAATCCCAACTGATTTGCGAGATCGCTGCTGATTCCTTGGTGTCGGTATGCAAGGGTAAGGTGATGACCAAGGACTCAAAAAGGATGATGAACCGCGATTTGGCCTCGGCTCAGGGGAGATTAGCCTGTTTGACCCCGTGTTCCGGACACTTCACCCGGAGTGAGAGGCACGGAGGCAGGTCATGAACTGGCAACTGTCGAGGTGCCGCCAGAAGCGTTCGGGAAAGTTCTAAAAAGTGCCAACCTTGTCCTCGTTGGCTGTGGAAGAACTCTCCCACCTCCCCACCGGGCAGCCTCTTGCTGTAGCCTCCTTATCCTCTCGCAGTACACAGCGCTTGAGAGTATCCCCTCGGAGACAGGCCTTTCCCGGACCGGTACTCTCCCCGATTGCCTATAGGAAATATTTCCTATTTTCTTTCCCCACTTTCTCCCCCTATACTG
>CAYRSB010000044.1:0-3084 GCA_964426875.1 uncultured Atribacterota bacterium
ATTTGGTGAGTGGTTGTCTTTGCCACTCTTCCCCCTTCTCCTTGACTAAACTCCTCATCCGGGAAAATCCATCCCGGAGAGTGTCTCTCCTTGAAAAGGGCTCTTCACTGTGCGGGCAGTCTCTGGTGGAATACCTGTCTCTACCACAGAGCCAAAATGAGTGCATTCAGAAAGGAGAGGATTGGCTTGTAGGATTCCAAAAAGAGGGGATGGAACCCCTTTTTCCTGTTCTCAGAATGGCGAGGTCTTCGATTTTCCCCACCAGGACTTCAAGACCCGATCTTTCTTCTCTTCTAAGGAGGTGATTGCCTCCAAGATTTCCTTGACTCTCCTTTGCTTTCTTCCTGAAGGAACGCCTGAGTGCCTTGCCCCCTTTTTCTTTCCATGATAGAGTTTCGATGTTCTCTTTCAGCATTTCAGTCACGGTCTCTGAAACATCTCCTTGGGAGTCATTAGTGTTTTGAGCTTTTTCCTCTCCGCTGTACCTATCAGGAGGCCTTTTTCTCTGTTGGTGTTCTCCTTTTTACACAAGTATACTACTGCGTCCTATCGTCGGCCTCCTTATTGGGAGTGTCAGGGCGATCTCCGAGGCTAAGGAACCCCTCGACTACTCCACTGTCCGGAGATCTTCCTTTAGACCTCCCCCCTTTCTTCCACTTTGATTAGGGATTAGGAATAGCAGAGAGTGCGCATTCTCCCTTTCAGAGGAGACGCAAGAACTAAGAGGATTGCGCGGGCGATCTTCTTCTACCAAGCCTGCTGGAAGTTCCAGACAATTTTCGACCAAGGAAAAATTGTCTGCCATCAGTGTACAGCCTCATCGATAATTCGATGAACTTGGGCTTCACTGATGGGAAGACCCCAGGGAATTTATGAGAAATTAAGGTTTCTTCTTTGGAGAACTTGCCTGAAACTCACAGCACCATCTCTCTTGAGAAGGCTTGGGCCCAGAGCAAGTGTAGTTTTAGGGGACACTGAAAGATGTACGCTATGCCACCGTTTAGGGAGAGCATTTCACCCCTTCCGAGTTTCAAGGAATCAATACCTTCCCTCCAGAGTCTTCGGATTCACCCTTGAGAAGACAACTTCCTGCATTCACGCGTCGCATAACGTACTCTTGCTTCTAGCCATCACCGGGATGAAAAAGGGCAAAACACAGAGGCGGCGGACCTCCGAGAGATTCGATCCCCTTTGGTTCTTCCACATCCTGAAGCCAGCTACAAAAGCGCCCAACCCCTCTAAAGCCCCATCAGAGTCTTTACTGTCAAAGCAGTTTCCTTAATTTACTCTAATGTCCATTGGAGCCACGCCTTCCTCAAGAATGACAGAAGGGATTATCTGTTCGGCCCAGCCAGAAGTTCCTACAACACAATCAGATGCACTTGGTGTCCTTATCCAAAAAGATTACGTGATGACATTTGACAAACTATATGTATGTTTGTAAAATTGTATGACAAAGGAGTGGTACCATGAGACCTATACGAAGAGAAACGCTTGCTGTTTTAGTTGCCGAGGAAATCCGAAGGGATATCGTCCATGGAATATTTAAGCGAGGGGATAAGCTCCCTGCAGAAAATGAGCTTGCTCGAATCCTTGGTGTAGGGAGACCCACGGTCAGGGAAGCGTTGCGAATTCTCGAGGGTGAGGGATGGATTCAATTTCGGTTTGGAGGAGGTGCATACGTGATGAAAGATGGAGAAAGTCCAACTGGCAACCTCACTCATTTTCAGAAGGAAGAAATGCTGGAACTTCTCAGACACGAACTTGCACAACTTGAAGAAGAAGGTAAAGATGTTCCCCCATCGGTTCGAGAGGAACTGGCAAAGTTGCGAGAGACAAATTCTTTCGAACAAATCGAGAAATTCTACATTGCACTCTCTGGATTGCAGGAAAGACGGGACTATCCATACTTTGAACCCTCTGATTGGGAGACGATCCAAAAAGAAAAGCCTAAAGAGGAGTTTGAGATTCCTACAAAGGTTGATCTTAGCCTGCTTCGAGAACGAATCGAGGGAGCATGGCTTGGAAGATGTATCGGTTGTACTCTGGGGAAACCGGTTGAAGGATGGTCCAGGGAAGACATTGAAGCTTATTTGAAAGCTACTGATTCATATCCTCTTACTGATTATTTTGTGTACGCCCCTGAGAAGATTGAGGAGGGAAGACATCCCTTCCATCCCTCTGCCATCGAGGCAATGAGGGGAAACATCTCTTGGGTACCCCGAGACGATGATATAGATTACACTATCCTCAACCTCAAACTTGTTCAGGAAAACGGCTTTGATTTCACCTCCGAGGACGTCGGGGACATGTGGCTCTCCCACCTTCCCTATAATATGGTATACACCGCTGAGCGTCAGGCCTACGCAAATCTTGTTCGAGGTCTTAAACCTCCCTTTACCGCTACGTACTGGAATCCCTTTCGGGAATGGATTGGTGCCCAAATCCGGGCCGACATCTTTGGATACCTCGCTCCTGGAAATCCAGAACTTGCCGCTTCCCTGGCGTATCGGGATGCTGCACTCTCCCACGCCAAAAATGGTATCTATGGAGAGATGTTTGTTGCAGGAGCTATATCTGCGGCTCTTGTAAGTGACGACATTCAGGATGTTATCGCAGCAGGCCTTTCTCAGGTACCCCAACGTTCCCGGCTCAGCAAAATGGTGAAAGAGGTGATGGAATGGAGTAAGAAGACAAAAGATTGGCTTGAGGTGTGGGAAAAAGTCGAAGAGCACTATGGAAGGTACCACGGAGTACACACGCTGCCAAACCTTGCTTATGTGCTTATCGCGCTCCTCTTTGGTGAGAGAGATTTCAGACGGACTGTCTCCATCGCGGTCATGTGCGGTAAGGATACAGACTGCAACGGGGCTACAGCTGGCTCCATCATTGGCGCTTTGCTAGGGAAGAAAGGTGTTCCAGAAGAAATGTACCTTCTTTTCAATGATACGGTACGAAGTGCTGTCCTTGGCTTTTGCGAGACAAAGATCCAGAGCCTTGTGGAAATAACCATGACTGTAGTCGAGAAGGGGAGAGCCCCTAGGCGAGGGCCAAGTGCAACAGCAACCTCGGTAGGTTGCTAGA
>CAYRSB010000045.1:0-2969 GCA_964426875.1 uncultured Atribacterota bacterium
AAATGAGGTAACATGCGGGAATGACAGGAAGGAAAGCATGCGGGAATGACGAAAGGGGAACATGCAGGAATGACGAAAGGAAAGAAACATGCAGAAATGACAAAAAGGGGAACTACGGGAATGACAAATGAGGAAACATACAGGAATGACGACTGAAAAATAAACCATTCTGGCGCATACTTTAGCCGGAATCCCCAGTCTCATCAAAAAACATGGGTGCCTGATAACTACATTCAGGCATGACGGTTAAGAAGAATACAATACCCGTGGAGGGAATGCAATGCTTACTGAGTACATAGAGGCAGCTCTTGAAGGGGCACGGTACGAATTCATTCAGGACGAAGAACCCTACTATGGGGAAATCCCTGACCTTGAGGGTGTTTGGGCTGCTGGGAAAACCCTTGAGGAGTGCCGTAGAAATCTAAAGGAAACCCTTGAAGCATGGCTTATATTTCGGCTTCGCCAAGGTATGCCTATACCCTCAATTGGTGAGCACTCTATTGAGGAAACTTAAGACCATTTCCAAACCTTATCCCGTACTCCATCCCAAAGCTTTTAATTATCCCTGGAATCACCCGCCAGTCATTAGGAAGGCGATGTCAATAGGGAAAACCTTCGCTCTTCCCTTCTGGATAAACTTATCGGTGTCCTTTCGAGGGCTCTGGCAAGCTCTGGAACAGGTTCAAAAGCAAGGACGTTTGCTCCCTTTTCTAAGGCGCGGGGAAAAGAATCCTTCGCAGGCTCCAGCGTCAACCACCCAATCCCCAGAGTGTATCGTACAAGGTCCCCACTCGTAGATTCTCTGGATGAAGACTTCATCATAGATAAAACCAAAAAATGAGGGATTGAAAGAAAGAGGAAGCCAGCAGGTTTTATCAGCAACCTGGTAAAGGCCAAAATCACCGTCTTTTTTAAGAAGGAGTGGATTGGGATACGAATGCTTCCGAGAGTGGGAGGAGAAAATCTCCTGGAAAACGCCCTTCCAGTCGGTCATAGGAAAAGACCAAGGGGAATACCGTGCAAGGGCAGAAATGCAAAGCCTGATATAATATACCCCGTGATGCAAAGGAAAGAAGAAAGCATTGTCCGGGCAAGTTTTGTCATCCTCCTTACGACCTTTTTGAGTCGCATCTTAGGCTTTCTTCGGGAAATGCTCATTGCCCATTTTTTCGGAGCCAGTGCGGTGACTGATAGCTTCCTCGTAGCAAGTGTCCTTCCCACGACCATTGCCGGGCTCATTGGCGGTGCTCTGACCACGGTTTTTATTCCCGTTTTTGTGGAAGAGCGGGAAAAAGGGGGGGAAGAAAGCGCCTGGAAAGGAGCAAAAGCAGTATGCGGTGTTTCGCTGCTTTACCTTATTGTCATGCTTTTTGTGGGGTACCTCATAGCCCCCTTTTTCATGAAAGCCATTGCTCCAGGGTTTGAGGGAGAACGTCTGCGTCTTGCCCTCTCTATGAATAGAATCATGCTCCCCTCTCTTGTGTTTCTTGGGCTTCTTGGACTCTCCACCGGGGTTTTTCACTCGTACCGCCTGTTCACCCTTCCTGCCCTGACAGGACTTTTGTATAACATTTGCCTTATCGCTTTCCTTGTAGGAGCAAAAAAGTCTCCCATTATTAGCCTTGCTTTGGGAAGCCTTTTTGGGGCTATTCTTCAGGTCGTGCTTTTGGGCTTTGTTGCCAGGAAAAGATGGCCAAAGTGGGGCTTAAGCTTTTCTTTCTCTCATCCGATGCTTCGAAAAATCTGGACGCTTATGCTTCCTGTTTTTATTGGAACTGGGGTGGGATACTTAAACCTTATCGTCGATCGGGTCTTTGCCTCTCTCCTGCCTGAGGGAACCATCGCCGCGTTGAATTTTGCTGTACGGGTAAAAGAAATACCCATAGGGCTTTTTGCCATTGCCCTTTCCCAGGCAGTGTATCCAGTAACATCACTTCAGGCAGCTCAGGGGAAAATTGCAGAACTTAGGAGCCTCTTTTCCCAGTCCCTCGGAACCCTCTGGCTCTTTATTGTCCCTTCGGCAGCAGGTCTTGTGGTGCTTTCTCAGGAAACAATTGCCTTCCTCTTTGAGCGGGGCACATTTACTCCTCAGGCTACACTCATCACCGCTCAAGCACTTTCTTTTTACTCTTTGGGTCTTTTTCCCACTGCTTCTCTTGACATAGTCAGACGGGTCTTTTACTCCTTGCAGGATACGAAAACACCAGTCAAAGTTAGTATTCTTGGGCTCCTTTTAAATATTCTTTTCAACGCCCTTTTTGTGCATCGGATGGCACACAGAGGTCTTGCTCTGGCAACGTCTCTGAGTGCAACATTTATCTTTTTGACCCTTCTTGTCATTCTTCGCCAGAGGATGCAAGGCGTTGGAGGAAGAATGCTTTTAAAAGACCTGGGGAAAATACTTTGTGCTACCCTGATTATGGTTGCGGTTATTTTTCCTCTTCGCTCTCATATTCAGGACTTCTGGGAGTACCTTGGGGTTGTGGCTCTTGGGGCTTTGGTCTATGGGGTTTGTGTTTTCATCCTCCGACCAAGAGGTAGCATAAAAGTTTTTGAGACCATCCAAAAGGGGTGGCAAAGGGTAGTAAAAGGATGGGCTTGCAACCCGTGGAAGCGGTAGAAAAAGAGGTAGCGAAAAGAAGGAGATTGCTTCGGGATGCGAAAAACAACCCTCGTGGTGACCAGTCCTCTTTGCCATTCCCACAGGTTTTCCTTCTTTCCCATTCCCGCGTGATCTCCTATCAGTCATTTCCGCGTGTTCTCCTCTTTTGTCATTCCTGCATGACATCACCATCCGTCATTCCCGCATGCCTCAAGCGGGAATCCAAAATCATGAAAAAACACCTGGATTCCGGCTGAAACACGTGCCGGAATGACGAATATGAGGGTGGATCCCTGGTAAAGATGTCCAGGGATGACGGATAAAAAGTGTCATTCCCGCATGCTACCTAACTCGTCATTCCCGCATG